>JBGTBW010000142.1:0-23657 GCA_041749135.1 Verrucomicrobiales bacterium
AAACTCGACGAGCCGATTTCGATCGTGATCCGGGGCGCTTACGTTGACAACGAGAACCTTCAACGGGCCGGCCTCGACCTCCCAGCGAAGCAGCGCTGCGTATTCAAGGGATTCGAGTCGGGGGAGATGATCGGTGTCCCACCAGCGGTTCGGGCTGCAGCCGCAGAACGAGGATGGAAGGAAGTGCCAATGAGCGCGGCGCTGTGGCAGTGGCGCCCCTACTTCGTCGCTCTCATTGTGGTTGAGCCAGAGGGGCTGGAACTGCGTAAGCGGTAAGGCCGAACCAGCCGACTGCACTGAACGCCGGGATCGCGTCTTGGTTGACAATCGGACGTAATTGGCCCGGCGCCGGTGAGCCGGGACGTTTGGCCCGGAGGCCGAGTCCGGTTCATCTTCGACCACTGTCTCGAAGTGCTAGGTTATCTGCTGAACAGAATCAGCAAAAGTCCATGATCGATTGGGGAGATGAAATCAAACCGCGGCCGCACAGCGGCCGGGTTGGCATCGACAAGATACTTAAAGACGCTCGGCGCGGTGACCTTCGGGTCGTCCAACGTAATCTGCGGGATGATCCGGCGCTGTTGCTAGCTAAAAGTGGTGGCCACAACCGCACCTTTCTGTGGGAAGCCACGCGCGGCAATCACCCAGTTCTAGTGGAATATCTGCTCAAAGCGGGAGCAGACCCCAACGTGCCTGGTCGTATCCGCTCCGAGATCGTGGTGCTTTTGAAGCCGTATTGCATTGCCCGGCACTATCGCCGCACGCGGCTCGTCGAACTACTACTTCGAGCGGGGACTGTGATCGACATCTGCTCCGCCTGTTTCCTCGGCGATGCCAAACGGGTGCAAGAACTGCTGGATGCGGATCCGAGCGGGCTGGTGCAGGAACAGGAAGATGACTCGGTATGGCGGGTTACCCCGCTCCACTATGCAGTGACCGGCGGACATGAGGAACTCGCTCGCTCGCTCATCGTTCAAGGCGCCCCCGTCGCGCCCTATACTCGCCTGCTGTGCAACGCCGCCGTTCGGATGGGACATCCAGAGCTAGTTTCGGTGCTATTGGACGGCGGAGCGGATCGCGAGCTGGCGCGGGTCTGGGCGCGGCCCTGACGATGTATGGGACCAGCGCCCGCGGACGTTCCAGTCTCACCGGTCCATGTGGCGCTCGCATCCTGAGCCGTTACAAATCGCTTATCCTGTGCCCCGCCGCGGCGATCGCAGCCTCGGTGAATCGCATCGCTGAAAGGGGGGGGGGTTGCTTGTAGGGCCAGACCGCTCGAAAGAATCTTTGCCCGGCTTCCTGTTTTTGACTGCAACAGCGTGAAATGAGCCGCCCTGCCCCGCCCGTAGCCCATTCTCCCCCTGAATCCCCACCAACCCGAGCCACTGGGCAGCCGGAAAGGCCAGGCTTTAAGGCCGCCCGTCACCCACAGATGCTGCTGAGGAGGCCTTTTTTCCTGCTCATCCTCAGCCTGCACCCTCATGCGGTTCGGATCAGCCACCGGGACCGCGTGCCACGAAGGGGTTCCCGAACTGCTGGTAGATGGCCATTTGCTCGGATGTCAGAATGGCGCCGAGAGCTTCCAGGCGGTCAGCCCAGCGGGTGTCCAGGGCGTCCTCCATGACACCCGAAGCCCCACCGGGTTCCGGGAGGTCCTCCATGGACTCCCTTGAAGCGATTTCCGCGAAGGCGGCAAAGGCCTGATCCTTTTGCTCCGGGGAGAGGGTTGTCATGGATTGGAGGCTCGACAACTCCCTGTACGCGACCGCTTCCTCAGCATTGGCCTTCTCTTCCGCAAGAAAGGACTCGTATTCCCTTTGCTGGCCGGCGGTGAGGGAGGCGCTGATGGCGTCCTCCATTCTCTTCTTATCGTCCACAGTGGCCCTGATAACCTTTGTATCGTTTTGGAGAATCTTCGTCTTGGGCTGCCCGTATTCGAGCGCTTTAGCGATTTTCGTCTCCTGGTCCGGCGTGAGCGTGAGGCGCGTGCGCAGCGCGGCGAGCTTTTCGTCCACTTGCCCGCGGATCATGGCGTCATAGTCCACGGGCTGGGCGGAGATGCTGGAGCGTTCCGGCGGAGGGGGACCGGGCAAGTCCTGGAGTATGGCAGGAACGGCATGAGCGGAGCCCCTTTCCTCCACAAAAGCAGGGAGGGAAGTCTTTGTCGAGGCGGGCACGAGCGTCCTTTGCTGCAGGGACTGGATTTCCCCCTGCATGGCGGCAAGCCGCTGATGCTGGTAAACAAAAGGTGTGGTGGCGGCGATGACGAGGACGGCAGCGATGGCGATTTTCGTTTTTGTGGTCATGACGAATGTGGTTAGGACGGTGGAGGCGGCGCCAGGGGCGGTGGAGATCTGAGTGGCGGCGATGATTTTCAGGACGGTGGCGGCGGGCAGATCGCGAGGGACGGCGCCTGCCAGCACGGCTGAGAGGAGTCCGGCGGTGCTGGTGATGCCGCGCCGGGCGAGGATGCGGCGCAGGCGCTCCAGCGCGCGGTTCATGCGCTTTTGCGCGGCGTCATCGCTCAATCCGAAATTCCGTCCGATGCTGCGCCAGTCCTGCTGCTGCCAGAAGCGCATGAGGAGAAGCTGGCTGTCCTGCGGTGGGAGCTTTCTGAGGGCGCCATCGATTTCTCGCGTGAGTTCGTGCTCGCCGTCCCCGGCGTCCGGCGCAGGTTCTGGCGTGTGCATAATGAGATGTTGCGAAGTCTCCTCCCGGCGCCGCCGGCGGGCCTCAAGGCGCAGGGCAGCCAGGGCAGAGCCAGTGGCCGCGGCGTGCAGCCATGCACCGAGCGCGCGGGCGTCTCTCACCTTTTCGGGCGCAGCGGCGAGACGTGAAAAAACGGTCTGCGTGATGTCCTCCGCCAGCGTTTCCTGACCGCGGGCGACGCGCAGGGCGGTGGCGTAAACCATGCCAGTCCAACCCGCCACCAGTTCACGGAACGCGGCCCCGCAACGGGTAGCCGCGTAGGCGCGCAGCAGTTCGTGGGACCGTTCCGAAGAGATCATACTTCGCTTTTCCTATAGTTGCCACGGCGACGGCCATTCCGACAGAAAAGTTTACGGGCGGGCGCGAGCGTGGGCTGCCGTGGGTGGGGATCGCAGGACAGAAGACCTTGGCGCCCGGGGTCCTATCTCGACTATTGACAAAGGCCTTGAACTCTCGTCCCACTCTCGGAACTCTTTCGCTGCCGCTTCTTGCAAACCGTCGTGCGGGAGAAACTCCTCGGCGAGAAGAAAGCGCCTGAACTCTTTGGCTGGAATCTTCTTTTGATACTTTCTCCTGTAAATAGTTTATTAGCAATCGAATGGCCTAATTCATGAACAAACACGTGGAGATTACTCAATGTGAGAAGTTGGAAAACAGACTTCTCTACAACGCCATCCATGAGTTCAAAACATTTTTTTGCTATGAGAGAAATGGTCGAAAGATTTTCAACGGGCTCACCCAGGATTATTTCCTTATCTTTAAATTTTACGTTTATTCCACAAAATAAATAAGATCCTGGACCGCCTAATAGAATTGATTTGATAAATGACATTGAAATCCTTTTCTTAATTATTCATCATATCGTAAATTTTTAATACCATCAAATAATTTCTTCTTTACAAAAAAGTTTTTTAAGCTACTGGTTGATGTGAACAAAGGAGAATCTAATGGAAAAAGGGATTAAAGATTTACTAGTGGAAGAATTACGCGACTTATTAAGCGCGGAATAACAAATCATTAAAGCGGCGCCTAAAATGGCGACAGCGGCTCAATCACCAAAAAGAGCGCCAGCTAAACGGGCATGAACCAGAGTAAATCTCTTTGGATGGAAGTTCAACTTCCATCCTTTCCATCTTTTAAAGGAAAAACCACGACGGATGTTTGCATCGTTGGAGCCGGCATTGCAGGACTGACATGCGCCTATACACTCGCAAAACAAGGAAAATCTGTTGCTGTTCTCGATAAAGGAAAAGTGGCTGGGGGGCAAACCTCTCGCACAACAGCCCATTTATCCTGGGTCCTCGAAGAGCGTTATTATACTCTTGAAGAGTACTTTGGCGAGAAAAAGCTTAAGAATATAGCAGAAAGCCATTCTGCCGCAGTAGATTACATTGAAAAAATTGTCAACGAAGAGGGAATAGACTGTGACTTTGAGCGAGTCGATGGGTATTTGTTTGCTGCTAGTAAAGACTCAAGGGATGAGTTAGGAAAAGAATTTTTTTTTCGATCAGGAAAACGGGAAAAGTATGCAACAAAAAGGAGAAGGGTCCTTTGGATTTTATGGGTCCATGTTTGCACTTTCCCAGACAAGCGCAATTTCATGTGTTAAAGTATGTACAGGGCCTTTTACAGGCAATTCAAAAGCATGGGGGGCAGATCTTTTGCGATACTCATGTCACCGACTTTGAAGACGGCGCCCCTTGTAAAATAACAACAAAATCAGGGGCGGAAGTCTCTTCTCAAGCGCTCGTTGTCGCCACTTGCACGCCGATCAACAATCGTTTTATGATCCACACGAAACAAGCTGCGTATCGTACATATGCGATCGCGGCCAAAGGATCGATCCCAAAGGGTTTATATTGGGATACAGAAGATCCTTATCATTATGTTCGTACGCATGGAAACTGGTTAATTGTGGGGGGAGAAGATCACAAAACAGGTCAAGATGCAGCTGTTGAAGCTAATTACAATCACCTTGAGACGTGGGCTAAAAAGCGATTTTCCACTATGGGGAATGTCGAATACCGCTGGTCAGGACAGATCTTTGAACCTATCGATTCCCTTGGCTTCATCGGGCGCAATCCCCGAGATAAATATACCTATATAGCAACTGGAGATGCTGGAAATGGGATCACGCATGGGACGATTGCTGGTTTATTGATTCCTGACTTGATCTCAGGCAAAGAAAACCTCTGGGAAAGTTTGTACGCACCATCGAGAAAAACGCTTTCGGCAGCTTCTACCTATATCCAGGAAAATCTCAATACGGCAGCGCAATATGGGGATTGGTTCACCCCTGGAAAAGAGAATAAAATTGAGGAACTTCTTCCGGAAGAGGGGATCATTTTACGCGCAGGTCTAAAGAAAATTGCTGTGTATAAAGACGAGCATAGTAAGGTTCACACACTTTCTGCGTATTGTCCCCATTTAGGAGGCTGTGTAAGGTGGAATTCCGGAGAAAAAACTTGGGATTGCCCGTGTCATGGTTCTCGTTTTGATGGATGTGGGGAAGTGTTGGTCGGACCTGCCGTGAGTCCTTTAACTGCCCCTCATGGATAATCAACCCCCTCCAACCCGCCCCTCTGACCAGGCGGGTCCGGCAGCCTTTGAAAAGCGAATTCCTAGCAGTAGTTCGAGGAGTCCGACGTCAAAGCGATCATGCAATGAGTCCTCGTGACCCTTGTGATCCTGCCTGTTTTACCGGATCCGGACTACGGTCCCTACGGCGTTCTCAATCCTTTCGAGATCTGGCTGATCCACCGCTCAGCTTGTCCGCAGCGGCTCGCTCGAACCCGGAACGGGTTGGCGGGTCATCCTCGTCGCCTCGATCTCCAATCTCTTTTCTAAAGCGGGCATTGTCGCGGTCCTCGGAACTCGCGCCTTGCTCGGGCGGATCGCGCTGCTCTTCGCAGGCCCCGTAGCCGGTGGACGCCGCCATCCTCCTCCTCTGGCCGAAGTGAACGACCGCTTCGCCAGTGATTCATTTCCGCGGGGCAGGTCCCGTAATGATTTTGTAGACACGACGCTCGTTGGCTGGGAGTCGGGCCGTACCGTCGGATCTGCGCAGCCGCGGAGCGCGGCGGTTCATGATCTCGTGGAGGCTCCCCTTCCGGTAGGCCCGAAGAAGCGCCGGGTGAATGTAATACTTTTGGCAGGTGGCGGCAGTGTGCCTGAGTTGCTTCGCCGTTGCCTTGATCGCAGCGCGAATGGCTTTTTGCGCCTCTGCCTTGCTTTGTTGCGGCTCGTGCTTTTTCAGTTCGATAGCGCAGAGCACGGTCGCCTTCCAGGTCCGGAAGAACTTCGCAGAATAATCTCCGCCGCTCACCTCGCGTATCCACTCATTCACATCCGACGAGTCGATGTCGCGCCATTCCCCGTCGCCGCCCTCGTATCGGAAGAGATGCTGTCCGGGGAGGTCCTGCAGATCGAGAAGCAGCTTCCTCACCGCCGCGTCGCCGACCTC
Source organism: Verrucomicrobiales bacterium (assembly GCA_041749135.1). Taxonomy (GTDB): domain Bacteria; phylum Verrucomicrobiota; class Verrucomicrobiia; order Verrucomicrobiales; family DEV007; genus DATKCT01. The sequence goes on from JBGTBW010000142.1 coordinate 6,173, forward strand.
GGCCTCGTGATCCATGCCCGATTTGCCACGAAAGCGAAGACTGAATCCGTCCTGATCGAGCCGGACATGACGGGTGTGCAGCGAGGAGAGCCCAAAGCTTCGGTTTTCCTTCTCATAGCGCGAATTCCCGATGCGATAGCCAGTACGGTCCAGGAGGAGAACGACGCCGGCGATAACTCGTTCCCGGCTGATATCGGGATGTGCGAGCGCCTTCCGGTAGGCGGACCGAATCTGCGGCAGACATTCGACAAATTCGGCGAGCAAAGTAAACTTGCGGTCAGCGGCGATCTCGAACCACGCCGGATGATAGCGGTATTGCTTGCGTCCACGTGCATCGATTCCCGTAGCCTGGAGGTGACCATTCGCCTTGCGGCAGATCCACACTTCCTCGTAGGCGGGAGGAATCGCCAACGAGGCGATGCGGCGACGCTCGCGCGTGTCTTTGAGGAGCCCTCCACCGGGGAGGCGGTAGGAAAAACCCCGCCCACGTCGCTGACGAGAATATCCCGGCATCTCGTCCGAGGTGAAAACCAATGACGGTGCGGAAGTATCGGCCAATGGAAGCAATTTCTGCATCAGGAGATTCCTTTCGTCGCAGGAGACGTGCCCCTTACAGAACTTTGCTGGCATCTGATTACACGGATGAAACGGGAGCTTCGATCTTCACTTCGTCGAACTGATCGTTGGTATCGCTGATTTGAATCTCGATGGCGCCTGCCTCTTCGCTGCGTCCTTCCGCCACGCCAGGAGCAGGCGGATCAATGACTCCTGCATGCCAGGCGCGGTGTGCCCTACCATGCCGAGATCGAGCAACGCGATCTCCCCGGAGGCCGACTGTTTTCCACAGCGGTCTTCCGACCTCCGCATACCGGCGAACGTGCGATGACTTTAGTGAAAGCGTCATTCCCGGTCTCCTTTGGGCGCCCTTTTTGGACTGGAACAAATTACGCGATCTATCAGACTACGACGCCGTTGCCAGGTCGAAAATCAATGGCTCCAACGCGAGCAGATGTTCGGCCGCCTTTTCTTCCTCCGACAGAATCTCGTGAAGGATCCCGGCTTCCCCTGTCATATTCAGGCTTGCGGCGAGGCGTGCGGTGATGCTGTAGGCGGCGATCTCGTAGTACTCGATCCGCAGGCAATGGGCGATCATCATCAGGTCTCGCGTCTTCGGTTCTGTGACTTCTTCCAAATGGGCATATCCCCCGTCGATGAGCCCCTTCATTGCTTTGCATGAGTCGTTTCCGATCTCTACTCCATTGTCTTGGAAAATTTTGATCACCATTTGCCGCTGCCTCTCAGTTTGACCGGCATGGCGTACTAGGAGATCCCTCAACTCGGGGAGACTCGTCAGGGGAAGGAGATGGGGCAATGCCGCAACCAACTGGGTCTCCACGCTGTAAAGATCCTGGACTTGGTCGAAGAATAGGTCTTGCGGAGATTCGGTTTTCATGGGGTCACTCACTCAGATGGATCCTGTCCGCCGGTCACCAATTCTCGTACTTCTGCCTCTTCTTCGATATCGATCATCCTTCAGACATTTGCTTCCGCGCGGCTGTCGGCGGCGTACCGGGAAAGTGGCAGCGAATTACTTCGACCGCTCTTTCGCTGAACGTGGCGCCTTGTTGACTTTCGGTTTTCCAGTTTGCCACCGTTTTTCCCACAGCTTTCTTGAGTTCCTTTCTCTGGGTGCAATCCACCCGGCCCCCGTGAAGGAGCTTCCCGGGACCGGATGGATCGGGGAGGCGCCTCAGGCTCCCGCGCCCGCGGTCTGCGGGATGATTTTCAGCGAGATCTGGGTAAGGGCCTCGTCGGTCGCATCTTCCTCGTCAAGGGTGGCCTGGAGCAGCTTCACCGCGTCGCGCTGGCCGAGCGCCTCGGCGAGGGTGCGGGCAGAGCCATAGCCGGCGATCTCGTAATGCTCGACCTTCTGCGCCGCGACGATCAGGGCGAGATCCTTCAAGGAGGGTTCGCCGTCCTCCTGCATCACTTCGGCGCCCTCTTCGACGAGACCCTTCATCGCCTTGCACGACTTGCCCTTCGGCGAGACCCCGAAGATCTGGGCGACTTTTTCGAGGCGATCGATGTGGATCGTCGTTTCCTTGAGGTGTTTTTCAAACCCGGCCCGCAGGGCTGGGGCATGGGCGGCTTTCGCCATCTTGGGCAGAGCCTTCACGAGTTGGTTCTCGGCGCTGTAGAGGTCTTTGATTTCCTGCACGAGCACGTCTTCGACGGATTTCAGTTTTGACATGGCTTTGGTTTGGGTTGGGGTTTTTGTGTTGACTATCTTGTCGACACCGCCTTTTCGCATCCAGTGTGCCACTTTGAAACGAGGGCCTGCGGACAAAGCCCTACAAGGGGTCACGGCAAGGTAAGGCTTTTATAGAAGGGATACCTCATTGCAAATAGCAGGAGCCATGTTGCATTCTGCATTTTGCCGATGGGGAAGGGAAGTCAGCAGGGCTTCCCACCATGCTGCCGTGACCACCGTGCTGGTACCAGCCGATCTTGGAGGTCACGCCACTCATCCGTGCTGAGAAGGAGGTCGAAGACGAGACCCTTTCCTGCCGAATCAGAGTTTCAACCTGAAGCGGCAAGGGGCGATCGCTCCTCCGAACGATCGCGCTTCAGGGACCCCGTCTCAAGGCTCTCCTCGAAGAGGCTTCGGTTGATCGCCTGCGCGGCGGCGGCGCCCTCGCCCGCGGCGATGATCATCTGGCAATTCGAAGGGGTCACACAACCCGCGGCGTACAATCCGGGCACGCTCGTCTCCCGGTTCCCGTCCACGGTAACTTCCCCTGAGTCACTGGAGGCCGCCCCGGCCTGTCTCGCCAGCTTGCTGTGGTACACGTCCCCGCGCGTGGCAAATAACGCGTCCAACTCCACTTTCTTGCCGCCTTCGAGCTTCAGACCGGTCACCTGCCCGTCGACGTGGTCCACCCCCTTCACTTTTCCGTTGAACACGGAGATTCCGTAGTCTCTCAGCCACTGTTCATGCCGTGCGCTCCAGGCCCGTTCCTTTCCGTTGGAGAAGACGGAGACGCGGAAAGAGTAAGACAACATCCCAAGCGCATATTCCACGGCCTCGTCGTTCCACCCATAAATGCCGATGCGTTTCCCCTCGCAGCGCAGTCCGTCGCAGTCCTTGCAGAAGAAGATCGAATGCCCAATGCACTCGGCCACCCCCGGGATGTCGGGCGGAAGGTGAAAGAGACCCGTGGCAAGCAGGACACGTCGCGCGGCATAGGATTTTCGTCCGCCCCGAAGCTTGAACACTCCGTCTTCTTCACGACTCAGCTCAACAACGGTGTCAGCCGCAAATTCGGCGCCGAAACGCCGGGCCTGCTTTCGACCCAAGCCGAGCAGCTCCTCGCCGTCGATTCCCTCGGGAAGGCCGAGATAATTCTCCACGGAGAGCGCGGCGAGAGCGAGCGACTTGCCCGCGTCGATGACGAGCACCTTCCGCCTTCCCCGCGCGAGGTAGATCGCGGCGGAGAGTCCGGCGATCCCACCCCCGACGACGACGATGTCCCACGATAGGTTGCGATGTTGCGACTTCATCCTGCTTTTCAGATGGCGCGATTTCCAATTTGCATGGGATGTGCCAGAGCGCTCGATCGGTTTGTTTTCCCGCCTGCAAGAGGATTTGATGCTTCACCCGCCCTGAAGGTGCTTGTGCCCGTCAGTCAGGCGCAGTCTCGGTTGGGAGCTTCTGACGGGGCGGCATGATTCAAGTTTGGATAACTTGATTACATATACGACCTTCCTCTCTCTGGGCTCAATCCGCGTCGAGGGTCCGGCGCCTCATGCTCTTTGCAAAGCTTCTGTGGAATTTTGCACGGCGAGGACTTCGCCCGCTGAGGAAATCACAGCCAGAATTCCCATCTAAATCCTTCAACAACGGGCCTTGCATGCGCCCCGCCCGTTTGGCGCGGCTTTTGCGGGAAATCCCGTCCGGAATTAAACCCGACAAATGCGACCCCAACCATCCCTATCCGCCTCATGAAACCAGTATCCATCAGCCTCCGCACATTGGAACTCTGCTTCGTCGCACTCGTTCTCGCCGCGCCGCGTCTCACATCGGCCCAAGACCAAGCAAAGCCCAAAACGGTCGAGGCCAAGCCGGCCGAGACCCACCAAACCACCACTGAGCCGGCGAAAACGCTGACGACCAATCACGGTCTGCCGATCTCGGACAACCAGAACCAGCTCAAGGCCGGCGTGCGCGGTCCGGTGCTGCTGGAGGACTTCATCTTTCGCGAGAAAATCCAGCACTTCGATCACGAACGCATCCCCGAGCGCATCGTGCATGCCCGCGGCTCGGGTGCCCACGGATACTTCCAGTGCTACGAATCCCAATCGGATATCACCAAGGCCGCCTTCCTGCAGGACCCTGGCCAAAAGACGGAAGTCTTCGTGCGCTTCTCGACGGTGGTCGGCGAGCGAGGTTCGGCCGATCTGCCCCGCGATGTGCGGGGCTTCGCGACGAAGTTCTACACGACGGAGGGCAATTACGATCTCGTCGGCAACAACATTCCCGTCTTCTTCATTCAGGACGCGATGAAGTTCCCCGACCTCGTTCACGCGGTGAAGCCCGAGCCGGACCGCGGGATGCCACAGGCGGCCTCGGCCCACGACACCTTTTGGGACTTCGCCTCGCTCATGCCCGAGATCAATCACATGCTCCAATGGGTGATGAGCGACCGTGCCATCCCGCGTTCGTATCGCATGATGGAGGGCTTCGGGGTGCACACGTTCCGTCTCGTGAACGCAAAGAATGAAAATCGCTTCGTGAAGTTCCACTGGCGACCGCTTCTCGGGATGCAATCGGTCGTATGGGACGAGGCGACGAAAATCAACGGAAAGGATCCCGACTTCCATCGGCGGGATCTCTGGGAGGCCATCGAGCGAGGGGATTTTCCGGAGTATGAACTCGGCCTCCAGGTCCTCGACGACGAAGCGGCGGCAAAGCTCGACTTCGATCTACTCGACCCGACCAAGATCGTCCCCGAGGAAATCGTGCCCTTGCGAATCGTCGGGAAGATGGTGCTGAACCGAAATCCAGATAACTTCTTCGCCGAGACGGAACAGATCGCCTTTCTGCCGACGAACCTCGTGCCGGGCATCGAGTTTACGAACGATCCCCTGCTCCAGGGTCGGCTCTTCTCCTACCAGGACACTCAGCTCTCGCGATTGGGCGGGCCGAATTTTCACCAGTTGCCCATCAACGCCCCGAAGGGTTGCCCCATGGGCGTCCAGAATTTTCAGCGCGACGGCATGCATCAAATGGCGATCCCGAAAGGCCGCGTTGCCTACGAGCCGAACTCGCTCGACGGCGGCACCGGCCCCAGGGAGAATCCCGCCACTGGCTTCCGTTCGGTTCCCGAGGAGATAAGCGGTGCGGAAGAGCGCCGCCGCGCGCAAACATTCGCCGATCACTATTCGCAGGCGCGCCTCTTCTTCCGCTCGCAGACCGAGGTGGAACAGCGGCACATCATCAGCGCCTTCGCCTTTGAGCTGGCCAAAGTGGAAACCAAGGCCATTCGCACCCGCATGATCGGGCATCTCGCAGTCGTCGATCCGGCCCTGCATGCCGGGGTCGCCGCAGCGCTCGGGATGACCGAGGCCGCTGAGGAGGTGACGCCGGCGGTGGCTCCGCGAGATCTGCCCCCCTCTCCCGCGTTGAGCATTCTCGGCAAAATGCCGAAGACCATGGCGGGCCGAAAAGTCGGAGTACTGGTGGCCGACGGATTCGATGCGGGCAGCCTCGCCCAAGTGAATGCGAAAGCAAAAGACGAGAAGGCCGCCGTCGTCGTCATCGCGCCTAAAGTGGGCGGGGCGAAAGACAATGGCGGAAATCTGGTCGAGGCACAGATGTCGCTCTCGGGAGCGCCCTCGGTGCTCTTCGACACCGTCGTCGTGCTCGCGTCGAAGGAAAGCGGCGAGCAACTCGCGGCAAATGCGAACGCGGTCGAATGGGTCCGCGATGCCTTCGGCCACTGCAAAGTCCTCGGCCACAACGCCGGGGCCCAGCCGCTCCTCGATGCCGCGGATGTGACGCCCGACGGCGGCGTGATCGACATCGGCGACGGGGCGGACGCCTTTTTCAAGACGGCGAAAGAGGGACGCATCTGGTCCCGCGAGCCGGGTGTCCGTCCCCCCGGCTAGTTTTCCCCCAAAAACACCTGCGGACCATCGGCGTGAGGGCCACCGGGATCTCCAGAGAACCATGACCAAAGTCCAGTCGTCGGCCGAAGACGAGACACTGAAGCTCGTTGCTACGACGGCACTGCCGCTCATTCAGATCCATCTCCAGGCAACCACGGACGAGATGGAGGACAAAGGCTAAGCGCGGATGGCCTGGCGGCGCTTGCGGCCGCACCACTTCCACCCCCTCATCTGTTGAGCCACTTTTCAGACCTCCGCTTCGCTGGTGACAGAGGCTTCGCCGTCGGGATGTTGGTCATCCCGACGGGCCTCACTCTGTTCGCCGGGACTTCTCACGCATGCACCGTCTGCGACAGCGCGGCGGGCTCCGCATTGCGAGCCGGCATTTTCGATGGCTCGTTCTCCATCACGTTCCTGCAGGTTGTCGCTCCGTTTCTGGCGCTGGCTATCGTTCTCTACTCGTTCAACCGCCACTTACCCGACTAACTCATGAACACCCCGATGATCACTAAACCTCTCACCCGTGCCGGCATCTTCCTGGGTGTCGGCCTCGGCGGCTTTGTGGACGGCATCCTCTTTCACCAGATCTTCCAGGTTCATGCCATGCTGACCGCACGGCTTCCGAAAGACTCCATCCGCAATCTCGAGATCAACATGTTCTGGGATGGTCTCTTTCACACCTTCACCTGGATCATGACCGTGATCGGTCTGACGCTGTTGTTCCGCGCTCGCGCCATTTCCAACCTCGTCTGGTCCGGCCGACTTTTGATCGGGGCGATGTTCCTTGGGTGGGGCCTCTTCAATCTGATCGAGGGGATCCTCAACCACCACGTCTTTCACCTGCACCACGTCGTGGAGGCCCACGGCCAATCCATCTTCGATCTACTCTTTCTCCTCTCGGGCGGCGTTTTTATCGTCGGTGGCTGGATGGCGATACGCTCCGCGATCGACGCTGAGGCTAAAATGCGGACGGTCTGACGGACTCACGACACGATGGGGGCCTCGCGACTTGCCTCAAGAGCCAGGCGCAGGGCTTCCACTCCCGCTTCCAGGGGGACGCGCAGACCGTGCTCCGGTTCGGCGATCGCTCGTCGCATATCGTCGAGCAGGCCGCGGACGGCGTCGGCATACACCTCCATCTTCGGGGTCCGCACGTCGAACGATCCTTCCACTTCGTCCGAGATGGCGAAGGGCTCTCCGCTGATCTTGACCTGGGTGGGCAGTGCCTCGCCTTTTCCGCCCACCGGACGGCGCTCCGTTTCCGTAAAATGGGGCAGCATCGCCAAGGCGCTCTCGGTCGCGGCGTTGGTGAGCGCATAGATCTTCCCCTGCAGCGGGAACCAGCCCAGCATCTCGACCTCCGCGAGATCGAACCACAGTCGTATCGTGGTGCGTTCGAAAAAACCCGGGCGGCTGAAGGTGTGGTATTGCGTGGCCGCGAGCCCGTCGTCGTAGCATACCGTCGCCATCATCCGGTCTTTCAGACCGCTCGACCGGCTGTGCGACCAACCGTCCACCCGCGCGGGTTGGGCGTCGGTGAGGGAGGCGATGAGATCGAAAAAATGCACCGCGTGCTCGACGAGAATTCCGCCGCTCTGCGCGGGATCCCAAAACCAATGCTCGGCGGGGAGCGACTCGTCGAGAGCGTGATTCTCGATCACGACCCGGCGCAATCGGCCAAAGGGTTTCTCATCCTTCCATCGCGCCAGCGCCTCCGCGATCGGGGTGAAGCGCATCATAAAATCGACCGTCGCCACCCGCCCGGTCCGATCCCGGGTCGCCAGCAGGCGATGGGCGTCGGCGATGGCCGTGGCCACCGACTTCTCGATGAGGACATGCTTGCCCGCCTCCATGGCCGCTTCGGCGACGGCCGCGTGCAGATTCGGCGGCGTCGCGATCGCCACCAGATCGACTGCCTCGTCATGGACGAGACCGTCCCAATGTTCATAAACCCGCACACCTTCCGGCGGCGCGCGCAGCGTCGCGGCCGCCACGACCTCTACCCCTTCCAGTTCGTTCCAGGCGGTGTGAAGCAGGCGAGCGAATCCCCCGTATCCGGCGATCCCGACGCGTATGGCAGGCAGTTTTTTCATCACAGGATTGATTAGTCGAAGGCCGAATGCGGCAATGTTGTGATGCGGCAGAGAAGGTCGGCCTCGCCCGAGGCCACCAGGTAGTGGTCACCAGCGTCCACCACTCCCGTGGTGAAGACCACGTCCGACACATACATCTGATCCTTGTAAGGCTCCGTCAGATCGGGGCTAGCCTCGAGGAGCGGCTGCTCGTCCTCCAACCGCAGGATACGGGCGGGATCGTCCCCGTCGAGCAAGGCCCAGAAGGTACGGTAGACCCCGACCAGCGAGAGGGGCTCCACACCGTGGTAGAGCAGCAGCCAGCCGTGCCTGGTTCGGATGGGAGGAGATCCCCCGCCTATCTTCATTACCGAGGTCGATTCCCGGCGCGCCCGGATCAGAGGCGAGTCCACCGGCTTCCAGTGCAACGCATCCGGCGAAGTCGAGAGATTGATCGACGGCCCCGCTTGATACGGGCTCTCCGGTGGATAGGCAAAATAGAGATCGCCGAGCGGGCGCGTCAGCGCATAAAAGCGATCGTCCACCTTCCCCTCGAAAATGAGCATGTCCTTGTTCTGATGATCGAGGATGACGCCTTGCAGTTCGTAACGCAACCCGTCGCGCGAGGTGTAGAGCGTGGTCGAATGCCGCTCGGCACTCACCGAGCAAGTCGTCATGTAGTAGAGGCCATCCACCAGCGAGATCCGCGCGTCCTCCACCCCATACTCCTGATAGCTGCGTTCAGGCCCGATCGCGTGATCGTAATGGACGGCCACGACCTCGCTGCCGTCGGCACTCAACTCCACCGGCAGGATCCACGAGAGCGAAGTGAGCGCCATCACCTTTGCCTGAAAGCCGAGCACTTGAAACTTGCGCGGATCGGTCGCGTTCACATGGGCGATGGGATAGGCGTCGAGACCGAAGCCCGAAACCGGATCCCAGCGGATCGCGTGGATGTGGAGGTCGCGGACCGGTTCGCGCAGTGCCTCGGCCACTCGCACCATCATCAGCAGATTGCCGTTCGGCAGTCTCGTGAACCCCGGATTGAAGGCCCCGAGCACATAGGTCTCGGCCTGCAACGAGCGGCGCAGGGGAGACCGGCCCAGATCGACATCCTGCGGAGAAAAGATGATGAAGTCCTTTGATCGGGGCGTGCTCATTCGGCTAGATCAGTGGTAGGTGCGGGCGGACCTGGAGCGAGACCACATCGCATCGCGCCGGCTGGGTGAGCACGTAGTGCGTCGCCACGGCGATGTCTTCGGCGCGCAGCATCTCCTGCTTTGATCAGGATATCCAGCCCGCCGAGCGCTTCGTCGCTGAGGGTGAAGATCCGCTCGATCTCGTCGGCCCTCGCCAAGTCAGCCGTCGCGCCGTCCGCAGTGCCTCCCGCGGCGCGGATGCTTGCCAGCGCCTCATCGAGTGCCGACTGATCGCGTCCGCAGGTGAAAATCCTCGCCCCCTCGGACGCCAGCAAAGTCGCGATTGCCAGCCCGATCCCGGTAGAACCGCCGGTGATAAAGACACGCTTCTCGGAGAGGGTCGGCATCTCGGTAGGTGCGTTAACGTTGAGGGGCGTCGTTTCGGATCGGATTTGATGTTTCACTTCCACCCCCTCCAACCCGCCCCTCTGACCATGCGGGACCGGCAGCCTTTGAAAAGCGAATTCCTAGCAGTTTTGGGTAAGGTCGGGGCGCATGTCCGGGGAGTTGCTCCGGGGGATGAAAAAGATCCAACCCTCTCTTCTCTCGGTATTAGCAGTGGCCATGGCCATCATGGCCAAGATTCTCCCGGCCGTCTCCCAGCGCTACACAAGCCTTTCCCTGGATACGCTACGCGAGGCGCTCGGGCGGCTCCCGCGGATCGGGGAATATTTCCTCGACGCCCACCGCAAGACTGCGATAGACGGGGGTTCAATGCCTTGTTCGCCTCCCTAAGAAATGGACCGCAAACGCCGCCGCAATCGCTCAGAGGAAGGCCGCCCCGCTGCTCCTGCTGCACCTTGGCGCCTGGCAGTCTTCTCCTGCGCTCGACGGTATGAGGAAGGCGGAAACGGCCTTCTGAAGAGCGGCACGGACATCCGAACCATGCAGGATCTCGTGGGACAGGCCGAGGTCTCCACCAGGATGATCTACTTGCATCTGCTGAAGCGGCCCGGAGCGGGCGCCCGGAGCCCTACCTCCCGTGATGCTGGAACCCCACGCAACGGCCGCTTGGAGGACACTCGGTCCTCCCTGGGAATCTGAGAATTTCCATTGTCCTCGTAGCGGCGCCCTGCTCCTTTAACAAAAGCAAATGACCCCACTCACCGCCCCTCCAACCCAGAACCGGAACCGGCCCCGCTACCCGATCCGAGTCGAAGCCGGAGAGTGATGATCAAGCCCTACCTAAAGCGGAGGGGAGCCCCCGGTAGCGGGTGGCAAGCCTCATCGTTCTGCGATGCAATGAGACGGACAACGCAAGCGGAGATCGATCAAATGCGAGCTCGCGGCTTCGACCCCGAAACGATCCGGCAGGCGGAGTTCAGCGAGAAGCGCACCGTCGAAGCAGACAAATTGTGCGATCGGGTGCGTGAAGCCTTTGCGGACGTAAAGCTTGGGATTGGCGTCGGCCTCTTTGAGGGCCAAGCAATCGATGATTACGAGACGGAGCAAGTTCGACGCCAGAAGCGAGAGAAGGATGAAAAGGAATCATGGGAGCGGATCGAAACGAAGCACCTGAATGCTTGCCATAGCAGCCTGAGCTTTTTCGATTCACTTGGCATGAGATTTCACCTGCCAGCGTTCATCATCGCCGATCTGAGGGGGGAATATGACATGGGGATGGAGTTCACGCTGACACACCTCGATGATTACAACCGCAAGAAGTTTGGACTCCTCAGCCCTCGACAACGTCAGGTGGTGAGGGAGTATCTCCAATTTCTCTGGGAGGATCCCGATTCAGAATTCTACTACGCTGACATCGACCGCGCGTTGAACGATTATTGGAAGGAGCAAACCTAAATCGTGAACATCGAAGGCGTAACCATGCGCTGCAGCGATCCGCTCCGGGCGTCGGCGGCACGGCGGAGGGCGGCCATCTCTTCGGGGGCCATCGTGTCCCTCTGCATGGCTTCGGCGTAGACGTATCGCTGAACAGCCCGGCCCGGACCTATCCTTTGGACCCACCGTTGTCCAGGCCGGCGGCGAGCTTCACCGCCTGCGGGCACAGTTCCTCAAGGTAAAAGACAGCCCGGGCGTCCTCGTGCCTGAGGACGGCGAGGGGCTTTCCGGACCGGGCGGGCTTTCCTCCATCTCCTTGTATCCGCTCGCCGGATCAGGAGTTCTGATCTTGGTGCGCACTCTGCTGCTTCCTGTCGGCGCCACTCAAGAACCAGTGGGCAGCCGCTCCAGGTTTTGTGATTTGATATATGGAGCAAATCGATGGGATCTTTTGGCGGCAGCCTATTTGTTGGGGGATGGTTTTGGCGCTGACGGCTTCGATTGTTTTCGTGAGTGTCTAATCAGCCTTGGAAGAGAGCGTTTTTATCGGGCTCTTGAGAATCCCGACGCGTTGGCGGAGATTTCACAAGAGAGAGATGTGCCGTTTCTCTTCGCAGATGGATTCGGCGTAGCGACCTGGAGAGCCTACGAGAATGTTACGGGAGAACCTTTGTATGATTCCGATGTTCCGTTGCCGCCAAAGGAATTGACAGGTTCGCCAATCGATCTCAGTGATGAATTGGCGCTACGGAATCTGTTGCCTCGCCTCTACGCTGCGAAAGTACGCCTGAAATTACCGAGGATGCTAAAGCAAGAAATGGGATGGGAGTGGTAGTGTTCGTTGAACCCCCTCCACCCGCCCTTCTGACCAAGCGTGGTTGGAGGGGGCTTCTGCGTGTTGCATACTCGCTGCCGACTCGAACCAAGCTCAGCGGCCTGGCCCGCGGGACGCGGGGATTACCACGGAAGCGCGACCGAAACCTCAGAACTCCTGATCTCGGGGAATGAAGGTGAACCGGCGAACCGAGAAAAGCCTGGGAGAGCTTGGGGGTTCGGAAGGGATCGCCGCCGCCCTGGGGCTGCGGCGATAACGTCGCCGCTTTTGCGCCGGATCCAGAGCCTCACGGGTCGCCCATCGCCTTCGCCCACCACGGCGCTCCGCGCCTTGAGAGAGAGCGGCGATTCTCGCCGCAGTCCAAGAGCCTCCGGCTTGGCTCGGCGTTGACCCCTGGCGCGGAAACGCTTGGTCGAGGAAAGACTTGCTCGTCTTCACCGCCTTCTTGCATACCAATGACTTCGCCCTGCGGCGACGCAGGCGCCATAGGCCGCAGCGCGCCGCAGCAGAAACAGGATGAGAAATGCGGACTCGCTGCTCTCGCGAAATCCTTTCGCAATCTCGCCCCAACTGCTACATACCCGGCATGCCCAAAGCCGCCTTACGCCAGCCCCGCCTCCGGAGCCTTCTGGCGCTCGCCGCCGCAGCAGCCTCGCTGGTTGGGGGGTCTTGCTCCTCCACGCAGATCTCCCCCAGCAGCAATCCCCTGGTCCGAAATCGCGACGCCCGCATCGCCCAGGAACCCACTGGCGACTTCTACGTCGGCCGCCGCTACTTTGTCAAAGCCACCCGCTTCTGGGGTTACCTACGCAAACCCCGCCAAAGCTGGAACAAGGCCCAACTGGTCATCTTCAACGAAACTCAGCGCCCAAGCCCCGACCGGCTTCCGGAGGCCGGCTCCGGAAGCAATCGCCACGGCTTTGATCACAATAGCGAATACCGGATCTACGGATACTTCACCGGCGAAAGCGTCTACGATCCGGCCTCCAACCGCGTTTTTCCCGAGTTCATGCTCCGCAACTACGAATTGATCTCGCGCACTCCAGGATTCCTCTTCCACCCTAACGAAACCTACGATCCCACCCGCATGCCCCGCGAGAACTGGTAGGGGAACCAGATCGCTTGCATCGCCGTTCCCCGGTGATAGATCTGCCCCCATGGAGCACAGCTTTCTCGATCCGGCCTTTCACATCCCCTGGTCCGAACTAGGCCCGGCCTCCGTCGAGCCTTCGATCGATCAGGCCATCGAGGAAGCCTCCTCGGCAATCGATCGCATTACCGGACAAGATCCAGGCGCGCTCACCTTCGAAAACACCTTCCTGGCCCTCGAAGCCGCTGCCGAGCCTCTCTCCCTCGCCTGGAACAAGGTCCAGCACCTCGATTCCGTCTGCAATTCGCCCGCCCTGCGTGAAGCCATGAACCGCGTGCTTCCCCGGGTCACGGCTTTCCAAACCCAGATCCCCCTCAACGACGAACTTTGGTCCGTCCTGAAAGCCTTCGCGGAATCCCCGGCGGCCAAGTCCTTGGATCCCGTCGCCACACGCTTCGTTGAGGAAACCGTTCGCGAATTCCGCCAAAACGGGGCCGGTCTGCCGCCGGAACAAAAAGACCGCGTCCGCGCTATCGAGGCGGAACTCGCCGCCAAGACCCAGAAATACTCCGAGAATGTCCTCGACGCCACCAACGCCTGGGAACTCGTCTTGGACGACGAACCCCGGCTCGCCGGATTGCCCGAGGCCGCCCGCCAGGCCGCACTCGAATCCGCCCGGCGCGCTGCCGGAGCCGACCCATCCCAAACCCGTTGGCGCTTCACCCTGCACGCGCCTTCCTACCTTCCCGTGCTTCAGTTTGCCGAGGACGAAGCCCTCCGGTCGCAAGTCTGGTCCGCCCTCTCTCGAATCGGCCGCGATGATCCTTATGACAACACCGCGCTGCTAAAGGAAATCCTCGTCCTCCGGCGCGAGAAGAGCGGTATCCTTGGAAAACCCCATTTTGCCGATCTCGTATTGGAATCGCGAATGGCCAAGACCGGAGGACAAGCGCTCGAGTTCGTCGAAGACCTGCACCGGCGAATTCGCGGACGCTTCCAAACCGAGATCGCCGAGCTGGAAGCCTTCCGGGCCGAACAAACGGGACAAGCCCCGGGGCCGCTCGAACCCTGGGATATCGCCTATTGGTCGGAAAAACTCCGCCAACAACGTCACGCCTTCAGCGACGAAGATCTGCGCCCCTGGTTTCCTCTCGACCGCGTCCTCGACGGGATGTTCGACATCGCCCAAACCGTCTTCGGCATCGGCATTCGCGAGCGTCCTACCTATTTCCGCGGCCCCGAACTCGAAGCGGATTCCGTTCCGGACGATGCCGTTGAGGTCTGGAGCCCGGAAGTGCGTTTTTATGATGTTCGAGACGGCGGCGGGGAGCATCTCGGCTCCTTTTACACCGACTGGCATCCCCGCGAGTCCAAACGCTCCGGAGCCTGGATGAACACCCTGCTCACGGGTTTGCCCCCAGCCAGTTCGCCCGGCGGAGTCCGCGAACCGCACCTTGGGCTCATGTGCGGCAACCTCACGCCGCCGCTGGAAGACCGTCCCGCCCTTCTCAGCCACCGCGAAGTCGAAACCGTTTTTCACGAGTTCGGACATCTGCTCCATCATCTCCTCGGCGAGGTCCCTATCAAAGCTCTCAACGGAATCCACGTGGTCTGGGATTTCGTCGAGCTTCCCTCCCAGATTATGGAAAACTTTTGCTGGGAACGGGTGAGCCTCGACCACTTCGCCCGCCATCACCTTGACGGCAGTCCCATCCCCGAAGATCTCTTCCAAAAAATGCGCGACGCCAGGAACTTTCAGTCGGCGATCCTCACCATGCGCCAGTTGTCTTTCGCCAAAATGGATTTGGAGTTGCACATGCGCAGCGCGGAACTCGAGAAAACCGGGATCGAAGCCTTCGTGGACGCCATCCTCAAAGACTACCTCATTCCGACCCGCACCCGACGGCCCGCCAACACCCACAGCTTCCTCCACCTCTTCGGATCCTCCACCGGCTACGCCGCCGGCTACTATTCTTACAAGTGGGCCGAAGTGCTCGACGCCGACGCATTCACCCGCTTCCAAGCAGAGGGCATTCTCCACCCCGCCGTGGGGCGCGAATTCAGGGAGAAGATTCTCAGCCAGGGAAATGCCCGGGATCCTGCCGAACTCTTTCGCGACTTCATGGGCCGCGACCCCTCTCTCGACGCCTTGCTCGTCCGCTGCGGTCTGGCCGAAGCCGCCTGACCACTGACCAGTCGCCTCCTCCAACCCTGCGCAAGCCCCAACCTCCCATGCTTCGCCGCTGCTTTATCGCCCGCGCTTTTCCCGCCCTCCCGTTGTCGGCGCTCTTCACTCTCCCTCAAAGCCTAACCGCCGCCGCCCGGCTCACGCTGCGACCCGAGATGCGCCGCAAAATCGGCCGGCGCATTTGGGAGAACGAATGTGGAGGAACCGTGTCCGGCCTCACTTCCTGGAATCAGGGCGAAGACTTCCCCTCGCTTGGAATCGGTCACTTCATCTGGTATCCCCAGGGGATACCACGAACCTTCGAAGAGAGCTTTCCCGGTCTGCTCCGGCATTTTGAAAAGAGCGGCATTCGTCTGCCTTCCTGGCTCCGCGACAATCCCCCCTGTCCCTGGCCAAACCGCCAAGCCTTCCAGCGCGAACTCCAAGGACCTCGGCTCCGGGAACTTCGAACCCTCCTCTCCCAAACCGTCGACGCCCAAACCGATTACATCGTGCTCCGGCTCGAAGCGGCCCTGCCGCGTATCCTGGCTGCGGTTCCCCGCGGCGAAAGGAAATCCCTCGAAACGCGCTTCTACGCCGTGGGCGGCTCCCCCAACGGTCTCTATGCCCTCATCGATTACGTCAATTTCAAGGGGGAAGGCGTGAATCCGAAAGAACGTTACCGGGGCGAAGGCTGGGGCCTCCTGCAAGTCCTCCAAAGCATGCGCGGCCAACCCTCCGGCCAGGCCGCCGTTGTCGAGTTCAGCGAAGCCGCCAAAAGCACCCTGGATCGCCGCATTCGCAATGCTCCGCGCGACGAATCTCGCTGGCGCAAAGGCTGGTTCAACCGCTGCGAAACCTACAAGCGAGCTCTCTAACCAAAGTTTTTCATGATGTTTCGCCGCGAGACGCGGAGGGCGCCTTGGCGCCAAGCCACGCGCGGCGGAGAGCGCTCAACCCGGTGAGAGCCCCCTGCTCAAGCCCGAAGGAAGCGTCCTCGCGGATTGCCGGCGCCTTCGCCCGGCGGATCGGTTGGCGCATAAGCGTTAGGGTAAGATGGATATTGAATTCTCGCGGCGCTGGGCGAGAGTCTTGCCGTGACGCAGAAGGAGTTCTATGACTGGCAGACAGCAGGTGGGGGCGGAGATGTCCTTAAGCTTGTCCATGTACTCGAAAAGAGGCAGATATCGTGGTGCATGATTGGCGGACTCGCGGTGAATCATTGGGCGGAAGAGCCCATGGCAACTGCCGATGTCGACCTTGTGATTGCTATAGAACAAGTCGATGAGAGCGTAGCTGCCCTGATTGAGGCAGGCTTTACCGCAGAGAGATTCGAATTGTCTGTGAATCTGAAGGGGCGCTCGAAGCTGAGCATTCGGATCAGCACTAAAGATTTCTATAAGGAATATCCTATGCGTGCCGGTCCTGCAGATGTGCATGGAATCCTCATGCGGGTCGCAGCGCTGGAGGATACGCTTAGAGGCAAGATCAAAGCCTGGAGCGAACCCTCTAGAAGACCTAGCAAGCGTCAGAAGGATCTGGCGGATATTGCCAGACTGGTTGAGGCTCATCCCGAGCTGCAATCAACACTGCCGAGGGAGATCGTAGCCAGACTTGAGACTTGAGGTAGAGACGCAACTCAAACCTTATAGGGCTCTTCGGGGGATGTTCTTTGTTCTTTGTTCTTTGTTCTTTGTTCCTCGTTACTTGCGGTCGGAGCGGAGGATAGGCGATAAAGCCGCCGGCCTTTGCTCGTGGGTGAGCGACAAGTTCGTAAAGATTCTGGAAATGGCCGTTGTCGAGGTAGCGCTGGTCCAAGGCGACGCAGAGCTGGCTCTGAACCTCGGAGCAGGACCGCTGGGAATAGCGAAGGAATTTGATGAACTCCGCGTTGCTTCCGCCATCAAAGCCTTCGGCGATGTTGTGCATAATCGAACCGGACGCGGATGAAGAAGATGCATCTCTCGCAAAGAGCGCAAAGACCGCCAAGGGAGGAGGATGTTTTTCTGTTGGGTCCTGTTCCAAGACCTGAGGCTGGGTCTCCATCCCAGGACCAGGCCGTCACGGAGGCCGGCCCTCCACGTCTGGTCTGCGATTGGTTACGCTATCCTGGAGGGGCGGGCTCCCGCACGCCCTGTCGCGCCATGGGTCTCCATCCCAGGACCAGGCCGTCAC
>JBGTBW010000143.1:0-1995 GCA_041749135.1 Verrucomicrobiales bacterium
TTCAATAGTGTCATTCAGCAACTACGCGCCTCAGCCAGAGGCTTTCGCAACTTCGCCCACTATCGTTACCGCATCCTCTTCTACTGTGGTAAACTGAGCCTCCATCCTGCTTAAAAATCCCAAGAAATTCTGCGAAGAACCGAAGTTTGGATACTGTGCGTCGCGACGATCATTTGTTCCAGATATTTTGTGTTGGGATACGTGCTATGCAATTGTACTATTTGAGTGCACTCCTGGCGGGTTGTGGAATCCAAGAGGGTTGCTATACATTAGAGGTTGTCGATGAACCGCATTACCTGCTTATCACGCAACACGGTTGCTCTATTGGTTTCCTTAACAGCATTTGCGTGCAAGGGTTCACGAGATCCGTCACGCGCGATTACCCTGCAGGGGATGGATGCCCTCGCCGGTGCGTACGACGCGTTTTTGCAGGAACGTGGACGAACTCCGAAGAGACTGCAAGAGTTGGACTCGTATTACTTGGCAACCGATCATGCAACCCGCTTTAATGATGGCTGGGGACGGCCGTACGAGTTTTATTCTATCAAGGGAGAGTTGCGATCGTTGGGGCCAGATGGAAAGGTCGGCACGGCGGACGATATTGTTCGGAAATTGGGTCCTTAGGCGGTGCAAAACAAAGAAGTTGAAGGGATGCAGTCCCGAGGAACGGGAAAGCCTGGGCGCGCGATCACAAATGTTGTTGTCCAGGGGAGCCCCAGGCTTGCGCAGAAAGAGGCTCAGCGCCTGAGCATGTAGCCAATGGCTTGGCCAAGTCCTGAGTTTGGTTCGACCCGTTTGTGCTCAATCTGTTTTTCGAACCAGGCTTTGAGCGCCTCCATCACCGGCTGGCTATGGCGCTGGTGGAAGCTAAGGCGTTGTTGCGGACAATGACCCTCGGCTTTGCTCTGCGCATCGAAGCGGTAGAGCTCCCGCAGACTCTCGAGGCTCTTGGTCCGGCGGAGACGAAAAGGCCGTCCTCCTGAACCTCAAGAGCCAATAGCGTGAGCCAGCGGGTGCGGCAATACCGAGTGAGGTCTCATGAAGAGAAGTCGAAGCTTGAAAGGAAGTGGGAGAAGAAGTGGCAAAACTTCCAAATTCTAGGACGGGCCCTCTCTCCTCCCGTTCTGCGATCGCGATTCGGTTACGGGATCTCAGTGTTCCTCACCGGCTGACCGGCATTCCGCCTCAAAGCCGTCACCGCCAACACACCGCTGCATTGCGCGCATTCTGTGGGTGTCCCCTATCTAAGCACTCAACCCGAATAGGGGCTTGTGTCGCCGGTCCGGAAGGAACTCTGCTCAGATTGCGTCGGCGAAGGCTTCCAGCGATTCGCACTGGATGGCAGTGCGGAGCAGCTTTTGGAGCGTAGCCTCGTCCTCGATACCGTGCACGGCTTCCCGCATCCCCTCGGGAATATGGTCAAACCGAATCGCAAGAACTTCGAGGATATCCTCCTGACGGCCTTCTTGCCGGCCCTCCTGCCGGCCCTCCTGATGGCCTTCCTGGCGATAAAGTTGGGCGAGAGTCATCGCGGCGCTACGGGTTCCCGGATCGTTGATCTTCGCCACCCTCGCTTCGAAGGACTCTCTGTCAAGATCGGTTCCGAGGATGTAACGCAGCACGAGTTGCAAAACCCGGCGCGGAACACGGAGAATCAATTCTTCGTCCCACAGGGCATCGTCGAGCAGCCGTCCCAAGCGTTGAGCCTTCATGGCACGCAGGACGAGGATTCCCGCAGGGGTGCCCGGAATCGCCTCGAAGGCCATGGCCGCGAGCTGGAGGTGGGCGAATGAGAAATCCGGAAGGAAGGGAAGAAGATCGCTGGCCAGAGATTCCGGCACATCGCACAACGCGGAGAACTGTGGGGAGATCTCCCAAGTCTCCGCATTCTGGGAGAGGACTACTGGGAGGATGACCGGCAAGCGCTGGGGGGCGGGGCCGGTTTCCATCAGGTTCTCCCAGATCCGGACCATGTAGCGGAGAAGGCGCAGCGGG
>JBGTBW010000144.1:0-11231 GCA_041749135.1 Verrucomicrobiales bacterium
CGTTGTTGTCAAGCGAAAAGTCCGACGTCCCATCCCCGTCGACATCCCATAGGGTGCTTCCGGCGGAAGGCGGCGGCGTGAGCCCGGCTCCCACGGTGGAGGACACCACGATGGCTCCTGACGCCGCAGACGGCGCGGCCAGAGCGGCTGCGGTTCCCGCCAGGGCGGCGGCTTTTTCGGAAACAGACCTGGGCATGGCGGCGGAGAATGCCAGACCCAGGGGAAGGCCGTCAAGGTGTTTTCGACGGCTTTCGCGCGGCCGCGCAGCCGCTCCTCCTCGTCTTCGATACCCTCGTCTTTCGAGGACGAGGATAAGGATTCTCCTGCGCGCCGAGGCGTTTGCCTTTCCGCGTGTGTCAGGGATTCGTCCGGCGGCGGCGCAGGAGGCCGAGACCGGCGGAGCCGAGGGCGAGGAGCGCCATCTGGGAAGGTTCCGGCACTGCGGCCACATGGATCGCGGCATCCGGCGTGTCGTTGTAGTAGGCTTCGAGGATCGTGAACCCTTGACCCACGGGAGCGCCCGTAATCTCGAGGCGGCCCCAGCCGTAGTGGGTGTCCGGTCCGCTCGTAAACTTGAACCCGAAATAGCCCACGTCCCCAACGGCCCAGCCCCCGTCAGCGGCGTCGGTCCCTATGATGCCAAACTCTGTGATTGTGTTGATGATTTGGGCGCCTCCATGGAATTTGTAATTGGCGCCGAGAGTGGGCCCCACGGATTGAGAAACGCTCAGCTTGGCGATGCCGTCATCATAAGCCCCGGCGGGCACGACCAACCTGCCGCCTGCCGCGTCGTCGAGAAAAGCAAAGGTGATGGAGTTGAATAGCAAAAAGTCCGAAGTCCCATCCCCGTCGACATCCCATGGGGTGCTTCCGGGGGAAGCCGGCGGCGTGAGCCCGGCTCCCACGGTGGTGGACATCACGATGGCTCCTGACGCCGCGGACGGCGCGGCCAGAGCGGCAGCAGCGGTTCCCGCCAGGGCGGCGGCTTTTTCGGAAACAGACCTGGGCATGGCGGCGGAGAATGCCAGCCCCAGGGAAAGGCCGTCAAGCTGTTTTCGACGGCTTTCGCGCAGCCGCGCGGCCGCTCCTCCCGATATCCTCGCCCTTCGAGAGCGAGGACGACGAGGATGTTCTTGGTTAAAAAAGCGTTTGCCCTTCCTCGAGAGGGCAATTCTTCCTCACCAACGTGCGGACCGGCGGAAGGGGACGGTCGCAGCGGGCACACATGGTCCAACGGCTGGCTGGAGGGAGAAGGCGCGTTTTCTGTTGAACTCCCACCAAGCCTCGCATCTGAAGAATGAAGGAATTGTGGTCACATCTCGACATTTGACAATTGTGTCCGGCACGTGGCGGCGATCCGCGAGAGCTCCTTATTTGCCTTCAGGCGCTTTCCCAGTCGGCTTATCGCCGTGCCCGCCGCCGTATAGTCCAGTCCCCCGGTCAACTGCGCCAAAGTCAGCCCTTCGGGCAGCTCCCTCGATCAACTCCAGGCAATGCTCGCGGTCACACTCTCGTCGCGAAAGATATCGCGACGCTCATTTCCGGGAGCCGTGATAGCGTCCTCCCGGACTCTGGATGCGCAATGGACGCGCCACACAAGCCATTCAACCCCAAAGGAAAAGATTTGTCAATTGTCGAGACCTGACCCCAGGCTCTTCACGAAATGGCCCGGCTCATGACGTGATGGGAATTGCCCTCCAGGGTGGGATCCCCCAGCGCTCGCGCTCGTCTCTGACCGGCATCGCGCCTCCATTCGAGGCCCGTGTCCAACGTGTCCAAAGAAAACTACCCTGTCCCCCATTGTTTGCCTCATTCATGTGATATTCGGTATGGGCGACTCGAAGAGATCGAGTCGTTTTGGTGAAACCGTCACTTCGTATCATTCGTCGGCCCGTCTTCTTCCTCACGCTCCCGCTCCTGCATGGCGGCAGGCGACTGAAAGTAAATTCGCACGCTCGACACGACGGAGATCTCGGGGGTCATCGGCAGCTCGCGGGGCTGAACGTCTGCATTTGGATAGAGACCGCGGTAGTACGTGTTTCGAGGGCGATACTCTTGGATGAACGGGATGTCTCGGCGGAACGGAGGCGTGACCTCCTGGGCGGCGACGTTCGTGAACGAGTGGTAAAGCGACTCCGGGTAGCGTACCATCGTCTCCTCCTGCACATTGATCGCCGGCGGCCGCTCGTCGAACACCGCCGCTAACAGCACGTCCGCCTTCTCGCGAGCGGCCTCGAGCGCTTCCTGCCGGGCCTGCGCCTTGATCTCGTTCAGATCGCCGTTCCAGTAATCGAAGGCGATGATGTCCGTGACGTTTTGCTCAAAGGCCGCTGAGAGCGCTTGCATCGCCCGGACTTCGTCCGGAACGGCCAGGTGGAGGTTGGTCTGCATGCGGTAGCCGGACTTCCGCTCGACACCCACGTCGACGCCCTCTTGTTGCTCCACGCTCCAGCGGCGCCGTGGCAGAACCGAGATGAAGTCCGTGACGATCTTCTCTTCGGGAATTTCGATCTGCAGCCAAGCCGCCTTGAGGCGCTCAATCGAGGCATCGATAGCTTGTCTGCACTCTTGTGCGGCGTCTCCTTCGCTGGTTATGGCCAAGACAATGCGGATCTCCGTCGCCCGCACGCGAACTTCCGCCTGCCCGTCGATCGCGATGTAGGTCTCGGCAGTTTGCCGGTCCAAGAGCGGCAGATCGTCCACGCCAGCCGAGTGCGGCTCGAGTCCCGCCCGTGACCCTGCAAGCTGTGCCGCAGCGAACGGCAGCGGCAAGCAGGCCATTGCGAACATGGCGGCTGTGCAGCGACGTATGCAAGTCATCGGAAGTCTCCTTCGGTTGAACAAGCGCGGGATGAAGTGAGCTTCCAAGCGCGGGGTAAACCTGCCAGGACTATAGGAATCTGATCTTCGCACGTCAACCTGGCGCTTTGAGGGCACATGGGAAATTGGTTTTTGGACTATGGTTTCTGGTCGACGAAAGACATTCAGTCTTGGGCCAACACCTCCCGGCGAAACTCGGCGAGTCGGCCACCCGGAATGAATGAAGTCTTTCGCTGGATGTATTTCTCTACCAGCGTCTCGCGGTGTTCAACGGGTATCTGCGATTCAAATATCCTGCTCACGGACTGTAGGTCCGAAATCATACCCAGCGCCATATCCAAGGCTGGCGCGAACTCCGGATCAATGGCCATTACGGTCTCCACGGCAGATACCGGATCGGTTCTCATGGCATTCGCATAGATCGCCTTGCGGGCATAACTCAGCCGGTCCTGAGAACCGGTCAAGTCCGCTTCCGCTATCCAATGCAACGCCTGAGATAAGTCAGTCGCGCCCAGTTGCGCTGCTGCGCGCATTCTCACCGACTGGGCGATGTAATCAGAAGGGGCGCTGGCGAGCAGTAGTTCGACACCTTCAAAATCCAGATCGGCCAAGAGCTGTCCGGCTTTTTCGCTTAAAGTATTCACAGCGTCGGCGCCCAAACCAAGCTGGTTTCCCAGGCTGAACGCTTCCACGATAGCCTCCGAAGCCGATTGGTTGCCAGATTCACCCAGGCGGCGTGCAACTCCAACGGCGGCGTTTGTCCGGGAAACCGCGCTGGTAATCCCCGAAAGAGACTCGATGACGGCGTCCATATCGACCTCGCCGTCGCGGATCGCACCAAAGGCTAGATTGATCAGCCACTGATCGCGGCGCTGACCAACCGGGATCGCGCTGAGCACCTCGTCCAGGCCCAATACCTCTCCAACGCGATTCTCGTGAGACATGAGTTGTTCGGTGCTCGTGTAGAAAGCAAGGTAAGCGCGTGCTTCCTTCGGGTCCGCACCGTGCAGCCAGGCCCCAAGCAAATCGGACCTTGATATAAGAGGGGCAACCTTCATGATGCGATCGATGAGCGTCTTCGCCTGGTTCGCATCGAGCCGCGGGCCGGTGGTGATCAATCGCACAGCCACGTTGTAGGCGAACCCCGGATATCCGGACCAGTCTTCCAGGACGCGGAAGGCGAAGACCCGATCGGCCTCGACCAGGGCGTCCAAGAGGGACAAATACTGGTCTGCTTCCAGTATCCCACTCATATCCTCCAAGTAACGATAGTCGTATCCTCGCCACCACGAAAACAATCCTACCGGATCTACGCTTCCCCAGCGAGCAAGGAGTTGCGCCGCCTCGGCTCGTTCCTCCGGTGAAAGGAGTTTCCGTTCCAGGTAATTCCTCAATCGGGCTGTCTCCTCCACAGTGAGGCCCTCGACACTTCGCTCACGGATGGACGTGCCGGCAAGTATCGAAGGAGGAGCCGCCCGGTCGATGACGGCGCCATCACGGCGCGAGATCCCCGGCGATTTGCTGACGGTGAGCCGCAGCAATCCCCCGCTAGCGAATCCGAACAAGCAGAGAAATACTAGCACATGCTTGGTGCGAAGCGTGCTATTCATCGGTGTTGCCGTGGATCGATTCAAGAATAACCCGCTTCTCATCCTCAGATAGAGAGAGCGTCTTGAAGAAGATGGAAAAACCGTCTGGATCGTTGCCGTATACTGCCGCAGCATACTGAGCGGCCCGGGAGAGGCGCAGTTGGGCGTCGTCGAGTTCCAGCGACCAGAGCAAGGCTCCCCCGGGATCATCCGGAATGGCGTCGAGCAAAGACGTGATAGCTGAATCGGAGACGCCTTCCGGCGGAAGCCTGGCCATCCAACCCGAGGTCTCTAAGGGATCCCATCGAGCGGCGGCGGATACGCTCGCCGCAACCGCTTCCCGCTGGGCGAGACTTCCAGACGGGAGCTGCTCCGCGAACGCACGGGCCGTCGGAAGGTCAACGGAAGATGCTGCCGCAAGAGCTGTTGCCGCGGACTGACTGACAAGCGAATCGTCGGAGTGCGTGATCGCCAGGTCGATCAGCGCCTGGCGCTCCGAAGGCGATGCCCAGGGACTGGCGTAGAGAGCAGCCGCTGCCTGATCCCGTTCCATCCCGTCTGGAAACGAGGCTACCCACGCTTGCGCGAAACCGTGATCGAATGCCGAGAGCTGGCGGACGAGTTCGTGGCGCTGCCCGGTGTTCAGGGAAACTGCTTCTTCAGAGACCGCTGTGGCTACCGCAACGGGGTTCGCGGGGATGAGCTTGTCCAGAAAGCCTGAGATGAGAGTTTCCGGATCGGGATGTTCAGAATGCGTTCGGAGCCATTCTAGAGACGCGCTCACGCCGCTCTTCCCGGCTAGCATCCGGGCGTATTGGGTAACTAATCCAGTGGCCGCCGAAGATTCGGAGGGAATTCGTGCGAGGAGTGAACGAACGTCGCGTTCAGTCAATTCCAATTCTTCCCAGCGCATCGTATCGAAATACTTCGGAGCGTCGTTTGCCAAAAGGAATAGAGTTTGTTCCGGATTGGAAAGGAGTGCGCGGGCGATCAGTTCGGGCACAGACTCGTCACGCACACTCGATTCGTTAACCGAACGAGCCCTCAAAGCGTCTTGGAGACACAGATAGGCTACCTGGGGCGACAGCGACCGGAGGTTCTCGTCCACCCAGGCTTGTCTCCAAGCTGGACTGCGGCGACGCAGCACCTCCAGACCTTTCTCAGGATTCCGGGTGGAAAGCGCATAAATGTATCGGGCGAAGAGACTGGTCGGTCCGAAAAGCTCTTCGTCGAATTCGTCGATGAACTGAATCGCATGATAATCGCTTCCCATCAGCGCTGCGAGAGCTTCTTCATCGGCAGTCGTCCGGGCCTTTCGGGCGAGTTGCGCGAGTTGCGCTGAGAGGACACTGTCGGGAATGACCAAGGGGCGGGCGGCGCCGCCCAAATCGACAGCCGCGACGCCCTGGCCGGGCACAGCTTCCGCCGGCGGAGCCGTCCAATTCCTTGCTCGAATGAAGGGATCGACGAGGTAGCCCAAAATCAAGCAAATCGCGAATCCCGCCATGCCGAGAGCAGGGCATTTCATGACGACGGGAAATCTAGCTCCTGCGCCGGACCCGATCAAGGCGAATCGGTTTCCTGTCTGCCTTCCCGGTCCCAGTCGACTCATGCTCTGACAACTGCTAGGAATTCGCTTTTCAAAGGCTGCCGGTCCCGCCTGGTCCGAGGGGTGGGTAGGAGGGGGTTGAACCCGGAAGGAGACATCGCCGTGATCGCCTGGGCGAACCTCATGACGGGGTCCGACGGGCGCCTGACCGCGATGATGCTCTCTCAGGCCGTCATCGACGTGCTCTATCCCGTTCCGTAGCACGCGCGGGCCCGAGAGGTCGGTCGTCACTCACCGGGAAGGGTGAAGTCGGGTGGGATGCCGCCCGGCAGCGGATTCGTCTCCGGATCGAGACTGCTGCACAGCAGCGACGCGTTGGTGAACGTCCCTCCCGCGCCGCCCGGCGGCCGGGACGCCGCATCGACCTGAACGAGCAGACCCTTGTCGAGGTCGAAGCGGCTGACCGCACGCATCGCGCCGTCTTGCCACGCGGGTCCGCCGAAGGGAAAGAACTGCGTCTGCAGCCGCCATTGTTCGCCCTGCACCGCGATGTCGAGGACTTGTCCGAAGGCGATCACGTACTCACCGTCGGCGTTGTCGGAGCCGGAAACCACCAGCTGCTGCGCGAAGTGGGAGTTCGCGCTCATCAGCACGATGCGCCACGGTCCGTAGAAGGTCTCGGCCATCACGCACCCCTGCTCACGGCTCGAGCCCTCGAGCTCGGGTGAACTCGCTGCTGAACCGGTCGAGCCTCCCGCCGTCGGTCAGCGCGGCGAGAGCCGACCGCCACGCGCCGAGGTCGCCGTTCGTCGGACTCGTCGAGTCACCGAAGAGCCGCTGAATGTCGGCCGCCGTCGCATCGTTGCGCTGACCCCAATGCAGGATGCCGCCGATGTTCGGATTCAGCGCGAGCTTGGCGGCGTAGTTCACCATCTCCTGACCGCCGCTCACGTCTTTGAGGCAGGCGACCTCGACCGAGCACGTGATGCGATGCCGCTGCATCCCCAGCTTCGCCCTCGTCCTGCCCATGAAACGCAACGACGCGTAGCCGACGCACGCTTTGCCCTGCAGCTCCTGCTTGATCTCGAACGCGAGCAGGGCGTCGACGAACGTGATCAGCCGGTGATCGAGCGAGTTGAAGAACACCTCGACCGAATCGACGTTCACCTCGCAACTGATATTGCGGTAGTCCTTCTGGTCGGTCACGGCGTAGCCGATCGCCTCGTAGTCGCGATCGCTCTGCTGCGCCTGGAAGCCTAGATAGACGATGAGCTGCCACGCGAAGAGCCCGGCGGCGCGCTGGGCGGGGTCGGGCTCGTTCGGAGCGAGCAGCTCGTTCTTGATGTTCTCCATGTGCTCGCCTAACCGGTCGTCGGCGTTGAAGTGCTCGAGCAGCTCGCGCAGGATCAGGAGGATCGCCAGGAGGGCGGGGAGGAGGAGGAGCAGGCCCGCTCCGCCGAGCGCCACCACACCCGCGATGCCCGGTCCGACCGCGGCTCCATTCGAATCCACAAAGTCCTCGATCTCCTTGATCGCGGTCGTGATGATGCCCGCGAGAAAGCTGCCGTGCGAGCACGCGAGCGCGATCGGGTCGGGGTCGTCCTCACCGCTGAGAGGATCGTCGGGGTCGTACCGGTAGCTGAAGTTGCGCCCCGCGTTCGAGAAGCGCGGACCTTGGATGCGCGGATCGAACGCTGCCTCGATGTCGCCCACGCGCTCGGCGCGCCCGGGTGGGACGTCTTGCAGCTTGATCGGCCACTGCTTCGTGACGCCCGCGAGGTTGCGCTGGAAGTTGACGTGTGGGGTGAGGCAGACCGCGACCTGAAGGAATCGCTGCGGCCCGGTGACGGGCGTCGACGGACTCGGCCCGGCGGCCTGGATTGCGGCATCCGTGTACAGCGGGCCGCTGTGGTCGAGGATCTGATGCTTGAAGTCCTGCCACACGTGCAGGCGGCGGCGCTCCCAGCGCGCGTACTGCGGAATCGCGCGCGCGACGACCGAGTAGATGATCCCGAAGCGTCCGGCCGAGACCAGCACGGAGCGGAAGACCGCATCGTCAGGCGTGCGAATGATCTCGAAGTTGTCGGGCCCGCCGAACTCCGCGCGGCCGTACAGATCCTGCAGCAGACCGTCGTCGGTCAGCTGCGGGTAGTAGCGCTCGCCGGACGACTCGATCCAGTAGTGTTTTCCGCCATCGGCGACGAGGTGGATCGCGACGACCGAGTCGGGCAGCGGTCCGCAGTCGAAATCGCCTCCGTGGGTGCCCGTCGAGAACGCGCCGACGAACGTTTGCCCGCCCGCATTGCCCGCGGTCTCGAGCCCCCACGGACCGGCGTAGGCGTCGGTGCGGTAGCGGTCGGCCATGAACGCACCGAGCGTCATGACGCCGTCGGGTGGCTGGGTGTCGAGGGGGTCGATCTGGTCGAGCTCGGCATACAGCTGATACACCCGCTTGCCCGCCTCGACATGGATGAGGGAACCGATGTTGCGCGCGAAACTCGGGTCGCTCATGCGATCGAGAAGATCGGGATGCAGGCAGTGCGGCACGACCTCCTTGAGCGTGCGGCCCATCGCCTGGCGCATGTTCCCGTAGTCGTGCGTCTCGATGAACGTCTGGTCGCTGAGCGCGGCGTCAGACAGGGCCCAGTGGCTGCCCGCTGCGCGGAGCGGTCCGAGACTGCCGTCGCTGCAGATCTCGATCAGGTCGACGAGCGTCTTTGGATAGAGGATGCGGGCCGTCGACGTCAGGTAGCTCGTGCGGGGGTCATCGTGCTTGCGCGTCCACGGCGCGCCTTGCGTCATCTCGATCGCCATGAGAACTCCCTTTCAGTGTCTATTCCGGCTCGCAGCAAGACATGCTCGGGTCGCGCGGGGGGTGAAGGGCAGGCGCCACTGCGGACGCCGGGCGGGCACGTAGCGCTCGACCGGTGAGAAGCAGCGAAGACGAGGAGCGTCAGGGGCGGGTTGGAGGGGGTTGAGGGGGAGGAAGGGGTGCGGATTGGTCATCCTGGCTCATTTCTGGTAGTTTCAGGCGGAACCGGCGCTTCGGGCAAGGGGAATCTCGAGCCGTTTCGCGCATCTTTGAGCGCGCTTGTCGGGACCCGGGACAGGCTCCGCCCGGTGCATGGCGCGATGATGCTCCAGCGCGGTCCTCAAGGGGCTCGGGCTGGCCGGTCAACCGGGCCTGGTCGACTGGCAATCCGTCGTCCGGAAGCGGCTCGGCATCGAGGATCAGGACCCGGCCGTCGTTCAGCGGGAGTTGGGCGCTTCCCAGGCTTCCACCACGCAAACGGCATCCGGGCGCAAGGGCCCGTGGGTTATCCGAAAGTGATCCTCGTATTGTGCGAGGAATGCGGGCCCAGCGTGGCGGACGATTTTCCAGGGCGGGTAGGCGCGGGGCCTGCGAGGCCGGTAGATCGAGGGCACGTGTAGCACGCATCTGAACATATCGACTATCGAAACGCCTGCCGCGTCATGGCCCGTGGAAACCGCCGTGAGCCCATCCGGTTTGGATGAGGCCGGGTTTGAAAGCAGGACAGGCGGGGCGACTGGCGACGGTCCCCGGCAGCGTGGCCTGCGGCCAAGGGAGCGTGCCGGAGGCCTGGAACGCGGAGCGCCTCAACTCGAAGTCACCGCCAACGCGAGCCAGCAGATCCGGCGATTCGCCCTGGCGCCGGAGAAGGAGCTGCCGCAGAAGGTGCGGGCATGGAAACTGTCAAGAAATGTTGTATGAGGAGTTATAGGGGGAAGGGATGGTCCAAGGAATTCAAGCATCGTGCTCGTGCTCAGTCCGGTAACGGACGGTGCTCGTAATCGTAATCGAAGGCTGGGGGGAAGGGTGACTCAACCGAGCCTCCAGTGATGTGCACTTCGTGTGAGAATTTTTTCCCACATTTTTCTTGCCACCGCCCAGGGAGTGAGAAATATTTCTCACATGGAGGACGGATTCAGCCGGCGCGAACGCCAGATCATGGACATCGTCTACCGCCGGGGCGAGACCTCCGCGCGGGACATCTGGACGGCCCTTCCGGACCAGCCTTCCTACGGCTCGGTCCGCAAGCTCCTGCAGATTCTCGTGAGCAAGGGCCACCTCAAGCAGCGCCCCGACGGCCGCAGTCTACTCTACGCTGCGGTGCGCACCCGCAAGCGCGCCGCCCACTCCGCCCTCAGCCGTCTCCTCGACACCTTTTATGACGGTTCGGTCGAGGAAGCCGTGAGCGGGATGCTCAACCTGAAGGACCAGAAGCTTTCCGCGGCCGAACTCGACCGCATTGCCGACCTGGTCGAACAAGCCAGGAAACACTCCAAACACTCCACCCAGAAGTCATGACCCACGATCTCAACGACGCCCTCGCCGCGATGCTGCTGCGCGGTTTCCTCCTCCTGCCCGTCTGCCTATTCGCCGCGCTGCTCCTCCGCCGCGCCTCGGCAGCCTTCCTCCGCCGTTTCTGGCGCGCCGGCTTCTTCGCGCTGCTCGCCGCCACGCTTCTCTCGCTCGCACCGCCCCTCGTTCCACTCCGCGCCACCACTGCGGGGACGGCGCCCGTCACCTCACCCGCTCCGCACCTCCGCTCCCTCGAACCGGCGCCGGCAACGAACGTTCCAGGCTCGCCGGTTGCGACTCTCGAGAACGTCATCGGTCTTCCCGCCACCGGGGAAGAGCCCCGCTCGG
Organism: Verrucomicrobiales bacterium; assembly: GCA_041749135.1. Lineage (GTDB taxonomy): Bacteria > Verrucomicrobiota > Verrucomicrobiia > Verrucomicrobiales > DEV007 > DATKCT01. The sequence continues at coordinate 10,631 of JBGTBW010000144.1, forward strand.
CCTCCCCTTCCATCGATCCCGCCACGGCAGCCCTGACGCGGTTTCCCATCGGCCTTCCCCTGGCCCTCGCCTTCGTCTGGATGGCGGGCGCCATGCTGCTCAGCGCACGCAAACTCTTCGGAGCCTTCGGCGTCTTCCGGCTCCGCCGCGCCGCTCTTGCGGTCCAGGATGCCGCCTGGCAGCGCGACCTCGACGTCCTGCGCGAGTCGTGCGGGGTCCGCCAAGCGGTGCAACTCCGCCACCATCTCGCCCTCCGGTCACCCATCGTCACCGGGATCTGCAAACCCGTCATCATCCTGCCGGCTGATCACTCCGGTTACTCTGCCCATGACCGCCGCGCCGTCCTCCTGCACGAACTCGCCCACGTGCGGCATCGCGACGCCCACTTCCGTTGGATCGCCGCCTTCGCCCGCATCCTGCACTGGCCCAATCCCTTCGTCTGGCTGGCCGAGCGCTCTCTGCGACTTGCCGAAGAACGCGCCAGCGACGATGCCGTCCTGCACGGCGGCATCGCCGCACCCGGTTATGCCGAGTTTCTCGCGAGGCTCGCCAAGAGCGGCGCGCCCCTCGTTGGCGGCTTCGGCGTGGCCGGCGAAAGCGC
>JBGTBW010000145.1:0-44120 GCA_041749135.1 Verrucomicrobiales bacterium
CAAGGGAGGCGGGTTGGAAAACCCGCCCTCCGTTGCGGCCCTCGAGCTGTCGAAGTGCGAGGTGGCCATGGAGGTCAATTGCCGTCGCTCAGGCGCCGCCAAGCCAAGCCGGAGGCCCTTGGACTGCGGCGAGTATCGCCGCTCTCCCTCAAGGCGCGGAGCGCCGTGGCGGGCGAAGGCTTGAGGCTCAATGGCGGAGAAGCCGGAGGCTTCGCAGCTTGTAGCCGGTGGTAAAGCGCAGCGACACCACCGGTGTGAGTCGTAATTCGATCCGCACCCCGGCAGGGGCGCCAGAAACCGGCCGGCTATGCCCTCCACCTCCACTTGCCTGCTCTATCACGTCATCTTCTTCATAATCAGGATGAGCATCACCGGAGGAAGTCGTTTCGGGAGGAGTTGATTCAGTTTCTTCACAAATCCGGGATCGAATACGATGAGCGCTACCTGGATTGAAGGACTGAACCCACGAAGGGAGAGGGCGGCGGTCTAGCACCCCTGCCGGGGCGCTGGTGATGGATGGACCTTCTCCGGTGGTGTCGCTGCGCGCTGACACCGGCTACAAGCTCTGATCCCTTCGGGATCACTGCGTCTTCGGCCTCCCCTGCAGGCCAGAAATGTAAGAACTCCAGAGCGCGGCAGAGCCGCGCACTCCAAAGACTTCGTCAGCGCCCGTGAAGGACGCAGCTTGGATTGGCGGTATCCTAAAGCCATCTCATCCTCGATGCTTCGGCTCATTGTGTTTCCTCGGCTTCCACGCTCACTCTCCCAAGGTCAGGAGTTCTGATTTTATCGCTGCTTTCCCAGACAACCTCGACTAAAGAAACGGTGAGCCTTACCTTCGGCTGCAGAATCAGATGACGAGAATCAAAGGTTGTTTCGAAAAAACCAGCGGCTTGTTCTATTTTTCCAGGATGTGCTCCAAGATCCGGATCCACGCGGAGGGCAAGCTGCCGCAGGAGTACCACGAGATGCTTGGGCAGGGTTTTGATGGCCGGACATGCCGGTATTTGCGGGTTCGTTACGAGGATGTCCGGGCACAGGTGCTTTCCGGCAAACCGGACGCCGAAGTGCTCGACTGGTGCTTCGCCAACGGCCGAATCCTCACGGACGAGGAGGTTCTCATCTACAACAGTTTCATGAGCAAGCGGGGCTGGCGCGACGACGAGACCGATGAGTTTATCCCCGAGATGATAAAGCAGTATGGGTTGAGAGACGACGGGAGCCTGCTCACGGATTTTGACCTCATCGAGATGGACGAGGGCCGCTGGTATCCAGATATGTGGAGGGATGGGTGGAATGCCTGAGCTTTCTCGGTTCTACGGCATCGTCATTCAGATGTATTCCGGAGACCATCCTCCCCCGCATTACCACGCTCTTTACCCCTGCCGTGGAGCGGCTTCGTTCAACTCAATCGTGGCGGCCACCGTCCCGGTTTGCCGGGCCTTCTAACCACCACTCCGCCGGCGGCGCAGGCCTGCGGCGAGCCCAAGCGCCCCGGTTAGCAATAGCGAGGCCGATGGTTCCGGAATCACCACGTTGAAGCTCACGGCGTCAACGCCCAGATTCAAGAAGTTTACGTTATCCACTTCGGCAAAACGCAGCCGCAAAGTCTCGCCCGCACGCGCCTGAAACAGGGCCGTAACATCCGTCATAAAACTGTCGTATCCCGAAACGAGGTCGTCGCCCGGATTGGACTCGTAAAGGATCATCAGGATGTCGCCGGCATCGAGGCTGAACGGGTCGAGGGCGGCGACCATGAGGTCAACGCGCACCTGCTGGTTGAGTTCGGGAGTCGCAAAGTCCAGGGTATCCGGGTCGAAGAAATCCTCCGCGCCGTTGTTGATGAATAGCGAGAATTCGAGGGAGGCGCTGACCACCATCGCGGGCACGACAAAGTCCTGATAGAGCACATGACTTCCTGGACCGAAGGCATCGGTCATGGCCGCGGTGGTTCCCTCGAAAGGGGCGGGAACGTCGAAACCGTTGAGCGGGCTCAAAGTGCCCGTTTGAACCATAAACCCGCCTTCACTGCCGATCTGGTCCGCGCTGGTCCAATCCGCGAGACCGGATTCGAAGCCGCCGTTGAGGAGGAGAGCAGCCTGGGTTGGAAGAATCAGGGCGCAGGCCAGCGGCGCCAGAAATACGGCGCGTCGAATGGGATGTGAGTGTTGCATGGATTCTTGGTTCTCCGGTCAACCCTAGGGCGCGAGGCTGATCTGATAGATGGCCCCGTCCGTCACCGAAACGACATAGAGGTTTCCGTCCGGCCCCTGTACTATGTCCGGCGTCGCTCCAAAGCCCGTGCCGGCGAGCAAGCTTTCGCTTTCCGTGCCGTCGAACTTCTGCGCCCGGAAGAGGTTGTCCGCCACGCGATCCGCCAGTCTGGGATCAGCGCTGAGATCGACGTCCAGCCGGTCGGCAGTCAACCGGAACCGGTAGAGGCTTCCACCGTTGCCGCCAACCTGCTGGAAGCTCCGGGCGGAGCCGATCCATAAGGCGCCGGCGTTATCGGCGCCCAGCGCGTTTCCAGACACAAATGCCATTCCCGCAGGCCCGATCTCGTAGAGCCAACTGAACTTGGGATCCACATACACGGCTCCCGGCAGCATGAACATGCGCGCCTGAGCCAGGGCGGCGGTGTAGACGATCCGTGTCGGTGGATACCGGACCTGTTGCAGAGATCGCGCAAAGCGGGTCGTTTCGATCGACTTGAACTGGGCAAAGCGACTGAGTGGTCCAGCCAATTGGATCCACCCTCCGTTCATTCCTGGAATCACCCGATTCAATTCACTGAAGGCATCGTCGGCATTTTCCGTCTCCCAAAGCTCTCCGGAATAAGGGTCAAAAGCCATCCCGAAGCCATTCCTATGGCCATAAGAAAAGATCTTCTGAACGTTGGCTCCCACCTCCCCTCCCATCGCAGCTCCGGCAGCAAAAAACGGGTTATCCGCGGGCGCCGCGCCATCCAGGTTCAGCCGCAAGATGACCCCGGAAAGATGGGCGTTATCCGGAGCCGGCCCCCCGAAGGTGTCGTCGACGAAAGGCGCCGTCAGAAACGGGCCATTGGGAAGATTCTGAAGCCAGCCCCGCCGTCCCAGGTCGCCCAGGAAGGTGTAGAGCATCCCATCAGGACCGATCTTGATCACGCCGCCGTTGTGGTTCCCCGCCGGATTCGCGTTGGCAATCCCGTCATGACCGGGTACCGGGACGTTATCGGTCTGCAAGGCCCGCATGGCGATCAGGTTCCGGTCAAATGCAAGCGTGCTGCCGTTCCCAGTCGAAGACGTCGATGCGGTTGCCCAGCAGCGGAACCTCCGAGACCACGTTGCTGTCCGCCCCGGTGCTGCTCGTCGTCCAGCGAATAAAAACCTCAGGGGTCTCCGGAAAATCCGGATGGAGGGCCATGCTCAGAAGGCCGCGCTCCGAATTGGAGTTGACGGCCAGGTCGAGAACGGGGGCAGCCTGGACAACGCCGGCAATCACGCGCTTGACCTGTCCCGAGGCCTTTTCCAACACGAGCATGTCATCAGGCCCGATGAAGACCGCTCCGATGGGCTGCGAGAGCCCACTGACGAAAGGGACGGCCTGTAAGGTTGGATCCAGCACCGCCAGGGGAGTCGTGTCCGCGGCGGCGGGCACGCCCCCGGCAAGGATGCCCGCGGCCACAGCCCCCGAGCACACCCCCGGCCGGAATTCCGCAGCCGTGGAGACGATCTTCGATAAAATGCTTATCCCATTGCCAGGCGGTTGCTTTTTCAAGGCCGGCGCTCCATCGATACCGGCAGGCTGGCGTTGGAAGGGACTCAGGAGGAGGAAGGAGCGAATCCCGTTCATGTCCGTGATTCCAATGGAAACTGCCTGTTTCGTCAAGAAGGATTCGGGTCTGGATTGGGGGGAGGAGGAGGGCCCTCGGCGCTTTGGTAGGCCAATGCTTCCATGGGACTGTAGACCAGTCTGCCGGATGGTTTCCGCCGGAGGCTCTTGGACTGCGGGAAGCATCGCCGCTCTGTCTCAAGGCGCGGAGCGCCGTCGTGGGCGAAGGCGGTTACCGGCCCCGAGAGGCTCTAGATCCGGCGAGAAAGCGGCGAGGCATCCCCACAGTCTCCGGGCGGCGGCTTCCGACCCCGCTCCCTTTCCAAAGCTGCCCGCCGGGGCCCCGGCGGTGGATAAGCCCGCGCAAGCTCCTCAACCCCGGCCAGAGGGCGCTTGCCAAAGCTCGCCGATTCTCCAATAGTAACGGCCTCGACGAGCTTGTGAACCGAATCTCGGATCACAGAACTCACACAGGATCAACCAGCGGCAAATCCAATTACCATGTCCACCCCTCTCGTTTCTGCAAACGAGCTTCCCCCAAACCTGAAAAACCTCTGGGACCGGGCCTCCAAGGCCGTCCGGATGCAAAACTACGACTACGTCGTGCAGCTTCTGGCCGGGATCCTCAAGGATGAACCAAACTTCCTCGACGGACGGCGGGCCCTGCGCAAAGCGCAGATCGCCCGGAGCCGGACCCAAAAGAAGACTCTCAGCGTCCGATTCAACGCACCCAACCTCTCCTTGATGAGAATCAAGTCGCAGGTCTCGAAAGATCCCGTCGCCGCCATCGCCGCCATTGAAGAGGAATTGGACAAAGACCCCGTCAATGCACAGGGCAATCAACTCCTCTACGAGGCCGCCTTGGCGGCGGAGCTTCCCCATATCGCCGCCTTCGCGCTGGAAACCATCCGGGAAGCCAATCCCAAGGACAAGGCCATCCTGAAACAGTTGGCCCACCACTACCTCACCCATGAAGAACCGGGAAAGGCCGTGGAAATGTACAACCTCGTCCTGGCCATCGATGCCTCGGATCTCGAAGCGGTGAAAGGCGTGACCGACGCCAGCGCCCGGGATTCCATGAAGAAGAACAAGGTCGAGGAAGGCGGGATGAAACGCGACGACGCCGAGCGCATCCGCCTTGAGCAAACCGATCGCCAGCACCTCACGCGCGACCAGGCCCTCAAGCAGCTCGAGGATTGGGGAGCCCGCTACGCGGAGGATCCCAACAATCTCGCCGTGGTCAAACGGGTCGCCTCCCTCTACGAACACCTTGAGGATTGGGACAACGCCATTTCCTACTACGACTGGGCCTACCAAATCTCCAACCGCGATTCCGCCCTCGAGCGGAAGGTCAGCGAACTCCACGAAAAGAAGCTCGACGTCGAGTTCCGCGTGATGTCCGATGAGATCGCCAACCATCCCGACGCCCCCGACATCGACGAGAAGCGCAAACGCTTCGATGAGCTGCGCCGGGAACGCGCCCTAAAGCAAATCGCGGAAGCCCGCCGCCGGATCGAGGCCAATCCCACCGACCCCCAGTTGCGCTACGAACTGGGCCGCCATCTCTTCGCCGGCGACCAGTTCACCGAGGCCATACCCGAGCTGCAGCGGGCCAAGAACAATCCTCACGTCCGAACCCAAGCCCTGCTCATGCTGGGGCGCTGCTTCGAGCGCAAAAACATGCTCGACCTCGCCGTCAATCAACTGACTGAAGCCGAGAAAGACCTCGCCGTCCTCGACAACACCAAAAAGGAAGTGCTTTACGAAAAGGCCCTCGTCCTGCAGCGCATGGGCCGGATCGATGAATACCTGGACAACCTCAAGCAGATCTACGAAACGGATTACGGGTACCGCGACGTGGCGGAACGGGTGGAGTCCTCCTATCAAACGAGTTGATCCGGCTGTTCTCGCCGGGCTTTCCCCTGTTTCCGCGGGGCGGCCAAAGGCGGGGCAGACGGGGCCCCGCCCCAGCTCTCTCTCACCATGCGCCTCGCCGACATCCAATCGGTATACGAGCAGCCCTTGTTCCGGCTCCTCCAACAGGCCCGCGCCGTCCATGAGACGCATTGGCCCGCCGAGGAAGTTCAGCTTTGCACCCTGCTAAGCATCAAAACAGGCGGTTGCAGTGAGGATTGCGCCTACTGCGCCCAAAGTTCCCGCTACAAGACCGGCGTGGCGCCGGAACCTCTGCTGGAGACGGCCGCCATCATGGAACAGGCCCGCGCCGCCCGGCAAAACGGAGCGACCCGGTTTTGCATGGGAGCCGCCTGGCGAGGCGTCCGCGCCGGAACCCAGCGCTTCGAGGATGTCCTGGCCATCGTCCGGGAAGTCAGCCGTTTGGGAATGGAGGTATGCGTCACTCTTGGGCAATTGGGAGCCGAAGAAGCACGCCGTCTCCGGGAGGCCGGCGTAGCCGCCTACAACCACAACCTCGACACCTCCCCGGAGCATTACCCTAACATCGTCACGACCCACACCTATGACGACCGCTTGGCGACCCTTCGCCACGCCCGCCAAGCGGGAATGTCCCTCTGCTGCGGAGGCATTCTCGGCCTAGGCGAATCCGTGACCGACCGCCTCCGCCTGCTCGAGGTCCTCAGCGAGTTCGATCCGCCCCCGGAGAGCGTTCCCATCAACACCCTCATGCCCATGCCCGGCACACCCTTGGAACAAGCCGAACCGGTCGGCGTGTTTGACCTCATCCGGATTGTCGCCACCGCTCGCATCGCCATGCCCCGCTCCCGCATCCGCCTCTCTGCGGGCCGGACCCAATTGAGCCAGGAAGCCCAGGCCTTCTGTCTCTTCGCCGGAGCCAATTCCATTTTCTACGGAGATCGCTTGCTCACCGCCGGCAACCCATCGGCCCGGCAAGACCTCCAATTGCTCGATCACTTAGGGTTGACCCCGGCCGTCCCATTCCCGGATGGGAACGACCGCGCCACGGCCCCCGCGGCCTTCTCTCCGGCGCTTTGAGCGCCGCGGGTCTCATCTCGATAGAAGCGGAAAGAAACGCCGCCCTCAAGGGTGGCCCGCAGACAAACGAAACGCCCTGGCCGCGCACCTCCCCAACTCAACTTTTCGTGGTCACCGCCGCCCCGAAGGGATAGCCTGGTCTTATGGACTCCACTCGCCCCAGCCGTTCCCGGCGACGCTTCCTCAGTCACGGCGCCGCCGCCTACGCCGCGGCGACTCTCTCTCCCAAAACCGTCGCCCAAACCGGAGCCGCTTCCGGAGAGAACCCTCCACTGAAACTCGGGTTCGACAACTTCTCCGTCCGCGCCATGGGATGGAAAGCCGAAGAACTCATCGACTACGCCGCCAAACTCAAGGTCGATGCCCTCCTCCTCTCCGATCTCGACGTTTACCGCTCCCACGATTCCGGCTACCTCGCCACACTCCGGCAACGGGCCGCCGATGCCGGGGTGGAACTCCACGCCGGCACTGGAGGGATTTGCCCGAGTTCCGTGCGATTCGACCGGAAATGGGGCAGCGCCGAAGAGCATCTCCAACTCACCCTCCGCGTCGCCGCTGGCCTCGGCTCTCCCGCAGCCCGCTGCTATCTCGGCTTTCAAGACGACCGCTATAGTGAAGGCGGCATTCGCGCCCGCATCGCCGACACCGTGAAAGTTTGTCAGGCCGTCCGCTCGCAAGCCCTCGATTCCGGAGTCCGGATCGCCGTGGAAAACCATGCCGGCGACATGCAGGCATGGGAACTCAAGCTGCTCATCGAAGAGGCGGGACTCGATTTCGTTGGAGCCACTGTCGACAGCGGCAACGCCGCTTGGACGCTGGAGGATCCCCTCCGCAATCTGGAGGTCCTGGGACCCTACATCGCCTGCGCCGGGATCCGGGATTCGATGATTTGGGAAAACGAGGAGGGGGTCCACGTCCAATGGACGGCCATGGGCGAAGGCCTCATCGATCTCGCCGCCTACGCGCGACGTTTCGCCGGTTTCGCTCCGGAGGTTCCTTTCATCCTCGAGATCATTTCCGGCTTCGCCAAACCCTTTCCCATTCATGATTCGAGTTTCTGGAATGGTTATCCCGAAGCACGCGCGGCCGATTTGGCTGGCTTTCTGGCGCTTGCCAAAAAGGGCACGCCCATTCCCCCCTTCCGGGCTCCGGGCGGGACGGACCGGGCTCAGGCGGAACGCGACTACCAGCGAGCCGAACTCGAGAAAAGTCTGCTCTTTTGCCGGGAAACGCTGGGCCTTGGCCGAAGGGCCTGACCAAGCCACGGATTTTTCCAGGACCGCCGGACGCCGCCCGGCTTGCCTTTTCGATCCGTCCGCGCCGCCGTGATTTCGCCTTCCATCCCCGTAAAAATTGAGCGCGCGTCTCTGCTTCCCCTGCCTTTGCACACACCGCCGGCCATCGCCAACCGCATCGATTTCCGGATCCTCGACGAGACGGACGACTACATCGCCGTCGATAAACCCGCTCCGATGCTGGTCCATCCGAGCAGCCCGGGCGGCCCCCGCACTCTCCACGACGAATTGCGCGACCTCCTCGCCTACGAACTGGTCACCGGCGGCTCACTCTCCATCATCAACCGCCTCGACCGCGAAACCAGCGGCGTAGTGCTAGTGGCCAAGAACCCCAGGGCCGCCAGGACCTTTTGCCGGGCCATGGAACAACGGCGGGTCGAGAAAAGCTACCTCGCCTTGGTGTGGGGCTGGCCTAACGAAGACCAATTCAGTATCGATGCTCCACTTTTGCGCCGCGGCGAAGTGGACCCCGGTCCGGTCTGGCTAGAAAGGGCTGTCCATCCCGACGGCGCCCCCGCTCTCACTCATTTTCATGTGCGGAACCGCTTTTCTCGCGCCGAACCGCAGAACAGCCCCTTCTCTCTCATCGAAGCCTCACCCGTGACCGGACGGATGCACCAGATTCGCGTCCACCTGCAACACGCCGGGCATCCTATTGTCGGCGACAAGCTCTACGGTCCCGATCGTCGCCTCTATCTCCATTTCATCGAACACGGATTCGACGAAACTCTGCGCCGGCGGCTGCTCTGGCCCCGTCACGCGCTCCATTGCCAGATGCTCGCCCTGGAGACGGCCCAGGGTCACCGGTCCTGGACTGCGGCGATGCCGATGGAATTCCAGGATTTCCTTTCCGGGAAGCCTCTCCCCGAAACGCCGTTAACCTGTATTTCTCATACTCAGAACTCCTGATCTGGCGAGGCAAGAAATGCGGGCAGGGGAAAAAGGATGAGCCGCAAAGCGGGTTTGATGGGGCCGCAGAGTCGACCAGTCACAGGGGTTCGTGGCAAGACCGCTCTCTCACTAACTTGCCGCGCGCTTCCTTGCGCGGGGGCGGCCCGGTGTGCAGGGCGCAGCCACTCATAACGCCATGGAGGCCGGCCTTCCTTTGTGTTGAACCGGAGCGCCGGCCCTAATCCAAGCCTGTGGAGCATGGCTTTGAACGGCATCCTGAAAGGCCCCCGGTCGGAAAAAAAAATCCAGTTTGGCGGCATCTTGTTGACGCGCAGGGGCGTCATCTGGCGGACAAGATCGACCCGGGTTTGCGCGCTTCGCCGCGTTGAACTTTGCGGCCGAAGGCACATGCACGGAGGTGGAGAGGCAGGCTGAGACTGTGCATCTCCGCGCCCTCAATAAAGTCCCGTGGCGCCCGCACGGCCCTTCCCCTGCCCCCACGACGGTTTCGTGTCGCACCTGCGACAAAAAACGCGTCGTTGCGTGGGGCGCCGGGCCAGGCGGAGCACTCAATTCCCAGGACTCCGCCAGGATCCTGCCGCTTTTCGTGTCGCGTTTCGTGTCGCACCTGCGACAGAAAACGCGCCGTTGCGCGGGGCGCCGGGCCAGACGGAGCACTAAATTCCCAGGACTCCGCCAGGATCCTGCCGCTTTTCGTGTCGCGTTTCGTGTCGCACCTGCGACAAAAAACGCGCCGTTGCGGGGGGCGCCGGGCCAGGCGGAGCACTAAATTCCCAGGGCTCCGCCAGGATCCGGCCGCTTTTCGTGTCGTGTTTCGTGTCGCACCTGCGACAGAAAACGCGCCGTTGCGCGGGGCTCCGGGCCAGACGGAGCACTAAATTCCCAGGGCTCCGCCAGGATCCTGCCGCTTTTCGTGTCGTGTTTCGTGTCGCACCTGCGACAGAAAACGCGCCGTTGCGCGGGGCTCCGGGCCAGACGGAGGACTCAATTCCCGGGGCTCCGCCGAGACCCTGCCGCGTTTCGTGTCGCGTTTCGTGTCGCACCTGCGACAAAAAACGCGCCGTTGCGTGGGGTGCCGGCCACGCGGAGCATTCCATTCCCAGGGCTCCGCCGAGTACGTGTCGCGTTTCGTGTCGCACCTGCGACAAGAAACGCGCCGTTGCCTTGGGCTCCGGGCCAGGCGGGGCACTCCATTCCCAGGGTTCCACCGGGTCCGTGTCACGTTTCGTGTCGCACCTGCGACAAAGAACGTGCCGTTGCGTTGGGCGCCGGGCCAGGCGGAGCACTCGATTCCGAGGGCCCCGCCGGGTCCGTGTCGCGTTTCGTGTCGCACCTGCGACGGCTCATCAGAATTCCCCGAAGTCAGGAGTTCTGAGAATATCGTGAGGGGCCTCTCCCGCGGGCAAGTAGCCCTCCGCCAAACAGCGAAATTCCGCGGTTTGCCGCTGAACCCAGGCCTCATCTCTCCCCAACTCTCCACCCAAAAGCGCAGCCGTCGCGGCTGCACAATCCTTTGCTGCCCGCGCATCCAGTATCAGCGCCCGCAGCCTCCGCGCCAACACGTCCTCGACGGTGCGCGCCATCTCCCATCGCGCCGCCCGAATCACTTCACCCCGCAGATACGGAAGCGCCGGATGCAGCGGTTGTTCCCAACCCGGCTCTTCAGCGATCAGATCCCGCAGGCCGGCGGGATCTCCATCACCTCCGGATCCTCCCTGTCCCTGCAACACCAGGTCCCGGGTCTTGCAGGCCCGCGGCTCCAGGGTCCCCGTTTTCGCCGCGAGATCGATGGCATCCTCCGCCATCTGCCGGTAGGTAGTCCATTTGCCTCCCGTAATGGTCACGAGACCAGAAGGTGATACTGTCAGGACGTGATTGCGAGAGATCCTGGACGTCTTGGCGCCTGGTTTTCCCCGGGCCAAAGGCCGAATCCCCGCGTAAACGCTCAGCACATCCTTGCGCGCCGGAGTGCGAGTCAAATACCGGCCGGCGTGCTCCAAAAGAAACCCGATTTCCTCTTCCCGAGGAGCAGGTTCGAGGACCGGGCCAGGAACTGGAGTGTCGGTGGTGCCCACGAGAACCCGTTTATGCCAGGGAATGGCGAAGAGCACCCGGCCATCATCGGTCTTCGGTATCATCACTGCATATCCGCCTGGCAGGAAGGCTTCCGGCAACACCAAATGCACGCCTTGGCTGGTTGTCATGATCGCCGGCGCATCCGCTTGATCCATGGTGCGGATGGTATCGGTGAAGATGCCTGTGGCATTGATCACCACCCGGGCCCGGAGCCGGAATTCCCGGCCGGTCTCGCTGTCTTCCGCCGCCACACCTTGCACTCGACCCCCGGCCTTGAGCAATTCGCGCACCCTAACGTAGTTCAGCCCGATTCCTCCCAGGCTCAGGAGGGATTGCAGCAAGGAAAGAGCCAACCGGCTGTCGTCGAACTGGGCGTCAAAATAACGAATGCCTCCGCGCAATCCCTCCGGCTGCAATGTTGGCGCCGCCGCCAGGGTTTCCTCGCGCGACAAGATCCGCGAAGGCCCCAGACTCCAGCGCCCGGACAGTTTATCATAGACGGTCAGTCCTATTCCATAGAATGGCTTGTCCCATCGTGAATAGGCGGGAACAACAAAGGGCAGCCGTTGAACCCATTGCGCTGCGTTCCTCAGAAGCAGCCCCCGTTCCCTGAGGGATTCCCGCAGGAGCGGAAGATCTCCCTGACGCAAATAGCGCACACCTCCGTGAATGAGTTTGGTGCTGCGACTCGACGTCGCCTTGGCGAAATCGCTTTGCTCCAACAAGAGCGTCCGGTAGCCGCGCGCCGCTGCATCGACGGCTGTCCCCAAGCCTGTCGCTCCTCCACCGATGACCAGAACGTCCCAAATCCGCGAAGCGTCTTGCGCCTCCTCGAGCAAGCCATCGCGAGAAATCATCGATCCAGAAGGATTATAGGGCGCCCCAGCCGGGAATGCCGGAGGATCCATCCCCTTCCCATCGTCCGTCCATTCACTCAAGTCGCGTCGTCAGTCTTCCGGCTGTTCCCAAGCCTTCGCCCGCTGCAACGCTCTCTGCCATCCGCTGGTCAAGCGCTGGCGTTGCGCCGGTTTCATCTTCGGCCGGAAAACCCTGTCGGCTTTCCAGTGCGCCGCAATCGCCTCCCGGTTTTCCCAGAATCCCACTCCCAATCCAGCTAGGTAGGCCGCGCCCAACGCCGTGGTTTCCAAGATGGTGGGTCGCACCACGGGAATTCCCTGCACATCCGATTGAAACTGCATAAGGAGATTGTTGGCCGAGGCTCCTCCATCGACCCGGAGTTCCCGTATGGGCATCCCGGCATCCGCTTCCATGGCCCGCAAGACGTCGTGCACCTGATAAGCGATCCCTTCGAGCGCGGCGCGGGCGATATGGGCGGCCGTGGTCCCGCGGGTCAGTCCGGCAATAATTCCGCGAGCGTAGGGATCCCAATGCGGAGCCCCCAACCCGGCGAAGGCCGGCACCAGATAGACTCCGCCTGTGTCCGGCACGCTTGCCGCCAAGGCTTCGACCTCCGCAGAGGACTTGAACAGCCCCAATCCGTCCCTCAACCATTGAACCACAGCTCCGGCAACGAATATGCCGCCTTCCAAAGCATATTCCGTCTGCTTCCCAATCCGCCATGCCACGGTCGTGAGCAGGTTGTTCTTGGAAGGAACCGGCTTGTCCCCCGTATGCAGAACCATGAAGCATCCCGTGCCATAGGTGTTCTTGACCATCCCCGGGCGCAGACAAGCCTGACCAAAGAGCGCCGCTTGTTGATCGCCGGCCATCCCGGCAATGGGAATGGATCCCTGCAAGACACGCGTTTCCCCATACACCTCACTGCATGACGCCACTTCCGGCAACAACGCAGGGGGTATATCCAGACGATCGAGAATCTCCGCATCCCATTCTCCTTTGCGGATGTTGAAGAGCATCGTCCGCGCCGCATTGGAAGCGTCGGTCACGTGGCGCTTGCCTTCGGTCAGGTTCCACACCAGCCACGAATCCACGGTGCCAAAGGCCAAATGGCCCGCTTTCGCGGCCCGGCGCGCTCCCGGAACGTGCTGAAGGATCCATTGCAACTTGGTTGCAGAGAAATAGGCATCGATCACCAGTCCCGTCCGGCGCTTGATCAACGGAGCCAACCCCTCCGCTTTGAGCTGGTCGCATAGAGACGCAGTCCGCCGGTCCTGCCAAACGATGGCGTTCGCCACCGGTTCTCCAGTGCGGCGATCCCATACAATGGTCGTTTCCCGCTGATTGGTGATGCCGATCGCCGCGATGTTGTCCGCAGTGATTCCAGCCTGCCGCAAGGCTTGCTTCGCCACTTGCAGTTGGCTCGTCCAAATCTCTGCCGGATCGTGCTCAACCCAGCCGGGCTTAGGAAAAATCTGGCTGAACTCCCTTTGCGCCATGCCCACCATATTCCCCGAAGCGCCAAAGACGATGGCCCGGGAACTGGTCGTTCCTTGATCGAGTGCGAGGATGTATTTCTTCATGAACCGCTCAGGAAGCTGCCGGCCATAAGCTTCCGTAGATCCAGGCCGCCAAGAGACCTCCCAGGAGGGGGCCCACGACCGGGACCCAAGCGTAGGACCAGTCCGATTTCCCTTTGTTGCGAATGGGCAAAACCCAATGAGCCAGCCTAGGCCCGAGATCTCTCGCCGGATTGATCGCGTAACCAGTGGGTCCCCCCAGTGATATTCCGATGGAAAAAACAATCAGTCCCACCAGCATCGGCCCCCATCCCGCATCCCAACCCTGCGCCGGATCGAGGTTCTCCGGCCGCAACACGGTCAGGACTCCCAGAACCAAGATGAACGTCCCGGCAACTTCCGACACAACATTCAGGATGGGACGGCGAATCGCCGGACCCGTGCAGAAGGTTCCCAGAATGGCGCCGGGATTCTTAGTCGCTTCGAAATGCGGGTAATAAACCAGCCACACCAGGATCGCTCCGGCGAAGGCTCCTGCGACCTGAGCACCCACATATCCCGGCGCCAACTCGGGATTCATTTCCCCCAAGCTGACCATGGCCAGGGTCACCGCTGGATTCAAGTGCGCCCCACTGATCCAGCCCACCGTGTAGACCGCAATGGTCACCGCAAGTCCCCAGCCCGTGGCGATGACGATCCATCCGGATCCTTGCCCTTTGGACTTGCTCAAATTCACGTTGGCGCAGGCGCCGTCCCCCAAAAGAATCAGAATCAGGACGCCTACGAATTCGGCGAGATAAGGTGACATGGGATCAAAGGGGGGGCTGACAGGTTCTCGCCGTTGCGCCGAGACTAGGCGCCCGGTCCAGGGCTGTCCAACTCAATCCGGCCTCAAAACGTGTAAATGAACAAACCCGAACGCAGCTTCGGTTCGAACCAGGTGCTCTTCGGCGGCATGATCGCGCCGGCGTCGGATATGGCCATGAGCTGGTCCACTGTCACTGGAAACAAGGAAAACGCCGCCGCTCCGTCTCCCCCGTCCACCCTCCGCTCGAGTTCTTGGGGCCCGCGGATCCCTCCCACGAAATCGATGCGTTCATCAGTGCGCGGATCTCCAATGCCCAGGAGAGGTCCCAACACGCGTTCTTGCAGAAGGCTGACATCCAGCCCGAGCACGGGGTCCCCGGGGATATCGCCTTCGAAACCATACTCGTTCCAAACGCCCCCACAGTAAACGCAGATCCGTCCCGCCTGGTGGGGCTCCTTGCATCCTGCTTGCTTCCAAACCAGGCGCTCTCGGAGCCGCTCCAGGAACGCTTCCGGCGTCATGCCGTACAAATCGCGGACGATCCGGTTGTAAGGAAGAATCTGCAATTGGGAAGCCGGGAACAACACCCCCAGAAACCAGTTGTAATCCTCGCTGCCGTCATGCGCGGCATTGGCCCGGCGGCGCGCCGATCCCACACGCCAGGCGCTGGCGCTGCGGTGATGTCCGTCGGCCACATAAGCCACGGCTACCCGGGAGAACGCTTCCACCAATGCGCGGCTGTCCGGAGCCTTCCAGACCTGGTGCCGCACTCCCTCCTCATCGCGAAAGTCCATGTCTGGAGCCGCTCCCACAATCTTTCCGGCAACCCGGTCAATGGCCGGATCATCGCGGTAAGTTAGAAAGATGGGTCCGGTATGAGCATTCAACGCTTCGATGAGGCGGACACGGTCGTTCTCCTTGGCGGGCCGGGTCCGTTCGTGCTTGCGAATGATGTCCTCGCCGTAGTCATCGATGTGGCAGGCCAGGGCCACGCCAGTCTGGACATGTTCCCCCCATGTCTGCCGGTAAATGAAGACACAGGGTTCGTTCACGCGCTGCAAAATCCCGTCGCGCTGCAGTCCGGCGAAATTCTCCCTGGCCCGGGCGTAGACAGCATCGGAATACGGGTCAACGCCCGGAGGAAAATCGATCTCAGCGCGGTCGACGTGCAGAAGATTGTGGGGATTCCCCGCAGCCAGGGAGCGCGCCTCTTCCGTGTCGATCACATCATAGGGGACGGCCGCGACCTCGGCGGCAAGGCCGGAGCGCGGCACAAGTGCGTGGAATGCCTTGGTTCTCATCGATGCGGGCCCACGACTACACCCATTAGGCTTCCGCACAACTTTGCGGCGCAACTTCGGGGGTCCGGCGAATCCAAGTTTCCCGAATGGGACCACGCAACAAAGCGAGCGCCGGGAGAGTGGATATGAGAAGCTTCCCGAAGGTGATGGCTATACTCGGACGGCCGGGTTGCGGCCAAAGGACGGCCGCTGCCAGCACCCCCACTCCCAACGCCAAAAAACCGAGACCGGTCCCACGCACATGATAAAGCAGATAAGCCCTCCAAGTCTGATTCGTAATGGCGAGGGTGCGCGGCACGATGAGAGCCAGATTCAGAGTCAGCGTCGCGATCAGAACTCCGGCGGCAACGCCAGGAACTCCGAAAGATAAGGCCAGCGTCACACCCAAAACGATGCGCAGGGTCAAACTCCAAAGGTGGTAACGGAAGAGGAACCGCTCCTCCCCGGTCATGAGCATCGTCTTTTTCGTCGCCGCACCCACAACCATCGACACCAAGGTGGCCAACAAAAACAATTGAGCCGTGATCCAGGCTCCTTCGGGCACACCTTTCCGGCCGGTAAGAATGCCCAACAATTCCTGCATGAACGCCGCGCAGGGCAGGTAGAGAACCAATCCGAGGATGAAACTCAATCGCGAGGATCGCAAGAGGAGTTCCACCAGCTTGTCCTGCGCCTTGGCCGCATGCAGATGCGCCGCGGCCGACGGCACACTCCGAAGGATTTGCCCCCCACCCGTGGCCACCAGCGAACCCACTTTCCAAGCAGGCTGATAAACGCTCAATGCCGCCAGACCCAACACCCGGCTCACAATCAACCGGTCCGCCTGACCCACCAACACACTGAGAACTCCCATCCCGTAGACATAAAGGGAAAACCGGACCTGCCCGCGCAGCTTCCTCCACGAACAGCGGGAGGGAGCGATCGTGATGCCGCGACCGGCGATGAAGGCCGGAATGAGCACCATCAATCCGTCCCCGAAACTCGACAACATGGCGACTCCCATGAGTTGACTCAAAGTCCAGCCGTGATCAATGCCATACCATAGCGCCAGAAAACCGGCGATGGTGGCCAGGAACATGGCTCCAAAGACCAGGTCCAATCGCTGCATCCCCATCAACACCGCCTTGAACACGGACAAGGGCATGATCAATCCCAAGCCCGCCGCGAAATAAAAAAGGGCGCGGCCTGCTTCCAACCGGTACTCCCCCGGCACCTTGAGCGCATCGAAAAAAAACTCTCGCAAAAACCAAATACCCAAGAACAACAACAGCCCAAAGGCCACAAAGATCCAGAAGATTGTCGAAAACAGCTCTCCCACGTTCTTTAAATTCCCCTTCACACTTTCGCGAGCCACAGCCCGCTGCACGGTGACCCCCATGCCGAAATCCAGAAGCAAGGTGTATCCGAGAAACGACCACACCAAGGCCCAGAGTCCGAACTCGGTCTCGTCGAAGTATTCGTAGTAGCGCGGAAAGAGGACCAGTCCTGTGATCACCTTCGCCGCGGTGAAGGCGTAAACGCTGGCGGTATTGACCAAATACCGGCTTTGCCAGTCGATGCGAACCATGGGCCTTAGTTGGTCTCTGTCTCTCCTTCGCGATGCGCGCTGCTGCCGTACCACTGCAGTTTTCGCCGCAAGGTCTGATAGAAGGTCTGCCGCGGCAGCATCACCAGCGGAAGATCCCAAGAGGCCCGGGTCAAACGCACGGTATCACCCGGCCCTAACTTACCCGCCGTATCCCCGTCCACGCTCAACACCGCGGTTTCTCCCTCGGTCTCGAGCACCAACTCCACTGCAGCGCCGTCGCGGACGACCATCGACCGGCTATTCAGGGAATGCGCGCAAATCGGGGTGATCACAAAGACTCCACTCTCCGGCGCTACGATCGGACCACCCGCGGAAAGTGAATACGCGGTCGATCCCGTCGGAGTGGCCACCAGGAGGCCGTCGCCGTGATAGCGATTCACGAATTCTTCGTCGATCCGAAGATCCACGTGAATGCTTCTCGCCGCCTCGGACCGGCTCACCGATACCTCGTTCAAACCAACACGCGCCGGCTCCCGCGTCGACGCTCGCTGCACTTCGAAAGAGATCAGGGCTCGATTCGACACCCGCCAATGCCCTCCGCGGATCCAGCCGGCGACTTCCTCCAAGGGACTAGCGCAGCTCAAAAATCCCAGCGTTCCCAAATTCACGCCCATCAGCGGAGGAGGATGAGGGCCGGCTTCGCGGGCCACACGGAGCATCGTGCCGTCGCCTCCCAAGACCACGATCAAGTCCACTTCGCGCGCTAGCCTCGGCAAGGGGTGCTCCGGGAACTGCCCGGCCTCAAGCAAGGAAGCGGTTTCCCGTTCCAAAATCACGTCCAGACCACTGCGGGAAAGATCTTCCACCACGCGCGTCAATACCGTCCGAGCCTGAACCTTCCCCGTGTGCGCCGCCACCCCTACTCTTTGCGTATCCATCCGAAGAATTCCCGGTTCCCCGTAGCACCGGGCAACGGAGAGTCAATCGTCGCCATCCAACGCAGCCCAGCGTGGCCCGCCAGAAAAGTCTCGATCCTGCGTGGAGCTTTCTGTCGCAAGGCTTCGTCCCGCACCACACCCCCGCGCCCGACCTCACCGCGTTGCAGCTCGAACTGCGGCTTGATCAAAAAAACGGCTTCCCCCCCTTCCCGCAGCACCGCCAAACAGGGCGGAAGCACCAGCGTCAGCGAAATAAAAGAAACATCGGCCACCAAGAGGTCGATCGGTTCTCCGACGTCCGCCGGTTGCAAATAGCGCAGGTTGAACCGTTCCCGAACCACCACTCGAGGATCCGAGCGCAGTTTCCAGGCCAATTGATTGACCCCGACATCGAATGCGTAAACCCGAGCCGCCCCTCTTTGGAGCAGGCAGTCGGTAAAACCGCCCGTTGAAGCCCCGGCATCCATACAGATCCTTTCCCGCGGCTCGATGCCAAAGGCTTCGAGCGCACCCTCCAGCTTGTCCCCGCCCCGGCTGACAAATCGGGGGCCCTCTTTGACCACGATCTCCGCTCCGGCAGGCACCGCCATGCCCGGTTTCCCGGCCGGACGGCCGCCGACCGTTACCTTTCCCGCCAGAATCAGCCGCCGGGCAACCTCCCGCGACGGACACAAGCCCCGCTGCGCCAATTCTTGATCCAGCCGGTTTCGTCCGCTTCCCGCCGTCTTCACAAGGTCTTCCCAATCCGTTGCTTGCCGCGAGAAGTTTCAGTCCCGGCCTCCTTCGTGCCCAGCACCAATCGCGCCAGAGGCTCCCACGGCCGGCCTTGCGCGAGACCCAGCTCCCCTGGCCCTCCTGAAATCCCCCCTCAGGCAAATCGCCGGATCAAGGTGGATACATCCGCGGGCCGCAAAAACAAGTCCTGCAAAGCCCTCTCTATATCCTTCCCCCGGGGATGCTCGGCGAATTGACGGCGGTAATCCTCGATCCGCTCCAACTGAAGCCGTTCGAAACGTTCCGGAGCCATCTGGTGCTTGTAGAGCATGTAATCCAAGTAGTGCGTGGCGGCATACTTGTGGCAGATGCGCATGAGCAGCCCTTCTTCCGTGCGCGGGTGACCGTCGATCTCATGGTTGCGGATGCAGTCGAGCAACCTCGGATCGAGGTCGCCGTCGTCGGCAAAAAACGCCGTGCACATCTGCAGCGAGTAAATCGGCTTCGAACGAGAACTGTAAACGACTCCAGTCTCTTGAAGATAGGCCGCCGCCCGAAGAACATCCAAATCTTCCCGGCCGCGACACGCGCATACAGCCTGATCCACCAGCCGGCAAAGTCGGAGGCGAATGGCTCGCGTGCCCGGACTGAGGCTCTGGAAGACGCTTTCCGCCACCGCCCGGGCCTGCTCGAGCGTGGGGAGATACGTGGTTTGAATCACATTCACCATGTTTGCAACTACCGTACCAATACGGATAAAGCGTCCGCTCCGCAGACTGAAAGAGGTTACGATAGCGTGACCGTCAGCGATCTCAGAAAGTTCCGCTAAAACGCTAGCCCTCAATTCTCATACTCTTTCTGCATTTACAATACTCCTTCTGCAGCGCCGCGCTCGCAGCGACGCGTTGAAATAAAGGCTTGTCAAGCCCAGAACCATACCCGAAGAATGCGACCCTACAGGCGTCCCGGGCCCAACCCTCTTCGCGATCCCCGATCCCTTTCTCCGAGCCGTGAGCATCGAACCTGAACTCAGCCCCATCGGCATTCTCGAACATCTGTCGCAGGACGAAGTCACCGAACTGAGCACCTACGGGGAATTCGTTCCCGTGCAGACCGGACAATACCTGATCACCGAAGGTCAGCAGCAGGACTCCCTTTTTCTCCTGGTCAATGGCTCCCTGAAAATCCAGGTCACGGTGAATGATCGCGCCATCGGTCTGGCGCCGCCCGTCGCGCCGGGACAGTGCGTCGGCGAGGTCAACATGTTCGATCCGCAGGCCGCCAGCGCGTCCGTGGTGGCCGCCGCGTTCTGCCAGGTCTGGCGCATTGACCGCGCCATGCTCAACAGTTTCCTCACGGACAACCCCTCGGCCGCCGCCAAGTTTCTGATCGGGATTTCTCACCAGCTCGCCACCCGGGTGCGGAACGCCAATCAGAACCTCACCAAAGCGCGAGACGTTCTGCCTCAGCTCACGGAGCGGCTCAAGGACATCAAGGACAGCATCACCGGCGCCCAGGAAGACATCTCCGGGATGATCGCTATGCTGTAGTCGAAAACGCGGCCAAGCGGCCAGCAGCGTCTCTCCCGGTCCCTCGAGTGAGCGCTCGCGTGTCATCCCCGGCCTTTATGGATCCGATCCGGGACCCCGCACCGCCCGCAAACGCACAAAAAGCCGGCCGGTCCCCGGATCCAACGGGTCCCTGCCTTCGTAAATTCTCCGGTCCGCCTCCGTGCCGCCAAGATCCAGGAGCCGAAACGCTCCAGGCTCCCAATGCTCGAGATCCCGCGAAGTTTCCGGAACCACTTCAACGCCGGTAACCTCAGGATTCCAGGGAATCTCCAAGCGCCCATAAGAAAGTTCGCCGTCGCCGCGGTCCTCTCGCAAAACCGAAAAGCGCAAGACTTCCGCTCCGGAGTTCGGATCGTTCGGATCCAGCCCGAGGGCCCCCTCCAACCAGTCCGGCAAGCCATCCCCGTCCCGGTCCGGATTCTGCGCGCCTCCCTCCGCCGGGTCCGCCACGCCCGGCGATCCCCCACTCGCTGCACTCGCCGACCACGAAGCCGGATCATTCGGATCGGTTCCTCCCCGCGGATTGACGAGCACCAAACTGTGCCCCTCCCGCACCGCCGCCGGCCAGGTTGAACCCTCCGCGTAGCGGACATCCATCAACAGCTCTCCGTCAGCAGCCCGGAGCACCAACCGGTCTCCCTCGTTCCCCAGGTTGCGGAGGAACTCTCCCGCCACAGGAAGTCCTGGCCCGTAACGGGCCTCAAACGCATCCCGCCGTCGCACCAACAAAAGTCTTCCGCCCGGATCGAGACGGCGAATGCCTCCGTCGTCGAACACATAGTCCACGCCGTCTCCCAGGACCAAACCGGACAGATCCACCGGTTCGGAACTGACGTTGAGCAATTCCAAAAACTCGAACTCCTGAGTACTGTAACCCTGCGCCGCTTCCGCTGGGGATGGACCAGCCGGCCGGTAGTGAATCTCGCTCCAGACCAGATCCCCGGGCGACGGCCGTTGCCCCGTGGTGAAGTGTGCTGCGTTCAGCGCACTCCACTCCCCTCCATTTACCAAACGGGCTTTTACCTCAAACGAACCCGCCAATTCAATACCCAGTCCGTTGCGCTCGTAGCGTATGGCCGGCGCGGAAACCTCACCCGTCCACCGCACGCGTGGATCGCTCCCGTCCACCGTGTAATAAATCTCGCCGGGCTGTGGCCGAAAGATCGTTCCCGCTGTCAAAGTCACCTTCTCACCGGCTTGCAGGAATCCGCCGTGTTTCCCAAACTCCGGCGTGCGCACCTCCGGATAAAGTTCCGCCTCACGCAACTGCTCAACGAGGATCCGCGTCCGCTGGGGAAAATAGGTTCCCACCAACCGGTTTCGCTCCGTCATCCACTCGACGTCCCGCGTGTAGGGTTGAGCCCGCTTGGCGTCGCCCCAGCGAGCCGATTCTCCAAGTATGGCCGAAAAAATCTCGTCCGATCTCCGGTTCCAGCGCTCAAGAGACTTGTCCGGCGTGAGTGCGCCATCGGCAAAGCAATGCCGTTGCACATGATCGCCGTACAAGCGCCTGAATTCCGGATTGGCCCGCAAGCGTGAATAAACGAAGGAAATGCTTCCCGGCTCCGCGACATGGATGTTGATGTTCCGCTCCGGCTCCCACAGGCTGTATTCCATGTCCCATACGAAGAAGCGGTACTGCGCTCCCACCTCCCGTTTCCGCACGCCCCGCATGTTGTTGGATTGAAACTCCTGGGGGCCGTCGCGATTCGTCGTGTATTGGTGGATCAGCATGTAATCTACCGTGTCGGGGATGTCCAGGTAGCCTTCCAGGGCTTCATACTGCTCCCGGGTCTCCAGACCACCCGCGGCCAAGGCCAGCATCTCGTTGTAGGCCGTCAAATCGCCGTCGATGGCCTCGTTCGTCGTGGTGCGCCGGTTGATCGCGTCGTACTCTTCAGAAGAACCTCCGAAATACTCCGCCGCGAACTCGGCGTCCGGCCGCTCCACCGGGTTGTAGAGACCCCAGTACAACCCGTTCAAATACAAATGGACAAAGGCGGCATGCCCATCGATCCGGCCCATATCCCGCGCCGTATCCCGCGCGAAACTGTCCCGGATGTATTGCGACTGCTGGGGATCCCGGAAGTCCTGCCAACTCCGGCTTCCCTGTGAGCGCAAGACAATGCTGTCAAAGCGCTTAATGGGCGCATCCGGAAACAAGGGATATTCCATCTTGGTAGGGCCGTACTCCCGCCGGAACTCCAGGCGAAAGGAATGCTTCTTCGTGATGCTGTGGTCTCGCCAACCGAATCCATGGATCCGCACCCCACAGTGGCTCTGATATCCGGCTGTGCCGTCCGGGTGAATCACTTCCACCGAACCTTCACGCTCCCATTCCGCTCCCCGCGCCGTCGAGTTCGTGTAGATGCCCTGCGGCCCGAAAAGATCCTCCAAGGGCATGACCAAAGACATGCTCCGGATGCTGCGCAAGGCCTGGTCCATCTCCCCTGAGTAAGCAGGATGGTCCACCACCTCCGGGTCCATCCCGTAATCCGCCGCCACTCCGGCCCAGGTCGCCGGATAGCCCTCAGGCGCATCCGGCTGGCGGAGGATGTCCTGCGGAAACAAATAGCTGTGGGTGAGCACTTCGCTCGGAAGGTAACCCGGCTTCGAAGCAAGCGCCCGAAGCACCGTCGTGCGGGCGATGGACAAGGCCTCGCTGTAGGTCTCCACCGGCCGGAAAATCGTTCCCGTTCGCGGATCCCGGCCGCCCCTGGCAAATGAGATGGTCGCGCCCTCCGTGGCGCAGTGCAACTCCAACGGAAACGCCTCCGAAAACAGCCCACGTTCCACCGAAAACTCCGGTGCGCTGACAAATCCAAGATAGGCGGGCCCGTTCGCCGCACCCGGAGTCGCTTGCAAAAAGTAGCCTTCCGAATCCCCGGCCCTCCCGTAAGAAATCCCCTCGCGCTGAGCCGGAACCCCCGGACCGTAGCTGCGCAGCACCGTCTCTCCGTCCCGGTCCACCAATGCCAGGTACTCGCCGCCCGCATTGATCCGAAAATTGGTGTGAAGCGCCCCGCTTCCCTCTCTCCGGTCCTTCCCAGAGGCAAAGACCACCAAGTAACTGTCTGGCGGAAGCTCCCAATCCGGAAAAACCCACTGGCTCAAATCGTCGCTGTCGTCGGTCAATGCATAGCCAGCCAGGTTCAATGCACCCGCGTTTGGATTCCAAATCTCGATCCAATCGGCCGCCTCCCCGTCTTCATCACGCAGCGACCCGCCGTTGTCGGCCATGAACTCCGTCAAGTCCGGCGGCCGGACCTCCTGGGCCCAACCGCTGGCCAGGCAGGCCGCCGCCATCAACGCCCCGAAGGCGATGATTGCCCAATTCATGGGCAAGGCGGCATACCACGGGCCCCAACTCCGCGGCGCAACATAGCTTACCCCTCCGCAAAGTCCTGATCGCCCTGCGGGTGCGCGGCCACAACCCGCAGGGCTCAGAACTTGACCAGCGAAATCAACTCGCCGCCCGGGCCGCTTTCTCGGCCTGAGCCGCAATAAACTCGCTCGATGCCTCCCGAATCCGGTCCAGCCCTTTGTAGCGGCGGCCCTCCTTGGCCACCATCCCGCGGGTGACAAGATTCTGGAGCTTCTCGTAAGCGCGCAAGCGCAGCATTTCCTCCCCTCCACTGACCGCATTCTTCTCCTTGAGGTTCTCGTAAACACGCTGAAACAGAGCATTAAACTCGAGAAACTCAGGATTGCCCGACAACACATTCACAATCTCGTCCGTCACGTGATCGGGAATACGGCGGGAAAAACGGGTGCGTCGTGTAGCCATAGGATCGGGAATTTACCACACCGATCCCCGGAATGCGAACGAATTCGTAACTTTTCGCTGCGGCACGAATCTGGCATCGCAGGACTAAAGAGTTGAAAATCAACGCTATACTGCAAAATAATCCAGAACTGATCAGAAAAAATAAGACCCCTTCCCCCACTCACGACTCCTGCCGCGCAGAGGCCGCTTCAGGCTGGCTCCCGCGATTTTCAACCCTGAATTTCAACTTCTTCTCTCCCTCCGGATTGGTCACATTCACCGTGTCGCCCTGTTCGACTTCTCCGGCCAAAAGCAGTTCCGCCAACGGATCTTCCATGTGCCGCTCCACCGCCCGGCGCATCGGACGGGCTCCATAGGAAGGATCGTAACCCTCCTCGATGAGGAAGCTCATCGCCGACTGGTCCAGCGCCACCGCAATCTCCTTCGCCTTCAACCGCTCAGTGACCTTGGCTACCTCCAGTCCCACAATCTCAATGAGGTTGGCCCGGCTCAACTGGTGGAACACGATCAGATCATCCAACCGGTTGAGGAACTCCGGTTTGAAGACCCGCTTGGTCTCCTCCAAAATGCGGCTCTTCATCGTTTCGTAGTCGAGCGCTCCCTCACCGGACTCAGTGAATCCCAGGGTCCCCTGCTTGCGAATCAGATCCGCGCCGATGTTCGAGGTCAGAATGATGATGGTGTTACGGAAATCGATCTTCCTGCCGAAGTTATCGGTCACCGTGCCCTCCTCGAGGATCTGAAGCAGAAGATGCATCACGTCGGGGTGGGCCTTCTCCACCTCATCGAACAACACCACAGAATAGGGCCGGCGGCGGACAGCCTCCGAGAGCTGGCCTCCGTCGTCATAGCCAACATAGCCTGGAGGCGATCCAATCAGCCGGCTCGAAGTGTGCTTCTCCATGTACTCCGACATGTCGATCTGGATGAGCGAATTCGGATCTCCGAACATATACTCCGCCAGATTGCGGGCCAAAAAGGTCTTGCCCACCCCGGTCGGACCCAAAAAGACAAAGGAGCCAATCGGACGCCTCGGATCTTTCAGGTCCGCCCTCGAGCGGCGCAGCGCCTTGGAGATGGCCTCAACCGCTTCGTCTTGACCGACCACCCGCACTTTCAGGTCGTGTTCCATCCGCAGCAGCTTCTGCGCTTCCCGCTGCTCCATGCGCTGCAAGGGAACCCCGGTCCATTTCGAGACCACCGACATCATGTCGTCCAGATTGACATCGACGGTAACTTCCTCGTTCTGCGTTCGCCATTCCTCAACCATGGACTCCAGCTTTTGCCGGGCGTTCTTCTCCCGGTCGCGCAGGGCCGCGGCCTTTTCGAAATCCTGTTCCCGGATGGCTGATTCCTTTTCCCGGACGATAGCTTCGATCTGCCCCTCTAACTCCCGGAAATGCGGCGGCCTGGTCATGGCCGCGATGCGCGCCTTGGCTCCCGCTTCGTCCATGACGTCGATGGCCTTGTCAGGAAGGAAACGGCCGGTGAGATAACGGGCCGAAAGCTTGACTGCGCCTTCGATGGCGTCGCGGGCGTAGCGCGCCTTGTGGTGCATTTCGTATTTCGGCCGGATGCCGTCCAGGATGAGAATGGCGTCGTCTACACTGGGTTCCTCGACTTTGACCGTCTGAAACCTCCGTTCCAAGGCGGCGTCTTTCTCGATGTATTTCCGGTACTCGTTGAGGGTCGTGGCGCCGACGCACTGCATCTCCCCACGGCTGAGCGCTGGCTTGATGATGTTTGAGGCGTCCATCGCCCCTTCCGCGGAGCCCGCGCCGACGATGGTGTGCAACTCGTCGATAAAGAGGATGACGTTGCGGGCCCGGCGAATTTCGTCCATCACCGCCTTGATCCGCTCTTCGAACTGGCCGCGATACTTGGTGCCCGCGACCATGAGGGCCAGATCCAAAGTGATGACCCGTTTGTCCCTCAACAACTCCGGCACGTTGCCCGAGACGATTTCCTGGGCCAAGCCTTCCGCGATCGCGGTCTTGCCCACTCCTGCTTCGCCGATGAGCACCGGGTTGTTCTTGGTGCGGCGGCAGAGAATCTGCACCACCCGCTCGATCTCGGGGGCGCGACCGATGACGGGATCGAGTTCTCCCTTTTCCGCGAGTTCCGTGAGATCCCGGCCAAAAGCCCGCAACGCCGGCGTCTTGCTCTCTCGCCGGCCGCTCTGCTGTTCATTGACTTCGGGCTCGTCGTCGTCGCCCGGGGTGAAATTCGGATCCAGTTCGCGCAGGATCTCATTGCGGGTCCTCTCGATATCAATATCGAGATTCTTCAGAACGCGGGCCGCCACCCCTTCGCCCTCCCGAAGCAGGCCGAGGAGGATGTGTTCCGTGCCCACATAGGAGTGGTTGAGCATTTTGGCCTCCTTCCCAGCCAAAGCGAGGACCTTTTTCACGCGGGGCGTATAAGGGATGTTCCCCACCATCTTGGTCTCTGGACCGGAACCGACCTGCTTCTCCACCTCCATCCGCACCGTCTCCAGGTCGAGCCCCATCTTCTGGAGCACATTGACCGCCACCCCCTGCCCGAGCTTGATCAGGCCCAGAAGGATGTGTTCCGTCCCCACATAGGAGTGGCTGAACCGGTCCGCCTCCTTCCGGGCGAGGGCGAGCACCTGCTGGGCTCGGGGAGTAAAGTTGTTCATCATTCGGGAAGGTGCTGAGAAACCGCAGAATGAATCTTCCGAAGCTCCACCTTACTCATATCAGGAGGTGGCAAGCTTTTCAACCGTCCCCGCAGGATTTCCGCCCGGGCTTCATCCCGCCGATCCTCCGGCAACTTCTCGCCCAGGGTCCACTGGACATGCGCCGGCTGAATTTCCATCATGAGCGAATCCAAGAGCAAACTCTCGTCTGATCCAAAGAATCCCAGATCCGATCCCAACCGCAAGTGGGAAAGACAGCCGAGCGTCTCGGTCGAGGAAATCCGGTGGGCAAAGCGCAGAATTCCGTAGGCCCTCCCAATTTGGTTGCACAGCCCCGCCCGCTTTTCTTCGAGCAACCGCAACCGGGCCAACAACTCCAAGCCAATGATGTCCCGCACCAACCGGTCGAGGGTTTCCACCGTGTCTTTCTCCGGTTTGCCCAGCGTTCGCTGATTGGAAACCTGAAAAAGATTTCCCAGGGCGTCGCTGCCCTCGCCATAGAGCCCCCGCACGGCCACGCCCAGTTGATTCATGGCCTGGACCACTTTCTCCATGTCCTCGGTGAGCATAAGGCCCGGCAGATGCAACATCGCCGAAGCTCGCAATCCCGTTCCCAGATTGGACGGGCAGGCCGTCAAATAACCGAGTTCAGGGTCATAGGCGAACTGCAAGGACCGCTCGAGGGCCTCGTCGAGATGCATGACCCGTTGCAACGCTCCCGCCAAATCCAAGCCCGGCAACATCGCTTGCAGCCGGAGATGATCTTCTTCGTTCACCATCACGCTGAGAGACTGCGAAGCATTGATCACCACCGCGCTCCCAATCGAGCGCGAAGCAAGTTCGCGGCTGATCAAGTGCCGCTCCACCAGCACCCGCTTCTCCAAGCGCCCCAAGCGCGCCAGTTCACAGGAAAGTCCGGGAGACAGCTCGGGCAATGCTTCGACGGAGGGCAGCATTTTTTCGAGTGACTCCGCATTCGCGCTTCGCGCCGCCCAGCCGGGAAAAGGATGGCCGGTCAGGTTCCTGGCCAGCCGGACCCGGCTCGTCACCACGATGTCCGAGGACGGTCCCTTGGCCACCATCCATTCGGCATGCCTCCCCATAAGCTCGGCGAAGTTCATCTCAACAAACGCGATCGGGCAGGCTCAACTCTCGCTTCCTCCACGCTGACCCGGACCCAACTCCGCCGCACGTTCGTCCTCCAACGAACGGATGCAATCGCGCAGCCGCCCCGCCTCTTCATAATCCTCCCGGGCCACCGCCCCAGCCAACCTGGCCCGCAATGCTTCCAGTCCCCGCGGCGTCTTGCCTTCGTGCCGGACGGCGCGATGCATTGGGCGCAGCAGACCTTCCACCTCGTCCCGAAAAGTCTGATAACAAGCAGCGCAACCCAGCCGGCCCACCTTCCGGAACTGCGACTCGGTAAACCCGCAAACGGGGCAACTCTTTTCCCGGGCCGCCATGGGGGCTGGCGGGGGCGGAGGGGACGAATGGGGACCCGCCCCCTGAAGCATCTTAGCCAAGGCAAATCCCGCCGGATCGGCTACGCCCCGCTCCCTCGCGCAATCCTCGCACAGGCTCATTTTTTTCATCTCGTTCTGCACGATCTGAGTCAAAAACACCGTGGCCTCTTTCCCGCAAACGTCGCACTCCATGTTCACCAGACAACAGGCTACGGGTAAACCGGGGTCGTGCAACTGACGGTCCGCTCGCGAAACCGCCGCATCATCTCCAAGGTCGCCGGACCCGGCCGTCCATCCCCCACCGGCCGCGCATCGATCCGGACCAGTGGAATCACCTCCGCCGCCGTCCCGGTGAGAAAGCATTCGTCCGCAGTGTAAATCTCGAAGCGCGTGAAGTTCTCCTCGCGAACTTCCCAGCCGGCTTCCCGCGCCAACTCCAAAATGACCTGTCGTGTGATGCCCCGCAAGGCCCCCGCAGTCGGAGGAGGTGTGCTCATGGCCTTACCCCGCATCACAAAGATATTATCGCCCGTACACTCCGCCACGTAGCCCTGTTCGTTGAGCATCAGTCCCTCGTCCGCTCCAGCGTTGAGGGCCTCGATCTTTGCCAGAATGTTGTTGAGATAGTTCAGTGATTTGATCGTGGGACTGAGCGCCGCAGGACCAGGCCGCCGCGTCGCACAGGTCGCCACGGTGAGCCCGGCCCGGTATTTCTCCTCCGGATACAACTGAATCGTCGAAGCAATGATGATGATCGAACTCTTTTGACACAGATAGGGATTCAATCCGAGGCTCCCGCTGCCCCGCGTCGCCACCAGACGAATGTATCCGTCGCGCAGACCGTTCACCCGCACTGTTTCCAAAACGGCAGCGCGCAGCGCCGCAAGATCCATCGAGAGCGTCAGGTGAATCGCCCGCGCGGAATCTTCCAGCCTCTGGAGATGCTCATCCAACAGAAATACGCCGCCTCCATAGAAGCGGATCCCCTCGAAAACGCCGTCGCCGTAGAGCAGCCCATGGTCGAAGACCGAGATCTTCGCGTCCCCTTCTTCAAAGAATTGCCCGTCGATATAGACTTTCATAGAGACTCTGCTTCCTGCCGTAAAAGGTTATCGGAGCCGGCGCTCTCCACCAGAGCCCCATCGGCCAGATGCAAAATCTGATCGCCTCGCGCCGCCAAAGCTTCGTCGTGCGTGACCAGCAAGACCGCCTTCCCGCCCGATCGCGCCAACGACAAAAACAAATCCATCACCGCGTCGCCGGTCCGGGAGTCCAAGTTTCCGGTGGGTTCGTCGGCAAAGAGGATGTCGGGATCGTTGATCAGGGCTCTGGCGATGGCCACCCTCTGCTGCTCCCCGCCAGAAAGCTCGGCCGGCAGATGATGCCGCCGCTCGGCCAGTCCCACCTGATCGAGAATGTCCTCGGCCCGGGACCGGACGCGCCGCCTTCCCACCAGCGCAGGCAAGAGCACATTCTCCAAAGCGGTCAAATCGGGAAGGAGGTAGAAGTGCTGAAATACGTAGCCCAGTCTCTGGTTGCGCAGCCGGGCCTGCTCCGCCGGAGATGCGTCGTAAAGCGACACCCCTCCAATGCGGACAGACCCGGCATCGGGCCGTTCCAGACCCGCCAAGATGTAGAGCAAGGTGGTCTTGCCGGCGCCGGACGCCCCGCACAAGGCCAACTGCACCCCGGCGTCCAAGGCCAACGAAATCCCTCGCAGGACCGTCAGCCTCCGCTCTCCCACCCGGTAGCTTCGCGTCACCTGATGCGCTTCGACCAGCGGTGGAGACGATGCGGAAAGCGGACCAGGTGGATTCACCGGCCCCTTCTACATCAAAACCCGCCGGGCGCGAGCACAGGATCGCGGGATTGGCAAAATCCTCAGCTCTTGCGCTTCTTCACCGCAGCCTTGCCGCGGGCCGACCGAACCGCTCCAGAGCGCGCCTTCTGCGCCATATCCAAGGCTTGACTGTCGCCGTAACGGGCAATCGAGAACTTCTTGGTCCGGCGCCGCCCCGTCTCGTCCTCCCATGCCGCTTGCCAGTAATGGTAGATCTTGTTGGTGACCGGAGCCTTGGCCACGACGTGAGTCACCCCGATCGTGCCGCTCTTCTTGATTCGTCGCTTGGGTTTAGCCAGGGCCTCGCGCCGCTCCTTGGGCAACGAACGCACCACCTTGTCGCGATACTCCTTGGCTTTGGTCAAGGCGGCGGGTCTTCCCCCCGACGACTTGTCGGGAAAATACTTTTGAAAGGACCGGCCTCGATAGGTGATCCTCACATAGAAACCATGGTTTTTCTTCTCCGGCTGGTCTATGCGCGATATGCCGTAGTTAGGACGTGGTTTTAGCATGGCAATATGGGCTTCGTGTGATCAGTTCAGTTCTGTTCGCTTGTCATGTCGGATTCTCATCCGCGCCTTGCAACCAACCCGCTCCCCTAAAACCATCCTAATCGAGATATTCCGCAAGGGCAAGCAAAGATAAAAAGGGGGGCCTCCCACAAAATCCTCCATCGCTCTCCCCTCGCCATCCCTCAGCGCCGGGCCTCTCCGGTTTCCTCACCCCTTCCTCACCCACCGCGCCGCTCAAACGGCCGGCGCACAATCCACATTCACCCTGCGGCCACCGCGATCAAAGCGGACGGTGCCCGCCTCCAAGGCAAAAAGGGTGTAGTCGCGTCCCAACCCCACATTGAGCCCAGGGCGCCACTTCGTCCCGCATTGCCTCACCAAAATGTGCCCCGCAGACACCCGCTCACCTCCGAATTTCTTCACTCCCCGCCGCTGGCTGTGACTGTCGCGCCCATTCTTGACGCTGCCTTGACCCTTCTTGTGTGCCA
Source organism: Verrucomicrobiales bacterium (assembly GCA_041749135.1). Classification (GTDB taxonomy): domain Bacteria; phylum Verrucomicrobiota; class Verrucomicrobiia; order Verrucomicrobiales; family DEV007; genus DATKCT01. The sequence continues at coordinate 31,057 of JBGTBW010000145.1, forward strand.
TGATCTTCTCCTGCCGTTGTCCGCTCTTATAAAAGTCCGTGCCCCGGAAACCCGCCCGTCAGCCCACGCGGATGCTCCGCACCTCGAGCCGGGTCATCCAGCGGCGATGCCCCTTGGTCCGGTGGTATCCCTTGCGCCGCCGGTACTTAAAGGCAGTCACTTTGGGCGCCCGGAACTGCTTGACCACCCTCACCTCCACTGCCGCACCGTCCAAAAACGGCGTCCCGATCTGCGCCGAAGCGCCATCCGAATAAAAAAGCACCTCCGTCAGCGTCGCGCCGCTCTCAGGTTCAAGGTCCAGATGCTCCACATCCACCGTGTCTCCTTCGGAAACCCGGTACTGCTTGCCCCCGGTTTTAATGATCGCGTAGGCCATGAGGTGCGTCTGAGTAAAGCCGCGGACTCTTCCACAGCCCTACCGCGCAGGCAAGCGGAAAAACGCGGAAAAAGCTTCTCCCGCGCATCCCGGCAATCCACGCTCTTCCTGGCGCGGCTCGTCCTGCCGTGCTAGGCTCTTCACTCTACCACATGGAAGCCGATGCCCTCATTTCGATCGAAGTCCGCCGGCTTTTGCCCCTGCACGGAAGCTGCGCCGTCTTCCTAGGCAACGACGAGAAAGTCTTCCTGATGTGCGTCGATCCCTACGTCGGTTCCGCCATCCTCTTGGAAATGCAGCAAGCCCCCCGGGAACGCCCCGTCACTCACGACCTCATGTTCTCCATGCTCAGGGCCCTCGGAGTCACCGTCGAACGGGTAATCATCAATGACTTCCGGGAAGACGTCTTCTACGCCCGGCTCATCCTCTCCATGGTCAATGAAGTCAGCCCCAATCGCCTCCTCGTCGAACTCGACGCCCGGCCCAGCGACTGCATCGCGCTCGCCCTGCGCGCCCAGGCCGATCTCTACGTCGCTCCCCACGTTTGGAATGGTGTGGAAGACATGAGCGGCACCCTCCGGGAACTGGACGAAAAGGGGGAATCCGAGGAGGAAGAATAGTCTTAGTCTCCTCCCCGAGTTAAGTGTGAAACGCATCCTCCTCGGCGTGACCGGTTCGATCGCCGCCTACAAGAGCGCTGAACTCGTCAGCCAGCTCACCCAACGCGGGCATTCCGTGACCGCCGTCATGACGGCCGACGCGGTGGAGTTTATCGCGCCCCTCACCCTGCAAACTCTTTCTCGAAATCCCGTGGTCACGGGCCTTTACGACGAAAAAGAGAGTTGGCGCCCCAGCCACATCGCGCTGGCCGACGAGGCCGATCTGCTGCTCGTCGCTCCCGCCACGGCCCATCTCATCGCCCGGCTGGCTCTCGGTCTGGCCGGCGACGCCCTCACCGCCATCGCCTTGGCCACTCGCGCCCCTTGTCTCATCGCCCCGGCCATGAATGGAAACATGTGGCTTCACCCCGCCACGCAAGCTCACGTCGCCACCTTGAGATCCTGGCAAATCGAATTCGTCGGGCCAGATCCCCAGGGCATGCTCGCCTGTGGCTATCAAGGGCCCGGACGTCTCGCCCCCATCGAAGAAATCCTTGATCGCGTCGAGACCCTCCTTCGTCAAAACCCGGGACCGCGACGCCTTTGAACGTCGCCGTCACAGCCGGTCCCACCCGTGAAGCCATCGACCCCGTTCGCTTCCTCAGCAATCGCTCGTCCGGACGCATGGGATTCGCCATCGCTGAAGCCGCCGCTCAGAGGGGGCACAGCGTCAGGCTCATCGCAGGGCCCGTAACACTGGAAACCCCCAAGTCCGTGGATCGCATCGACGTGGAATCCGCCGAAGAGATGTATTGCGCCGTGGCTGCAACCGTCCCCTGGGCCCAGGTGATGGTGCTCGCCGCCGCCGTGGCCGACTTCCGTCCCGCCGCCTATTCTCCTCTCAAAAGCTCCAAGGATTCCACCAGCCTGACCCTGCGCCTGAAACCCACGCCTGATATCCTCGCCAGCCTGCGCCATCCCCTCGGTTTCACGGGATTCCTCGCCGGCTTCGCCGCCGAAACCCACGACCTCGTGGAGCATGCCCGGACCAAGCTCCGGACCAAGAACTGCGACCTCATCGTGGCCAACGAAGTCGGCACTACCGGCGCCGGCTTCGATAGCCTCGATAATGAGGTTCTCTTGTTCTTCCGCTGCGGCCGCATCCTCCCCCTGCCGCTCGCCCCCAAAACTTCGATCGCCGCTAGCCTCTGGCGAGCCATCGAAGAAGAGATCGGCCATTCTCCTTCCCGCCCATGACCCCACGAGACCGGCAACTCGCCACCGCCGTCCACGCCGCCCGCGACGCGGGAGCTTTCCTTCTCGAACACTTCGAAGGCGAACTCCTCGTCAATGAGACGTCCCGGCACGACCTCAAACTGGATTTGGATGTCCGCAGCCAGGAACGCATTGCCCGATGCCTGCTCGAAGCCTATCCCGAAGACGCCCTCCTGGGCGAGGAAGGCGTCGAAGGAAACTCCGGCAGTCCTCGCCGCTGGGTCGTCGATCCCATCGACGGCACCGTCAATTACTATTATGGCATCCCTCATTTCTGCGTCTCCATCGCCCTCGAGGACGAAGGCAATACGGTCCTCGGCGTGATTTACGACCCCATGCTCAATGAAATGTACACCGCTACGGATGAGGATGTTGCGAAACGCAATGGAATCGCCATCCACCCCAGTTCCCGAAAGTCCCTCGCCGACGCCGTAGTCACCGTGGGCTTTTCGAAAACAGTCGAAACTCTCGACCTCGGATTCGACCGCTTCCGCCATCTCGCCTACCGGGTTCGCAAGATCCGCGTCCTTGGAAGCGCCGCTCTAGGACTTTCCTACGTGGCCTGCGGCCGCCTCGATGCCTATGTGGAGGAAGGCCTCGGGCTGTGGGACATCGCCGCTGGTGTGCTGCTCGTCCACCGCGCCGGAGGTCAGGTCGAGTTGACCCCGGTTGCGGGATCGAACAGCCTCCAGTTCGGAATCATCGCGGCAAACCCCCATCTCGACATCGCAGAACTGCGCCGTCCCTCTGCCGGAGCCGGACCGGACTTTTCCCCCAGCGCCAACCCATGATCCGGACCGGCATCGGCTACGACGTGCATCGCTTCGCCGCGGGCCGCCGTCTCATCCTCGGTGGGGTCGAAATCCCCTCCCCGCTCGGTCTGGAAGGCCACTCCGACGCCGATGTCCTGGCGCACGCCATCGCCGACGCCTGCCTCGGAGCCCTGGGACTCCCCGACATCGGGCACTTTTTTCCCCCTTCCGATCCGGCTATCGAAGGCATCAGCAGCATGGACATCCTTCGCCGGGTCCGGACGGAGGCCGAGCGACTCGGAGCCGCGCTGTCCCACATCGATTCCACCCTCATCGCCGAAGCTCCCCGCATCGCCCCTCACCTCGACGCGATGAAGGCAGCCGTGGGAGCCGCGCTCGGGCTGAATCCACGGCAAGTAGGCATCAAGGCCACCACCAATGAAGGCCTCGGTTTCCTCGGACGCGGAGAAGGCATCGCCGCCCTCGCCGTAGCCACCCTCGACCTTCCCTAGCTCTGCGAAGGAATCTGGCGGAATCCTCCCCTGGATCCTTCGCCACTGCGAATCCCGAAAGGCATCGGGGCGCGCCCGGTTCGTCCCCGCCACGCCCTTTTTCCGTTGCTAAAGCGGGTAATCCAGACTAGGGGAGCCGCCCATGGAAAAGGTGACGCGCATCCGCAGAGGCCAGGCTGTCAAGCACAACCAGGAGCCCTGCGTCGTGACGGAGATGCTGCACAAGACGCCCCCCAACCTCGCCGCCTTTGTCCAGATGAGCATCCGCAACATCGCCAGCGGAAAGATTTACCACCTCCGCTTCTCGCCCGGCGACTCCATCGAAACCGTCAACGTCGAGCGCCAAAACTACGAGTTTAGTTACATCGATCCCAGCGGGTATCACTTCCTCCACGAAGACACCTACGAGGATGTCGCCGTCTCCGACGAACTCGCCGCCACCATCAAACAATACCTCATCGAAGGCGGCCGCTATGTCCTGGTCTTCGTCGAAGGCCGGGTTGCCTCCGTCGAACTTCCTGCTTCCATCGTCATGACCGTGACGGATGCCCCCGAGGGCGTGAAAGGCGACAGCACCACCAATGTCTACAAATCCGCCGTTACAGAAAGCGGCCTCGTCGTTCAAGTCCCGCTCTTCATCAAAGTGGGCGACCGTATTTCCATCAAGACCGAGGACGGCAGTTACCTGAGCCGCGCTTGAACGCCGGCCGGCTCTCGTCCCAAACAAATCCAGCTTCGCTTCCGCACAACCAGCGGAATGCCCTACCGGTCGTGCAGCCGCTCATCCGTAATCTCGCCATCATCGCCCACGTCGACCACGGGAAGACCACCCTCGTGGATCTCCTCCTGCGCGCCGGAGGAGAACTCAACGCCCGCGACGACGCCGAAGAGCGAGTCATGGATTCCATGGATCTCGAACGCGAAAAAGGCATCACCATCCGCGCCAAAAACACCGCAGTCCATTGGAAGGGTTGCACCATCAACATTGTCGATACCCCGGGGCACGCCGATTTCGGAGGCGAAGTGGAACGGGTCATGAAAATGGTCGATGGCGTCCTCCTCGTCGTCGATGCCGTCGAAGGTCCTCAAGCTCAGACCCGCTTCGTCCTGCGCAAAGCCTTCGAACAGGGCCTCCTCCCCGTCGTCGTCATCAACAAGGTGGACCGGCCCCAAGCCGATTCCCGCAGGGTCCACAACGAAGTCCTCGAACTCTTCCTCGAACTCGATGCCACGGACGCACAATTCCACGCCGCTTTCCTCTACGGTAGCGCCCGGGACGGCTGGTTTTCCCGTTCTCCCGACGAACCCTCCTCCGGCATCGATCCCCTCCTGGAAGCCATCCTCGAGCAGGTGCCCCCGCCCAAGATTGACGCCGCAGCGCCTTTCCGGATGCTGGTGAGCAACATCGACTGGGACGACTACGTCGGCAGGATCGCCATTGGAAAAATCGAGTCCGGAAGTCTCCGGCGTGGCGAAGTTCTTCATCGCCTCCGCCCCGGTGGAGCCCGAGACTCCGCCCGCATTACCCGCGTCATCGAGTTCGCCAGCCTCCGAACCCGCGACTGCGAAGCGCCCAGCGCAGGCAATATCGTTGGAATTGCCGGTTTCGAAGACGTCGAGATTGGAGAAACCCTGGCCGCGAACCCCGACGCCCAGCCCCTGCCCTTCGTCTCCATCGACCCGCCCACCGTCCAGATGGATTTCTCTGTCAACGATTCGCCCTTCGCCGGACGCGAAGGCAAATACGTGACCTCCCGCCAAATCCGGGACCGGCTTGCACGGGAGACCAAAACCAACGTCTCCATCCAGGTCGCCGACGCCGAACAAACTGGCGCCTTCCGGATCAGTGCCCGGGGAGCCATGCAAATCGCCGTCCTCGTCGAACAGATGCGCCGCGAAGGCTACGAATTGTTGGTTTCTTCCCCATCCGTCATTACCCGCGTCATCGACGGCCGCAGCCTCGAGCCCTTCGAAACCCTCTACGTCGAGGTCCCGGAGGCTCACCTCAACTCCGTCCTCAAAAGTCTCGGAGCCCGCCGCGCCCGCATCGAATCCATGCACAGCCGCACCGGACATTGCCGGATCGAAGCCGTCATCCCCACCCGGGGACTCATCGGATTCCAATTCGACCTGCTCAATCAAACGGCAGGAACAGGAGTCTGTTCCCATCTCTTCCGCGAATATGCCCCCCATTGCGGGCCCATCGCCACGAGACAAACCGGCGCCCTGGTCTCCACCGAAACGGGCACGGCCATGGCCTATTCACTCGGAGCCCTGGAAGAACGTGGCCGCCTCTTCGTCCGGCCGGGAGACCCTGTTTACGAGGGCCAAATGGTGGGCGAAAATCCGCGCGGCGACGATCTCCCCGTGAATCCTACCAAGGCCAAACACGTCACCAACCACCGCTCCCAGGGCGACGGCAAGGCCATCCAATTGAGTCCTCCCCTGGAGTTCAGCCTGGAGCGCGCCATCGAATACATCGCCTCCGACGAACTCATCGAAGTGACGCCGGCCGGTCTCCGCCTGCGCAAGCGCGTGCTCTGTCCCCACGAACGCCGCCGCCAACGCAAACGCGACGTGGTGAGCGCCTAGCTCCCTCTGTCCGCTCTGTCGGACCTGTCCGCCATGGATCGCGCTTGACCCGCATTTCTCATACTGTTTCGTCGCGAGGGGCCGGCGAGCCCCGTGCGGACCAGGCGCGCGCAGCCGAAGGCGCAGGGCTGGGTGAGTACACCCTGTTCAAGCCTGAGGTAAGCGCAACGCAGTCCCCATGGGACGTAGCGCGCCGCAGCAGAAAGAGTATGAGAAATGCGGGTTGACCCCCAGCCGAAGCGTCTGCTTCAGTCCTCTCACCCTCTTCCCCTCCCATCCGCCCCGCCATGAAACTCCATCTCGCCGCTCCCGCCGCCCTGCTCCTCGCCCTCACTCCCATGCCCGCCCCCGCATCCTCCATCGAGACCGAGCCCTACGGCGTTCTCCCTTCCGGCGAACCCGTCACCCTCTACACTCTGACCAACGAGACCGGAATGCAGGTCTCCGTCATCGACCTGGGCGGCATCATCGTCCGCCTCCGCACACCGGACCGGGACGGGAAACTCGACGATGTCGTTCTCGGCTGCGCCTCGCTGGAAAGCTATCTCAAGGACAGCCCCTACTTCGGCTGCATCACGGGGCGCTATTGCAATCGCATCGCCAACGGAGAATTCACCCTCGGCGGAACGTCCTACACCCTGGCCAAAAACAACGGCGCCCATCACCTCCACGGAGGAACCGAAGGGTTCAACCGGAAACTCTGGAAAGCCGCGCCCGGGGTCAAAGACAACGCCCCGTCCGTCGTCCTCTCCTACACCTCGCCCGACGGCGAGGAAGGTTACCCCGGCAACCTCACTTGCCGCGTCGTCTACACCCTCACCAACGAGAACGCCCTCCGCGTCGATTATCATGCCGTCACAGACAAGCCCACCGTGGTCAACCTGACCAACCACTCCTACTTCAATCTGGCCGGCGCGGCCAAGGCCCAACCCATTCTCGACCACGTCCTCCAACTCCACGCCTCCCGCTTCACCCCCACGGATTCCGAGGCCATTCCCACCGGCGAAATTCAGCCGGTCAAGGGCTCTCCGCTCGACTTCACCAGCCCCACCCGCATCGGCGACCGCATCGAAGCCGGCCACGAACAGATCCGCTTCGGCAAAGGCTACGACCACAATTACGTCATCGATGGAGACCTCGGAACGCTCCGCCCGGCCGCCCGTGTCCACGAACCTGTCACCGGCCGCGTCCTCGAAATCGAAACCACCGACGCCGGAATTCAGTTCTACACCGGAAACTTCCTCGACGGATCCTTCGAAGGCAAAGACGGAGTCGCCTACCCACAGCGCAGCGGGTTTTGTCTCGAAGAACAGAAATACCCGGATAGCCCCAATCATCCCGCCTTTCCATCCGCCGCCCTTCAGCCTGGCGAAACCTACTCGAAGACCACCGTCTACAAGTTCAGCGCGGAGTAAGACAAACCGGGCCGTGCACCATGGCTCAACCCTTCGAATCCTGAGGGGTTCCCGTCCCGCTTCAGCGCGAAACGGGTCGCGCCCGGTAACTGCGTTTCGGGTGCTGCGCAGCATCGTCGTCGGTGATGCGCAGTAGCTCTCCCGCGCTCTCCATCGACTTCCAGAAACTCCACTCCCGAAGATCCTCAGAGCGCTGCAATTCGTACTCGACCCCCGGAGCCGCCCGCAGTTCGAGCAGCACCTCTCCATTGGGCAAGCGATGGATGCTTGTCCACGATGGCTCCGCAGACAGGGGATCACCGGTGAAGCCGTTCTCCCTGCCCGGAGTCCCGCCTGGAGAAAGGGAGGCTCTCCAGTTCTCCGGCGCTTCGTTCTCCACATCCGGCCGTATCAGAGCCAAGGTCGCGCCGCCGCCGTCCGCCGAGGCAGGCCAAGCACCGCCGTCTTCATAGCCAACCTCATCCACAAGATTCCCGTGGCGGTCGAAGAGCCGAACCCGCTCTCCTGCATTGCTCAGTCCGAACTCATATCCGCCAGCCAGGCTCTCCGTATACTCCAGATACACGCCCCGGAATGCCGCCGGATCCTGGGCCAACACCAGATAGCCTCCCGCCGCCACCCTGGTTCCCTCCGGAAGCACAAAGCGATGCCCGAACTCCGAATCCTGAAAACGCCAGCCCGACAAGTCCATCTCGAATCCGTACCCGTTGTAGAGCTCCACCCAATCGCCCGACCCCGCCTCCGGATGGCTGTGATAGTTGATCTCGTTGATCACCACCCGGTTCAAGGCCGCGGCCGACGGCTCGAAATGAGCAGTGAGAAGCGGTGTTTCTCCCACATCGATCGCGATCTCATTCCTCTCCCGCTGTTCCGCCGAAACTTCGCCGTTCCAATGGCTAAACCGGTAGCCCGGCCGCGGCAGAGCCGTAACCACCACGTCCACACCCGGGAAATACACGCCGGTCCATGGGAATCCCCTAACTAGAATCGAATTGACTTCCACTTCTCCTTCCTCTTCCCCCGATAGCTCCAAAGTCAGATCGGCGGGACCGGCCAACCCGAACTCGCTTCTCACGAATCCCAAGATCGATGCCGGCCGCCGTTCCAGAAAGTTCCGCACCGTATTTACGTTAGCTTCCCACGAACCGATCGAGCCAATCACGTCGCCCTCCCCTCTCCACCGGCGGATGTGAGCTTCCATCTCAGGTTCATACGCCGCTTTCATCGTCATCAGCCGGGCAATCGCATCCTCCGGCCGGAAAACGGAATTGATCAGGTCGCACATCCGGTTGGCCAACGCTTCGCGAAACTCCCGGTTCTTCGCCAGGGTGCGAAGAATCAACGTGGTCCAATGCGGATTCGGCCAATCCGATCCTCCGGAAGCCATGGCGTGCCGCAGGGTGTTGTAGGAATAACTGCTGCTGCCGTCGTAGCCTAAGGCGTAGTCCAAGTCGTACATCAACCAGCGCCAACGCGCCCCTTCCGTCTGTGGCCGCCAGGTCTTGTTGTTGTTGCCAGGCCAGTCGAAATTGGCGATGTAGATCTGCACCGCTGAATACTCCAGAAGATTCTCCATATCGACCCGCTCCTTGGCCCGCTCATAGCTCTCCGGAAGGCTCATGTCGCTTGTCTCCAGGAAATCTTCCAGGGCCAGAAAATCCGCGCTGTCGCCCTCGATCACGACCGGGTAGGTCCGTCGCCAATAGCGAGAGATAATGTCGACCTCATCGGGATCCACGCCGTGATGGGATGCGAGATAATCCTCGTTGAGCTTCTCCCGGATGTTGTAGATGCCCCAATAAGCGCCGTTGAGATACACCACCGCCGGACGGTAAGCTTGAACATCACAGTTTCGAGACCGCACCAACCCGCTGGCGAACGGGTCCCGGAAAAAAGTTCCGTTGGACCTCGAATCATTGCCCGCCGCCCTCAAGACAAATGATCTGAACCGGTCCAAGGGAAGATCCGGAAACAGCGAGTAATTGAGTTCAGGGTAACCGTAGCGGTCTCGCAGCATCACCGACAAGGATTTCTGAGGGTTGGCCCGGCTTCCCCATCCGAAGATCCTCAGCCCCGCATCAATGCGAAATCCTTCCGTTCCGTCCGTCTCGATGAGTTCCACATGCACTGGGCGTTCCCAGTCGTTCCAGTAGTTCGCCACGCGCCCGCTCTCGTTGGCGTTTCGCCCCGGTGTATAAATGCCCAATTCCTCGTCCCACAAATTCCGCGGATCAGTCGCCAGAGACACCACCGGCAGGCTGTGCCCCGGTCCTGTGAAATATGAGGCGGTCAGGACCGCGCTCGATGGTTGATCCCCGATAAATGATCGCGCCCGCACCACCTTGTTTCCCCCGAACAACGAAGTGATCGGAGCCGTATACAACCGGGAGTCCTTGACCGGAACGCTTCCATCCAATGTGTAGCGAATCTCGGAACCGGCATGATTCCCCGACAGCTCAATGGCCGGAAACCGGGGGTAGAAACCCGCGGGAGGCGACGCCGTCGTCACTTCGGTCGCTCCCAGGTAAACCGGCCCTTGGTTGGGCATTCCAGGACTGGGATGAACGAGGACGGCCCACTCCGTTCCGCCAGCGGGCCACCGGCCTAACGAATAATCGATGGGGATCTCTCCAGTGAACACCCGGTCGCAGGTCACGCCGTCTGGCCGCGTCAGAACAACGGTTTCTCCCTCCCGGCCCAACTTGAAGTTCGTATGAATGTGGATCCCCGTCCTGTCCTTGCCGGAAGCAAACACCAGCAGCTCACCGCCCGGATCCACGCTGACATCGGGGAAAGTCCACTTGAAGGGCCGCTCCGGATCGTCGGAAAGCCCATAGCCCAACAGGGCGATGGGAGCCTCCCCCGGATTGTGGATTTCGATCCAATCGGGATAATCGCCGTCGTAGACCGATTCCCCGAGCGCCCGGTACCACTGAGCGCAGTCCGGGACTGGGCAGTTCTGCAAATCCGCCTCAAACTCGTCCGGAATGCCCGTGATGTTGGCGGAGACGATCTCGTTGAGCAGTGGATGCACATCCTGCGCCAGGCCCCGCGCCGGCAAAAGCACCCACCATCCAAGCCCAAAAGCGAAGAACCACGACCTCACGACAGCCCAGGATACCAGGATCGCCTCGCCTCCGGCAAGACCTATGGTGGGGCGGTCGCGATTCCCGACTGCCTATGCATCGATCGGGACAGGGAATTGGCGTTGAATGGTGTATCTCAGGCCGGCGGCTCTTGGACTGCGGCGAGGATCGCCCCTCTCTCTCAAGGCGCGGAGCGCCGTCATGGTCGAAAGATGACCTGCCATCCTCATTCCTGTCTGACCCCGGACAAAGTGCTGGCCAGCCACGCCCTTCCCCGGTTCACTACGGGGCAATCCGGCGCCCTTCACGCTTTTCCTCCGACTCATCGTCGTGCAGAGCGCTCGCCCCCAACTGCCTGCCCTTCGTTCGCATGAAATCCTCCGAACCCAGCCCCATTCCCGATATGGAAGCCATCAGCCGGAGGCCGTTCGCCGGGCGGCTCGGCGCCTACGCCCGGCTCTGCGGACCCGGCTGGCTTCAGGGGGCCATCACGCTGGGCAGCGGATCCCTGGCCGGAGCCCTCTACTTGGGCGTGATCATGGGCTTTCACATGCTCTGGCTTCAGCCTCTGGCCATGATCCTGGGCGTGGTCATGCTCTCGGCCATCGCCTACGTCACCCTGTCCACCGGTCAGCGGCCCTTCGCCGCCATCAACCGGCACGTCAGTCCCATTCTCGGCTGGGCCTGGATCCTCGCCACCATCATGGCCAACCTCGTCTGGGCCCTGCCCCAGTTCAGCCTCGGAACCGCCGCGCTTTCCCAAAACCTCATTCCCGCGCTCTCTCACTCCACCACAGGCGGCAAATTCGCCGTCGGATTGGGCCTCCTCGCCGTCAGTTATGCCGTCGTCTGGTTCTCCGCCTCGGGAGCCCGGGGAATCGCCTCTTTCGAGAACATACTCAAGGTCATGGTTGCCCTCATCGTCTTGAGCTTCTTCGGCGTCGTCCTGGCCATGGCGAACCAACTGCCTTGGAAGGAGATCATGGCCGGCTTCATTCCCGATTTCTCACTCCTGACCGCGCCCGCCCCCGGATTCGCCGCCGCCATCGAGACCACCGCGGACCACGCCGCGTCCTGGCGTGCACTCATCGTCGAAGACCAAAAAGACAAGATGATCGCCGCTTTCGCCACGGCCGTCGGCATCAACATGACCTTTCTTCTGCCCTATTCCATGCTTCGGAAGGGCTGGGGCAAACCTCACCGCGGGCTCGCCATCTTCGATCTCGCCACCGGACTCATCGTTCCCTTTGTCCTCGCCACCGGATGCATCGTCATCGCCTCGGCTTCCCGTTTCCACGCCCAAACCGCGGATGTCCTCGAGGGAAACACGGTCCGCCCGGAAATGGCCGGAGCCTACCAAAAAGTGGTCGATACTTTCCTGAAGGTTCACCACGGTTCCGGGAATTTCGCCGCGATGGCGGCCGAAGACCGCCAGCAGTTGCGGGACAGCCTGCCCCCGGCCGACAGGAGCCTGGCGGCCATGCTGGCCAATCGCGACGCCTTCAATCTGGCCAGCGCCCTCACTCCGCTCACGGGCAAGGCTTTTTCCCAATGGATCTTCGGTCTTGGAGTCCTCGGCATGGCCGTGTCCACCATCATCGTCCTCATGCTCATCAACGGCTATGCCGTCTGCGAAATTCTCGGCCTGCCGCCCCAGGGCCGCCCGTTCCTTCTGGCTGCGCTCCTCCCAGGCTTGTCCGGCTGTTTAGCCCCTTTTCTATGGACCGGCGGCGATGCCCAAGCCGCTATCGCCGTGCCGGCTTCAGTCATTGCCGGAGCCCTGTTGCCCATCGCCTATTTCACCTTCTTCCTATTGATGAATTCCCGGGCCCTGCTCGGTCCGAGTTCGCCTTCGGGAGGCAAACGCGTCTTGTGGAACGTCGTCATGACCGTGGCCGCCTGCGTCGCCGCCGCCGCCTCCGTTTGGGTCCTCCGAACCAAGATGCTCGGCGCGTTTCCCATCGGAAAGACCGCCATCGTCCTCCTGGCCCTGCTCGCGGTGGCCGGGCTCGCCGGGTTTCTACGCCGGAGCCGCCAGCACCGGGACCCTAACGTCTAGCCCGCATATCTCATACTGTTTCGTCGCGAGGGGCCGGCGAGCCCCGTGCGAACCAGGCGCACGCAGCCGAAGGTGCAGGGCTGGGTGAGTACACCCTGTTCTTCGAAGTGCGGCCCTCGCCATCTAGCCAAACGGAGGGCGGACATTCTTGACCGCCGATCCAAGGGAGGCGGGTTGGAAAACCCGCCCTCCTTTGTGGCCCTCGAGCTGTCGAAGTGCGAGGTGGCCATGGAGGTCAATTGCCGTGGCTCAGGCGCCGCCAAGGCAAGCCGGAGGCCCTTGGACTGCGGCAAGCATCGCCGCTCTCTCCGGGCGCGGAGCGCCGTCCCCGTAGCTGCATTCGAAAGAATGCAGACCGCCTGCCAGGACTTCGGAACTCTCACGAGTTCCGCTACAGT
>JBGTBW010000146.1:0-73572 GCA_041749135.1 Verrucomicrobiales bacterium
TCAGTAAATGACATTCTCGATTGGATGGGACACTTTTTGAATGGTGTCGCCTTCGGGTCCGGAGTGTTTGTATTTGCGAAGATGTGTTTGCCGTGGTTGCTCCGCCGCAACCTAGGTATTTGAGGGCAAACTTGCCCCGAGGCCAGGGCGTGCTCAACGGGACGACGACCTCCAACCTGAATGCGGGACACCCACGGATTAGATTGCGCTCAATGCAGCGGCGTGTTGGAGGCGACGGCTATGAAGAAGAGGGCCGGTGAGGCAGACTTGGATCCCGTACCGGGTATCGCGCTCGCAGAACCCAGCTCTTCGTGATCCGGTGGCCGCAGATTCAGGCGCACACCGAGAAGCGGGGAACCGCTGTCCGGAATCCTTCTGGCCGCGAAGTCCTCGCCCTTGAGTGGTGGGATCGCTGAAAGGCCCGCAGGGCAGAAATGAAGGGTTCATCTTCACGCGTATTCCGGTGCAGTGGGGGGCCACCGCCTGGCGGTGTCGTGAGGAGTCCGAGTGACAGCAGACCGCCAGTGTCCGGAGTGCCCAGCTTCAACGGAACGCTGTAGCCGTAGGCATCGATGGCTTCGCCCCCGCCGGGCTGACGGATGATGGATGGATGGGGATACATGGCGGTGCGGTTCTCAACTGAAAGCGGGATGCCTGCCAGCGGAGATTCCCTGCTCCAGCGTTCGGTTGCGGGATTTGCCGAATGTATTGCCGAACGGGGAAAAATTTGCGAGACTGCGCGGCGGAGTGGTGGTGCAGCGACCACCGCACCGCAGGCAATGATTCCGCTTCGTGATTCACAACGATCCCCCCCATTTATGACATTCGACCCCCGCGCAGCCCCGGCGCCACGGGCAGAATGGTTTGCCTCCACGCACTGGAGCGTGGTGCTGGCTGCGCGGAAGGGTGACACGGCCGGAGCATCGGCGGCGCTCGAGAAACTCTGCCAGATCTACTGGCCGCCGCTTTATGAATTCATTCGCCGCGAAGGGTATGACGAAAGCGAGGCCAAGGATCTCACGCAGGAGTTCTTTCTCAAATTGATCGAGCGGGATTATCTCCAGCACTTGCGCCATCAGCGCGGCAAGTTCCGCTCGTTTATCCTAACGGTGCTGAAGCACTTTCTCCAGGAACAGAGGGAAAGGGCGGGAGCGCAGAAACGCGGGGGCGGAAAGGTTGTCATCTCCCTTGATCAGCTCGCTGCGGAAGGTCCGTATGGAGCGGAACCGGTGGATCACTTTTCACCCGAGCACGCATTCGAACGCCGCTGGGCGCAGACGGTGCTGCAGACGGTGCTCAACCGGCTGGCCGATGAATACGACGCGCTGGGCAAGGCGGCGTTGTTCGACGTGCTGAAAGATTTCCAGCCGCGCGAGAGGGACGCGCTTTCCTATGCGGAGATCGGCGAGCGATTTGGGATGACAGAGGCAGCGGTGAAATCGGCGGCGCAAAGGATGCGCCTGCGTCACCGCGAGATTTTGCGCGAAGAGATCGCCCATACCGTGACGCGCCCGGAGGATGTGGACGACGAAATCCGGCGCCTGCGCGAAGTTCTTGCATGGCCGTCTCAGTAATGGCCCGGCCGGACGCCGCCATGAACGCATTTTCCTCCTTTGACAGAAGAAGGCCCGTTGAGCATGCGCCCAGTTATCAAGTGTCCCGAATGCGACAGTTCCTTGCCGGAACGCTGGCCAAAAGGACTGTGTTCGCAGTGTGCCCTTTCCGGCGCCCTTGAACTGGCTGCGAGTGATAAAGAGCCGTCTTCCCTTTCCGCTGAAGCGGGTGAAGGCAAGACGGACGGCCCGGCAGCGCCCGGGGAGCCGCACCGTTTTGGAGACTATGAATTGCTGGAGGAGATCGGCCGCGGCGGCATGGGAGTCATTTACCGCGCCCGTCAGGTCAGTTTGAACCGAACCGTGGCCCTGAAGATGATTCTCGCCGGCCAGTTTGCCAGCAAACAAGAAGTGCTGCGGTTTCGCAGCGAAGCGGACGCCGCCGCCGACCTTCAGCACCCTTGTATGGTCAGCATCCACGAAACCGGCGAGCGCGACGGTCAGCACTATTTCTCGATGGACTACGTCGAAGGCCGAACGCTGGCCGATCTCGGGCGGGACACGCCGCTGCCAGCCGCCCGCGCCGCGCGATACGCGAAGATGATTGCCGAAGGGATTCACTACGCGCACTCGCGGGGCGTGCTCCATCGCGATCTCAAGCCGTCGAATGTCATCATCGACAGCCACGACCAGCCCCGCATCACGGACTTCGGGCTGGCCAAACGCGTGCGCGGCGATTTTGGCCTGACGGTCACCGGCCAGGTGCTGGGTTCACCTAACTTCATGCCGCCAGAACAGACTTCGACCAAAGACGGCAAGGCTGGTCCGGCGAGTGATGTTTACGGGATGGGCGCTACTTTATATTATCTGCTAACAGGCCGGCCTCCATTCCAGGCCGGGACTATCGAGGCGGTTCTGTTGCTCCTGCGCGATGCCGAACCCGTCGCTCCGCGCCTGCTGAATCCCAGCGTCCCGCGCGATCTTGAAACGATTTGTCTGAAGTGCCTCGAGAAAGTTCCGGCCCGGCGCTACCCGTCCGCGCAGTCTGTGGCTGATGAACTGGGACGCTTTCTGAGCGGCGAGCCAATCGCTGCGCGGCCATTGCACGCCCTGAACAAGCTGTGGCGCTGGTGCCGCCGGCGGCCGGCCATCGCGGTGCTCTCGGCGGGTGTTTTGCTGCTGCTGTTGGTCCTGACGATAGGGTCGAGCGTCGCCGCGTGGCGGATTAGCCGTGCGCGATTATCAGAGCAGCGGGCCAATCGCGATCTTCGTGACACCGTGAGTTCGCTCGAACTTCAGCGTGCCGAGAACTTCTTCCGGAATGGGGACGCGGGAACCGCAGTGGCGCATCTCGCAGCGATGTTACGCCGCGATCCCTCCAATCCTATTGCGGCGAGCCGTTTGATCTCGGCACTCGTGCATCGCAACTGGGCGCTGCGCGCCCCGGCCACGATGCATCACAACGGTCCCATTGAAACCCTCTGCTTTAGCCCGAACGGGCGGCACATCCTCAGCGCCAGCCGCGATCAGACCGCGAAAATCTGGGACGTCAGCACGGGCAAAGCAGTCGCAGTCCTGCAGCATACTGGCCAGGTCTTCTGCGCGAATTACAATTCAAACGGCACTCGCATCGTGACGGCTTGCGCAGAAGGCCCGGCGCAAATCCGGGATGCGACCACCGGCGAACCCCGCACGCCGCCTCTGCAACACACGGGCCGAATTCACTGGGCCGAATTCAGCGCCGATGGACGATGGGTTGTCACCGCGTCCGCTGACACAACCGCGCGAATATGGGACGCCACTAGCGGTGCGTTAAAGCATGAACTGCGCAAGCACACCAGCCACGTGGTGCTGGCGCGCTTCAGTCCGGATGGCAAAAGAGTGGCCACCGGCGGTTCGCACGGGTCGATTCGGATCTGGGACGCGGATTCAGGTGAAATGCTTTTTCGCGTCGAGGATCGCAACAGCCTTCTCACGGCTATGGCCTTTAGTCCGGACGGAAAGCGGCTGGTCTCCATCTGCCAGGACGAGGTGGTGCGGCTTTGGAATCTGGAAACGCGGACCGAGATTCATTTGCTGCTGGAAAATGAACCGGTAAATCACGCTGCGTTCAGTCCGGACAGCCGCTTTCTGCTGACGGGCTCACGCGATGCCACAGCCCGCATTTGGGATGTGAACACGGGGCTCCCCATTGGTCCATCTCTGGTTCACGAGGGCGCGGTGGCCGGAGGAAAATTCAGCCCGGACGGGCAAAAACTCGTGACGCTCTCACGCGAGCATTCCGCCCGGCTTTGGGACATGCGTACTCGGCTTCCGCTTTGCCAACCGATACGCGTGCCGGAGGAGTTCGGCGAGGTTGATTTCAGCCCCGATGGCGGGCGGCTCGTAACCGCAGGGCGCGATGGAACGATTCATGTCTGGGATATCCAACCCCGCCGGTTCGCGGGCATCGAAACCCGATTCGAAACGGCCATTACTTGCGTGGCTTTTAGCCCGGATGGAGAAAGACTTCTCACGGCGTCCTGGGACGGCGCCGCTCGCGTCCTTGACGCCGGCACTGGCAAAACATTGACGGAATTGCCGCATGAGGCGGGTCTGTATCTGGCTGAATTCAGTTCCGATGGGAGCCGTGTCTTCACGGCATCCATAAACGGCGAGGTGCGGCTATGGGACTCGCGCAAGGGCGTGCTGGTCGCAGGACCCTTTCAGCATCCGGCGAAAATGAAATCGGTCCGTTTCAATCCCGGGGGAGACCGGCTCGCGATCGCCGCATTCGACGAAACGGTGCGCGTTTGGGATCCGGAAACCTGGCAGCCAATCACCCCATCCATGACACATCGTGGTGTGCTCATGGCGCACTTCAGCCCGGATGGCCGGCTTGTTCTCAGCGCCGGCGAAGATCATGCCGCGCGCGTTTGGAACGCCTCCAGCGGAGAGCCTGTCCTGCCGCCGCTCTTGCACAAGGACCACGTGAAGCGCGCGGAGTTCAGCCCCGACGGGAAGAGAATTGTGACCGCCTCGACCGACGACACCTCATGCGTTTGGGATCTGGAATCGGGCCAGCCTGTTATTCCTCCATTCCAGCACACCCGCATTGTCGAATCGGTGCGCTTCAGTCTCGATGGCAGCCGCGTCATCACCGCTTCACTGGATCGCACCGCAAGGATTTGGGATGCGCGCACGGGCGGCGCCTTGACCCCACCCTTGAAGCACGACTACTCGCTGCTCGACGCCTGTTTCGCCCGCGACGGCGAGATGGCGATGACGGGTTGCTGGAATGGCGCTCTGCGCGCATGGGATGCGAAGACCGGCCAGCCCCTAACGGAGTCGCTGGAAGCCGGCGGCTGGACCCCGAGATTCGTGGCCTTCGACCCAACCGGCCGGCGAATGGCGATGGGAGGCACGGATTCAATCGTGCGCTTGTGGCCCATTCCGGCCGTTCCGATTCCAGTCCCGGAATGGTTCCTGATCTTCACGGAATCGGTAGCGGGAATACGATTGGGTGACCGTGGCCAGGTCGAGCTTGTTCCAGAGGCGGAATTTGAAACCACCGTCCGCGATCTGAGATCGAAGAACGAAAACGGGTTCTACGGACATTTGGCCCGGTGGTTTCTCGCCGATCCAACCGATCGCGAACCGGCTCCATTTTAAGCGGAGGTTATCCCGAAAAATCTTCTCCGCTACCTTCGCGGAAAATTCCTCCTGTAGCTGGTGAGGTGTCGCGTCGCGTCGTTGAGCGTGGCCCGGATTGGATCTCAATAAACATCGAAGCATGAAAACTCCACTTGCACCGGATAAGCCCGTCACCCGCCAAAGGGAAACAACATCGAGCCGTGCCCGGCTCGCGGTCACATCCATCACGATCCTCGGGACGCTGTGGCTCGGCGTGACGCCCGCGCGGGCGCAGTTGTTCGTCAACTTCACCACCATCGCGGACGCAAGCACGGCGATTCCCGAAGGGGCGGGCAGCTTCGTAGCATCTCCCGTCGATCCCTGCATCTGGTTTCGCAACGTCGCGCTGGGCGGCGAGGGCTCGGGCGGTCAGCAGGGCGTTTACCTTTTCCGCGCAGCGCCGATCCCGCCGCCGATCAAGGTGGCTGACTTGAACACGGCGGTTCCGGACGGCACGGGAAATTTCACGGCGCTCGATGTCGGCCCGGCGATTTGGGAATCGAGCGTCGCGTTCTTCGGCGCGGGCAGCGGCGGACAGCAGGGAATTTATCTCTTCACCGATGTCGCAACTCCCCTCCCGCCGCCGATCAGGATCGCCGACCTCGCCACGCCGGTTCCCGGCGGCACGGGGAATTTTATTGGCTTCCCCGCCGGACCGTCCATCGGCAGCGACGCAGGGGCATTCATCGGAGACGGCTCGGACGGCCAGCAGGGCGTTTACATCTTCGTGCCGCCGAATCCTGTCATGCCAGTCGCCGACACCAACATGGAAATCCCGGACGGATTCGGGAATTTCACCGGGTTCGTTCCGCCCAATCCGGTCCAACCGATTCCGCCGCCGATCAGCGAGAACATCGTGGCCTTCTTCGGCGCGGGCAGCGACGGCCAGGAGGGGATTTACCTCGTGGATATCGCAATGCCCCAGCCGCCGCCGATCGTGCCGGTGGCCGACAGGAACACGGCGATCCCTGTAGAGGAGGGCGCGGGCAATTTCTTTTTCTTCGAGCGGGTGGCGCTCGAAAACTCGGACGTGGCGTTTGTCGGCGGTGGAGCGGTGACTGTCGGCTCCGGTGACCAGCAGTTCCTCTACATCGAGAAGGGCGTTTACACAGTCATCGGCGGGACGTTGGCGCGCGTCGCCGATCGCAGCACGCTGGTTCCCGGCGGCACCGGCTGGTTCAGTGACTTCGGCGCGGTGGCGATCGATCCGGGCAAGGTGGTCTTCGTCGGGTTCGGCACGGATGACGAGAAGGGATTGTATACCGATTTCGGAGGGTCGCTCGCGCAGGTGATCGCCGTGGGCGACACGCTCGGCGGCAAGATGGTGGCGGACGTGGGCTTCGGCCCGTTCGGCTTCAGCGATGGGGAGGTCGTCTTCCGCGCGACATTCGACGACGGCTCGCAAGCCGTGATGGTGGCGACGTTTTGCACCGGCATCCAGTTTGCCGGATTTCACCCGCCCATCGGCGGCGCAGATGCCACCGGCGGCGCCGTCAACGACCCGGTCCGCAGCTTCAAGCTCAAGAGCACGATCCCGATCAAGATGACGCTAACAAATTGCGAAGGCGCGCCGGTGACCGAGGGCACGCACACCGTTCAACTCATCAAATGGACCAGCGCCGTGGATTCCGATCCGCCGATCGACGCCTCGCCGGCCGACGCCGCCACCACCGGCAACCAATTTCGCCTGACCGATGCCGAGACAGGCGAGTGGCATTTCAACCTCGACACCGAGGCCAACGTCATGAGCAAAGGCACGTGGCAGATCGTCGTGACTCTGGCGGACGGCAGCACGCACACGGCATTTGTCAGCTTGAAATAACCGGCAGCGCGGCGGGATCATCCGAAAACCGCAACGACGGCCGCACTTGTCTCGTCAGCGACACCGGATGATAGCCGTGGGTTTTATAACCGTGAGCCTTATACACAAGCATCACGACCGGCGATGGTGGAGGCCGCAGGCCCTTGTTGCCAGGTGGAGCGATTCGGCTGCAAACTCTCCTATAGTCGAAAAAGAAAGGAATCTGACGCTATGACGCATCCTCTGCATCAACCCAGGTTTAATAACATTGGCACGCTTCGCCTTCTCCAAATCGTCCTTCCCGCCGTGTTCACCTTATCCCCGCTCGCAGACCGGGCTTGGGCCGAGGACTGTTTGGTATGGCTAAAACGAGAGGAAGAGGATGTCGGCTCCTACGGCCAGCGGGTGCATCATGCGATGGCTTACGACAGCCATCGCGGTGTCGTCGTGTTCTTCGGCGGAGAGATCGGCGAGGATGGGGAGCAGGCCTATTTCAACGACACTCAGGAATACAACGGAATGAGCTGGAAGCCGATCAGCACGGCGGTCAAGCCGCCGGCGCGTTCGCATCACTCGATGGTTTATGACCCAATCCGGCGGAAAGTCATCCTGTTCGGCGGAGGAAACCGAGTTGACGACCGCCACCACGTTACGCTTGATGACACCTGGGTTTATTCAAGTGACGGCGATAACGGATTTTGGGAACAAATGCCCCGTGGCGAACATCGCCGATCCTCTATTGGTGGACATGGAATGATCTGGGACTCTTCCAGCGAAATGGTGCTGCTTCACGGGGGAGCTGTGTGGCCGTTCGATCCCACCAGGGTAGGGATTGCACTAGGAATCAACCCCGGCACCTTCGCCTGGAATGGCGCGGGTTGGATTGAATCCGGAACCGGACCAAGAATATGGGGATTCGGAATGGTCTTCGATACGAAACGTGCGGTATCCATCGTCTATGGTGGGTTCACTCTGAATTTTGAGGAGGGGTGGACTGCTGCCGTTTGGGAAAACGACCGGCGCCGCCACCTGGATCGATCGAGGTCCCGGCCCGCCTCGCCGTGGATATCCCGCCATGGCTTATGATGAAAGGCGCCACCGTGTGGTGATGGTCGGTGGCGTCGGAGATTCGATTGAGACCGGCGAATCAGCCTATGAACTGATTCCCGGCGCCGGTTGGATTACCCTACCGTCGCTTCCCTCGGGCCAGGGCCGTGCCGGCGCCAAGATGGTTTATGACAGCAACCGAGGCGTCATGGTCCTAACCGGCGGAGCGGGAGGCGGCGCCCCCAACGCGGATTCCGGCGGGCGCTACAGCGACACCTGGGAACTCTGGCCGTCGCTCTTCGTCTCCGGACAGCCATCCGATGTCGCCGCCAACGCGTGCGGCACGGCGACATTCTCTGTCTTGGCACTGGGCGGCGTAGGCCCCTACGACTACCAATGGCGCCGCGATGGCGAGCTGATTTCGGACGATGACCATTTCTCCGGCACACGCACGGATGAACTGACGATCCATGGCATCCGACACGAACACGCCGGCAATTACGATGTGATGATCACCGACAGTTGTAGTCCCGAGAACGCCGTGGCGAGCGAGGTGGCCACTCTGACACTCGAGCCGGATGCCGAATGGGTGCTGCGCGCCACTCCCAACCGCCCGGAAGCTCGATTCGCGCATGCCATGGTCTATGACCGCTCGCGCCGAGTGACCGTACTCTTTGGCGGTCGCACGGCATCGGCCGGCTTGAATCCCTTCAACGACCTCTGGGAGTGGGACGGAGAACGCTGGACAAAGCGCATCGAGAACTCGGTATCGCGAGGATGGACGCGCGTGCCGGCAACGGGCTGGAAGGTTTCGGAAAGGGACCAGCCAGTGCGCCGGGCGCATTGTGCGATGGCTTACGACACTCGGCGAGGGAGGGTGGTCATGTTTGGAGGCTGGGCGACGGACCCTGACGGCGGCGCCCAGTTCCTCAAGGACCTGTGGGAGTGGGATGGAGTCCGCTGGCGCTTTCGTTCAAGCGACGGCCCGGTGGCGCGATTGTCCCCTTCGATGGCCTACGACGAGAGTCGTGGCCGGACCGTGCTCTTCGGCGGCCAGTCGTTTCCTCAGCCCGGCGAGGCTCCGGATGGAGAGGTGGTCTGGGAATGGGATGGCGAGCGCTGGCACACCATCGAGCCGCCGCTAAACCCGTCGAGTGCGAATAACCGGGCGCAATCGCGCATGACCTACGACAGTTTTCGCAATGTCGTCGTCTTTGGGCCGACCACAGAAAGTTACTCCCACTGGTCCTTCTGGGATTGGGACGGCGCGGAATGGAAAAACTTCCCTGTTGCCCACTTCGCCGACCCGATCGTGACCGTGTTGCATGGAACAAGCAACGGCGCGTTCGCTTTCGACGCCGACCGCCGTCGATGTGTCTGGTTCGGCGGTTCTCAAATTGGCCTGGTAAACACGACTGCCTTTTTCGACGGCAAATACTGGTCTCTCCTAGGGGCCGAGTCGACTCTGCCGCCTCCGCAAGGCTATCCGGCGATGGCCTACGATTCGCACCGTCGC
Source organism: Verrucomicrobiales bacterium (assembly GCA_041749135.1). GTDB lineage: Bacteria > Verrucomicrobiota > Verrucomicrobiia > Verrucomicrobiales > DEV007 > DATKCT01. The sequence continues at coordinate 9,590 of JBGTBW010000146.1, forward strand.
GCGACGGTGATGTTCGGCGGCAGCCCGGACAATTCGGGCGCGAGCGACGAGACATGGGAACTCACCGCCGTGGACCTGCCGGTCATCAGCGAACATCCTGTCAGTCAATACGGCGCGCTGGGTGGGCCCGCGACCTTCAGCGTCCTTCTCGCCATCCCCGGTCCCGTATCCTACCAGTGGCATCATGGGAACACGCCGATCCCCGGCGCGCGCTCCCAAACGTTTACGCTCGCGAACGTGCGCCCAGAGGATGCCGGCGAATACCGTGTCCAGATAACCAATGCCTGCGGCGCCATCCGCAGTCGTCCTGCCCTTCTCTCACTGCATCCCGGCCTGAAAATCTTCTCTTCCGGCAAGGCCGTAACCTTGATCTGGCCGCCGGATTTGCGCGTCGTTCTTGAAACGGCTGAAAACTTGATCGGACCTTGGACGGGCATTCCCGATGCAACCAGCCCTTTCACCGTCAGCGGGGTTGGGCCATCAAAGTATTTCCGCTTGCGGTAACCTAACCTAGTAACTCAACACATTCGTGTCGAAGATCACGCTTCTTCCTCCCACGGATTGACGAGTAGCGTCGCCCGAGACCTCGAGATCAGCCGCGCTCACTCAAGCGTGATGTACCGTCTTCCCATTGGCGTGCCTATTGTCAGTATTCTCACACTGATCCCGAATTTCCCGGCGAGCACAGGGAGAAGAGGGCCTATAAAGGGGGAGGGCTTTCAGCGGCTACTCCCTGACCTCCGCCCTCGCCCGGTAGAATCGAAGGGGGGCGTCGGAGGAGTCAATGTAGACGATCCGGTCGCTGAGGCTGGGCACACGGGCAACCGGTGTCCACGTGATCAGGTCCGACGACGCTTCGATGAGATATTCGGTTCCCGGCCTGGCCGGGAACGCGATGCGATAGTCGCGGGGCGTCTGTGAGGCGTTCGCTAGGGCCGGACTCCCGCCACCCGCGCCGCCCTCGATCCATGGCCCATTGAAACCGGCCCCGAAGCCTCCGGGCGCCGTGCGGGCCAACGCTTTGGAGCCGGGGCCCTTCGAGTGGATTTTCAGGTTCCCGCCTCCAAGGGTCTGCTCGACAGTCCGTCGTCCGTTCCAGTGGCTGGAGAACCAGAGTCTGTCGTCTCGATCCCACACGGCGACCGCCAAGCTGTCGTTCCGTCCGGGTTCACCACGGTCGGTCAACAGCACCTGCAGGGTCGCCTGCTTATCCACTGTGATCCCCTTGCCCGGCCCGGTAACGTCGGAGATGACAACCCGCGCGGTGAACACGCTGCGGTTGTCCTGCACCGCGAGCGAGGTGAGCGCGCTGCTCTTGATCTGATACACGCGCTCATCGCTCCGCAACGTCAGGTCCACCGAACCCTGCAGCGTCTTCCCACCCTGGATGAACTTCGCGTTGAGCCCGAAGTCGAGCTTGGAGCCCGCGTCGCCCGGCACGATCCCATCCGAATCCGACAGCACCAGGAACCCGCCCCCGGTCACCATGTCGCCGGCCAAGGGACGGGACACCGTCACCAGCACGTCGTCCTCACGGCTGTCCCTGTCGAACCAGCCTCCGATGATCATTCCGATCGAGTAGGACTCCGAATCCGCGGAGCCGATGTCCACCGGCCAATCGAAGGAAACCATGCCGAGTTCCGGAGCATCTGGGTCCGGCGCCTGCACTGGCAGATCCCCGGCGATCACTAAACCGGTGGTGCGATCGACGAAGGTGACCGTCGCCTTCCGGATGTCGGCAGGATACGGGTCGTGCTCAAGATCGTCCGACGGCAGCGTGGACAGATCCCAGACCGTGGCGCGCAGGGTCAGCATCGTCGTGCTGCTGGTGGGCGACGAGGCCCCCTGGAAGAGCACTCCGGCGAAGGAGCTCCGCGCGTCTTCCGGCAACACCGTGATCTCGAACTCCGCCTCCTCCGTGGCTGCGGTGGCGTCCTCGACCTCGACGCGGAACCGGTAATCGCCCGGCGCAACCCGCGCCCGCCCGGACAGAATCCACCGGACCGCATTTGCCTCGGTCGCGGTGAGGGCCCAGGACAGGCCATCCGGAACGCCGGGTTCGAACGGCGCCGCATCGTCCGCCCGCCTCCACGAGATTCGCACAACAAGGTCTTCGCCCGGCGTTTCTGCGTCGCCGGCGACCACGCTCACCGGCGCGATGGCGTCGCTGTACTGCACCGGCTGTCCGGCCCAATCGACGTCGAGGGCAGGCGGTGTTTGAACACCCCGGAGGTGCACCGTCGCCAGCGCAAACCCGCTCTCCGCACCGCCCGGGTCGCGCACAGCGAAGCGGAACTGATCGGTGCGGTACTCGTCCCGCGGGACCACCAATCCGGCCGGCGGGGTGTAATGCACCGTCTCGCCCGACAGGATCACCTCGCCGAGCGTTCCTTCCGTGTCGATCGCGGCCACCCGCAAGGTGGAACGGTCGTCGTCTGGGTCCTCGGCGTTCGCCAACAGGCTGGCGGTCAGGTCCACCGTGACCGGTTCGAGGGCGATCACCGCGTGCGCTTCCCCGGCCATGGGTGACGAATTGACCCCGGTGACGGTCACTGTGACCGTGCCGCGTCCGGTGGCGCCGAAGGGATCTTCGACGAGGTAGTCGAACTGGTCGGTGGCCGTCTCGCCCTCCTGCAAGCCATCGAAGCGCCTCGCCGGGGAGTAGAAGAATGCGGTTCCTAAGACCCCCGCCTGGCCCTGGGTCAGCGAACGTTCCACGCCCGACACGCGCAGTTGGGCGGTCTGACCCGGGTCCGGATCGGCGGCCGTGGCGAGGAGCAACGCGGCAATCTCCACCGGGTCCTCATTCTCGGCCACCGTGATGGTAACCGGCCCGGCGGTGGGCGCGTCGTTGCGCCCCTGGATGCGGATCGTGACGCGGCCGGAGGCCGTGGAGCCCTGACGATCGCTGACGGTGTACCCGAAGGCGTCCATCCGTTCCCCGCCGGGCCCGAGCTTCGGACCGCTGCCGGCCGGGTTGTAACTGAGCGTTCCATCCGGTGCGAGCGACACGGACCCCAGCACACCGCTGGCGTCGATGGCGGTGATCAGGGTCCGATCGCCCACGTCAGCATCCGTCGCCTGGGTCAGAATCGCATTGTCGATCACGTTGTCCCCGCTGTTCTCCGGAAGCGCGATGACCAGGTCCGGCGCGGACGGGGGATGATTCTCCCCATGAACCTCCACCGTCACCCGCGCCGAGGCGCGGGCCCCGTGCACATCCTCGACCACATACAGGAACGAGTCGGTCACTGACGTCCCGGGCGGCAGCGGAAAGCGCCCCTCCGGATCGTAGTGGAACACGCCGCCGCCCTGGTGCACCACCCGGCCGATGGTTCCCAGCGTGACGACATCGACGATGCCGAAGGTGTCGCCCGGATTCGAATCCGTGTCGTTGTCCATCACGCTCGGTGTCGTGAGAGCCGCAGTCGCCACCGTGCTGAAGCCAGCGCCCCCATCGTCCACGGCCAGCGGCGGATCGTTCTCCGCCAGCACCGTCACCGTCGTGTCGCCATCGAGACGCGTGAAGTCTCCCATCGTGACCGTCAGTGTGAACACGGCTGTCTCGGATTCGCCCACGGGACGCCGGTACCGGCTGGGAACGAAGACCATCGCCCGCAAGGCCGCCTCGACCGTGCCGGCCGGACCTGCCAGTTCGTACGTGTCCTCGTTCGACCCGGTGAAACCGGGCGCGAGGAGCATCCCCTTCCCCGCGTCATCGATGGCCACGTGGACCGCGAGGGTTGTCGTGGCCGGGACTCGCAGTGAAACGCTCTCAAAGGGCATGGCAGTCTCGCGGTCGGTGATGCTCAGGCTCCGGATCCCGGACGGGGCGGGAAGCCCCGCGCCGTTGAACCACACCTGGTTGGGCCGGCCGAAGCCTCCGCCGAAGACCAGGTCCAGCGCTCCATCGCGGTTGAGGTCCCCCGCCACGATCGAGGTCATCGCATGCTCCGGTCCCGGCGTGCCTGCCTCTGGTGCGAAGGTTCCGGCGCCGTCGTTTACCAGCAGGACGGAACGGTTCACCGACTGCCCATCCACGAACTGGCTCTGAAGCACAATCAGATCGAGCGCCCCGCTCCCGTCGAAATCGCCCAGCGCCGCCCCCTGGACCGTGTTCCACGCGAAGGTCTGCGCCGTGGCCGTGAACTGTCCGGAGCCGTCGTTCAACCAAACCAGCGCTCCGGATCCGCTCCGCCGCACCGTGAGGATGTCCGCCGCGCCGTCCCCATTGACATCTCCGACCAACGGAAAGGCGCCACTTTCGCCGAGAGCCTGGAGAGTGTCGCGGAACACGCCGTGACCGTCGTTGAGCCAGACGAGCGTGGGCCCCAAGAACTGCCCGGCCACCAAGTCGAGGCTGCCGTCGTTATCGACGTCGGCGATCCGCACCTCGGTAAAGGTGCGGTTCGCGAAGCCGATGTCCGCCATGGCCACGGTGGATTCAGTGAACACGCCCGTTCCATCGTTCAGCCAGACCCGAGCGGCGGTGGTGTTGACCGTCACCAGATCCACGTCGCCATCTCCGTCGAGGTCCGCCGCCGCCACGCCCTCGAACAGGACGTCTGCCAGGGACTGTGAACCCTCGGTGAAGCCACCGCTCCCATTGTTGAAGAAGAGCGCCAAGCCGTAGGGCTCCGAACGATGCGTGGTGATCACGTCGAGATACCCGTTGCCGTTGAGGTCCGCCAGTTGCGCCCTCGAAATGTATTTCGAGCCGACCGCCTGAGTCCCCTCCGCGAATCCCCCGGAGCCGTTGTTGAACCAAACCCGCCCGCCATAAGGGGCCGGCTGGCCGATATAGCCCAGCGCGTTCGGAACGAACAGGTCCGGATGCCCGTCTCCGTTCAGATCCCCGATAGCGATGCCGAAAGAGTTGTACTCCTCGTTGCCAATCCGCTGAAGGCTGTCGGTGAACGCGCCGGCTCCCGCCGGAGCCTCGATGACGAACTCCGATAGGACCGGCGCCGGGAGAATTTCGCCCTGCGCCCCGGTCAGTCCTGTGAGAACCGTCACGGTGACCCGTTCACCCGCGAAAAACCCGGTGTCCGGATCGAGGGTCAGCGTCAGGATCGTCCCGTCCAGTTCGCTCCGCACTCCGCGCGGTCCACTCTGTTCACCGGCCACCGAGAGGTTGGCCTCCACAGTGGCGGGATTGAGCGGGCGATTGAAACGGAGCACGACGGGTTCATCGCCGGGCGCCGCGGGGTGATTGGGCGAAGGAAGCATCTCGACCACGCGCAGGGTCGAGCGCACGTCGAGCGTCACCGTCGCCGGCGCGGAGGTCCCCAGGCCGTCCGTGGCCCCATAGGTGAACGCATCGGCTCCCGTATGTCCCGGCGCCGGCGTGTAGACGAACGAGCCGTCGCGCCGAAGGGTGAGCGCGCCGTGAGCGGGCGATGTCACGAGCACGGCGGTGAGCGGATCGCCATCCGCATCGGCATCATTCGCCAGGACTCCCTGCGAGGCGGCGACCATAAAGGTATCCCCCGCGGGCGCCAGGTAAGGTCCGTCGTCGTCCGCCACCGGAGCGGTATTCCCGATCTTCACCCGGGCAGGCGCCGAGGCCGCCTGCGCATCCGCGGCCCGGTAGGTGAACACATCCACCCCGGCGAAGCCCGCCCCCGGAGTGTAGGTGAACCCTCCATTCGCGCTGAGGACCACGCTCCCACGCGTGGGAGGGGTCACCAGTTGGGCCTGCATCGGACCGCCGTCGCCCGGCAGGTCGTTCGCCAGCGGGCCCTGAGCGGCGGCAACGACGACCGGAGACGTTCCGTTGGCCGGATAAAAGTCGTCGCGGGACACCGGGGCGGACTGATTGAGCCAGACCTCATTGCCGGAGCCGATGGACCGGCTGTTGTTGACCACGAATACGTCGAGGTCGCCGTCGCCGTCGAGATCCGCAATCGCCGCATGATAGCTGTCCGAGGCGCCCAGCAGCGGGCCAGAGAGGGCGAATCGGGCGGAACCGTCATTGAGCAGGACGGCGTCCCCGCCGCCCTGGCCCGCGCCATCGCGGACATCCGCCTGCCACACGTCGAGGCGGCCGTCCCCGTTCAGGTCGCCGAGCCCGGCCCCGAGGGTGAAGCGCCGGTGAATCTCGTAGGGTGAGCGATGGAAGTTCGCAGCACCGTCGTTGAGCCAGACCTCGTTAGCGCCGGAGTTGACCTGGTGCACAACCCAGGCGTCGAGGGCGCCGTTGCCGTCGAGGTCCGCCAGCACGACCTGGCGCGCCCACGTGGGGTTGACCACGCCGGACCGTAGCGAGAACCGCGCCCCGCCCTCGTTGATGAGCAACTGCCCGCCCTGGATGCCGGCAAGGTACACATCCATGAACCCATCGTTGTTCAAATCACCTACAGCACCGGCGGACGCCGACGTGATCGCGATGGCGGAGCCGGCATCGAGCGTGAAGTTTCCATGGCCGTCATTCCGCCAGACCCAGGCCCACGTGGCGTTGACTCCCAGCAGGTCGAGCGCTCCGTCCCCGTCAAAGTCGCCCGCCAGCAGGAAACTGGGCGACCCGAACGGGAGGCTCGACAGACCGAATGTCACGACGTCGGCAGCGGGAAACTCGCCAAGGCCGTCATTGAATCCGATGCGCAGTTCCGTGCTCCGGCCGCCAAAGGCATTGTCCGCCTGACCAATCAGGACCAGGTCGGGATGACCGTTGCCATCGAGGTCCGCCACGAGCGGCGCAGAGCCACGGAAGGCGAGGTTAGGGTATTGAAGACCGAGAGATTCTTCGCGCTCGGTGAACGTGCCGTCACCCTGGTTCAGGTAAAGGCGCGGATGCGTGTCGCGGTTCCAAACCACCGCTTCGGACGCCCCGTCCCCATTCAGATCCGCCAGCGTCACGAACTCGCTGAATTCCGTGGTCGAGCTTCCCGCGAGAGTGCGCTCAAACACCGCGCTGCCCCGGGGAACGGCGGCGTGAAACCGCCAGGCGTGAGGCCGCGCAAGCTCGGCCGCCGCGCCGCCCCGAATGCCAGCCGACACATGGACCGTGATGGATTCCCCGGGAAGGAACGGCGCCGCCGGGACCAGGGTCACTTCCGATCCGTTGACCGCCGCAGTGACCTCCCGGCGCCCGGTCAGGGACCCGAAGACGTTCAACCGCCCGGCCATCGAGGGCTCGTCCAGGGACTGGCTGAACGTGATCCGCACCGGACCGTCCGCCGGGGCGTCCGGCGTGTGGGCCGCCGGGTCCACCGACACAATCTCCAGCCGCTCGATGACCCGCAGCGACACCGTCGCCGGCCCGGACCAACTCCGCCCGTCGGAGGTCCGGTAGGTGAAGGTATCGACGGCGGCAATGCCTGGTTCCGGGGTGTACTGGAACGAGCCGTCGGAGGTGAGGAACAGCGTCCCGTGCGAGGGCGGCGTGACCAGTTCGACCACCAGACCGGCATCGCCGTCCGGGTCGCGGTCATTGGCCAGAACGCCCTCGGCGGCCGGCACGATCCGCGTCTCTCCTTCGAAGAGCGCGTAGACGTCGTCCTCGGCCACCGGCACGGCGTTCCCCAGCTTGACTCGCGCCGAGGGATAGAACCCATAACTGTACGGTGTGCCGGCGCTGTACACGAAGGTGTCGGACCCGGGATGGTCAGGGTTGGGCGTGTAGCGGAACGCCCCGTCCTGCAGGAGCTCTAGCGTCCCATGGACCGGCGGGGTCGCCACCTGCGCCCACGCGGTTGCGGTCGCCGGCAGCTCCAGGTTCGGATCGAAATCGTTGGCCAGCACCCCCTCCGCAACCGGCGCCTCGATCACTTCGGCGCCGTCGTAGACATAGAAGTCGTCCGCCAGGATCAGCGCCCGGGCGCCCAGGGCGACGCGGATCGGACCGGACAGATAGCCGATCTCGTCCGCCCGCACCCGGTAGGTGAAGGCGTCGATGCCGCTGCTCAAGGAGTCGAACGATCGATACTCGAATCCCCCATCCAGATGCAGCGTGAGCGTGCCGTTGGCCACGTTGTCGACCAGTTCGGCGATTAGCTCGAGTCCGTGGGTGTTGAGATCGTTGGCCAGGACCCCGCCGCCGGCGTCCACGTCCAGGTAAAAATAGGCGTCGACGACGTTGTTGAGATCGAACGACACGAAGGAGTAGTGGTCCGGTCTCGCCTCGGGAGCGTCCGCCTCGCCCGTGACCTGGATGGTGACGGTGACCGGGTCCGATTCCAGGTCGCCGTCGGTCAGGAAGTAGCGGAACGAATCAGTCCCCCGGTAGGACGGAGGGGGTGTGTAGGTGAAACTGCCGTCGGCCCGCAGTTCCAGTTCACCATGTTCGGCATACACAGGCACGCGGGCCGCCCAGCTGCCGTCCGGCCAGTCGCCGAAGTATTCGAGGTCCTCGTACGGCGCCCCTGGCCACCGGGTCAAAAGATCGTACAAGCGGCCCTCCACCCAGACATCGGTACGCACCGAAAAGTCGTCACCGTCCGGGTCCGATGCCCCCTGCAACAAGCCATGGGAGCGTGGCAGCTCGATCACGCCGTTCTTTTCGATTGCGAAGGTCTGCGGAGCTGCCGGCACGGGTGGCCGGTTGCGGATGATCCCGAAGGTCCGGGTCTCCGTGGGGAAGAAGGACGAACCCGCCGCGCTGGTCAGGGTGTCCCGCACCGTGACGTTCACCGTTTCGCCGCGGATAAACCTTTCGGAGAAGCTCAGGGTTGCCTCCCGTCCGTCGCCGGACAGCGCGACGGAGAAGTCCTGCCGCCCGCTGCTTGAACCGCTTACTTCGACGTGGGATCCCACGGCATCCCCGGTCACCGGTTCGTCGAAAGACAGCACCACTGGGGTCCAAGCCTCACCTTCGTCGCCCGGCTCCGGGGTCAGCGTCAGCCAGTTGAGTCGTGAGTGGACCGTCAGAGTAACAGTGATCTCCTCCGACACCCGCCCGTTGAAATCCTGAATCCGGTAGATGAACCGGTCCTCGCCGTTGAAGAAAGTGTTCGGCAGGTAGGTGAAGCTCCCGTCCTCGAACAGAGACAGGGAGCCGTGCTCTGGATCGGTGACAAGCCCGGCACGGGGCGAGTCGCCGAAGTCATTCGCCAACACGCCGTCCGCAGCGTCCACCGTTAGCAGGATGTCCTCGATCCCCTCGTAAGCCTCCGGCTCCCCGGACGGAGCCACGCTCTCGAACGCGCCGATGTCGCGCGGTCCGCCGAGCGCGCGAAGAACTCCCCTCTGATCCACGGCATCCCCGGGAAAGAGAGTCCCCGGCGTCCCGTTGTCCCGCGCTGGACTGCCTGTACGCAGCGCGTGAGTGCGGGTGCGGCCCCCGTTGTGTTCGAGGGGCCCCAAGCCGGGATCCTGCGCCGTCCGGAACCGCGCGGCTTCGGGGAGGAGCAAGTCGCTCAGCAACGCCGCCTGCCCGCCCGTCCCGTCGGTATCGAGGTTGTAGCCGGTTGAGGTGATGAAGGTCTGGAGGGTCAGGGTGCGGTTGTAAACGTCATCCGGCCGATTGTGGGCTAGAATGGTCCCGGCGATGTTGACTGCCGACACCCCAAGGACCTCCGGCTCCAGGCTCGCCTTCAGCGAACTCATCGCCGTCGAGTAGATCCCCCCGCCCTGCCGGGTCAGGCCGTTGATGGCCTCATTGCCGTGGATCGTGCAGTTGAACAGCGTGGCGATCGCCGTGCCCTCAGTGAAGCTACCGTTGTAGAGGCCCCCGCCGAAGGCCGGCAGCGGGATGCCCAGCGTGCCCTCGCCGTCCACCGTGTTGCCGGTCAGCGTGCAGTTCTGCATCGTCACGGTGCTGATGAGGATCGTGCTGGACCCGGTGCACTCGTTGTAGACTCCCCCGCCCTTCGACTTCCCCTTCGCGATGTTCCCGCTGACGGTGCATCCGGTGAGGATCGCCTGGCCGCCGTTCTCGTTGCGCAGCCCGCCCCCGTAGGCCGCGATGACCCCGGAAACACGGTTGTCCGCCAGGGTGCTGTCCTGGGCCAGCAGGACGCCGTAGTAGTCGTTGGCGATGGCCCCGCCGCCCCCGGAGGTGTTGTCGTTGAGATCGCAGCGCAGCACGCGGACAAGGCTGCCGAAGGTGGTCTTCATCGCTCCGCCGCTCGACAGGAACAGCGCCTCCGCCTCGTTCTCGTTCAGTTCAGAATCGGTCACTTGCGTGAAGGAGGCGAAACTGTGGACCGCTCCGCCCATCGCCAGGATCGTCGTGGCGCGAACCCGGTTTTCGTTGAGCTTCGAGCCGGTCACCTCGAGGGCGCTGAAAAATGAACTGATGCCCCCGCCATGGCTGCCCAGCGCGCTCGCCGATTCGTTGCCGGTCAGCACCGAGTTCCGGATCTTCAATAGCCCGAGGTCGGTGTGAATGCCGCCCCCGAAAACCAACGCCCGCGGCGTGGCCAGGTGATCGGCCACGTAACAGCGCAGCCAGCCGCCGTCCACCCAGCAGACATCCATCAGATGGCGCGCGGCGGCGACTCCGGTCCCGGCCTTGTTCCCCTCGATGACCGAGTCCATCACCTCGGTGACGGGTGAGCCGAGCCCAAGCCAACCGGCAACATTGGAGAAGGGATCGTTGCCCGCGGAGCCGTCGCCCAACTGGTCCTCCATGTATTCTTCGGCCGATCCGGCCTGTTCGGCGCGGGTGGAAGACCTGGCGACGTACTCGGCCTCGACCGCCTCGGCCTGGGATTCGCTGGTCGGATCCAAGGGCGGCGTGACATCGGCGAGGTCCGACCGATGCCCGGTCAATTCCTCCGACGCGGTGCGTCCTCCGCCCACGCGCAGGGTGGAGACGTTCAGGCCGCTGCTGCTGATGCCACCCCCGTTCCGTGCGGCCGCGTTGTTGCGGATGATGCTATTTCGGACCGTCAGCCGCGCCGCACCGCGGTTGTAAACGCCGCCCCCCTCGCCGCCGAAGTAATCGAACGCCCGGCAGTCGCGCACCTCGCAGCGGTCCAGCACCACCGTGCCCTGGTTGTAGATTCCGCCGCCGCTCGGGGCCAGACCGTCGATGACGGTGAGATCCTCCAGATGGAGCGTCCTGCCCGGAAGCACGGTGAACACCGATCCCAGCAGTGCGCCCGAAACGAAGGTCCGCCCGATGCCCTGACCGCGGATCGTCAGGTCGCGATCCACGATGACGTTGTCGTAGTACGTCCCGGCTTCGAGGCGGATCTCGTTGCAGCGCGGGTTGTCGAGCGCCGGCAAAAGATCGCCCATATGCGGTGGAGCAATGACGAGCGCGGTGTCGTCCGTGAAGCCCCCTGTGAAGTCGAGGACCCCAAGGCTGCCCCAACCGGCGTTGTTTGAATAGTACCAACCCACTCGCCGGGTCCCGCCATGCCCTCGTGCCAGCACATCGAGCGGCTCGTAGTGGTGAATGGGATCGTAGCCGCTGCCGCCATCGAGCAGTTCCCCCTGCGTGATCGTTCCCGTCGGCAAGAGGCTCGCGGTGAACCCGACCTTGACGGTCGCGCGCGCCTTAGCCTGCCGTCCTCCCCGGGGAGGCAGCGTCATCGACACCGGGTCCGTGGACAACTGCGCCCCGGACAGTTCCCAAGCCGTGTCTCCCAGCAGATTCGCGACTCGGCCATGTCCCGAGCTGTCCGTCGCCACATTCCCGGTCCCGTCATCCATCCGCCAGTACGCAATGAGACCGGGCTCCGTGACCGCAAGCTGACCGTTCATGTTTCCGGCGATCTGCGACGGCGTTCGCGCTACGGTCCAGATCCGGACTTCGTCTACGCTGCCATCAAGGTAGCTCCCCGGACAAAACCCGATCGTGACCGGGCTGTTGTTCGAGCCTTGCGGCCGGATCAGCTCTTTCCAAGGCTGGCCGAACGCGTTGAGTTGGGGCGACTTCGCCATGAACACTCCGTTCACGTAGAGCCGAGCCTCCGGAATGGACGCGTCATACACTGCCGCCAGATGCACCCACAATCCGGCCGGGATGTTCCAAGGGTACGCATCGAGATAGCTGTTTGCGGCATTCAAATCGAATACCGGCACGCCGTCGCGCCGGAGCCCTAACAACCACTCGCCCGGCCCCGGCGCATGTCTCCAGCCCGGCCGCGACATCTTGGCCACCGCCGGACTCATGCCGCCCAGCTCGGCTTCAGCATAGCGGACCATCCAGGCCTCGATCGTGAAGCTGTCGTCCGGTCCGATCGGAATCCCGTGCGCCTCCGCCTTCGAGGTGACCCCATTGAAGAGCAGGGCTCCTCCGGCCACGTCCTGGGCTCGGGCGTCCGGCATGGCCAAGCTTGCCCAGACCACGGAAACCACCAGCGCCGCGCGGAGCCAGGCGTGCCGCACGCGTCCGGAGGGGGTTGCCAGTTCGGCATGACAGGGGCCGTCGCCGGCCTCAACAAACGTGTGTATTCTCATCTGACAGGTGTTGATGGAGTGGGTAGGTTCCAAGGAGTGCCCGAAGCGATCAGGCCATAGAGGGGTTGAAGGTCGTCCTTGAGGAAACAGGCAAGGGCCCCGGTCTGCGCAGCGCGCTCCCGAAGCACCGCGTCGTCGAACTGGCTGACCAGAACGATGCGCGCCTCCGGGAACCGGCTCAGGATGGCGCGGGTCGCCGAAAGGCCGTCCACCGGAGACATCTGAATGTCCATGATCACCCAGTCCGGCTGCACCTCGGCGTAGCGGCTTACCGCCTCCGCCCCGCCTTCCGCCTCGAAGACCTCGCTGCCCAGCGGACTCAGCAGCCCGCGCAGCAGCAACCGCGTCGGCGGATGATCGTCCACCACAAGGATCCTGGCATTTCCCAAAGTGGCCATGACCGCGGATCGTGACACAACTCCCGCCGCCGAACATCGGAGGGGATGCGTAGAAAGGGCTACGGGTGGTTGCCTACGTAGCGCTACGGAGGGGACGCTCGCCGCCTCGATGAAGTGCGCCACCGACAGGGTCCAGGTGGGGCGCCAGCGTTTCAGCGGACCCGGATCCGACCGTCACAACCTCGACCGGTTCGCGAAGGCGAACTTAAGCAGGCTGTGGGCGCCCTCGAGGTGCAGCTTGTGGCTCATGTTCTGCCGGTGGGTGTCCACGGTGCGCACGCTGATGCCGAGCAGATCGGCAATCTCCTTGGTGGTCTTGTCGTCGGAGATAAGGAGCAGGATCCGCCGTTCCGCAGCCGTGAGCCGCTCGATGCCCGGCTTCTCGCGCTTCAGAGCCCTTCGTTCTTCGGCCCGGCGGGCGACCAACCCGGAGAGGGTGGGGCTGATGTAGGTCCGGTCGTCGAGGACGTATCGGATCGCGGTGAGGACATCCGTCACGGCATTCTCCTTGAGCACGTAGCCGCGGACGCCGAGATCCATTGCCGCCTCAAGGAACTCGGGATCCTCGTGCATCGTCAGGAGCACCAGCCTTGTCGGGTGGTCTTCCTCGCGCAGCACCCGCGCCACCTCCAAGCCGGTCCGTTTCGGCATGCGCACGTCCAGGATCGCCACCGCCGGACGACGCGCCCGGATCAACGCCAGCGCCTCCTCACCGTCTCCGGCCTCCCCGACCACGCGTATCGAAGGCTCCTCCCCAAGCACATCCACCAGGCCGCGGCGGAAGACCGGATGATCATCAGCAATGATCAGTTCGTGCGGCGCAGTCATGGATCAGAGAGGACGGGCTGAGCGAGTGGCACGAAGATTTTCACCCGGACGCCGGTCCCTGGACGGGACTCGAACTCGATGCGGCCTCCAATCGTACCGACCCGTTCGCGAAGGCTCCGCAGGCCGAAACCGGCCCCCGGCGAACGGAGGTCGAACCCGCAGCCGTCGTCGCGGATGAGGGCTGCAAGTCGGTCGCCTCCCCGGCGGACGCTCACGGAGGCGGAGCGCGCGCCCGAATGTTTCGCGATGTTGGTCAGGCACTCCTGCACCGACCGGAAGAAGTGGATCTCCGCGGACTTGGGCAGGGCGCCGTCCAGGTCCTCCAAGTCGGTATTCACCTCGATGCCCGACGCGTCCCCCAGTCGGCGGGCGATGTGGGCGATCGCCTGCGTCAGGCCGAGTTCATCGAGCTGGAAAGGTCGAAGTTCGTGCGCCATGGCACGAACTTCGCGAAGGGATTGCGAGGCGAGCTCAGAGACCTGGGAGAGTTCCTGGGACATCCGCCGCCCCTCACCCTCATGACGAAGCCCGAGCAGGGCGCGATTCTTGATGACTAGCAGGTTCTGCCCGAGGCTGTCGTGCAGCTCCGCCGCCAGCCGACGGCGTTCCTGTTCCTGCGACTCCATCAGGCGCCGCGAGAACTCATGCTGAAGCCGGCGTTCCCGCTCCAGACGAGTCACCCGCGTGCCGTAGCCCAGGGCCAGCAGGCTGGCAAGCGCCCCGGCACCCGCCGCCCGGAACCACCACGTCTGCCACCAGGCCGGCCGGATGGTCAGCGCCACCGTGCCCGCCGTCTCGCTCCAGACCCCGTCGTTGTTCCCGGCCATCACCTCGAATCGGTACCGGCCAGGCGGCAATCCCTGGTACGAGGCCACGCTTTCGCCGCCCACCTCTCGCCACTCGGTGTCGAAACCGGTCATGCGCCACCGAAAATGCACCCCCGACGGAGCCGCCAGGCTGATGCCCGTGTATCGGATGTCCACGCGTCGCGGACCTGGCGGTACTGTCACGGACGCAACCGGTCCCGGCTCCCCCTGCGCTACACCGTCCACCAACACCTCCTCGACCAACACGCGGGGCGGATGGAGGTTTCGCGGCAGACGCGCCGGGTCCACCACGGCCACACCGTCCACCGTCGCGAACCAGAGCCGCCCGTCGCGCGCCCGCAATGCCGAGGGATATCCGGAGGCGCTCTGGCCCGACGGCAGCCCATCGACCTCGCCGTAGGCGGTGGGATGAACCCGAAGCGTCTCTCCACGCAGGTGCGCGTCGACTCCGGCGCGGGACAGCCGGAAGACTCCACGGTTCGATCCAAGCCAGATCGAGCCTTCCCGATCATCAAGGATGCTCGTCACCTCCGCCTCGCCGAGTCGATCCCCGGCGTCGATGCGGTGAATCTTCTCGTCGCGCCAGAGGGCGAGACCCAGCCGGGTTCCGATCCATAGGGTACCCTCGCCCTCCGCATGCAGAGAACGCACCCCCGGGCTTGGCAGTTCTCCCTCGATCCGCGTCACCACCCCGTCGCGGAAATGCAGCAACCCCTCGTCTCGCATCCCAATCCACATTCCGCCGTCCGGATCGCGCTCGAGGACGTGCATCGCGTCGCGAGGGACTTCCCCGGGTCCCGGTTCCAAAGCCCCTGTCGCGTCGTCCCGGCGCCACAAGCCGTCCTCGGCGCCCAACCACAATGTTCCGGCCGCGTCCTCGCACAGCGTGCGAATGAACAAACTCCGGGCATCGGTCCCGCCGGTGCCGAAAACCTCGATACGCCCGTCGGCGTCGAGCGCGAAGTATCCCGCCCCGTATGTTCCAAACCAGATTCGGCCGTCTCGTCGCATGACCGCGGCCCAGGCGTTCTGAAGCCCCGAATCGCCGGGAATCGACACCCCCGACCCGTTGATCACGGCCAACCCACCGTCCAGACGACCCGTCCAGATGCGTCCGGCCGCATCTTCGGCGATGGTCAGCGGCATCAGGGCTGGCGGAGGGAAGTCGCGGCCCCGGTGCAGCATCCGAAAGACCCCCGGCCGCACTCGCACCAGACCACCGCCGTTGGTCCCTACCCAGAGGTTGCCCTCCCCGTCCAGGGTCATCGCACGCACCGACGCCGCGGGGAACCCCTGCTCCACCCCCACCCGCTGCATGACACCGGTGCTCCCGTCCAGGCGCACAAGGCCCGCACGCCAGCTTCCGATCCAGAACTCCCCAGGCGCCTCCTCGATCAGCGCGCAGGCGCCACGCACCTCGGCAAAGTGCAGCACCTCCGGCTCCGCTTCCCCGAGGCGAATGCCGGTGATCGAATCGCTACGCAATAGCCAGACCCCCCCGCCAATCCGCGGCGACAATACATCGAACCTCCGGACGCCATCCCCGGCGCCCGTCGACCACTTCGTCCAGGTCTCCCCGTCAAATCCGAACAACTCCTCCTCCGTGCGCAGCCAGATCCAGCCCGCCACCGCCCGGTCGTTCACCATCCCCGTCACTGGCAGTTCCGACGGCGGCCCCGCGATCCGCGAAAAGCGCTGTTCATCGAACCGCCACAGCTCGCCGGACACCGTGGCAAACACCATGGACCCGTCCGCACCACGCACTCCACCCCGCGCAAGGCACCGTTCCATCGGCCAGCCCGAGTTGGCCTCGAACGTGCCGTACCGCCCGTCCCGCATGCGCACCAGTTCACCCCGTTCCATAGAAATCCAGATATCGCCATCCGCCCCCGCCGCCATCCGGAAACTCCGGTCGCTTACCATCCCGGGTTCGCGCCGGTCGAACAGCCGGAACCGGACCCCGTCGAAGCGCGCCAGGCCGCCAGAAGTGCTGACCCAGAGATACCCATCGGAAGTCTGCTGGATCGCATGGATCACGTTATCCGGCAGACCGTCCTCCACCCGCCATACCCGAACCGAGTAGGGCGCGACTGGCGCGGCGGCCTCGATACGAGGCTCGGTCAGTAGCGTTCCCCCCAACAATACGAGGAACACCCGTCCAATCCACGGGCAACGTGCCCCACGACCCGACGCCCTGGCCTTCGAGACACCGCCCTTCCAAGGTTGCTCTGGAAAGACAGAGAACGATGTGGGCGCTTGCTGCATCGTGAGATCCTTGTAAGAAAACCCGCTCGAAAGCAGCCCGCAAATACAACCTCATCTCCCCAGAATCACCCCCAACAGCGGGAGAGCATCCTGAATGTCCTTTACCTTAAACTGCAGGAATTTCCATGAGCCAGGTGGAGTGAGACCGCGGACGCGGTCTCTTTAGTGCGACGCTTCGCGGCGCTTTCCCACGCGCGCCCGGCCCGTGAGGATGAAAACGATGAAATCCTCCAATTCACCGAAAAGAGCGCCCAAGGAGCGCGAAACGCGTCGATTTTTCCTTGACTGAAGCGCCGGTTCCGGCGGGATTTACCGGAGTGAGCCAGGATGCCCAGTCTGCAGCTCTACCTCCCCCCAACCGCCTCCTCTGACCGAGCGGGACCGGCAACTTTGAAAATCGAATTCCTGCTCTTCGACGATGGTTTTCTGAGCGTGCAGCCATGTGTGGAAGGAGAAACGGCGTAATGAGCTTGATACGACTGAACAAGTTACTGCTGTCCGGTTTCCTCCTTTTCTACGCCCAGTGCGCCGGCGCTGCGATCACGTCGGTCTACTACGTCGCCGACGGCGGCCTGCGTTCGGTCGCCTTCGACGGCACGCAATTCGTTAGCACCTTCGACCAATTGGAGGTCTTGAGTCCCAATTGGACGGCGATGAGCTACGACTCGGCCGCCGATCGCATGTATTACGTCGCCGACGGCGCCCTGCGTTCGGTCGGCTTCGACGGCACGCAGTTTCTTGGCACCTTCGACCAGTTGGAGGTCTTGAGTCCCAATTGGACGGCGATGAGCTACGACTCGGCCGCCGCCCTCATGTACTACGTCGCCGACGGCGGCCTGCGTTCGGTCGGCTTCGACGGCACGCAATTCGTTGGCACCTTCGACCAGTGGGAGGTCTTGAGTCCCAACTGGACGGCAATGTCCCTCGTCTTCGATCCCATCCCGGAACCCACCACGATCGTCCTTCTCGGGCTGGGTCTGGCCGGCGTCGCTACCTTACGTCGCCGCATCAACCGTGATGCCGCTTGAGTTCTCCCAGCGCCGGGTGGCCGACCGCAGTCGTGCCGCTTCCATGGATGCACGAATGAGAAGGGAGAAAGCCGGCGACTTCAGCGCCTCCAGCAGCACCATGTTCAACCCCCTCCAACCACCCCTCTACCCAAGCGGAATAGCCAGGCCATGAGAAGCGAATTCCTGCTGCAGGAAAACCCCCGTCCGACGTAGACTGGTCCCATGGAACGACGCACATTCCTCGCCGGCGGGTCCACCCTGCTCCTCGGGGCGGCAGGCCGCGACCGGCTCAAGGCTGGCCAGATCGGCACTGAACACTCGCATGCGGCCGGGAAGATGGAGGCGCTGCGCCGGCTCAACGAGAGTTTCGAAGTCGTCGGTCTCGCCGGCGACGGCAAGGACAAGGCCTACGACGGCCTCCCCCGCCTCGCCGAGAAGGACCTGCTCGCGCGGGAAGACGTCGCGTTCGTCTCCGTGGAGACCGCCATCGGCGACGCCACCGCGACGGCGCTCCGCGCGATCGAGGCCGGGAAGCACGTCCACCTGGACAAGCCCGGGGGGACCGACGTCGCCGCGTTCCGTGCGATGCGCTTCCTCGCCCGCGACCGAAAGCTCGTCGTCCAGATGGGCTACATGCTCCGCCACAAC
This sequence comes from Verrucomicrobiales bacterium, assembly GCA_041749135.1. Taxonomy (GTDB): domain Bacteria; phylum Verrucomicrobiota; class Verrucomicrobiia; order Verrucomicrobiales; family DEV007; genus DATKCT01. The sequence goes on from JBGTBW010000146.1 coordinate 27,917, forward strand.
CCCGCCTTCGAGCTGCTCTTCAAGGCCGTCCGCCAGGGCTGGCTCGGCGACGTGCTCGAAGTGACGGCGACCATGGGCAAGCTCGCGGGCGCCGACGCCCGCAAGACCCTGGCCGGCTACCCCGGCGCGGGCATGTTCGAACTCGCCTGCCACCTCGTCGATGCGACCCTCACCGTGCTCGGCCCGCCCGCGAATGTCTCGAACTTCTCGCGCGCTACGGGAACCGACGCTCTCCCCGACAACCAACTCGCCGTCCTCGAGTGGCCCAAGGCCCTCGCGACGCTGCGCTCGAACCACGCCGACCCCGACGGTTTCGCCCGCCGCGCCTTCGAGGTCGTCGGCGCCCAGGGCAGCGTACGCATCGCCCCGCTCGAGTCGGGAAAGCTCACGCTCTCGCTGTCCCGAAAGAACGCCGACTTCGACAAGGGCACTCATGTCCTGACGCTGAAGCTGCCGGCGGGCCGCTACGACGGTGAGTTCCTACACCTCGCCCGCGCGCTCCGCGGCGAGGAGCCCTTCGGCTGGAGCGCCGAGCACGACGTCGCGGTGCTCGAGACGGCGCTCAAGGCCGCGGGGGCCTGAGCCCGCGTGCTTCCGCTCCTGCTGACGCTCCATCAGTCGAGATGGCCAGGCTATGAGAAGCGAATTCCATCTAGCAGGCGCATGAGGAGACCGGCATGGAAAGTCAACTGCGCGCCGCCGACCTCACGGTTCTCCTGCTCTACATGGCGGGCGTGTTCGGCCTGGGCTGCTGGTTCTCTCGCAAGAGCGGCGCCACGGAGGAATTCATGGCGGCGGGACGCTCGCTACCGGGCTGGGCGGTGGGCCTGTCCATCTTCGGCACCTACGTGAGCAGCATCGCCTTTCTCGGGAACACGGGAAAGGCCTTCAGCGGAAACTGGAACTCGTGGGTGTTCGGGCTATCGCTGCCGCTCGCGGCGCTCGTCGCAGTGCGGTATTTCGTGCCGTTGTATCGGAGCGGCGACGCGATCTCGGCGTATTACCATCTCGAGCAGCGGTTCGGTCCGTGGGCGCGGACGTATGCGTTGATCTGTTACCTTTTGTCGCAACTGGCGCGCGTTGGGACGATCCTCTACCTGGTCGCGCTGGCGCTCGCCCCGCTGACGGGGTGGGACATCAAGATGATCATTCTCGTCACGGGGGTTCTCGTGACAGTCTACACACTGCTGGGCGGGATCGAGGCGGTGATCTGGACGGACGTCGTGCAGAGCGTGGTCCTTATCGCGGGGGCCGTCCTGTGCGCCGTGGTGTTGCTCGTGGAAATGCCGGGCGGAGCGGGCCGGCTGTTCGAAGTGGCGGCCGCGCACGACAAGTTCAGTCTCGGAGGATTCGATGTCAGTGCGCGGTCGGTCACGCTGCCGGAACCGACTTTCTGGATCGTTCTGATCTACGGGCTGTTCATCAACCTGCAGAACTTCGGCATCGACCAGAGCTTCGTGCAGCGCTACGTCACGGCGAGAACGGATCGGGACGCGCGATTCAGTGTCTGGCTAGGGGCGCTCCTGTTCCCGGTAGTCTCCGCGTTTTTCTTTTTCATCGGGACGGGCCTCTTCAGTCTCTACGAGAACGATCCGGCGATGCTGGACGAAGTGAGGACGCAAGTGGCGGAGACGCGGCTGGCGCAGGCGGGCGAAGCGGTCACAGAGGAATCCGTCGCGGCGACGGCGGCGGCGCTGACGGCCGGAGATATCGGGGACAAGGTGCTGCCGCACTTCATCGTGAACCGGCTGCCGATGGGTCTGGCCGGGCTGCTGATCGCGGCGATCTTCGCGGCGGCGATGAGCAGCGTCGACACGAGCCTGAACAGTGGCGCGACGCTGATTCTCTGCGACGTCTACAAGCGCTACTTTCGCCCGGAAGCGGGCGAGCGGGAATCGATGAAGGTGCTCTACATCGCGACGCTGGTGTTCGGCGTGATGGGTTCCTTCACGGCGGTGGCGATGATGCGGGTGAAGAGCGCGCTCGATGCGTGGTGGAATCTGCAGGGGATTTTCACGGGCGGCATGCTAGGGCTGTTCCTGCTGGGCATGATATCGAGGCGCGCGAAGAATCCGCAGGCTGTCCTGGCGGTGGCGGCCGGGATCCTGCTCATCCTGTGGATGTCGCTGTCGGTGACGGCACGCTGGCCCGCCGCGTGGGCCGGGTGGGCAAACCCGCTGCATCCGTTCCTAACGATCGTCATCGGGACGTCGTCGATCGTGCTCACCGGCGTCGTGGCGGCGCGTCTCTGCGAGGGGCGCCGGAACGCCGAAGCGTGACCAGGAGCGGCCGGCGACTGATGCCGCGATTTGCCTCTATACACCGGAAGCCTGCCGCGTTTAGCTTCCGGGACATGGCGAAGATCCTGATGCCGATCGGAGACGCCACCGAGGCGCTCGACACTTTTTATGCGTATTACCGTCTGCCGGAAGACGGCTACGAGGTGGTGGTGGCGGGGCCGGAAGCGCGCCTCTATCACACGGTGCTGCACGAGATTCCGCCAAACCCGGAGGTGCCGTGGGACATCACGCAGGAGCGGCCGGGGTATCACCTGCAGGCGGCGCTCGCCTTCGCGGACATGCGCGCGGGCGAATTTGCGGGGGCGTTCATCTCGGGAGGGCGGGCGCCCGAGTATATCCGGTATGATGCGAATCTGCGGCGGGTGATCCGGGAGATTGCGGAAGCGGGCAAGCCGATCGCGTGCCTGTGTCACGGGATCGAGATCCTGACGGCGGCGGGATGCATCGGGGGGAAGCGGGTGGCGACGGTTCCAAAGTGCGCGATGGACGCGGAGCAGGGTGGCGCGATCTACGCGGACGAGGACGTGGTGGTGGACGGCCTGCTGGTGACGGGGCGGGGTTATGGGCAGAACACGGCGGTGCTGAAGGAATTCATCCGGATGCTCGAAGCGTAGAGGTGAAGTGAAGCTGTCCCTTTCGACGCGGATCGCCGAGGGTTTCCTGTCCAAGGAGGAAGCCGTCATGAGCCTGCCGGAGCTGGCGGAGGTCGCGTTGGAGGCCGGCTTCGGGGCCATCTGCATGCGGGCCTCGCAGGTGGGCGTGCATTCGCCGCCGGCGAAAGTCGCGGAGGCGCGGGAGATCGTGGTGGAGCGTGGCCTCGGCGTAAGCATGGTGTCGGGCGATTTCGATATCGTCTACAACAACGAGCGCGGTCCGGCCTGCCTCCGGAACATCGGCCCCTACCTCGACCTGGCGGAGGCGCTCGGCGCGCCAATGGTGCGCGTCTGCATCAAGGCGGAGGACGACCTGGCGGCAGCGCGGGAGGCCGCGGACGCGGCGGGCGCGCGCGGATTGAAGCTGGTGCACCAGTGTCACGTGCAGAGTCTCTTCGAGACGGCGGACAGCATCGAGCGCGCGCTGGAGCGGATCGACCGGGAAAATTTCGGCTTGATATTCGAGGCGGCGAACCTGGAGCAATGCGGGCAGGATTACGGTGTGGAGGTGATCCGGCGGCTCGCGCCATGGATTGCGAACGTGTATCTCCAGAACGAGATCCTGAAGCCGGACGGAGCGGTGACGCTGGAGACGCGGCGCCGTGGCCCGGTCTCGTTCGACATCATCCAGGTGCACGAACCCGGCGGAATCGATTTCACGCGGGTGTTCGAGGGGCTGCGGGCGATCGGATATGACGGGATGGTGACTGTACACCAGTCGGCGCCGGCGGACGGCGGGATTACCGCCCGTGAAGCGGCTGCGCGGACGGCGGCGTATTTGCGGGGACTTATGGGATAGGCCTGAGGGCGGATGCGTGCGATCCTTCGCGATTCGTTGATCGCGGACCCTCCTCTAGCAAACCCGGCTCACGGATATCCGGCGGCGTACGACTCGGCCATTGACCTGCTGGCAGAGTGCAGGGGTGCGGTTCTATGGTATGCTGCGCTTTAGAAAGGCATCGTTATGCGAAAGGCGTTGGCGTTTTGTGTTGTGATTTCCACCTGCGGTGCGGCCGGCCTGCACAGTGCGCTCGCCGAAGAATCCCTTGAGCCCTGGGTTGAGCCCATGCGGGAGGTCCACAGCCGCTTTAACGGCCGAGCAGGCACATTGGCGTTGTTTGGGGACTCGATCACCGTCAGCATGGCTTTCTGGGCTCCGTTGGCTCCGGGCTCTCTCGATGCGCCCGAAGCCTGGAAGCCATCTCTCGACCTAGTCAGAGTCTATCAACGCGAGGAATGCTGGCGCGCGTGGCGCGGTCCGGAATTCGGAAACGAGGGGCGTATGACGATCCGCTGGGCTCGCGAAAACATCGATGCCTGGCTCGAGAAACTGAATCCGGAGGCTGCGGTGGTGATGTTCGGGACGAATGATCTTGGGGAGTTGGAACGCGACGAGTATGAGGCGAAGACGCGGCAGGTTATTGAGCGTTGTCTGAACAACGGGACCGTGCCGTTGTTGACCACGATTCCGCCGCGGAGCGGGATGGCGGGCAAGGCATCGGATTTTGCCGAGACAGTGCGGGGCATCGCGAAAGACCTGAAGGTCCCTTTGATCGACTATCATGCGGAGCTTCTGCGGCGACGGCCTTCGGACTGGGACGGATCCTTGCCGCAGTTCCGGGAGGCGGTGGAGGCCGGCGGAAGCGAGTATGAGGCGCCCGCTCCCATCTCGGCCGATGGCGTGCATCCTTCGAATCCGCGGGCGCATCAGGACTATTCGGAGGAAAGTCTGAGCAACAACGGTTTTGCGCTGCGCAACTATGTGACCCTAGTGCGATATGCCGGCGTGATCGAGCTTGTATTCAAACCTGTTCGCAAGGAAGGCGGGCGCGAGTCCGACTCGCGTTGAAGCTGAGGCGGCGTCCTCTTTTATCGGCGGACGCCGCGGTAGTAGCCGTCCGCCTTGCTCATGCGGTCCGGGTCATTGTCCATGAACTCCGTTCCGCCCGGGACATCGACGGCGATCGCCTCCCACGCAGCCGGCTCCATGGTCTCGGAGTACTCAACGTCCCAAGCGCCGCCGGCGGGTAGGGTCAAGGACAGACCTTCATCGGTCCAATGCACGTTCGAGAGCGGCGGCACGACGGCGCCTGGGGCCGGAGTCTGAACGGGGTTGCCGTCGGCGAGCGACAAACCGTTCAGCCCATAGTCATAGACCTGAGACGCTTCCCCTGCGCTGAGCGCACGGTTCCAGATCGCCACTTCCGACACCAGCCCGCTCCACATCTCGAGCCCGTTCTGCCCTCCCAGGTAAAGCGGCTGCGGGTTAATGGGCGTCCCCGTGATCGTCCGCGTCGCGATTTGGATCGCGTCGCGGTAATAGGTGAGGTTTGCGCCGTCTTTGACCACCAGGTTATGGGCCCATACGCCCACCGGGAACATCGTGGCCGCATCGCCTGCGTTCTCCCCAATCGCGTTGAAGTGCCATTCAAAGACTCGCGGCGTGATTTTGATGAATTCCCGGGGATCAAAGTCCGCACCGCTGGGAGCCCATCTGTTGCCGAACACGATGTTGTTGTTGTCCGTTTCAGCCGAGTTGGCCCAAAAACTCCAGGTGAACCCGTTTTCCAGCGTCATGCCTGGAAGGATCGTTCCGAAGTCGACGTAAGACATCGCTGAAGACCCGTAGACGACTCCGCGCGCTGGGTCCTCGGTCCAAGTTCCGTCAGGCTGAATGATCGTGCCGTGGTTTTCGTTCCCGCTCGAATCCATTGCGACCGCTCCGGCGCCTTCGTTGAAGTGCCAGTATCCGAGCAGGCCGGGAACTCCACCGCTGGGCGCCGCCCGGATTCCGTAGAGCGAACCGGTGTCAAAGCCTGCGTCGACGATGAAATTGGCTCCGCCGTGCGACGCTGGGTTGTCCGGGTCGGTCCAGTCTCCGTTGAAATAGCGCACGTCGACCGGATAGTATCCCGGAGACGGGAAGTTATAATTTCCGCTGACCGTCACGTTCCCGTGGCTATTGTCGTTGGCGATGACCAGTTGACCGGCGATGTAGAGCACCGAGCCGTCGTCCGAGGTGAAGGTGAAGGTCTGCTGGCCTGGGGCATCGACTCTCAGGTATCCCTGGAAGCGCAAGACACCGTCGTCCAGGTTGCCTGCTGTACCTGGGCTGAGGGAGGCGGCGTCTGGACCGAGCCAGTTGGCAATCGGGGTGAGATCGTCGCCTTGGTAGTTAAACCTGGTCGCCGAGAAAGTTCCCGTAGCGTTGGTATTGAAGACGTTGTCGTCCGCCCAACCCGAGTTGGCTCCGCCGTCACCCGCGCGGTGCATGGGCTCGCCGTCGATTGGCACGGTTTTGGGGTCAAGATGCCAGTAGCTGGCGAGCAGACTGCCCTGGGGCCCGAGATCGTCGGGTTCATCGATGGGGGGCTCGACTTCCAGCCCCGCCATGTAGTTCACGGCGTTGAGAAATGCCGCAGCGCCGGTTGCGGTGAGGTTGTATTTGCCTGCGTCTCCGATGACGCTTCCATCCGGCTCACGGCTGCCTGCACAAAAGAGCATCCGCGGTCCGGCTGCGACGGTCCCAGCGGGCCACTCGGCGACGACCACGCCGCCGCCGCCTGAGGCAATCCGTGTTCCTCCATTGATCACTGGATCGGTGGCAAGTGAAGTTCCGCGGTCCACCGCGACGTGCCAAGGAGCAGTGACTCCAACGTTGATCTCCAGGCCGTCGAAGACAGGGTGACCGGGCTGGTCGGCTTGTATTTGGGCCGGGGTGGCGTCGATGAGACCCTCGCCCCCAAACCAACCCCAGCGGCTGCTGCGGCTGTTATAGGGCGTCATTAGGATCAGCGGGGCTGTGATGAGATCGTCCCAAACAGCGTGATTGAAGGTTCCGCTGGTGGTTTTGCGGCTCACTACGACGAGGTCAACGGCGTTGAGGACCGCCTGCTCTTCGGCTGTCGGATTTGAGATCAACATTTCTGTAACCGTATGACCCTGGGCGGTGAGGGCCTCCTTGAATTCCTGGCCCGCCGGAGTGTCCACTTCGCTGATCCAGACGATAGTGCGTGGAGGAATGTCCGGCCCGGTATCCTGCACGATCCGGACATAGTCGAACCCCACGATTTCGTTCCACCAAGTGGTCAGTGCGGAGAAGCGGATCACGAGGTTCGTGGCTCCGTCGGGGATGTTGAAGACGGCCTCTTTGAACACGGGGTCCAAGCGAGTGGTCCCGTTGGTGAAGTACTTGTCGTTGGCGGTCGGTGCGGAGAAATGGGTTAAGACAGAGAAGTTGCCGCTGTTGTGGGGGTCGATCAGGATGTCAAGATAATCGCTGGTCTCGAAGTCCAGAGTGGTGGCGGCCAGAAGAACTTTGAGTTTGAGGCCGTTTTTGCCGCTGACGTTGACGGGGTTGAGGGTGAGGGTTTTGGGCGCCGTACCGTATTTATCCAGACCCGCACCAGCGAAGAATCCGGAGCCTTCGAACTCGAGAAAGGCTCCGCCGCCGAAGACCTGACCGCCTTCGTCCGGGCCATTGATGCACACGATCACCGGGCGCTCTTCGAGAACGGTTCGCGGCTTCTCGTATTTGGTGATAGCGATTTCTCCTTCGAGGTTGATCGGCAGCACGTCGAGCCCCACTCCCTCCCAGTCGGCCAACGGAGCCCAGACGCTCTGGTCGTCGAGGGGATCGTTCTGCCCTGTGCCAGGCTGTTGGGTGAAGAAGATTTCGGAGCCGAACTCGGCGGTTGGGCTGTAGGCTCTCCATTCGAATGCGTAGGCGCCCGCTGCGGCGAAGGTGAAGTCGCCATAATTCGTTGTCGCCTCTATCTGGTTAGCAATGATGGCGACCTGGTCCTGCTCGATGACTGGGTCATTCGCGTCGATGCCGTTCCCATTGGTATCGATCCGGAGGCTGCCGCCCCCTGCGACCCAAAGTGCAAACCCATAGGAGCCGGCGGATTTCACGCTGATCTGACCCGTGCCGGCGATGGCAAAGCTGCCGACGGGGTTTCCCGGAGGCTGACGGTCTCCGGCGATGCCGCCGCCAGAGAAATTGCCGCTGGCTCCGCTCTCAAGGTCGGCGATGTTGGAAGTGCCCTCGTCGACCATCGTTTCGATTGTACCCGCGACCATCTGTGCGACTTCGGCAAGGTTTTCGACGGGCGGAATATCGACGATCGGATAGGTGGCGACGACGGCCGATCCTTCCGGAACGAGAGTTCCCGGCATGTGGAGGGGCACTTCGCCCGTGAAGAAGGGAAAGCTTCCGGTCAACCCGGCAGCGGCGGGGTGGTCTGGAAGCTGAACTGTCACGTTGCCGAGATTGAAGTTTCCCGTTTCGCCAATCGAACTGACAAGCTCGTCATCGTGGTCGGGCCCATTGTAGGTGAGGTATGGGACGGGGTAATTGGTGAAACGGCTCGGGCTGGCGGCGAGGCTTGAGTGAATCACGAGGTCGAAGTTCGCGTTGGGAGGTACGGGGGTTGCCACGTCGTCCCCGGTGAACGTCGCACCCTTGGCGGTCAACCGTTCGACAATGATTTGGTCGCCGGGCCCTCCTGCCGGCGGAGACATGAGGACACGCAGATTGGTTTTGTCTTTTGTCAGCCACGCGATGGTGGCGTCGAGCATGGCGAGGCCCTGCGCGGACACCTGAGCGGGCTCCAGCTCGCTCGACCAAGCGATCACTGCGCGCCGGGCCGGCGTCGCCGCGGGGACGCCGACAAGGGAGACGTCAAAGCTATGGCCCCAGTAGACCGGGCCGACCTGTTCGACGTCATTGATTCCATTGCCCGGATGGTCTGCGACTTCCGAGATGAGGCCGCCGGCGACAGTATAGCGGGTTCCGGCCCCGTTACCGTTGAAACCTTCCTCGAAGAGGACGGTTTCTTCGGCGGAACCCGGCACGAGAGACAGTAAGAGAAAGAGTGCAACAACCAGCCTCTTGCTCGATTGAGGTCTGAGGATTTTGCGCATGGCGTGTCAATGCAGGCGGTTGAGTGAACACCAAGCGGCCGAGAGAGCGCCGGCGGACGCGATTCCTACGGGGGCTGGCGGACCGGCACGAGATTCCGTTCCCTGTCCGCCCGCATCCCCGCTGCCCAGCAGGCAGGAATAGCGGGGATGGAGTGGGCCAGACCGGCGACACCGTGACGACGCGCGGATTTTGTGAAGAAAGCGCGTGTTTCGTCAAGATTTTCGATCTCGTCTTCTAATTTTTCTTAGGGTGAGGCGACCGGGATGGAGACCTCGACGTCTACATCGCCCTCAACCGGCTTATGCTGGAGAATGGCAGGCCCGCCAGGCCCCCCGTGTTCATAAAGAACGAAAGGCTGGTGATCGATCCCGCTTACGAGAAGTATCTCGGCTTGATCCTTCTCGACCCGTCCGAGCCGCCGATGGTCTGGGAAGTGGGACGAAGCGACCGCCTCTACCGGAACGAGGGCCCCGGGCCGGACGGACTCCCCCGGTTCACCGACGTCAGTCAGGCAGCCGGAATTGAAGATCGCGATCATGCGCTTTCATGCCTCTGGACCGATCCGAACGAAGATGGCTACCCAGACCTCTTTGTCGCAAACGACTATATTGAGGCGGATCGTTTTTACGCCAACAACCATGACGGCACATTCCGGGAAGTCAGCCGGGCCGCGCTCGGGCACACGGCGTGGTTCTCGATGTGCTGCCGTTGGCCAGCTTTGTTCTGTTTAGACGAACATTGCTCCTTGGGGCAGTTTATTTGCCCCATAGGCCAAGAGCGGTTCCGATCTCCATTCCGCCAGCTTCTCTCTTAACATCCCATCCTCCTGGAACAACACCGCGCCGAAGCAGGCGATTCTGCTCGGTTGACATGCCGTCAAATCCCACCTATTCCCTGCTTGAGATCCTTGGCACAGGGATACAGACGATGCAGATTCGAATGCCTTGGAAACGGGCTTGGAGTATGGCCTTGGCGCCGGCCGCTGTGGCCTGCCTGGCTGGGGAGGGACCGCCAGCGAGCAAGCACGACCTCACGCCCGATTCGTTTGCGAGGCTACACGCCCTGGTGCGGCCGCAACCCACTGAGTGGCGGCATTTGCGCGTACATTGGATGACCGACATTGTCGCCGCGCGCAAGAAGGCCGCCGCCGAAGACAAGCCCCTGGTAATCTGCTACACGGGCGGAGCTGGCTACAACGAACCGCTTGGGGTTTGCTGAAGCGCCGCCGCCAGCCACCTGTCAGGTGGCTCCGATCTCTATACCGATGAAGCGATTCGCCTGCTGAACGAGAAGTTTGTCGGCTTTGCTCCCGGCTGGTACATTAATGACGACGACCCAGTGTACCAAGCCGCATGGAAGCGTTTCTATCTTGCTCAGTCCCGTCCCGACGAAGGGGATGGCTGGATGAAAGGCACGCAATTGGTGCTGATGACTTCCAATGGCAAATTGCTTTCCGGCTCCCTGGAATACGGCGATCGCCAAGGTCTTCACCAGGCGCTGGAGGAAGTGCTCGCGTCTTACGGGAACCTTCCGGAGCGGGATCGCCGGCCGGCGAAGGTCGAAGGCGAAGTCAAACCACAGCCGCCTCCGCCCGAAGGCGGTTTGGTGCTGACCATTTACGATCGCCCACTTGGACTTAGCCAGGAAGGCGCCTATCGCTTGCCGGAAGGGGACGACTTCGGCGGATTGCGGACCGAGGCTCCATCCGGCCAACGAAGCTCGCTGTGGTTGAATGCTGAAGAATGCAGTGCACTCATCCCACGAGAACCGCAAGCCGGCCAGACCGTAGCGGTCTCCAGCAATCTCGCAAAGCGCATCTGGCTGTTCGGGCTCGTCCCGCAATCGCTCTGGGTGGTCGAAGGCGCCTGGTCGGCCGATTCACTGCGCGAAGGTCAGATGCTGCTGACGGTCGAGGAAGCTTCGCCCGAACGGACGCGCCTTCGGATCCACGGCCACGCGCTGTTGGCAGGCATGAGCGAACACGAGGGCTTCCGCGATCTGGAAAAGCGCTATGACGCACGGCTCGAAGGCGTAATTGTTTACGATGCCAACAAGCAGAGAATCGTCCGCTGGGACATGACCGCCCTGGGGGATTACGTGGGTGAGTGGTTTGCCAGCCATGTGCGCTGGCAAGCCGCCAGACCATCCGCTCCCTTGCGGTTGGCCTTCGCTTTTGAGTTGGACGAGACAGCCTACACGTTGCCGCCAGAGAGGCGTCGCCCCCGATCGTTCATACACGCCTATATCTTCCGTGAGAAGGAAGAGTATTTCTGGAATCCCGAACAATGGGAGACAGATTCGAAGGAGAAATGACGTTCAACGGCGGTGTTTCCGGATCGATGGGCCAGACCCTCCGCCATGGTATCTCCGGGCGCCTTTCGGCCCCGTAACCCTTTAGCCTAAATTGGTCATATAGAGTCACTACTCATTGATAATGAACAGTCCAATTTCCGCCCGTATCCCGCTGCACCCGCTGATCTGCTCCAACACGCTCACCACGGCGGCACGTGAGGCGGCCAAACCCCTCCAGGACCTGCTCGAGGACCGGCAACGCCCGGCCTACTTGGCGTGCCCGAATGAGAAAATTCCAGAGCCCTTCGAACTTCTTCCAACCTGCCGCATACGCCGCATGCCGCAGCGCCGGCAATGCCTCCCCGTGGTTTAGGGCGCCGCGGAGAATGGAACCCCAAGTGTAAAACTCGCGATAGGCCCTCAGATAGCCCTCTTCGAGATCCTCGGGACGAAGCTGCGCCGGACGGAACACGCAGTGGCGCGTGTCGTACAAGTCCCAGTCGCGGTGCAGCATCCGTCCGGCCGCCTCCATCCGTTCGTGCAGCGCCGTCGACGGATAGGGCGTGAGAATATGAAAGGTTGCCGTCTCAATCGATTGAGAAACCGCCCAGTTCACCGTACGGTCGAACACCTCGGGACCGTCGCTGTCCATCCCAAACACAAAGCTTCCATTCACCATCACTCCGAGCCCGTGCAACCGGCGAATGGCCTCGCCGTAGTCCCGGTGCAGGTTCTGCCGCTTTCCTTGCTCAACCAGATTGTCTTCGTCGAGAGTCTCGAACCCGACGAATAGACTCCGCAAACCGCAGTCCACCGCCTTCTCCAACAGACCCGGGCGCAGGACGGAGGAAACAGTTCCGGCGGCCTGCCAAAGCCGCCCCATCCCCTTCATACCGTCGAAGAGCATCGATGCGAACCGCACGTTTCCAAGGAGATGATCGTCGAGGAAATACAAGTGTCGGCCGGGCAACCGTTCGATCTCGGCCAGGGCATCGTCGACCGATTGCAGGTAGAATCCCGTGCCGCCGCGAAAGAAGGCCTCCTTGTAACAGAAGTCGCAACTGTGCGGGCAGCCGCGCGACACGACAATTGAGTTGGGAACCAGATAGAGATGGCGGCGGATCAGGTCGCGGCGCACCGGGGGAAGGCCGGCCAAGGAACGTTGCGACGGCGCGCAGTAGACCGGAGCCTGCCTGCCGCGACGAAAGTCGGCAAGGAACCGCGGCCAGGTGTCGTCCCCCGGACCGAGGAACACCGTGTCCGCATGCTGAGCGGCTTCCTCCGGCAAAGAGGTGACATGAAGCCCTCCCAGGCACACGTAGGCCCCGCGTGCCCGGTAGTGATCGGCGATCTCGTAGGCGCGCCGGGCAGAGGTGATATAGACCTGGATGACTACCAGGTCAGGCTCGTCGTCGAGACGGAGTCGCTCGACGTGTTCATCTTGGAGATCGACAACGTCCAGGTCCGGGTCGAGCCAGGACGCGAGACTCGCGAGCCCGAGTGGCGGGAACAACGAGTACTTGATGGGTCGAAAGAGCGGGCTCACCGCTTCGGTGAGCGCGGGCAAGATCATTTTGACGCGCATGAATCGAAAACCACTGAGTCGACACGGAGCGAGGGCCCGTTACTTTGTGTGACAAAGTCCAGGCGCTTCTGTTCATTTCATTCCCACTTTTCTCTCCCTCCATCTCCCCCCCCCACGGAGAAAGTACGGGGCGCCACCGTGCAAATCATGCCAAAAACGGATCGCCGCTATCGCAGCTTCCCCTCCGATGGGCTGCACTATAAAACCCTGCCGGGATTCCACTGGCCGCTTCCCTCCATTTCTGTTAACCCAATCCGCAGTCCGTAAAACCGGACCGAACGAGAATCTCATCCTGGACAACCATGAAATACGTGCTGCTCGCCATTGCCGTTGTCGCCATCGGTTTCTTCACGCTCTTCTTCGTCTTTTGCATCCGAAAGATCCAGCCTGGGCGCGCCGGCATCAAAACCGGTTGGGGGGGCCTCAAGGTCGCTTTCGATTGGATGGTGCGCATCCCGCTCGTCCAGACCTACCACATCATGGATATCTCCGTGAAGAAGCTGGAGATCGCGCGCAAAGGCAAGGACGGCCTCGTCTGCAAAGACAACATTCGCGCCGACATCACGGTGGCCTTCTACATCCGCGTCGACGCCACCGAAGAAAGTGTCCGCAAAGTGGCGCAGATGCTCACGCCCGAACGCGTGTCCGATGTGGAGCAGTTGCGCGAACTGTTTGAAGCCAAATTCTCCGAAGCGCTCAAGACAGCGGGCAAACAGATGGAGTTCCACGAACTTTTCACCGAGCGGATCAAGTTCCGCGACCAGATTCAGGGAACCATCGGCAAGGACCTCGATGGTTTCCTGTTGCAGGACGTGGCGATCGATTACCTCGAACAGACGCCGCTCGATCAGCACGACCCCAGCAACGTGCTCGATTCCGAAGGCATCAAGAAGATTACGGAGATCACGCAGCGCGAGCGCGTAATGGCCAACGAATTCACCCAGCGCGCCCAGGTGCAAGTGGAGAAGGAAAACGCCGACGCTGACATCGCCAAACGCGAGCAGAAGCGGCGCAACGAGGAGGACACGGCCAAGCAGTCCCGCGCCATTATGGAAGTAAAAGCCAACGAAGAAGCCGAAGCCCGCAAGGTGATTGAAGCACGGCGCCAGGAAGTGGAAGCGAAACGCTTGGAGACCGAAGAATCGATTCGCCTGCGCACTGAGGACATGAATCGCGCGGTGCAGGAGCGCGAATTCACCGTCACGAAGGAGAAGCAGCGCCTCGAACAGGAAGCAGTGCAGGAGGGCGACGAGGCGCGCGTGCGACGTGAACGCACCGTAGCGCTCGCTGAAATGGACAAGGAAACCAAGGTCGCGGAAGTCGCCGTCGAGGTCCAGCGCAAACGCGCCACCGTTGTGGCGGAAGAGAAGGCGGTCGTCCAGCAGCAGGAGGAAAAGAACAACATCGAGGCCCGCATGACCGCTGAACGCGTGCGCGAGGTCACGCTCATCGAGGCAGAGATGAATGCGAAGCGGGACCAGGTCCAGAAGGTGGTTGCTTCGGAGGCGCATAAGGAAGCCGAGCGCAATCTGGCGGAAGCGGAGAAGATCAAGATCATCACCGCAGCCGAGGCTTCGCGGGAGGCTGCATCACGCGAGGCCGAACAACTGCAAACCCTCGCCGACGCCGAAGCCAAGGCTTCGGAGAAAAAGCGTCATGCCGCGGAACAGGAAGCGGAAGGTCTGGCCGCCACCGAAGCGGCTATGGGTCTCGCCGAAGCCAAAGTAATCACCGCCAAAGCCACCGCTAAAAAGGCCGACGCCGGCGCGATCAGGGAGCTGGGACTCGCCGAAGCCGCGGTGGCCAAGGCCAAGGGAGACGTTCATGCGGAAGTCACTCAAATGCAGGCCGAGGCCGAGGCGGAAGGAACCAAGGACCGTGAACTCGCCGCCGCCGCGGGGATCGAGGCCCGCGGTTTGGCCGAAGCCAAAGCCATCGAGCAAAAGGCCGAAGCGATGAAACTCCTGCATGAAGCCGGCAAGGAGCACGAGGAGTTCAAGCTCAGACTGTCGAAGGATCGAGACGTCGAACTCGCCGCCATTCACGTGCAGAAAGACATCGCTCAGGCGAACTCCACCATCGTGGGCGAAGCCCTCAAGCACGCGAATATCGATATCGTTGGGGGAGAGAATGACTTCTTTGAGAAAGTGGTGCGCGCCGTGAGCACGGGCAAGGCCGTGGATCGCATGGTTGGCAACAGTGAGACGCTGGCCGACATCAAGAACACGTTTCTTCATGGCGACCCGGAGCCGCTCAAGGTCCAGATGCGGAAGTGGATCAAAGACTTCGGCATCAAGTCCGAGGACGTGAAGAACCTGACCATTGCGGCTCTCCTCGGAAAGCTGCTGGCGAGCACGAGCGATGCCTCGGTTCAGAAACTGATGAACTCGGCGCTGACGATGGTTTGCGAGCGCGGGATGGCGGAGAAGCCGGCGTCCGCCCTGATTTCACCATCGGCCTCGGAGGGTAGCTGAGAACTCCGCGCCGCAACGTATGCCCGATACGCCCCAGCCGAATCAACCGCCGCCCGCCTCGACCGGAGAAGTTGGCCAGCCGGTTGCGGCGTCAGTGACGTCCTCACTCGGCAGCGCCACTTACGAGATCATCCGCCAGCGATTGCACGCGCAGGGTGAACATCTGCGCGATCGCACGGCGCAATTGAACGCACGGCGGCAGGAGGTCTTTGGCGCGATTGACTTCAAGCTCCTTCAATCCGACCGCGTCATCACCGCGCACAACTGCATTCCGCAAGACATCGTGCAACTGGGAAGCGGGCGCTTTCTCTTCGGCTTCAATGTGCAATTCGGGCTCAAGAAAGAAATCGATCTCGGCGATGTCTTTGCCATTTACAATCGGGATGAGGCGGCGGGCACGTTCAAGGAAGGCAGCTTGGAAGTGCTGGAGCAGAAGGACTTCATCACGGACTTTAAGCGGCTCTACAACGTCTATGAGCGCGCGTATTTCTCCAAATTCTCGCTCTTGGAAGGCAATCTCTACATGCTCTTCCAGGTCGGCGCCGCAGTGACCGACATCGCGGTTTTCAAGTTTGCATTCCACGGCGGGCACCTGCGCTATCTCGATGGCCGCGCCGAGTCTGAGTTCCGCAAATTGGGTTTCCCGCCGCAGTATGAGTTCCGCTGGCTGACGCCGGATCGCGAGTCCTTTCGCTACGGCGATCATCCGCACATCTCCATCGAGGACCGCCTCTTCGTCGAGTGCGTCGGCGGCGACCTGACGATCAAAGTCGAGGACAACACGATGACGGGTGAAGGCGTTTTTGCCGAGCCCGTCGAGGACAAATTCCAAAAGGTGGACGACGCGGAAATCCGATACGCGCTGATCGGCCATCTGATCCTGCTGCGCATCCGCCCCTACAAGGAACAAGCCGCGCGCTATTTCATCTTCAACGAGAGAACCCAGACGGCGGTGCGCGTCGATTCGATCGGTCAATCCTGCGCCCTGCTGCCGGAGGATCATGGGCTGGTCTTTCCCGACGGTTATTATCTCTCGACGGGAGATCTGAAGCAGTTCGAAAGCAAAGAACGCGACATGATTCTCGAGCGCGTCATCCATGCTCCCACTGGCGAAGATACCCTCTATGTGTTCTACAATCGCGCCACCGGACACTATGTGCTGATGCCTTACCGGCTCATTGCTCAAAAGATCGAGGAACGGATCACGTGCAACGGCTTCTCCTTGTTCGCGAACGGTCTACTCATCGTCTTGCGCGCCGACGACCAACCGCAGAAACATCACATGTTGCAACTGCGGCAGACCCCGTTTCATCAGCCAGGCCACGAACCGCCCGGCCAGCGGGACGCGTTTCTTTATCAGGTGGGCAACAAGGACGTCGTGCGCTGCCTCGCCGAGTGCAACGAAGTATTGACGCTCGTGGGCAAGGCAGATCCTTACCCCGAGCTTTACGCGGATTTAGTGAAACGCGCCGGTTCCATTCTGGACAACTACTCGTGGTTGAACACTCCCGAGTGTTTTCAGATCGACGCGGCGCTCCGCCATCTGCGGGAGGTCGCAGACAAAGCGGTCGACGAGTTCGACAAGGTGCGCCGCTTGCAGCACGAAGCCGTAGAACGCGTCGCCGATATGCGGCAGCGCGCGGAGGAACGCTTCGGCATTCTGCGCCGAGCGAGTTTCAAGACGCTGAATGATTTCGTGCAGAATCTCGCGGCCCTGCGCCAGTTCCGAGGTGAATTGATCTCGCTCAAGGAGGTTCGCTACGTGAACCTCGCCCAAATCGAGGAATCGGAAAGCACCGTGACGCAACAGACGGAGGAACTTTCCAAAGCCTGCGTGCAGTTTCTGCTTCAGCCAGCGGCGCTGGAGCCTTATCGCAAGCAGGCCGGCGAAAATCTAGCGGCGGTCGATACAGTTACAAAGGCCGCAGATGGGAAGAAGATCGAGAAGGCGGTTTCTGACGCGGGTGCGGAACTGGAGATGCTGATCGAAATCGTGAACAGCCTTCAGATCGAGGACGCGACCGAGACGACCCGCATCATCGACGGCGTCACCGCGATTTACTCGACGCTCAACCAAGTCAAGGCGGCGCTGAGAAAGAAGTTGCAGAGCCTCGCTGCCTCGGAGGGCGCGGCCCAGTTCAGCGCGCAGATGAAGCTGTTGAGCCAATCGACGGCGAGCTACCTCGATCTCTGCGACTCGCCGGCGAAGTGCGACGCGTATCTCAACCGGCTCACGGTGCAGATCGAAGAACTGGAAGGGGCCTTTGCGGATTTCGAGGAATACACAGTTCAACTCGCCGAGAAGCGCACCTCGGTTTATGAGACGTTCGAGCAGCGCAAGATGGCGCTCCTTGAGCAGCGCAATCGGAAGTCGTCCGCGTTGATGACGGCGGCGGAGCGCATCCTCAAGGTCATCCAGAGCCGGCTCGCCGGTTCCAAATCCGTCGAAGAAATCAACACTTACTTGGCGTCGGATCTGATGATCGCCAAGGTGCGCGAGATCATTGAGCAATTGATGGCGCTGGAAGATTCGGTCAAGGCGGACGACTTGCAGGGCCGGCTCAAGAGCTTGCAGCAGGAATCCCTGCGGCAATTGAAGGATCGACTGGAGTTGTTTGTGGATGGCCAGCAGGTCATTCAACTCGGGAAGCATCAGTTCAACATCAACACCCAGCCGCTGGACCTCACCGTGGTGATTCGCGACGGCGTCCAGCATCTGCATCTGACCAGCACCAAGTTTTTCGAGCCGATTCAGGACGAGGCGTTTCTCGCCACGCGCGACGTATGGGACCAGGAAATTGTCTCCGAGAACGCGGAAGTTTATCGCGGTGAATACCTCGCCTACCGGGTCTTGCAACTGCTGGAAGCTGGCGCGGGCGCCACGCCAGCCCCGCTCGGCAAGCTGCCCAGCGCCACGGGCGGAAGCGAAACGACGGAACCAGGGGCTGGGTTCACCGATGAGTCCGCTTCCGTTCCGCCAGGCCCCTTGGCAGCCGTCACAAGCCAAGGGGATGTCCTGCCCAGGACCGGGAAGACCATCGCCCAGGTCCTCGCGATGCCGGATGCGGAACGCCTGACATTCGTCCAGGAGTTCATGGCCGCGCGCTATCAGGACGGCTACACCAAGGGGATTCACGATTACGACGGCGCTCGCATCCTTCAGGCGCTGCTCAGCACACACGTTGCGTTGCAACTGGCGCGCTATCATCCAGCCGCCCGCGCTTGCGCCGTGGTTTACTGGCACAAGTTCTGTCCGGGGGAAACGCGGGCGCTCTGGCAGGCCAAACTCAAGGGATTCTCCGCCCGCAACAAAGTGTTTCCAGGCGATGCCGTGCAACGCGGTTACATCGCCGCGCTGCAAGCGTTGCTCGCGGGATTCGCCGAACAAACTCAGCTCTTCCCACGCGAGGAAGCGGCGGCGGCGGGCGAATATTTGTTTTGGGAAATCATCAGCGGCGACGCCTTTGTCGTGAGCCTGGAAGCCGATCAGTTGGCCGGAGACTTGCACAAACATCTAGTCGCGAAGTCCGGCGACGATGAGTTCCGCGAAGCCATGGATTCTTTGAACGACCACCCGGCCAGTCAGTTCGAGCTGATTCGCGATTGGGTGCGCGGGTTCCTGCTCGAACGCGCTGGCGGCCTCATTCCATACATCGACGAGATTGCGGCCATTCTCTTCGTGGGCGACGATCTCCAACACGCGGTCGTGCGTTCCGGCACACAGCAGTCGCTCGACGCCATGAAGGGCGCGCACGCCGTCATCCGCGAGGGCAAGTATCCATTCGATTACCTGGCCTTCCGGCGGAAACTCGCGCGCTTCGAGGAGGAAATCGTGCCGCGCTTCGAGCGGTTCCATCAGCTCAAGCAGCATTTGCTGGATCGCGAGCGCAGCCATTTGCGCCTGCACCAATTCAAGGCCCGGGTGCTCACGTCGTTCGTCCGCAATCAGCTCATCGATCGAGTTTATCTGCCGCTCGTTGGCGATAATCTCGCGAAACAAATCGGCGCCGCGGGCAATGCCAAGCGCACGGACTTGATGGGCCTGCTGTTGCTCATCTCGCCGCCGGGCTACGGCAAGACGACGTTGATGGAATACATCGCGAACCGGCTCGGCATCATTTTTGTGAAGATCAACGGGCCAGCCCTCGGCCATGCCGTCAGGTCCCTCGACCCGCAAGAAGCGCCGAATGCCGCCGCGCGCGAGGAGGTTCAGAAACTGAATCTCGCCCTTGAGATGGGCGACAACGTGATGCTTTGCGTGGACGACATCCAGCACTGCCATCCGGAGTTTCTGCAAAAGTTCATTTCGCTTTGCGACGCACAGCGCAGGATCGAAGGCGTCTGGCGTGGGCAGCCGCGCACCTATGATCTGCGCGGCCGCAAAGTTGTCGTGGTGATGGCGGGCAATCCCTACACGGAGAGCGGACAGAAATTCCAACTTCCCGACATGCTTGCGAACCGCGCGGACACTTACAATCTGGGCGACATCATCGGCGGCAGCGCGGAGTGGTTCAGAATGAGCTATCTCGAGAATGCCGTCACATCGAACGCCGTGTTGGCTCCGCTCGCCAACAAGAGCCAAAACGACGTGCGCACCTTCATTCGTCTAGCGGAAGGCGCGCGGGATGACGCCGCCTTCGAGGGCAGTTGCTCGCAGCAGGAGGTGGAAGAGATTCTCGCAGTGATGAAGAAGCTGGTTGCCGTTCGGGAAGTGCTCCTGCGTGTGAATCAGGAATACATCCACTCGGCGGGCCAGGCGGACGAGTTCCGCACCGAGCCGCCGTTCCGTCTGCAAGGTTCCTACCGCAACATGAACCGGCTCACGGAAAAGATCGTGCCGATCATGAACGACTCTGAAGTGCAGGGGCTCATCCTCGACCATTATCAGAACGAGGCGCAAACGCTCACGACGGGCGCCGAGGCGAATCTGCTGAAGCTGAAGGAATTGCTTTCCATTCAATCGCCCGAAGAGAAGGCGCGCTGGGAGGAGATCAAACGCACTTTCCAACGCAATCAACTCACGCGCGGCGGCGATCAGTCGGACCCGATGGGCCGCGTCGTCACGCAACTCTCGGTATTTCAACAGGGTCTTGAAGGCATTCAGAACGCGCTCGAGAAGCAGTCAATCAAAGCGCCGGCGCCCGTAGTCGTTGACGTGGCTCCGCTCGGACGCAGCTTCGACGCCTTGCGGACGGCGATCGAAGAGAACGTAGCGACCGCCGGCAACAGCAGCTCGGTGGAAATGCGCAACCTCATGCACGAGATGGAGATGTTGCACAGCACGCTGGCGACATTGAAGGATCTTGCGGCCCAGCAACGCGACCATTTGCGCTCGGCCCAGGATCTTTTGCAAACGCGTGCAGAGCAGGGCGTTGTGGAAATCCAGCTTACCCAGGAGATGCTGACAAACGAGCGGGCTTTCCTGGAGAAATTCCACGAAGTTCTCGCTTCGGCGGGGCGAGGGACCGAGCAAGAGTCTCTGCAAGCAAACGATCAAGACAAGGGCAACCTTTAGGGCCGCGTATGAAACGATTGATACACAGAGTGCAGGACGTGCGTCAGAAGGCGGGGCAGATCGCCTCGGCCCTCGAACAGGCGCCGGCGAAGGCAGCGGAATTGCGCGAACGGGTGCTGGCCACCGCCGGGCACATGCACCAGATGCAGCGCACGGTGCAGGACGCCGCAACGGGATTGGCGGCGCCCCACGAAGACATGCTTATCGCTGCGTTGCACGAGATCGACGGCGACGCGGAGACGTTTCGCGCCGCGGGCTATGAGCTTGAAGACGTCGAGATGGAACTCGCCGCGCCACAGAGATTGATCATTCATCTCGAAAAGGTTGGCGACGTTCTGGCTTCCACGATGCGCTCGCTGGCAGCCGCCAAGGCCCATCACCCCACCACGCACGGCATCCTGAGCGCGCTCCTCAAAGCGGACGACATGTCCGAGAAGGTGGCGCTTCAGAATCTGCGCTATCATCAATTGACCGTTTATATGGGACCGGCGCCGACGGTTCGGCTGTGCTGGCAGGCGTCCTCCATTGCAGCGCCGCCTCCTCTGCCGGCCGGCAGTCCTGCCGTCGCCGCGGCGCCGGGCAGTTCTGCCTTCACCTCGCTGCTCGGCCAAAGCTCTTTCTTCGAAGCGCGTCCCGGGCAGGCTTCGCCCCCAGCAGGGGACCCCGTTTCTCCTGACGTTCCGGCGCCCGAATCGGCGCCTGAGACCGCATCGACCCCAGCGCCGCCGGCCGATCCGCCGGCCAAAGAAGATCCGCTGGCGCGCTTTAAGAAAATGCCAGACCTCTCGCGGCGCCGTTGACAATCGACCAGGAAAGGGTCACAAGCATCATTGCCGTCATGCATTCCTTTTCTGAATATGGCGGCGTGTGTTGGCCAGCACCCGGAGTTGCGATGCAGGAACAACCTCGGTAAAGTGCGGGCCGTGAGTATCGCCGACTGGCGTCCGCGAAACGGGACCTGGACGAAGGATATGCCTTTTACGAATCGCAGGAAGAGGGGCTGGGTGATTACTTGCGGCGAAAACATGATCGTTGTCGCAGATAGAAGTCATACTCGAGCCTGGCTACGACTTCGCCGGCAAGTGTATTCCTCGCTTGGAGATGATTTTCATGATCAGGAAATTGAGACTTGGTTGACTGATTCGACCAAATGTTGCTGGATCGCGTTTGAAGAAGGTGAAGCCGTCGGCTTTCTCGAGGCATCGCTGCGAAACATTGTCGATGGCTGCCTTTCCTCTCCGGTTGGCTACATCGAAGGGATCGCCGTTCTTCCGCCATGGCGCGGCAAGGGGATCGCCCGAACTATGATGTTGGCCGCAGAGGAATGGATGTGCCGGCAAGGCTGCTCGGAGGTCGCAACCGACGCAGAAATCGAGAATCGGGAGGCCATCACATTTCACAAGAACATGGGATTTGAAGAAACATACCGCATCGTGGAGTTCCGCAAAAACCTGCCGGCCGAACAAGACGCTCGCCCTGGCCAGGGTTGGGTGAGCTCGTAGATGGGTCTGCAATGTTGTCGCGACGAGTGAAACCATCCGGGGAACGATTCTCGGCGGCGGCTCCGCCGCCGGACTGGGAACCAGACAGACCCGAGAGCCAAGGTCCCTGACGGGGAGGGCCGGCCTGTCCCCGGTACGAGAGGCGGCGCGGCGCCTGCCCGCGCCGTCGCCCCAGGAGCCGCCCCGGGACACCCGGCCGGGGCCGTCCTGGGGCCCAACCGAATCCACACGATGCCGTGCACCCCTCCCAACTTCCGCCCCCCACTGTGGATTCCTCCACAGGAACTTTCGTCCGGCGAGTCTTCCGGGGGGATGGAACCCGATCCCGTCCAGGATGGGAAAATGAAGAGCTTTTTTCAGGGGCATCACCCAGATGGCGATGCGGCTTCAAAGCCGAACTCTGTGCCGGAAAAGCGTCCGTCCCCTTCCCGGCGGCCCTCGGCGGCCCGTGGGAAACCAGTTGCCGATCCTAATCTTCACGATATTTTAAGAAGATCCGGGTTTCTAGAAATCCGGATCCGGTGACTGGTCTGGCTGCGCACGTTTCGTTTTGCATCCGGCCTTCCCCAGGGAGTTCCTTCACGGTGCTCCGTGTCGGCGCCCACAATTTCCGCGGGTAGAATACCCATGAATCGAACAGAACAGCACATCGGAACTTCTGCCGGCAGCGGCAGAGCTCAGGATGGTTGCGCTCCCTTGCTGGGAGCTTGGCTGAGGTGGTTCCACACTGTTCTTCTCGACACGGCTCCCTGGAAAAGTCGCCCGCTATGGCTCTGCCGGATCCGCCAGGTTCTCGAGGAACCTGGTGTAAGTCGCTTGCGACCTGATCTCCGGCGCGGGCCGAAACCTCAACCCAATTCATCATCCCATGTCCTCTTCAAACCAAGGCGCCCCCACGGCCCGCCCCAGGCAAGGACGGCCTCCGCGCCGCCGCAATGGCCAGGACGGCCGGCGCCGTCAGTACACCCGCATGCCGCGGCCGGAGCCATTCAAGCCCAATGCCTGGCAGCGCTTCCTGGCCATCGTTTCCTTTGGCCTCTACAAACCGGCTCCCACCGCTCCGACCGCCCGGCCTCCACGTAGGCCGGAGGGAACTTCGCGCCCGGTGGCCTCGGCCCCCGATCAGAACGACTCCTGGCGCGGAGCGGGTTCCGGGACGCGTTCCCGGGAGCCCCGCTCAACGCCTTCCAAACCCCAGGTTTTCTCCGCCACCTCTGAGCGGATTTACGTGGGGAACCTCTCCTACGACGCTACTGAGTCCGATCTTTTCGAGCTTTTCAGCGGGGTTGGGACGGTGAAAAACGCGGAAGTGGTTTGCAATCGCCGGACTCAACGCTCGAAAGGCTACGCCTTTGTGGAAATGCAGAGTTTGGACGAGGCCAAACGCGCTGTGACCGAGTTGCACGACAAGGACTACATGGGCCGCAAACTCGTGGTGTCCGGAGCCAAAGCCCGCACCGGGCTGGAAAGCGAAGACGACGCCCCACCGGCGGCTTGAAGCCGTTCAGCGGCCTGAAAACTTCATTCTGCGAACGCCCCGGGATCCGCTCCTTTGCCGGTCCCGGGGCGTTCTCTTTTCCCGGATCCATCCCCGCCCGGCCTTTTGCCTGAATTTGCCTATTTCCGGGCAAAAAAGTTGTTGCAAAGCGGCGCAGATCGGCAATCCTTAGACCCGTTCGGAGCCAACGTGTCTTTTCATTCCATCCATTCTGCTCCGCTGCACCCGTCCTTCCGTGGTTTCACTGGATATTCAGGGCGTGTCCAACGTTCAAGTTGATGCTGTAAATTCACTTGCTCACGATCCCCGGTTCGTGCCACGCCAGTCCGGCATGTCCGCCCCTGCAGTGGCGAACCACTTCCGCTAAACTCCACACTATTCATTCATGGACATCTTTGTCGGCAACTTCCCGTTCGAAACAACGGACGAGCAACTCTCCGAGGTCTTCACGGCCCACGGAGCTGTAGATCAAGTCAAAATCATTTACGATCGCGAGACCGGCCGCTCGCGGGGCTTCGCTTTTGTGAGCATGTCCGATCCGCAGCAGGCCCAGGACGCCATCCGCGCCCTCGATGGAGCAGATTTCGGTGGCCGTCCCCTCCGCGTCAATGAAGCGCGGAAACGCGAGGAACGTCCGCCGCGCCAAGATTTCCGTGAGCCCCGCCGCGGTGGCGGCGGCCGTGGCGAGAGCCGTGGATACGACGACGGTGGAGGCGGAGGCGGAGGCGGAGACTTCGGAGGTTACCGCGAACGCCGCGGCGGCGGCGGCGGTCATCGCGACCGAAGGTCTCGTTGACGCCCCCCCGAGAGGCCGGGCCGGGATTGTAGGCCAGGCTATCCAACCCAATGGGCGAGCCCTTCAATCGGTGCCCAGCGGCGGATGTTTGGCCAGGACCGGCCAAAGTCTCTTCGGCATTTCTTTCAAGTCGCTGGATCCGGTGATCCGGTAGTGGACCCATCCCGTCGTCACTTCCACCACCTCCCGGCGATGCAAAACGTCGCCCGGTTGGGGATCGGTCAACGAAGAATGGCCGGCCGGAGGCTGCCGCCGTCGTGCCGGACCCGCCTTCTGGGCCGGCGGTAAGGCCTCTCCTTTCCTCTTCGGACTCGGCTTTGCCGGTTCCGGAGCCCCGATAGGTGCAGCCGTCCCAGTCGCTATCTTTTGCCGCTTCTTCTCAGTTGTGCGGGACTCGGATCCCCCCGCGCCGCCCGAAGGCGCCGCTTCCGCACGCGCAGACCTTTTCTTAAGAGCCTCCTTCCCCCCGCCCGAAATCCGCTTTCCCTTGGACCCCTCCCGTGGGGCCTGGCCTGAATTACTCGAATCGCTTGCCTTTTTCCGGCCCACGCCCTTCCCGGCAGCGCCCCTCTCATCCGCTTTCGCGGACTTGGACTTTTCGGCCTTAGCCATTCTTTACTCCACTCGCGAGGATCTCGAAACCATCCTTTCCGGGCGTTTCCCGGAATCTACCCGCTTCTCGCGCGATACACCGGGCCCCAGGTCCAAGGCGCATTCCGAGGGTCGAAACCCGGAGCATCCAGCGTCTTTTCTGCCCTGTGCGGAGCCCTCCGCGCAATGTTTTTCTCGATCCAAATTCAGGTTTCCCCAGGCAAAATCCGCCTTGGAAAAACCGGAGCGCGTTCGACCGCCTGTGCTCCCCTGTGTCACCGCTCGCCTGAGGAAATCTCAACGTCCGGGCATCGAGTGCCGGTTGTTCTGAAACCAGGCCGAACCGTCCCGCCGGGGAGCGGCTCCACCAAAGAGGGAACTCCGTCGCGGTTCCTGTCCGCCAACCCCTGCGCCGTTCTCCGAACCGGAGGCTGCCGCTGCCGCCGGAGGGGATCCAGCCGCCGCGCTGCCCGCAACCGCCGGTCCTGCTCCCCTCGGATCCGCTGCCGGTGTCGCCGCCGAACCCGCCGGCCGCCGTCCCAGCAAAGACCCCTCACCCGAGGATCGAATCAACGCGCCGCCCGATCCGCCTCCGGACCCCGCGCCAACCGACCCGCTCTTGGTGTGATAGCGCCCCTGAGGCGATGAACAAGAGCTGGACGCCACGACAGCCAAAGAAAGGACGATGAGAGATGAAATGAGACGCATGGAGAGAGTTATCGGTTTGGATCCTTCGAATCGCGCGATCGTGATCCTTCCCGCGCAGAAAATCAATCTGCGAAACGGCATCCCCGCGATGCTTTTCTTATAGTTCTCGCCCGGCTCGCGAGTCTCGCCCATCACCGTTGCTTTTCCCGGTCCGGACCTCTCCCAATCCGCCCGCGCTCGCCGCTTCCTCGCTCACCGGGATTCCTCGACCGCTTTCCCAGCGGCAGCCAGGTCGGGATCGTCCAGATCGAGCCGGTAGAGCATCTGATTGTAGTTATATCGCGGTGTAATCTGCGGGCGATCGGCGAATTCCGCCGTGTAGGTGCCTTCGAACAGCAAAATGGGAGAATCTTCCGGCGTAAACTCAGGATGGAGCCGCGGATTGTAAAACGTGTAGTTCTCGTGGGTTACAACCTTCACCGCCGGTCCCCATGGTCCCTCCGGCGCGTCCGCCTCCGCATACCACAGTTCACCGAAAGCCGATGGCTTGCCAAAGGCCTCCATGAACACGGTCACCCAACGCTTTCGCCAGGAGTTCCAAGCCGCCGAACCACTGTGCGGCTTCACCGGGGAGGCGTCCGCCGCCGAAGCCACCGATTCCTGTGGTTTCAACACTTCCCATGTCGTCGAATCGTTCCATCCCTCGAAGGTCGCCGGACAACGCAGGGTGGGCAACGGGTTGCCGAACAGCACCCATTCCTTCCCTTCGCCATCCGTCCAGAACATGGGGTGGCCGTCCGGTACCGGCGGACGTTCCGGCTGCTCCTCGCTCTTGGTCCACAGCACCCGGTGCTGATCAAAGCGCTCCGTCTCGTCGTTCCACACGCAGAGCCCGCACTCGTAGGCTTCCAGATAGTTGCGAATCTTCACATAGGTTCCCACCAGCCGCGACTCTCCTTCTACACTGGGGAGACTCACATAGCCGCCGATCCAAGTGGGACCGCTCCCCGGCATCTCGGCCACACCTCGCGGACGGCCTTCCCCGTCCCGGAAATAGTCGAACCGCAAGCGCAGCGGCGGCTCAAACCGCTCTAATGGCCGAATCGAAGTCGTCGCGCTGCTCATGTGAAAAATGCCTAACGGATAGCGGGCCACCGTCGTATCTCCCCAAGCCCAAAACATCTTGCCCCGATGCACGGCGTTCTGAATGCTGTCACAGCCCAGCACCTCGGACTCGGGCCAGTCCACCTTCTCGCCGAGTCGCTCGCTCTCCGCGAAAAGCCCGCCGCCAGTCAGCCGCCCCAGCCGCTTGGCCGGAAGCTGACGTTCCACCTCGACCCGCAGCGTTTTCCCAGGCTCCGGCGCCAATCTTACTCCCCGGTAGCCAAATCCGTCTGCACGCACCTCATAGCCGTGGCCCGTCACGAAAAACCAGCTCTCTTGACCGTAAAGCTCAGGCGCGTCAAGCGCGATGACCCCGGCGTTGTCGCTCACCCATCGCAGATTGTGGGTGGATCGCAGTTCCACCAGCGGAACCGGCCAGCCGCTGCCCTTTTCCACAACTTCGACGCGGCACAACGGCCGGACTTCCGCCGCCCGCGCCGTCCCCGTCCTGCCGTAGGTCATCCCGCCAATCAGACCCGCCGCGGCCCATAAAAAAATGCAACGCCCATGAACCATGACCCCCACTCAAGCGGCAATCCGTCCGCCTGGCAAAAGGGATTCAAGCCATCGATTCTCTTCCCCTTCGGCATAATCGGAAATCTGTGGCAGAATTATCCCCTCCGCCTGCATCCACCCCATTCTCCCCATGAATTCTCGCACGCTCCTCACTGCTGCAGGGCTCCTCTGCTTCGCCCCACTTTCCCTTCCCGCTGACGATTCCGTCTTTTCCGGCCCGCAACCCGGCGAAAAAACCACTCCCTTCCAAGTCCTCGACCTGACCGGAGACGACCCGGGCCTGACCCGAGACCCCGTGGCGGAATCCTCCGGAGCCGCGGCCGTCCTCGTCTTTGTGCACGGCATCGAGCGCTCTCTGGTTCCGCTATTGCGCGTCGTGGACGAGTACGGGGCGCTGCGCAGGGACCGCCTTGCAACGGAGATGATCTTTCTCTCGCCCGACCGCCTCGAAGGCGAGCGCCGTGTCCGTGCTGCAGCCGGTTCCTTGAAACTGCAATCCCGCGTCGGCCTGTCCCTGGATGGAGCGGAAGGTCCGGGTAACTACGGTCTCAACAAGGATTGCCTCATCACTATCATCGCGGCCAAGGACAACACGGTGACGGCGAATTTCGCACTCGTGCAGCCCGGGATCGCCGATGCACTGGCTGTCATCGAGGCCCTGGCCAAGCTCTCCGGGGACGATGCGCCGCCCTCCATCGAAGAGCTGAACGGCCTCCATTCTGCCCGCACCGGAGCCGGCGGAAGCCGGGCCCCAGCAGAGATGCGCCCCAGAGACGCCCGCAGCAGTGCATCGCCTCCCTCCGTGGATTGGGATGCCTTCGATCTCGATTCCGACGCGGGCCTCCGCGACGCCGTCCGGGCTCTCATCGGCGAAATGAAAGAGCTTCAGAATGAACTTGCCGCCAGGCGCAGCGATACACCCTCGACCGGTCAGGCGCGGGAAGATTTTCCGGGCGCAGTCCCCACCGACGCCGCCCTGCAGGGATTGCTTCGCCGTTTCATTCAGCCGGCCAACGGCGACGAGGCCGTTGACGCCCTCCTCCAGGAGGTGCGTGAACACATTGGCGACGACCCCGGATTGCGCCGCCAGGCCATCGACGGCTGGACCCGCATCCTCCATTTCGGCGATCGCTATGGCACAGCCTATGCCCGGCAAACCGGCCGCGCTTTCCTGGCGGAACTCCAAGAAGAGGCTCCGTGATCACCCGGATCATCCTCACCGTTGCGACGGCGTGGGCCTCCGCTCTCGCCGGCGCGGCCGATCCGCCGCCGTTCCGCACCGCCATCTTGCCCGTGCTCACCAAGGCCGGATGCAACGCCGGAGCGTGTCACGGAGCCGCCACCGGTCAGGGCGGATTCCAACTCAGTTTGCTGGGTTACGATCCGGTGGAAGACTACGATCGCATCACCCGGGAATTCGGCGGCCGGCGCATCGATCCCGACCGCCCGGACGACAGCCTGCTCCTCCGCAAGCCTTCCTACCAGCTCGATCACGAAGGCGGTCGAAAACTCCCGCGCGATTCCAGCGGTTACGCTCTCCTGCTCCGCTGGATCGCCAGCGACGCGCCCTACGGA
This sequence comes from Verrucomicrobiales bacterium, assembly GCA_041749135.1. Lineage (GTDB taxonomy): Bacteria > Verrucomicrobiota > Verrucomicrobiia > Verrucomicrobiales > DEV007 > DATKCT01. The sequence goes on from JBGTBW010000146.1 coordinate 56,952, forward strand.
CCCGACGACCTTCATGTGACCGCGATCGAGGTCGATCCCCAGGACAGTTTGATCGAAAACACGGGCGACTCCGTGCAGCTCCGCGTCATCGCCTCTCTTTCCAATGGCTCCCGGGAAGTTGTCACTCCGCTCGCTCTCTACACCTCCAACGACGACGCCGTCGCCGACGTCTCGGGCTCAGGAGCCGTCGCCGCTGTCGGCCGAGGCCTAACCAGCATCATGGTCCGCTACTCCGGCCAAGTCGCCGCCGCACGCATTGCCGTCCCCTTGGGCGGCCCGGACCAAACAGTTGTCCTAACACCGGCGGCTAATTTCATCGATGAGCACATAGGCTCGGAATTGCAGCGTCTCCGCGTTCCGCCGTCCCCGGCGAGCGGCGATGCGGAATTCCTCCGGCGTGTTCATCTGGACCTCGCCGGACTCCCGCCCACCAGCGAAGCGGCGCGGACTTTCCTGGCCGAACCGCCGTCCCCAGACAAGCGTCTGCGCGTTATCGAAACGCTGCTGGCCGGCGAGGCTTTCGTAGATTTCTGGACCATGAAACTCGCCGATCTGCTCCTGCTCAAGGGCAGCGGCAAGGAGGCCGCCGTCTATCACCGGTGGCTGTGGGATCAGGTGGCCATGAATGCCCCCCTCGATCGGGTCGCCAGCGCCCTGCTCACTTCCACCGGCGACTTGACCAGCGCCGGCCCGGCCAATTTCCTAACGCTCGCCAGCGATCCGCGCGATCTCGCCGAGCACGTCAGCCGGATCTTCCTCGGCGCCCAGTTGGCCTGTGCCCGGTGCCATTCCCACCCCTCGGATCGCTGGACCCAGGAGGATTACCATCGTTTCGCCGCTTATTTTGCCCGCATCACCCAGGAAGGAGGATCCATCTCCATCTCCCCCCGGGGCGAAGTCGATCATCCCAAGACCGGAAAACCCCTGGCCCCCAAACCTCTCGGCTCTCCCGCCTCCCCAAACCCCGATGATGAATCCCGCCTTGCCGAACTGTCCCAATGGCTCACCTCGCCCGACAATCCCTTCTTCGCTCGCGCCTTCGTCAATCGGGTCTGGAAACACTTGCTCGGCCGCGGGCTGGTCGAGCCGCCCGACGACCTCCGCCCCACCAATCCGCCGACTCACCCCGCCCTGCTCGACGCCCTCGCCGCAGATTACGTCGCACAGGGCTTCGATCTCCGGCATCTCGTCCGCACCATCGTTTCCTCGCATACCTATCAGCGCACTTCCCAAACCTTGGAGGACAACCGGGCCGATACGCGCTTGTATTCGCATGCCGGTCTGAAAGCGCTTCCCGCTCCGGTCTTCGCCGACGCGGTGGCGCAAGTCACGGGCGTTCCTGATGTCTTCGAGGGCTACCCCCCCGGAGCGCGGGCGGTCCAGCTCGTGAGTCCAGCCGTGCCCTCGCCCGCCCTCGATGTCCTTGGCCGGTGCCTGCGAACCGGCCCCTGTGATGGACCAGCCCAGTTGGGGGGCGGTCTCGCCAAAGCGCTGCACCTCATCAACGGCCCTACCATCAACGCCAAACTCCGCGACGGCGCGGCCCGCGCACTGCAAGGCCGCTCCAGCCGCCAAGCCGTCGAGGAACTCTACCTCCGCGCTTTCACCCGGCCCCCCGAACCCGCCGAACTTGCCGAATGGAGCGCGTGGCTCGACCAGTCCCCCGATCGGAACGCCGCCCTCGAAGACTTGCTCTGGACCCTGCTCAACTCCCGCGAGTTCGCTTTCAACCGCTGACCCATGCCAACTTCCCCCACTTTTACCAAGCAGCGCTGTGATGGCGTGGTCCGCCGCGACTTCCTCCACCTCGGCCTGCTCACCACCTTCGGACTCAGCCTAACGGATTTATTCCGCTTGCAGGCCCGCGCGGCGGACGCCTCCCAGCAGTCCGCCAAAGCGAAGTCCTGCATCCTGATCTGGCTCGACGGCGGTCCCAGTCACCTCGACATGTTCGACCTCAAGCCCGGCGCGCCCTCCGAGCTGCGCAGCCAGTTCCAACCCATCCCCACCAGCGTCGCCGGCTTGCACATCAGCGAACACCTCCCGCGCACCGCCACAGTCATGCGCCACGTAGCCCTCATTCGCTCCCTCACCCATGAATTGGGCAACCACGACACCGGAACCCGCTTCCTGCTCACGGGCCACCGGCCCGGCCCCGCCTTGGATTATCCCAGCCTCGGAAGTCTCGTAGCGCATTCCCAGGGTTTCCGGGAAGCCATGCCTCCCTATATCGCCGTCCCCAACGATGGTGTAGGTGGGAATTCCAACGCCGCCCGTTCGGGCTATCTGCCCGGGGCGTTCTCCGCATTCAACGTGGGCAACGATCCTTCCAATGTCGATGGACTTCAGCCGCCCGATGGCCTCAGTTTCGCCCGAAACGAAAACCGGCGCGAAATGCTCCGCCGCATGGACGCCTTCAACCAGCACATCGAAGAAGGCCCGGCCACTCGCGACCGCGACGCCTTTTACCAGCAAGCCTACCGTCTGCTCGCCTCACCCGAAGCCAAGTCTGCTTTCGATCTCTCCCGGGAGGCCCCGAAGACCCGGGAACGCTACGGCCCTGCTCGCGTCGGCAGTGGCTGCCTCCTGGCCCGCCGCTTGATCGAGGGCGGGGCTCGCTTCGTAACCGTCGTGGACACGGGTTGGGACATGCACCAGCAAATCTTCAAGGAACTGCCCGACTCGCGCTTTCCCGGCAGCGGCAAACTGCCCGCGCTCGATCGCGCCTATTCCGCTCTCCTAACCGACCTCCACGAACGGGGCCTCCTGGAGTCCACCCTCGTCGTGCTCATGGGTGAGTTCGGACGCACCCCCAAGCTGAATGCCGCCGGCGGACGCGATCACTGGCCCCGGGCTGGCTCCGTATGTCTCGCCGGCGGCGGCATCCAGGGAGGACAAGTGATCGGAGCCACCAACCGCTTCGGAGAGTTCCCCGTCGAACGTCCCGTCGCCCCTCCCGACCTGGCCTGGACCATCCTTCAGCTCCTCGGCGTGGATCCCAGTCAGGAGCTAACCACTCCCACTGGACGCCCTGTCAAGATTTTGAACGAAGGCGCTCCCATCGCCGAACTTCTGTGAGGCCATCCAAAAACGCGTGAAGCTCAACTTGTTTCTCCGCTGGATGGCGCTCATGGCCGCTGGCCTGATCCTGGTCCCCTGCCTCTCCGCTGCTCCCGTTGTTGCCCTGGCATTTTCACCAGATGGCTCGACTCTCATTTCCAACGGCGACCGGAGCCTCGACCTCCGTTCTCCCAAAGACGCCGCCCTCCAGCATCACATCGCCTGTGACCTGCCCAAGATCACTTCCCTGGCCTTCGCGCCCCATGGAAAACTGCTTGCCGCGGGCGGCGGCGATCCCGGCGTCAACGGCGAAGTCCTCCTCTACGCCTGGCCCGAAGGGAAGCTCTTGCAGCGCTTCGGCGACCACAAGGACCTCGTCACTGGGCTGGATTTCGACTCCGGCGGCACGCGCCTTGGCGTTGCATCGAGCGACGGCCAAGCCTCCCTCTGGAGTTGCGACGCCGAGACCGGACCCAGGCCTCTCCTCACCTTGACCGCTCACGCCGGTCCCCTGCTTGCCATCGCCTTCAGCTCCTCGGGCGAGATTCTCGTCACCGCCGGAGCCGATCGCTCCCTCAAGGTCTGGGACGCGCAGGACGGCGCTCTCCGGCGCTCCTTCGATCACCACACCCAAGCCATCCACACCCTGGCCTTCCAGCCGGCCCCCGATGCCGATGACCCCGGACCACTCGTCTGCGCCACCGCAGGCGACGATCGCACCGTGCGCCTCTGGCAACCCGAAACCGGACGAATGCTCCGCATCGTGCGTCGCCACGAAGGCCCGGTTTTCGCGCTGGCCTGGGCGGCCGGCGGAGCCTCCCTTTTCTCCGCCGGACAAGAAGGCGTCATCCGCCGCATCGACGGAGCCAGCGACCTCATTCAGGCCCAGTGGCAAGCCCACGACGACTGGATCTACGCCCTTGCCCTCAGCCCTGACGGAACCACTCTTGCCTCCGGCGACTGGTCCGGTCGCGTCCGGTTGCACGACATCCGCGCAACCCCACCAGAAACTCCGTCTCCTCAACAGGCCTGCCGCCCTTGACCCGCAGCCCGCGTTTTCTCAGACGTTTAGCCACGCAGAAGCTCTTTGGGAAGCCCTCAGAGCAAAACGGACGCCGCTGCGCGTCAATCGAGAAGCCGCAAGCGGTAGAACCGCTGCTGAACCACCGGCGAATCATGCGCGGTCGCCATGGCGCCCGCCCCGTTCACCTCGGGACCGAGCGGCAACCAGTCCCCCTCTGCCAAAACATCCAAGTATTCCGGTTGGTAGCGCTGCCCGGCGCTGGCGTCCCATTGCAGCGTCACCGTGTCGCCGGCGACGCTCAATTCAAGACTGAGAAGCGGCACAAACACGTTTGCAAAGATGTAATCCGCCACCTGCCGGCCTTGGGCGATTCCCTCCGTCTTATCGAAGGACCAATGGATGCCGAGGTAGATCCGGCTCTGGCCGTTTTCCTCCTCCGCCTGAGAAAGTGTTGAAAAGCTGCGCGGAATGAGCGGCCGCGTGTTGCCCTCACGGTCCAGCGTGATGCCGTTGTACTCGTCTGACACAAACGTGAATGCGATGTCGTCGGTCCTGTAGAAGTTGCGCAGGGTCTGAAAGAGGGCGCCGCCGAATCCGGCGTGGCCTGAAGGGTAGGCGGGGAAAGGAGGCGTGAAGTTTGGGCTGGAGAGATTGCTGGCCGGCGCGCCCAACGGAGAAAACACCGGGTCGCCCTCTGTAGCCTCGTTGCCGTCGCCGGCCCCGGTTGGTCCGAAGCCCGGATCGGATTCCCGGATGCCGGTGACCGGTCTCCAGTAATCGTAGAAGTACTTGGATTCCCAAATCGCGATGCCGGAATCGGCCATCGCCACATTCACCAGAGCCAGAAGCCGCGCCAATCCGATGCCTTCCGTTCCCATTTGTGCGGCGATGTGGACGGCGATCTGATTGTAAAGCCGCGGCGGAGCGCACAGGCTGGGAGTTCCGTCGTAGGCCCAGTAGTTGCCGATTGCGGTTTGCTCCGGCAATCGCTCCGTGGGTGTCCCAAAACCGTCGCCGCCCAGGCGTTTTGCCTCGTCATAGGCGGCCGCGTATTCGGCGCTGGTTAAGGCAGGCGGCGGCGGGACCCGAAACTGGGAAGAGGATTCCAGGACGAATGGAATGCATTCACCCCAATAGGCGCCCAGGGCGATCGGGATCAGACTAATGGGATCCTGACGCCAGCGGCCCGGTTGATCGCTCACCACATGCTCGATGGCCATCAGAGGTTCGGACTTAGCGGAACCGTCGTTGGATTTGAGGGTGAGAATCGCCGCGGCGGCCTGCTGCCCCAACTCAATCCCATTCGCCTTGGCCGGCTCCTCTGAGATCGTGCCCAGGTCCTCCTCAAGCCACACGCCAAAGTTCGCTGCTTGAGAGGGGAAGAGCACGATCAACGTGTCGTGGGCCGCCTGGCTGATCGCGGCTTCCAGAGACAGCAGCCCCGGAGCCGCTTGAATCCCAGTGTAACTCCGGTAGCCGCCTTTCGCCGCGACCATCGTGTCGAACATCGCGATATGGACGATGGCCATGGCCCGGCTCGACCGGCCGGGTCCAATCTGTTCGCCGAAGACGCGCTCCTCGTCGGGCGCAACAGGCGTGTGATCGAGGCCGCTGGCGTTGATGGCAATCTCATTCCAGCGGAGCAGCGTGTCAGTGCTGGCGAAAACCGCGCCGGGGAAAATCCCGAGAACCAGACTGACAATCAATATCGAGCAGGTTTTCATGCGAGTTTCATTTCTGAATGAGGCCTTGAAAGCGCCATCGAACTTGCCTCCGTCGCAACATGACTCTCACGCTCTCTGCACAGGTTCGGTTTTCGCCCCAGCCAGCCCAGCGGCTCTCCTCGGGACTGCGACGCGAATCGCGCGTATCGTTCTTCCCGGGACCGCGCGCGACGTATTCATGAACTCCCAGCTTTGTCGCAGCATTGCGGCGTCAATTAAAGAAGATTTCTTCTAAACAGCCATCGGTAGCTTGCCGAACAGACGCTGGAATGGACGAATCTCAGGGTGCACGCCGAGCGGCTTCTCGAGTCGGCCAGAAAGCATGTGGCCGTGAATCCGGCGCGGGTGGCGATGAGGACGGCGGGATACGTGAACCGCCGTTCGCGATGAAATGCCGGTTTCCCCAATCCAGTCACAGATCCTCTGAATCCCGCTTTGCCAGCACCCGGACCAATTCCAGTCCCTCGCGCCCGGGATAAGCGGAGGACGGGACCCACTCGGCGGACTTGATGAATGCGGGTTGAAAATGGACGTCGAGTTCAGCAGCGCTTGCGCCGTGGGGAGGGCCGTCGCCGGGCCGGTGTTCGTCGTCGTAAGGGTCGAGGTAAAAAATCGCCCAAAGCTGGCCGCCGGGGCTGAGCAGCCGGGCAACGGCCGCGACGTATGCGTCGCGGCGCGCCGGGTCGATGGCGCAGAAACATGTATGTTCCACGACCCAGTCGAACGGTCCGGCGCCATCCCCGGGCCAAGTGAAGAGGTTTCCTTCGAGGAAGCGGAGGTTGGGGAGCCGGTAGCGAGAAGCCGCGCTGGCCACGGCCAACGGAGCTATGTCGAGCCCGACAACCTCGGCGTCGGGACACCGGTCCGCAATGAGTGCGGCGTCGTGCCCGGAGCCCACGCCGGGGACGAGCACCCTGCCCTCGAACCGGTTGACCGCCAGCCAGTCACGCAGGGGCGGAGCGGCCTCTCCCTTGTCCCAAGGGACATTGCCCTCGGCATAGCGTTCGTTCCAATCAACGTGAGCTGAAATCGGATCCACTGCCTGGAAGGATACCGTATTCCTAGACTGCACTTCATACTTTTCCGTCGCGAGGGGCCGGCGAGCCTCGTGCGGATCCAGAGCCTCACGCGGCCGCTCATCGCCTCCGCCCACCACGGCGCTCCGCGGCTTGAGAGAGAGCGGCGATACTCGCCCGGAGTCCAAGCGCCTCCGGCTTGGCTCGGCGTTGCCTCTCAGGGCAGGCGAAAGCCGCCGCCGTGGGACTGCGGCCATCCTTCGCCGCTCTTGAGCCGGATCAAGAGAAACTCACCGGTGCAGCGGTTCTGGCGCGGCATTGATATGCGCCTGCCGCATGGCCGGATCATTCAGCCTGTTCCGGGATTAACCGCGGCGCGATTCCGAAAAGGCTTCCCGCCGGTCATCCCGGGGACGGGCCTCGTTGACTGTGAGATTGCGGCCGTTCAAAGCTTGACCGTTGAGCCCGTCGATGGCGGCTTGTCCTTCCTGATTGGCGGTCATGGTCACAAAGCCAAAGCCGCGTGAGCGTTGGGTCATGCGATCGGTCACGACGACGACTTCCGCAACGCTTCCAAAGCGCTCGAAGGCGTCCCGAATGTCTGTTTCGGTGGTCTCAAAGGAGAGATTTCCGACGAAGAGTTTCATAATAAGGTGGTATGGCGATCAAAAGACTGGCCTGCTAGCGAAAGCGATCCCGAAAACCGGGTTTCAAACCACCACCGAGACAAAACTCACCTGACGATTTACGACGCGCCGAACAACGAACAATCAGTTCGATCTTAGATATCTTCGGCCATTTCGCGAACTTCGCAAGGTCTATTTTCTCCCGCCGCCCCGCGGGAATCCCAGGCCAGAATGTAGCAGAAACTGCAAAGCTTCCGATGATTGGGCCACGGGTCGAGGAGAACGAGGCCTCCCCACGGGGATCCCGGAGGGCGAAAATGTAGCGGCACCTGCAAAGCTTCCGATGATTGGGCCACGGTTCGATGGGACTGGGCCTCCCCACGGGGATCCCGGAGGGCGAAAATGTAGCGGAAGCTGCAAAGCTTCCGATGATTGGGCCACGGGTCGATGAGAACTGGGCCTCCCCGCGGGATCCCTGGCTGCGAGAATGTAGCGGAAGCTGCAAAGCTTCCGATGATTGGGCCACGGGTCGATGAGAACTGGGCCTCCCCACGGGAATCCCGGAGGGCGAAAATGTAGCGGAAGCTGCAAAGCTTCCGATGATTAGGTCACTGGTCGATGAGAACTGGCCCTCCCCACGGGGATCCCGGAGGGCGAAAATGTAGCGGAAGCTGCAAAGCTTCCGAGGATTGGGCCACGGTTCGATGAGAACGGGGCCGCGCCGCGGGAATCCCAGGCTGCCAGAATGTAGCGGAAGCTGCAAAGCTTCCGATGATTGGGCCACGGGTCGATGAGAACGGGGCCTCCCCGCGGGATCCCTGAGGGCGAAATGTAGCGGAAGCTGCAAAGCTTCCGATGATTGGGCCACGGTTCGATGAGAACTGGGCCTCCCCGCGGGAATCCCAGGCTGCGAAAATGTAGTCGAGTAGACCGGGGCCTCCCAGGCCGCATCCTCGAATATCTCCTCCAGGACAAGCTTCCGCCGTCCTCCCGCCGAACGCCGCCGTCCCTCCCTCAGCATCGCGCGATATCTCCCAGGTGGCGCTCCTTGGGACTCACCGCTGGAATTCTGAAACTCCGTTGCTCTTCCTTTTTGGTTGCAATCCCCGGTGGTTCGGCCTAGATCACCGCTCCCGTCGCTCTACGGGCTAAGGGTAGGTACCGAAGCGGTCAAACGGGGCAGACTGTAAATCTGCTGGCTTACGCCTTCAGTGGTTCGAATCCACTCCTGCCCACCAGCCTCATCCTAAGGCCCTGGCGACCCGTTGCAGGAGTGGGTTCGAACCACGGGGTGGTTTCGACTGCCGGTCTCGCGATGCGCAGCGAGCGGGACTTCTCCTGCTGCGCGAAGCGCACTCCGCAGAGCCCCGCCGCAGGCGGGGATAATCCAGCCCTGCCCACTTCCTTCAAAATGAAGGGCTTACACCGATGCTCACTCTATCAAGTGGCACCAGAAGCAAGAATCCTGCGGACAATTTGCGGACAGTTTTGCGGTCAACCCTAGGACCACTTTCCTTCAACCGCACTCCCAGCGACACTGCGCCGATGGCCCCACTTGCCAACCGTTTCGCCATGCGAGTCCCGGAGATTCAGGTTGGGTAGGGTCAGGGCCTTCACGTGCCGATCGACGGTGAGCTGAGGACGACGATCCTGGCCTTCTTGGCCGTGTCACCGGGAAGGCGCCTGGCACCTTCCGCCGGCGGGTGCTTCATGGGGGCGTCTGCCGGATCCTGGACGAGGGTGCCATGCAGAGACTGGCGATGGAGGATGTGGAGGAGGCTGGAATGTAATGAGAGGGGTGAGCCACCCTGAGACAATGGGCTTGCCATCAATCGAATTGCGTGATAGGCGGCGTTCATTTGAAAGGTATGACCCCGTTGACGAACATCTCTACCTACTGTCCTGATGGAGGCACGCCCGTGCAGGCGGATGTTGTGGCAGATCTCACCAACCAAGGCCCGGGCGGCCCATTCGCTTTTCGACCGCTTGGAGGACATCCAGAGCCAGGGACTCCCTTCAGCTTCTTCTCCAACGTGGAAATCGAGGCACCTCTGACCGGGACATTGCAGCATATGGGGCAGAGCCATCGCGTCGAGATAGGAGAATGCGCTCCCTTTCAAGGACGATTCAGGGCTTCCGGCGAGATCATTCAATGAAATGAGTTCTGCGGAGGTCTGAGCATGCGGCCCATTCTGCCCTTCCGCCGCTCCCCGCGACACTGCGCCCGTGGTCACTCACTCCGACCGTTTCGCCCCGCGGAATCCGGAGCCGCAGCTTGGACGCGATCAGGTCTTGCTCGTTCTCGTCGACGGTGAACTCATGACGGTGATCTTCGCCTTGTCCGCGGGCCGCGACGCGACGGTCGGAGCTTTCTCGCGCGCTGTGCGACATGACAGTGTGCGCCGGATCTCGGAGAAATCCACTATGCGCAGGCTTGAGCCGACGTACATGGAGGCGGCGGGAGGGCGCCGATAGCGATGAGATGGCATCTTGCACAAGCAGCGTGGAGCGATGTTCCCAGTTGGCTGAGTACTCTCGGAACATGGATCGCTGCGATTGGGACTTGGATGGCTGCCGCGGGTGCTATCGCCGCGGCGATCGTTTATTACTTTCTTCTCCATGGAGAATTAAAGAAACGTCATGAAGAAGCTGAGGACAGCAGAAAGCTCGCGGCGAAGCGAACGTCCGCTTGGATGGAAGGCGATCGGTTAGTAGCACAAAACAGAGGGGAAGAGCCAATCTACAACGTGATAGTCTTTGTGGGAGAAATAGGCGACGACTTTGATGCTTCGATTGACAATCTTATCCGGTACCGGTTCTCATCGATCGGGCCCGACGACAGACGCGAACTACCGCTTAGAAAATCTATAGAACGCGGCACGATTCCCCGGGACCCAGACGTAGCGATCGAGTTTACAGACTGTTCGGGCCAGCATTGGCGTCGGGAGTCGAGCGGGGGACTCAAAGAAATGCAGGTGCGGAGGCCCTGCGGTTGACCCCTATGAGGTGGCTTCTCTAACCCCACTCTACGGAGAATTAAGATGCTTTAGTTACCAATGTTGTTAGCCGTAACTCCTTTTCTTTCTAGAGTCGGGGAGATCCTTGGCGCCCTTGTTTTCATTGTTGCACTATCCGCAACGGTATACGGGCTGTCGAAGTACATTGACTCGAGAATTAAGTCACTCTTTCTCCAGGACCGGGAGCTTTTGCGCAAAATCGCGCAGGCGGCTCGGCCGATTGCAATCTTCGATCAGAAGGGAACGGTTTTATATGACGGTGGTGCTTCCGAATTCATAGAGTCGCTTTCAGTTAAACTAAACGAAGAACCAGGCAGTTTTGCTGAGGGCTTTCCTAAAGAGATTGTTATTAAGTCAAAACGATTTCTGCATAGTGCTCCACTCATAGTATCTATTGACCCTGATGATGTGGAGATCACGTCGCGCCGATCCGCCATGTCCGATTGGATTTACAGGTTGGAGTACAGTGGATATAGCACTCGAGAGGTAACAAGATTCCGAATCGAGATTCTTCGGTAACTAGCTGTTCGACTCTCTCAGGCTCCCTTCGAACCGTCGCCGAGCTGGACGCCCTGAAGCGTCTGCAAACAGAGACGGCCACAGAGTTCGAGCCCTGCTCCCCGACATCCTCGACTGCGCCTTCAAGGGCGGGCTTTGAACCCTCGCCTCGCCATGACCAACCCGATTCCCGGTTTCTGCGGGCTGGGTCTCGGCAAAAACCTTGGGGTTGGTGTGGAAGAGTGGCACAACATTGTGGCTGCATCTGGTAGGCTGAAGCGACCGATAAGAACCTGTCACCATGATCGAACATTGCAAGCTGCTTTGGGCTCTCAATGATCAAAAGCCAGGATTCCGAGGGGCATCGGCCGACGAGACTAACGAGATTGGATTCACGCCCGAAACGTCATGCATCCAGGTCGAACTCGAGCCCGAATCGCGGGCAGAACTTAATGCCTTGATCTTCGTTGAGATCGTAGAGCTTCGGATCCAATATGACCCGAAAGCCAATGCATGAGCCCCAGGATTGGGAAAAGAGGAAGGTATCGCTGTCGCCAAATTCGTTTACGCGGGCAATCGAACAGAGACGCGCCGAAAGACAGTCTATGACGAGTTGAATCGCAGCTTCCTGATCTCGAAGATATCAATGAGCCGTGAAGGCTCGATGTCCGTACTGGATCTTGAGACGAGTTCCTCAACGAACCCGTTCGCAATAAGGGCTTCAGTTGTACCACGATCTAGGTCATACAGTCGCTCCAGGATTCCTGTCTCAACGTTGAGTCGGCGCACGAGCCGCTGTGTGAACTGCTTAAGGTTGGACGGGCTCGACCATTCTAACCGAGATCTAGCGACTCGCCAGGTATCGTATAACGGACTTATCGCCGCAAGATCAATTTGTCTGTCTCGGTCGGAGATCTGCTCGATAGGGGTCCATCTATAGTCTGTCATCGATTGACCTCGATCTAAGGAATTGAATTCTCCTAACCTTTCATCACAACTGCTGAACAGCTTAGGCTTGGCTCCGTGTCGAAGAACGCGTGGCGGCCGGCGTGTATGACGGGCAAATGTCACCGGAGGGAGACTCGTCGTTGAGCTGCGGAGATTGAACCATGGGGTAGTTATGATGAGGGGAGCCGAGAAGGCAAACGTTCCGTTGGCCGGAAAGCAGTCACGCGAACAGGCCGAGCCTGCGGGGATCGGATGATCAGGAAAGCCTGAGGAGGCTGGAAGGAGTCTCCTGAATCCGGGTTGGCAGCTGCCGTTAAGTTGGGCGTGGAGGTTTCGTGAAGGATTGTGGCGATCCTTGGACCCGGAGCGTGCGCATCGGCGCTTCTTTTGCGGTTTCGTTCTTTCCTTGAGTTCCCATCCTCGGGCGGCTTGGCGCATGGAGAGTACGATGGGGTTGAACTCGGGTCGGGCCCGCCCGCGCACACGGAAACCGCGCTTGAGCAACAGGACGCGCCCCCGATTCACAGGCCGGATCCTTAGCTAATTCACTCTCGGATTCTGCTGAAGAACGCTTATTGAGCGCTCGGGAGCGGGCGCATGCGGCGGAGCCTCGTCGAGCCGTCTGCTCCTGCTCCGGAAAGGCGCTAATCACCCTGAAATTTATCTTGCTCCGCCGCAAGAAAGCTGTTGAGGTAAGCGGAAATGAGCTGTGATGGCCAGTCCGCATCCCTTCCCTCTCCTAAACCGCAGGCGGTAAGGCCAGGCTTTTGGAAGGGAATTCCTGGCCCCTTAAAGAGGTTCAAGTAGTGATCGAGGTCGCTTACGCTAAAAGAGCGTGCTCAAGGTTCGCAATCACCACGGATACTCGACCGAGCCTGCTACTTCGCGCCATGGCAAGATGGTTTTCTCTAGGCACGCTCTCTCGACAGCGTCGGCACAAAAAAAAACTCACCGACTAAGACTATGAGTTCCAATCGGGCTTCATCAAGAGATGCCGAATCTGCTGACCTATTCGATCAAACGGTGAACCCACTTCTACCCGGCGGTATTCTTGTTTCGATGTTCAGGGACCCTAAAAGCCTAGATACGCTCCACTATGAAATCGATTCACTAGCCGCCTTTAACACCAACAAAAACAATACTCTCGTCCGCCACTTCCAAAGCCACGGCTACTTGGAAACGCGGCTAGCGACGACCCTCATATCCGCTTTAACGGACTTCGAAGGTACGCTTCAAGGTTCCGAGCCAAGTCTTTCACTTCGATCTCAGATGTTCGGCTACGATTCCGGTGCGGCACACACAATTTTCCGCAGTCTTCTCGCCATAAACACATTTGTTCATGTCTTGCAGATAATTACTCCGCCGCCGAAAACCTATCTCAGAGCGGAGTCCCTTGATATTGATGTTTTGGAGCTTATCAAAGACAGCGCTTTGGACTTTGCGGCTGGAATGTGGTGTAAACTTATTCGGCCCAATCAGGGAGTGGCACGCTGTTGGGGGACGCGGCAGCTTTGGCGAGCGGCCTTTTCGGAAGACCCACAAGATTGCCTCAGCGCGATTGAAGACGGCGTGGAGATTGCTGAACGGGATGGCCTTTACGCTTTACAAGAACTGTTAGTCAGTAGTGATGAGTTTGCGGAAGGATTACGCGAATCCTACGAAATAAACGATCGCTTACTGAGCCAGGGGATAGACGAACAGTTTCGCCGGATCGGGCTGGGGTGCAAATCTTTGGGTCTCCGGCCCGTTTGTTTCTGGTATGTTCGCCACCTTTTAGATCAAAGTATGTGGGCATACGCGCAGATCGACGGCAATACTTCCCACGCAGACAATCGCTTTTGCCAAACCCTTTCCGAGCGAACACGGCGTATAGCAGAGGAGTATGCTCAAGAGTGCGAACAGGAACAGCAGGCTGGAACGCTTCAAGAAGAGGATTTTGACACTGTTCTTGCGGAGTTGGATGAGCTAATCGGCCTTGAGTCTGTTAAAGTAAGGCTGCGGGAGTTGGCCAACTTCGCGAGAGTTCAACAGATGCGGGTATCACAGGGTCTCCCCAGCGTCAAAACGAACCTTCATACGGTGTATTCCGGAAACCCAGGAACCGGAAAGACCACGGTCGCCCGCTTTATGGGTAGGATCTATAAGTCATTGGGCATTCTCCGAAAAGGCCATGTTATTGAGTGCGACCGATCAAAACTCGTCGCAGAATACATCGGGCAGACCGCAACGAAGACGAGTGAGGTTATTGACTCAGCGCTTGATGGCATATTGTTCGTTGATGAGGCTTATACTTTAGCCGGAAGGCATGAGTGGGACTTCGGGCGGGAAGCTATTGATACGCTTCTCAAGCGGATGGAAGACGATCGCAATCGATTGATTGTAATTGTTGCCGGTTATGTCGGCCAAATGCAGACGTTCATTTTCTCAAATCCAGGATTGCAGTCGCGTTTTACTAATTATGTGGATTTCCCGGATTACACCCCTCAGGAGATGTGTAGGATATTCACTTTTTTGGCGCGGCAAGCCGGTCTGGAGTGTGCGGCAGAACTGAAAGCAAAGCTACTCCTCCATTTCAGTCTTGCATATCGAGATCGTGCAAAACACTTCGGAAATGGGAGGGAAGTAAGAAACGTTTTCGAAGCCACTATCAGTCGCCAAGCTAATCGGTTGGCTGGCGTAGGCGATTTCACCGCTGACGCGCTCACTCTATTAATCGCGACCGATCTCGCTTCGTCTTATGAGGAGGAGTTTGAGGCAGCGAGAAAGGAGTTGTCGTTCATATGCAGGTGCCCGGCTTGTCAACGTTCCTACGCATGGCATCCTGCTTCCGACCTCAAGCTAGCACAGTGCGACTGCGGAAAATTGTTTGACGTAGAGTTTGGCGAAGTCGCACTGGAGTAATTCGACATGTCCCCACCCCCTGTCCCCACCAGCCAAGCTACGAAATAGGATCGGCATTGGCCCCAATTCCCGGAAGGTCTGGGCTAAGGAGTGTCGCCGCCGTCCCTCCGTATCCTTGCAAACCGGCTCCGCTCCGGTCCCGATGCCGTCAGCCGGTTCCACCTCAGCTCAATCACGACGTCATGCTCCTCAGCGCGGCCACCAAGCCATCGGCTACGTCGATTGGCTGCGACTCGTGAAGATCCTCGACGAGTGCTTCCTCGCAGATACGGAACATCCAGACCATGCACCGATCATGGATCGGGTCTGCACCGCTGACCTCGTCAGCGCCCACTTCCCGGTCTGTCCCGCGCGCATTCCCAGATGGCCGCTGCGCTGGTGGCGCCGGTTGAACCAAACGCTGTAGCTGACGTTCAACCACTGAGCGCTCCGGCTGAGGTTCGCCTCCGGGGTCTCCAGGAGGAGATGAACATGGTTGCGGGTTCATGCCGCTGCTCTGCGAGTTCACAATGCCTGTGTCTTTGTGTGAAGCGTTTGGTGTTGAACGCAGGGACCGCTTGTTGGATCTGCTCGCCTTCCTCTCTACTCTCAACGATCCGTACAGGGTTCTTGAGGGCTGTCGATTTCCCGCAGAAGATGCCCAAAGACAAGGGGCATAGGACACGCTAGACTCGCCCACGGGGCCCTTTGAACGAAAAGAAAGTCTCAGACCGCCATCCGATCCAGATCAACGCTTGGCACGATAGCTACAGCGTCATTGGAGCCTTTCGGCCGGTAGTTCCAAAGACTGTGGAATTCTCCACCGTTCCAGCGGGATTTGATGCTTCTCGTCATAGTCCTGGCATTTCCTCGTCCATGAGTGCCACCTCGGTCCTCGCTCGAAGCGGAGTGCGATTAACCGGGCTTCATCAGAGCACCGCCTTCGAGCCAAATGCCCGAGCCGATTCCAATTCCCCACCGCTCCCTATAGATATCGCGGGAAACGGAAACGGGAAACAGCCCTGAATGAGCCCCTTGCCTGGGTGGAAGATAGGGCTCTGCGGGGACGCAACCCGAGCGCTGCCCAGGCCTTGCACACCGAAGGACCCTGCAGGGCCCTTGCCGGGTGGGGCCGCTCAAGTGGTCTCACCCGGCTCCTCCTGCGGGAGCAAGCCCAATGCGATAAATCCATCATTTACCCTGACCACCGTCCCATCGCTTACCGTGTCCACGCTCAACCGCGCACATCAACCCGCTATCCGCCAGGCATCCAAAGCTGAATGACAACTCGAATCCTGAATCAGAAACCGGAGGGGCGCTCCCGGTAGCGGGTGAGTGGCCTCGACGTTAGGCGTTTTCTCACGCCCCGTATGAACGGACAATTTACAATCTTATTACAAATTTCTGACAAACCTGCGCAGCCAGCCGCCTCACACTTGAAGCCATGAAACTACTTCGACATATCATCACCATTGTTAGCATTGTCGCCTCTTTTATCGCTAACGCAGGCGAACAACTCACCGCCAAAACGAAAGGCGCTGCAGATCAACCAACCGCTGTAGAACTGCAACTTCTCCAAGGAACATGGGAGGGAGTCCTAGTGGGCGATAAGGCGCAAAACAAAATCACCATCACGATCACCGGCAATTCACTCCATTTTCATCGGGACACGAATTTTTGGTTTGAGACGACAATTACACTGACAGCAGGCAAAGACCCAAAGCAGTTACACGCCACCATCAAACATTCTGCGCCACCGGAGGATTCCAACGGCCAAGTGGTCGTCGCCATCTTCAAGATTGAGGACGGAACATTGACCTTGGCCACG
>JBGTBW010000147.1:0-101882 GCA_041749135.1 Verrucomicrobiales bacterium
CCAGATCCGGACCATGTAGCGGAGAAGGCGCAGCGGGAGTAGCCGGTCGCGAGTGCTTTGGTGTTCGAAGAGCAGGTAGATCAGGCAGTCCCGGCCGGCCAAGGGTGCGGAGAAGAGCAAGTCGGTGTGGGAGCGGCTGAAGTGTGAGTCGATGAAAGAACCTGGTTGGCGGCGGAGTTGGGACCAGTCGATAGCGGCCGCGATGGGCTGAGGGAGTTTGGCTTGCAGCAGAGCGGCTGTGTTTTCGGCCCTCCGGAAGGTGATGGCGAAGAGCTTGTCGTTGGGTTGGTGAGATTGGTCGCCAGGCACAGGGATAGGCTGGAGGGGGCAGGTTCTGAGTCAATAACGGACTTGCCAGAGTCAAGCAGTGGACTCTCTGGAGAGAAAGGGGACATTCACCCACAGATTCTGCTGAGGAACCGACTTTATTTATGAGACTAAACTCTGAAACATTTCCTCTATGCGATTTTTGGAACATATCAGGAACGGCGCTATTTGCGTGTTCGTAGGCGTCATTATTGCGGCATTGGTAGTGTGCATCTACAACTTGTCGATCCCATGGAACGAGAAGAGATCAATTCGCGCCTTGGCTCGCGAATATACTGAAGCCTCCGCTTCTGTTGATTTGGAGCGGATGCGAGACGTAGCGACCGGAATGGCGCTCACATTCTACGAGCAGCTGCCGCAGAAAGAAGCTGAAAAGCAACGCTGCTGGAATTCGGGGCGGCGGCTTTCTTTGAAAGTGAGTTAGCCAGTCATGAGAGGTGCTGAAAAGGCGGAGGTCCGGGTCAGCTACGCAGGAAGAAGTGCGGCACTAAGTGCATCACGGTATGATTCTTGCACTATTTTGCTGAGGAAGATCGAGGGCGAATGGGTGGTAACGGGGTATAAGACAATGGTGCTTGGGCCGTTTGGCGGCGAAGTGACTGTAGAATAGGGTAGGTATTGGCATAGCGGGTGGCTTCAGAGTTATACGATTTGAATTGGAGACCTTGGAAATCGTCGTCAATCTAATCGGTTCAACTAAAACGAAGGAGTGATTAGAGGTCCATGCCTGGATCGATGGAAGAAAGTACCAGAAGGGGCGCAAGCTCTTTGAAAAGCAGATCCGGGAAATCCGCATCAAGCGCAAGGCGTTTCACGGCGACTGGAACTACGAAATACACCCCGATGGGAAATAAATACGGTAGTTTATTGTTTGGCACAGTCTTAGTGGCGGTAACGCCGATCGGGCAGCAGCAGCGGAACCGGCGCCGCCATTGAGCGCCGTCATTTCCCAGGGCTCGGCGTATCGCCGGCTCCGGCATCCACCTCCGGATCGTTGGCTTGCGGTTCTTCTGTTGGACTGGGCGATTCGGAGATGACTTCGCCGTCTTTCCAAATGCGCTCGAGCGTTTTGGAGCCGTCTTCATCCCAGTAGATATTGAGTCCGTCCTGGACCCCGTCTTTGAAGGTGGCGATGGTTCTCGGTTTGCCGCTCTCGAAATACTCGGTCTGCCGGCCGTGCCGGAGCCCGGCCTTGAACTCCATTTGCAGTTTGAGGCGCCCTGATTGCTTGAAGAGACTGTAGGATGGCCCGGTATAGGGCTCGCCCTTCCAGAGCAAGAGGTCATCCTTCCAGTCCAGATCGTCGTAGTTGAGCCCTTTGGGTTTTGGGGCCGTGGGAGCGGAGGGCAGCCCGGCGGCATCGGCCGGTTTCTCCGCCGCGGCGGCCTTGGGAGCGGGTCCGGTTTCCGGGGCGGGATCCTCTGCGGCGGCAAGCAGCCCCGAGGCGGCAAGCAGTGCCGAGGCGGCCAGCAGGGCGGGTGCGGCGGCAAGGATCGAAGCGTGGAAGGTTCGCTGAGGACAGACGATGCGGCGGGGTCGTGCTCCGGATGCAGAAGGAGGCTGCTCCTGGGGTGGAGCCCCGGTTTTCCCCTGGCTTATGGCGATGGCATCATGTTCAGGGGCATCAGAAGATCTTCTGGGCTGCATACAAAGAATGTGGGGAGCAAACGGTTCCACGTCCAGACCGTCTTGAAGGGGAGATTTCGAGTAGGATTTCGGGATGACAGGAGGGGCGGGGTCATTATACTCGGAACCATGTCGAGGAAATCGAAGCGGTTTACACTGGGTCTGGTCTTCCTTGGAGCGGCGGCGCTGCTGATGTGCGGATGCGGCAACACCTGGCAAGGCATGGGGCAGGACATGGAAATCCTGGGGCGCCGGATTCAGCACAGCCAGGGAAACTCGGGCTACGCTCCTGCCACTGACTACGACTATTACCGTTCCAATCCGCAACCCCAGCCCCAGCCCCAGCCATACCGCGGCGCTTACTGAGCACAGCGTGGGAGCGGGTTGCGGCTATGGAGCCGCGTTTGCCTTACTGCATTTTGTGCGATGGCTTGGAGCGGCGCGGACCCGGCGGAGTGGAAGACCGAATACACCCTGAGGGGAAGTTCAGATGGTCATGGCCGAGAACCCGCCATCGACGGTCAACTCACAGCCGGTGATAAACGATCCGGCTTCTGAGGCCAGGAGGAGGGTGGCTCCAATCAGCTCGCGGGCCTGGCCGAAGCGCTGCATGGGCGTGTGATCCATGATCCGGCGCACCCGGTCTTCGGTGAGGACCCGCCGGTTTTGTTCCGCTGGAAAAAAGCCGGGGACGAGCGTGTTGACCCGGATGCCCTGAAGAGCCCATTCCCGGGCCAGATTGCGGCTGAGGTTGTGGACGGCGGCTTTGCTCATGGAGTAAGTGAAGACCCGGGACAAAGGGACCTGACCGGAGAGCGATCCGATGTTGATGATGGAGGCCCGGATGCTCTCGCGCAGGAAATAGGCGCCGAAGACCTGACAAGCCAAAAAAACCGCCCGTGTGTTGACTTGGAAGATACGGTCGAGTTCCTCTTCGGTGATCTCCAGGAAAGGCGTGGGTGAATTGACGCCGGCTCCGTTGACGAGGATGTCGACCCTTCCGAGATGGTCGAGGGCGACGGCCAAGAGATCCTCCAGTCCTTTCCGGGAGCTGAGGTCGCAGGCGGCAAAAACGGCGGAGCCGCCCTGGTCCCGGATGCGGCTGAGGCGTGGCTCGGCCTTTTCTGCGTTCCGGCCCGCGAGGAGGACCCGGGCTCCTGCCGCGGCGAGGCCTTCGGCCATGGCTCCGCACAGTTCGCCGGTGCCGCCGATGATCACGGCGGACCGGTCGTCCAAGGAGAAAAGCGAAGGGGAAGAGGAAGGAGGCTGGTTCATGGCTTCAGCGGTCGACGCGGGCGGAGGCTCCGGCCATGAGTTTCTCGACTTCGGCCAGGGTGGCCATGGAGGTGTCGCCGGGGGTGGTCATGGCCAAGGCTCCGTGAGCGGCTCCATAGTTAACGGCTTTGTCAGGATCTCCCGAGGTCAGGAAACCGTAGATGAGTCCGGAAGCGAAACTGTCTCCGCCGCCGACGCGGTCGAGGATCTCGAGCCGGGGCCGGTGGATGGCTTCATGGATCCTGCCTTCGTACCAGCAGAGGGCTCCCCAGTCGTTGAGCGTGGCGCTGTGGACCTCCCGCAGAGTGGTGGCCACGACCTGGAAATTCGGGTAGGCATCCACCGCCCGCGCGATCATGCGTTTGAAGTTTTCGGCTTCGATCCCGGTCACGTGCTCGCCGACACCCTCGACTTCGAAGCCGAGACAGGCGGTAAAGTCTTCCTCGTTCCCGATCATGACATCGACATAAGGGGCGATGGCGCGATTGACTTCGCGGGCTTTCTCGAGGCCGCCGATGGATTTCCAGAGGGAAGGCCGGTAGTTGAGGTCGTAGGAGACCACGACTCCGTGTCTTTTGGCCGCTTGCAAGGCTTCGAGGATGAGGCTGGCGGTGGTGGGAGAAAGCGCGGCGAAGATTCCGCCGGTGTGAAACCAGCGAGTCCCGCAGCGCCCGAAGATTTCCTCCCAATCCACGTCTCCGGGCGTCATTTGACTGGCCGCGGAATGGCCGCGATCGGGGACGCCCTTGGCTCCCCGGATGCCGAATCCGCGTTCGGTGAAGTTGAGGCCATTGCGGACGCTGCGCCCGATGCCGTCGTAGGGCTTCCACTGCACGAACCGGGTATCGACCCCGCCTTGCAGGATGAAGTCTTCGATGAGCCGGCCGACTTCGTTGTCGGCGAAGGCGGTGACTACGGCGCTGCGAAGTCCGAAACAGCGGCGCAGGCCCCGGGCGACGTTGTATTCTCCGCCGCCTTCCCAAGCTTGAAAACGGCGGCCCGTGCGGATCCGGCCTTCGCCGGGATCGAGCCGGAGCATGATCTCGCCGAGGGACACGAGATCGTAGCGGCATGCGGAGGCATCGCGGAGGTTGAGCATGAGGAGCGGAGTATCGGGACGGGTAAGGGTTTTGGCAGGAAGAGGCCTGAGGAATCCAGGGCGCAGGCTCCGGAGGGATCACTTCAACTGGCCGCTGCCCAGAATGTGGTACTTGTAGGAAGTTAGCTCGGGAAGGGCCATGGGGCCGCGGGCGTGGAGTTTGTCGGTGCTGATTCCGATCTCGGCTCCGAAGCCGAACTCTTCGCCATCGTTGAACCGGGTCGAGACGTTCCAAAAGACGGCGGCTGAATCGACCTCGGCGAGGAAGCGCTGCGCGGCCTTTGGATCTGCGGTGACGATGGCGTCGCTGTGCCGGGACCCGTAGTGATTGATGTGGTCGATGGCTTGCTCCAAGGAATCCACGACGCGGACGGAAAGGACCAGAGCGAGATACTCGGTGCTCCAGTCTTCCTCCGTGGCGGCGAGAGCGCTGGGGACGAAGGACCGGAAGGCGTCATCGCCGCGAAGTTCGACGCCGTGCTTGTGGAGGGCTTCGGCGGCGAGAGGGCAGAAGGCCGCAGCGACATCCCGGTGCACGAGAAGTGTTTCCATGGCGTTGCAGACCCCGGGTTTCTGACACTTGGCGTTGACGGCGAGGTCGCAGGCCATGGCGAGATCGGCAGCGGAATCGACGTAGACATGACAGATGCCGTCGTAATGCTTGATCACGGGCATGCGGGCCTCGGCGGTCACCGTTTGGATGAGATTCTTTCCGCCGCGGGGAATGATAAGGTCCAGGTAGCGGTCCATGTGTGCGAGCAGGGTCACTGTTTCGCGGCTGACGACGGGAACGAACTGGACAGCGAACTCGGGCATGCCTGCGGCGCAGCCTCCGGAGGAGAGAGCTTCGGCGATGGCTCCGTTGGAGCGAAAAGCTTCAGAGCCGCCGCGCAGGATGGTGGCGTTTCCCGATTTGAAGCAAAGTGATGCGGCGTCGCTGGTGACGTTGGGGCGCGACTCGTAAATGATGCCGATGACGCCGATGGGGACGCGCACTTTCCGAATGAGCAGTCCGTTTGGGCGAGTCCATTCCGCGAGGATCTCGCCCACCGGGTCGGGGAGGGCGGCGACTTGGCGGATGCCGCTGGCCATGGCCGCGACACGGGCGGGATCGAGGCGCAGACGCTCGATCAAGGCCGGGCTGAGGCCTTTGCCGATGGCCTGCTGCACATCGCCGGCATTGGCCTCGAGGATCGCGCTTTCTCGCTCGAGGAGGGCTCCGGCCATGGACTCAAGGACGCGGTTTTTGTCCTGCGTCGAGAGGGTGCTGAGACGCAGCGAGGCTTCCCTGGCGCGGCGTCCCATTTCCTGGATGAGCGCCTCAAGGGAAAGACCGGTCGTAGCAGGGAGTTCGGCGAGCGGCATGGCCGGAAGGGAGAGTCCCACTACAAGGGGGAAAATGGCCCGGCTGTCAAAGTTTCATCGAAAAGATGGTCAGAACTCCTGATCTCAGGGAATGGCGATCGAGCCGCAGCGAGAATCAGCGGCTTCGCCGGGCGGCGAGTTCGATGGCGGCCTTGGCCAGGGCATCTCCGATTCGGGAATAGGTGATGACGCTTCCAAGATAGTGGTAGGGGTAGTCGGAGCCTACCTGATCCCATTCTTCCTGGTGTTCCCGCCAGCCTTTTCGATACACGGCGTCGGCGGTCATGTCCCAATGGATATCGGTGGGGATGACCGACACGTTTCCTTGAAACTCGGGCAGGGTTCCCACGGAGGCCTGAGCTTCTTTGAAGGCTTGCTTCTTAAGATCGGGCTCAAGGCCGGGACGGTCCACGCCGTCCACTCCCATTTGGGCGACCACCACCGGCAAATCCGGGATTTCCAGGTCGCGGCGCAGATCGCGGATGAAATGGGCGAGATTCTCCGCATAAGCGGCGGTGTATTCATCGTTGATCATGTCGTTCCATCCCTGGAACCAGACAAAGCCGGCGATTTGGCTCCCCTGAGTTTTTTGATAGTTGGGAAAGTGATCCGGCAGATGGTCGAGGGTTTCCTTGATCTCATCGAGCATGGCGCGGTAGGAGGCTCCGTAGCGGGCTTGGATCTCCGTCCTCTCCGTTTCCGGAGCGGACTTGCGGGCCTCTTCGAGTTCGCGCTGGAGGTGTTCTTCCGGAGGCGGTCCGGCTCCCGGGGAACGGAAGTCGCGAAAGAGACTGCGGCCGCCCCAGGCTGTTTTGATCAGGAGGACCTGTTCTTCGTAATGATCTCCGGCGGTATGACCGAACTGCAACTCGGGACCGATGCGGCCGGGGCTGCCGAATCCCACGGTGAGGTTGCCCTTGCGCTCGAAGAACTTGATCCAGACGTCTTCACGTTCCGTCCACTGGCCGTCGCGGTGCAGGTGTTGGAAGAGATCGCGGGTTTCCGGGGCCCGGATCTGCCGTTCTAACAAAGTGATCTGAGCTTTGCCCTCCATGTTGGATTGACCGGCAAGAATGAACACGCGGACGGGTTTCTCCGCGGTGTGAGCGGGTGGGGCACAAAACAGCAGCGCCGCACTCAGGGCGCAGAGGATCGTGGCGGACGGGAAGAAGAACGGCGATTGCATCCAGGCAAAGGTGGGGCGGCGGGGGAAAGGGGCAACCGCAATCTCAGGAGCCGGCAGCAGGGCCGCGGGATGGGAAAGCGGCGGCCGTCAGATCTCGACCGTCTCGTTGAGGGCTGGGAGCACAGCTTCGATCCCGTGCCGTTCGCGGATGAGCCGGGCCAGTGCGCTGCGGGGCGTATCTTCGCCGTGGGTGAGGAAAACGCGGGGACGGCAGGGGGCGATGGAGTCGAACCAGGCTAACAAATCAGTCTGACCCGCATGAGCGCTGAAGCCGTTGAGGGTGTGGACTTGGGCGCGGACGGCGATCTTTTCTCCGTAGATCACGACGAACGGGTCGCCGGCGACAAGACGCCTGCCGAGCGAACCTTGGCTCTGGAAACCGACGATGAGGACGTGAGTTCCGGCCTTCCACAGGTTGTGCTTGAAGTGGTGGAGGATGCGTCCGCCGTTGCACATGCCGGATCCAGCGAGAACGAGGAGGGGTCCGGGTTGATCGTTGATGTTGCGCGATTGGTCAGCGGTAGCGCAAAGGCGCAGCGTGCGAAGATCCTCCCGCAGGGGTTTCTCCCGGAGGAAGGCAACCATTTCTTCATCGAAAAGCTCCTGATGACCGGCGTAGATGCGCGAGGCTTCGATGGCCATGGGGCTGTCCAGAAAGACCGGGAACGGGGCGATGTGTTTGTTGCGGAAAATCCAGCCGAGGAGGCCTACGATCAGTTGGGCGCGGCCAACGGCGAAAGTGGGGACGAGGATTTTGCCGCCGCTTTCGATGGCTCCGCGCACAATGGCGATGAATTCGGCGACGGTATCCTTGAAAGGCCGATGATCGCGATCGCCGTAAGTGGATTCGAGGAAAACGGCGTCGGCAGTGTGGAAGGGTTCGTAATCGCGAAGGATGGGAGCGCCTTTGGGTCCGAGATCGCCGGAGAAGACGACGCGCCGGGTCGTATCGCCGTCGCGAATCATGAGCTGGATGCTGGTGGAACCGAGGATGTGGCCGGCTTCGGCCCACTGGGCTTCGATCCCGGGGGCCACGGGGGTGGTTTCGCGATAGGAAACGGGACGAAGCTGTTTCAGGATTTGTTCGGCCTCTTCGCTGGTATAGAGAGGGGCGACTGGGGGTTTGCCGGCCCGGCGCAGCCGCCGGTTTTGCCGCTCCGTGTCGGACGCTTGCAGGCGCGCGGCGTCGCGCAAGATCAGGCCCGTCATTTCGATGGATGCGGGAGTGGTGAGCACTGGGCCCTTGTAGCCGATTTGAGCCAGCAAGGGCAGGCGGCCGGTGTGATCGAGGTGCCCGTGCGTCAAGAGAACGGCGTCGAGACGGGCTCCGCGCCGCAAGGGGGGACGATTGAGCCGCTCCGTTCTGCGTCCGCCCTGAAACAATCCACAATCAACCAAGACACGAG
The DNA here is from genome assembly GCA_041749135.1 of Verrucomicrobiales bacterium. Classification (GTDB taxonomy): domain Bacteria; phylum Verrucomicrobiota; class Verrucomicrobiia; order Verrucomicrobiales; family DEV007; genus DATKCT01. Next base: position 8,285 of record JBGTBW010000147.1, read on the forward strand.
CCTTGGATGTCTCCACCAGGTAGGCCGAGCCGGTCACTTCACCTCCGGCGGCTCCGAGGATGTGGATCTTCATGCGCCCGGTTTCTGTCACGGAACAAGCCGGAACACAAGCCTGGCGAAGGGATGCGCCGGGGCGGCGGACAAGCGGAAGCGCAAGGTGCGGCTCCCGTCTCCGTGGGGCTCCGTTTCAAAAGGGGCGAGTTCATCGCGGTCCTGCCAACTCCGCAGATCAGGGGAGGTTTGCAAAGCGAAACGGACTCCTGTGGAGGGGGAGTTGAGCCCGTCTCGGACACGGAATTCGAGGACGGACTCGGTGAAGGCGCCGGACCGGTCCGGCGGGACGATACGCGGGTAGCGCGGGACGTCGTCCTGTGCGGGCAGGGGGAGATCGAGCGCGAGGGCGTATTCGGCGATCAACCCGAGACCATCGTAGTTGGGATCCGCGAAGGGGTCGTTCCCAAAGCTGTTTCTTTCAAGCCACTCCATGAGGGGCAACGTCTCGGCGCCGGTCTCTTCTCCCCTGCCGGGCGAACCACCCGGCGCGGCGCTCGCTGTCCAGGATGCGGCGTCGCCATGCCGGTCCGCGGGCATGCCGGCGATGCTGGCCAGGACGAGGGAAGGCCCGGTCCCGTCGGCGGCTTCGGGCCAGGGGCTCTCGTCGGCGAACTCGAAGTCGTGGATGGCGTGGCCCGCCCCGTAGGAGAGCTTGAGCCGTTCGCCGGCGTTGCTGAGCCGACGGTTTGCCTCCCAGACGCCGGCCAGGGGGAGACCGCTGCCGTAGCGCAGGGAGAAGGCCTGGGCGTTGGCTATGATCAGGGCGTAGCCGCCGGGCGCCAGTTCTTGGATCGCGCCGGTTTCGAAGTCGAAATCGACGCCCTTGGTAAAGCGCAAGGGAGTAAGGTCGACCGGCGTTGTTCCCCGGTTGTGGATTTCAATGAATTCGAAGTCCGATGCACTTAGGCCGGCGGCGCGTTCCTCGGGAGACACGGGAGCAGGGTGGTACATGATTTCGCTGATGACGATTTGCTCTCGCAGAAGTGGAAGAGAGGTGGGCGCGGTTGTGGTGAAGCGATAGGGCGGCGACCAGTGACTGGCCCGGCCCACATGATCCCAGTGGCGGACGCGGGCCAGGTAGGTATGTGCGTCCCGGAGCGCCGTGGCGGGAACCGCGGCGCTGGTTTCCGTTCCGGAGGAACCGATCCAGGAAGCTTGGATCTCGTAGAGGCGCGGAGTTTCCGGATCGTAGGCGGGGGCCTCTGGATCGGTGATTTCGCCGATCCGCCATTCCACGCGCGCCAATTCGGATTCGACAAAAATGGAGGACTTGCCGAAGGGCGTCGAGGCCAAGGCTAGGGCGTCGATGGGATGCCCGGGGGATCCCGTGTAAGAGATCTCCGGGGTGCGGGGCACGGCGCTTTCGTGGGCCATGGCGTCGAGATGAGCGGCGCGGCCGCCGGGGCCGATGGCGCCGCCTGGGTAGGTGAGGTTGCCGGTGAAAGCGAAAAGCTTCATGTCCGCGACTTTGGAGGCAAGCGTGCCGAAGTCTTCGCGGCCTTCCGCAGCGGGGGCGCTGCGCCAGCGCTCGTAATCGGCGGGCTGAAAAGCGGTGATGAAGGCGGCAACATCGTCGATCATGGGAAAAATAACGTCCTCTTGCCAGACGAGGTCGCGAAACTCGCGGATGGTGTTGCGAAGCTCGCGCTGAAAAGGCTCGCGGTTGTTGACGGCGTTTTGCGGGAGATCGATGCCCGAGTTCCAGGTCGGACCCCAGCTCGCATCGGAATCGTAGGGAAGTTGCCAGAGCAGGCCGTAAGGATTGCCTTCGACCGGCTCGAAGTAGAAGGCCATATTCTTGTCGGCTTCCGGCCAGTAATCGTAATGCCGGATGGCTTCTTCGACCGCGGTGTAGCGGTACCAGAGGTCCCAATTTACGTGCGCGCGCAGCCAGGCGTCGTCCCGGGAGGCGCGGAGATTGTTCTTGATGTTGAGATAGTCTGAGGCGTCGATGACGGCTCCTGGGGCTTGATAGCGCTGTTGTTCTTTCCCGTCGCTGACGGTGTCGGTGAGCTTGTAAAGGTTGCCTTTGACCAGGTTGCGGCTGTCGAGAAAGCGGGAGTCGTGGTGTTCCATGGCGAGATTCATCCCATAGAAGTCGCCGGACCATTGATCCGGAGCTTCTTCCGCGGCGTCGATGACGCGGAAATGAAACCAATGGTTGCGGCATGCGGGGACGCCGAACAATTCCCAGAGACGCCCGTTGATGTAGTCGATGAGGCCGAAATTCCCCGGCGTCTGCCTAGTGCCGAAGACGCCGTCGAGCCGGTTTCCGAACATTTTGCTTGTGGTCAGGACACGCCATTTCCGTTCGTAGAGATCGCCGTAGACGTCCCGGACGGCCAATTCGTGGCCGGAGTTGAAGCGGAACTTCATGGAACGTTTGCCCTGGAGGTGGTAGCGGCCGTTGCCTCCCCGGAGACGGTAGGCAATGTTGTCGTAGACTATGCCTTCGTAAACGATCGTGCCGCTCCAGTTATAAGCGCTGCGCATGTCCATGGCCTGGCGGGGATGCTGATCGACTCCGCTGTAGGCGCGGCACTCGACCCAATCGCTGTTGCGGGTGAGGAGATGATAAACGGGCAGGGTTTGCAGCTCATCGGCGGAATACGTGCGGCTGCCGCCTTGGGTTGATTGAGCGGCGACGTAGTCGGGGACGCCATTGTAAGTGAAGTAGGCGAAATTGAGACTGGGATCGTCGGGGAGCGGACCGCGGACGGTGTTGCCGTCGAGATCTGCGGCCGTAAGGTAGTAGCGCAGCAGGGTGCGATGCGGCTGGGGCGGGAGAAGCACACTGAAAACGCCGTCTCCGGCGGCGGCATCGCCGTTTTCGCCGTCATCATGCATGGGCACAGCCGGCCAAAAACCGCTGAAGATGCCTTCGGTGTAGCCGCTGTGCAGGCGGCGCGGGCGTTTGGGGTCGGCAAGCAGCGTGGCCCGGGGATGCGGTTCCCAGGCGGGGATGTAGTTTCCGGGCTCGACGATCTGATAGTGCAGAAGGACGCTTTCCAGGCCGGTGTAGCCGGTGATCTTCGCCGTGATCAGGACGGATTGGCTGTCTGAAGGCATCTGCGGGTCGTGGCTGACCTGGCGGATGTTGGGCGGCAAGGATTCGGTGTAAACGCTGTTTCTGACTCCCGGGCTGGGCGCGAGGTTCCGGGACGGGCGCCACGAGCTGCCGAGTTCGTTGTCCATGTCCGGATGCAACAACTCGAGGGAGGAACCGTCGCCGATCCCTCCGAGCGGCCAGGGGAATCTCTTCCGGTAGTCGACAAGATCGATCTCGGCTCCGGCCGGATCGGTCAGGCGCAACGTTTCGCCTTCGCCGTCGAGGCGCCCCAAGAATGGACCGAGGGCCTCAAGACCGGAAAAGAGCGGACGGCCGGGGTCGAGCGCAACGACGAGAAAGGCTCCGGGATCGAGGGTATGACCGGGGGGAAAAGCAAAGTTGATCCCGCCGCTGATGCGCCAACCATCCAGAGGTACGGGGTCGGGGCCGTGATTGAGGATCTCGACGAACTCGTCGCTGAGGTGGTCGTCTTGAGGACTGACGTGGAGTTCGTTGAGCACGAGGTCTGCGGAGGCGGCCGCTGGCAGCAGGGCCGCCCCGGCGACGGAGACAAGCCGGCCAGGGAAAGTAAGCATGGGGGTATTATCGAGACACGGATCAGGGCGGATCTGCGGCCATCTTTATTGTAGATCGGGCTGAAGCGGGCGGCAAGGAGGGAAGGGCGCGCCGGAAGGCCGTATGGGCTGAGGGAAAGCCCCGCGAAAGCCCCGTGGGGCAACAGTGAGCGACGCTTTTTTTGAAGCCGGGGCATCACGAAAACGGTCGAGAGTCGAGAGCGGGCGGGTGTTGCGCTATTCGCATCACATCCCGGCTTTGATCTGGTCCCAGATTTTCGTGTATTTGGCGTTGTCTTCACCGAGATCGTGGATGACTTCGCAGTTGGCGCGAGTTTCCGGGTCGAGGAAAATGGAAGGGTTGGAGCGCAGTTCTTCACTGACGAGGGGATACGCTCCGGTGTTGGGCGCGAGGTAATAGATTTTTTCCATGTTCTCGGCGGCATTGGCGGGTTGGCAGAGGAAATCGATGAAGGCATGCGCTAAGGCGGGCTGCCGGGCGTCTTTGGGAATGACCAGCGAGTCGAGGCCGATAGCCGTGCCCTCTTTGGGGATGAGAAAATCGACTTTGTCATTCTCTTCTTGGGCCTGCAAGATATCCCCGGCGTAGCCGTGGCAGAGGAGGAATTCTCCGGAGGCCAATCCGGCGTTGTATTGATCGCCTTCGAACTTGGCGATATTGGCGCGCCATCTGAGAACGACGTCTCCCGCTTCGCCGAGTTGATTCACGTCGGTGGTGTTGAGACTGTAGCCGAGGTATTTGAGGGCGGCTCCGATCACTTCGCGCATATCGTTGAGGAGGGTCATGCGGCGATTGAGATCAGCTCGCTCGAACATGGACCAGGAGGCTTCCGGATCGCTGACCGCGCCTTTGATATAACCGATTCCGGTGGGGGCAGCCATGTAAGGGACGCTCCAGCGCATCTCCGTGTCGAACGCGGAGATGCTGGAGGTAAACTCGCGATCGATTTCGGAGAGGTGTGGGAGTTTGGATTGGTCAAGTTCCTGGAGCATTCCTTCTTTGTGCATGATCTCGACCATGTAGGTGGTGGGCACGATGATGTCATAGCCGGTGGCTCCGGCTTGGAGTTTGGCCAGCATGGATTCGTTGGAGTCAAAGGTGGAGATGACGACGCGACAACCGTGCTGTTGCTCAAAGCGGGCGACCAAGTCAGGCTTGATATAGTCGTCCCAGTTGTAGACGTGGAGAACGGGCTTCTTGGATCCACATCCGGCGAGAAGCGGTAGAAAGGCCAGGAGGAGGAGGATGGGGCGGGCGATGTTGTTCATGGGGAGCGGGAGGGTAGAAGGTGCGACAACGGGGAGAGGGATCGTTTCAGCGGGAGGGAGTGAGGGAGTGGCGGCGGACGACGCGTCCACTCCACCACACCACGGCGAAGGTGAGGGTGAGGAGCAGCGTTGAGAGGGCGTTGATGATGGGGAGTTCCTTGCTGTGTTTGATCATTCCGTAGATGCGCAGCGGAAGGGTGGTGGCGCCGGGACCCGTGACGAAAAAGGTGATGACAAAATCATCGATGGAAAGGGTGAAAGCGAGAAGGCCGCCGGCGAGGATTCCCGGGGCGAGCAGAGGCAGGAGGACGCGGCGGGCGGTTTGCCAGCGGCCGGCTCCGAGGTCGCGGGCGGCGTCGAGGAGCGAGTTGTCGAAGTCCTGCAAACGGGCCAGGACGGCGAGGGCGACGTAGCTGATGCAGAAAGTGATGTGGGCGAGGGTGATGGTGAGGAGGCCGAGGGAGAATCCCAAGGAGACGAAGAACACAAGGAGGCTGATCCCCATGAGAATCTCGGGCATGACGATGGGGAGATAGATGAGGGTGAAGTGGGCTTGCTGGAGGCGGCTGCGAAAGTGGTGGAGCGCGAGGGCGGAGAGGGAGCCGAGCCCCATAGACACGAGACTGGCCACGATCCCGACCACGAGGGAAAGGCGGAGCGACTCCCAAACATCGCGGTTGCGAGGCTGAAACAGGGCGGCGTACCACCGAAGGGACCAGCCTTCCCAGGCAGTGCTGTAGCGGGATGCGTTGAAAGAGTTGAGGACGAGGAAAAGAATCGGCAGGTAGAGAAACACCAGCACCAGGGCGGTGACGATGGCGGGAAAGAGTCGGGATTTCATCGGGCTCCTCCGTTTTGGGCGGCGGGTTGAGCGGGACGGGAGAAGAGGAAGGCAGCGGCGATGGGCGCCAGCGCTGCGGCGATGAGCAGGGTGGCCAGGGCGGCGGCGTGCGGCAGGTTGCGATCGACGAAGGTGCGCTGGGCGATCTTGTTCCCCAGCATTTCCTGGCCGGGACCGCCGACGAGATCAGGAATGACGTAGGATCCGAGCGCGGGGATGAGGACCATGGCCAGGGCGGCCAGGAGTCCGCGGCTGACGCCGGGAACGAAGACGCGGAAGAAGGCACCGGCGGCGGAAGCGCCGAGGTCGCGGGCGGCGTCGAGCAAGCTGTAATCGAAGCGCTCGGCTGCGGCGTAGAGAGGGAGAATGGCGAAGGGAAGGTAGGTGTAAACCATGACCAGGAGCACAGTCCATTCGTTGTACATGAGCACGACGTCTTCCTCGATCCATCCGAGGCCGATGAGTGCGCGGCGGAGCATGCCTTCGGGCTGCAGAATGATGCGCCAGGCAAAGACGCGGATGAGGAAGTTCGTCCAAAACGGGACGACGATGAGGAGGATGAGGATGGAGCGGAGGCGGGGCGGGGCGCGTCCAGCGAGGTAGGCCACGGGGAGGGCGAGGGCGAGGCAGAGGGCGGAGGCGATGAGGCTGAGCCGCAGGGTGCGCCAGAGGATGACTAGGTAGATGGGTTGGGCGAGATCTTTCCAAGCGCGGAGGCTCCAGGCTTCTCCGAGCCCGCCGTGGGGTCCAGCCTCACGGAACGACATGAACACGACGACAGCGGTAGGCGCGGCGAAAAGAACAATGAGCCAAATGAATGGGGCTGCGGTGAGGGCCCACTCCGAATGAGAACGCGAAGGACAGCGGGGAGCGGGTAGAGGCCGGGATTCATTCATGGCCGGCGGCCAGTGGGCTGTGGGGTGAGAACGGCTTGGGGTTCTGGACCTCTGTGGTTTTCGCGTTCGCCCAAGGGAAGCAGTCCCAGGTCGGCCTCGTTGAAGGAGCGCAGGAGGTAGCCGTCGTCCGCGGTCCAGACTACCCAAACGTCGTCGCCGTAGCTGGGAGGGTGCTCGTCGAGAACGAAGCGGGAGTGCTGATGTTCGACGGAAAGGAGGAAGTCGCCGCTGCGGACGCGGTAGCGCGTGAGTCCGCCCAGGTAGATGACGTCTTCGACCACAGCGGAAACGGCGTTTTGGCCGGCGCCCGGCTGATCGGGTTTATCGCGGCGCAGCCTCAGCTTTTCCGGGCGGAGGCTGAGAAAGATCCGATCGCCGGAGTTCAGGGCTCGGTCGTTGTAAACGAGGATGGGTCCGAGGCCTTCGATGGAGGCCCGGCTGTAATCGGTTCCTGCGGATTCCATGACGTGGCCGAGGAGGAAGTTGGTGTCGCCGATGAAAGCGGCGACGAAGCTGTTGGCGGGGGTTTCGTAGATTTCTTCTGGCGAGCCGGTTTGTTCGATGCCGCCGGCATTCATGACGCCGATGCGGTCGCTCAGACTCATGGCTTCCCCTTGGTCGTGGGTGACATAGAGGAAGGTGATGCCGACTTCGTCGTGGATGCGGTCGAGTTCTAGGAGCATCCGTTGCCGAAGCTTGAGATCCAGGGCCGCCAGAGGTTCGTCGAGGAGCAGAAGTTGAGGGCGGTTGATCAAGGCGCGGGCGATAGCGACCCGCTGCTTCTGACCGCCGCTGATCTGAGAGGGGCGCCGATCGGCGAAAGCTCCCATGTCCATGAGTTCGAGCATGCGGCCGGTTTCACGGCGGATTTCCTCTTTGGAGCGGCGGGCGATGCGCGGTCCGAAAGCGATGTTCTCGCGGACGCTGAGGTGGGGAAAGAGGGCATAGTTTTGGAAGATGGTGTTGACGGGGCGTTGGTTGGGCGGGAGTCCAGTGAGATCTTTCCCGTCGAGGAAGATGTGTCCACGATCCGGTTGTTCGAAACCGGCGATCATTTTCAGAAGCGTGGTTTTTCCGCAGCCGCTGGGTCCGAGGAGGGAGAAGATTTCGCCGCGGGCCAGGGTCAGGGACGTTTCGCGGACAACGACGGAGCCATCGAAGGATTTGACGACATCGCGGAGTTCGAAGAAGGGCTCCATGGAAGCGGCAAAACCGGCGGAGTCTGGCATCTCGGAGTTGGCGTAGCAAGCCTCGTGCGTGCGAGGTTCTACGGTGGGGCGCGGGAGCAGTGCGGGAGCAGGCTTGCAATTGGGGCGGAAAACCGCGAGTCTGTGGATTCGTGGCCGGTTGGACAGCGTTGAAGGTGTGAGCAAGCGTGTCGCAGGGACTTGGGCGGGACAAGGACGGGCCTTTCTTGGAGGCGCGGACGGCTTTGGGGCGCTCGTGATGCCTATGCCTGCTGTGGGTGGGAGCGGGGAGGCGGGCGGAGCTGTTCCAAGCTGGTTCTGGCAAGGCGTTGTCGATTTGCGGGCGGCTTTGCGGTGAACCGTGATTTGGCGGTATGGCCACACCTCCGAAGGCTTCCACGCGGACCCTTGTTTTGGGCGCCGTCGGCGTTGTTTTCGGCGACATCGGGACAAGTCCCTTGTATGCCGTCCGCGAATGCTTTCACTCAGGGCACGAGACGGCGGTTACGGAAGCTAATGTTCTCGGAGTGCTCTCCCTGATCATTTGGGCGCTCATCGTGATCATTTGCGTGAAGTATCTCGCGTTTGTTCTCCGGGCCGATAACCGGGGAGAAGGCGGGGAGCTGGCGTTGCTTTCCTTGTGTCAGAAGGCTTTGCCAAATGAGGGGAGCGGGCGGTTTTTGGTGGGCGTGCTCGGGGTGTTCGGCGCATCGCTTCTCTTTGGAGACGGGATGATCACGCCTGCCATTTCCGTGCTCAGTGCGGTGGAGGGATTGCGGGAGGCGGCGGATGGGTTCGACCGCTTCGTGATTCCGCTGACTTTAGCTATCTTGATAGCGTTGTTTTCGTTTCAGTTTGTGGGAACTGAGCGGGTGGGGGCGTTTTTTGGTCCGGTGATGTTAGTGTGGTTTGCCGTTCTGGCGGTTCTCGGGTTGCGCGGCATCGTGGGGAATCCTGAAGTTTTGCAGGCCTTCTTTCCATGGCATGGACTGCACTTTCTTTTCACGTCGGGGCACTCGGGTTTCCTGGTGTTGGGGTCGGTGTTTCTGGTGGTCACCGGGGGGGAAGCGTTGTATGCGGATATGGGTCATTTCGGCCGGCGGCCAATCCGCCTGGGGTGGTTTGTGTGTGTGTTGCCTGCGCTGCTGCTGAATTATCTGGGGCAAGGCGGTTTGTTGTTGGCGAATCCGGAGGCGGCGGCGCAGCCGTTTTACCGCTTGGCTCCCTCCTGGGCGCTGATTCCCCTGGTGGTGTTGGCGACGGTGGCGACGGTCATTGCCTCTCAGGCCCTGATCACAGGCACTTTCTCCGTGACCTTGCAGGCGGTGCAGCTCGGCTATTTCCCGCGAACATCCATCCGGCACACATCCCATCACACGCGGGGTCAGATTTATGTTCCGCTGGTGAATTGGATCCTGATGGCGGCCTGTCTGGCCTTGGTCCTCGGCTTTCGATCATCGAGCGGGTTGGCTCACGCTTACGGGTTGTCCGTAACCCTGACCATGCTTATTACGACGAGTCTTCTCTACGTGGTGGCGCGGCATGCCTGGGGCTGGAGCCTTTGGCGGGCGGGAGCGTTTTGCGGATTTCTCTTGACCATCGAGTTTGCGTTTTTCGCCGCGAATCTCGCCAAGTTCTTCCATGGCGGCTGGGTGCCCTTGGTGGTGGGGATGACTGTCTTCACCCTGATGACGACCTGGAGCACGGGCCGGAAGATTCTGGGCCGGCGACTGGCGGCGCAAGCCCTGCCGCAGGAGGATTTGCTGGCGGGGCTTGCAGTGGATCCGCCGCTGCGTGTGCCGGGCACGGCGGTCTTCATGACGGCCAACCGCGGCTCGACGCCGGTTGCCTTGTTGCACAATCTCAAGCATAACAAAGTTCTCCACGAAAGGGTCCTCTTCCTCACGGTGATGACGCTGGACACGCCGACGGCGCCGGAGTCGGACCGCGTCGAGTTGGAAGCCTTTGGGAAGGGCTTCTTCCGAGTGACCGGGCGTTACGGATTCATGGAGGAGCCGGACGTTCCGCGCATTCTCGAGTTGTGCGCGGATTGCGGATTGGAGATCTCGGCGCCGCAGGTCACCTTCTTTCTGGGGCGCGAGACTCTGGTGCCCGCGCGCCGGGGACAGGGGTTTGCGCGTTGGCGGGCGCATTTGTTTGCCTTTCTTTCGCGGATCGCCCAGCAACCGGCCACTTTTTTCCGGTTGCCGCCGGGCCGGGTCGTGGAGTTGGGGATTCAGATAGAGATTTGAGAATTGGGGGCGAGGCACTACAGCACACGGGAGGATGTGGTCTTTCTCATCAACGGCGTCCCCGTGTTGGTGATCGAGAGCAAGAACCGCGAGACGCTCAAGCTGTTCGTGTCGCAAGCAGCTTTTCACGGCCACCGGCGCCAGCGGCTTTTCCTGCCGGGTGAGCGGGAACACGGTGCGGCGGGACATTCTAAACTGGAAGCTAACGGAGGGCGGGTTTTCAACCCGCCGTTTCACGGTCCGAGAGGCGGGTTGGAAAACCCGCCCTCCGTTGCGGGCCTCGAGCCAAAAGGAGGGCGGGATTTGAAATCTGGGTTTCAGGAGCCCGGCGGGTAGTGGACTGACTCGAGGTAGAGGCCGTCGGGAGGCGCGCACCAGGTGCAATGGGCGGCGCCGCCAGGGTGATGGAGAAGTGCCAGGAAAGCCGCTTCGGGCCAGCGGCCGCTGGCGCAACGCACCATGCCGCCCACGAGGAGGCGAACCATGCGGTAGAGGAATCCGTCGGCGGTGAAACGGAGGATCAGCGAGCCCTGGCGATTCTGGTCAAGGGCGACCTGGGTCATGGTGCGGATGGTGGACCGGGGCGGGGGCGCGCCGGGTCCGCGCTGGGCGGCGAAGGCGGCGAAGTCGTGGGGTCCGCGGAGGGCCTGGGCGAGCCGATCGAAGGCGCCGGCATTGAGGCGCTGCGGGCGAAACCAGGCCAGGCCGCTGCGGAAGGGGGAGAGAACCGGAGCGGAATCGATCTCATAGCGATACGTTTTCGCTAGGGCGGAAAAACGGGCATGAAACTCTGGGCCGGCCACTTCGACCCGGAGGACACGGATGGCTGGGGGGAGCCGCACGTTGAGGGCGCGGGTCCATGCGGCGGCGTCGAGCGAAGCCGGTGCGGGGAGATCGACGTGGGCGGTTTGTCCTTCGGCATGGACCCGGGCATCGGTCCGTCCTGCGCCATGGACCCTGGGAGAGGGGCGGCCGAGGATCGCGGAGAAGGCTCCCTCGAGATGGTCTTGAATCGTGTTTTGTGAGGGCTGACTTTGCCAGCCGGAGAAGGAGCGGCCGTCGTAAGCGATGAGGAGCTTCCAGCGGCGGGTGGAAGGAAGATTCGGCGCTGTGGCCAGAGAGGGATCAGCGTTGCTGCGGCTCATCTGGCGGAGGAGGCAAGAGGGGCGGACCGCCGGCCGCATGGTTTAGGTAGTCTTGAAGAATGGCCGCGGCGGCGGTTTGATCGAGCAGGGAGGGGATCTCGGACTGGGGCCGGTTCGATCGCTGAAGCTGTTGGCGCGCTTCCACCGTCGAGAGGCGCTCATCGACGAGGTGGAGCGGGAGATTGGGGAACCGTTGGCGGAGGGCTCCGGCGAAGGTGAGGGCGCGATTGGCAGCTTCTCCGCTGCGGCCATCGAGAAGGTAGGGGACGCCGAGCACGATGGCGGCGACGCCATGATGGGAGATGGCGCGGGCGATGCGATCGAGGGGATCGGGGTGAGAGATCCCGGCGGGAACGGTTTCGAGCGGCCGCGCCAGGAGCCCGAGTTCGTCGCTGAGGGCGAGCCCGATGCGGGCGGTTCCGAAGTCGATGCCGATCAGCCGGCCACTCATGGGGGCGACGGGGTCACAGGAGTTCCGGTGGGAGACAGTCACCAAGCTTGCGGATATCGTCGGCCGCATCGCGGTGGGCGATGAGGAGGGCGTCGGCGGTTTGCACGACGATGAGGTCGTCGACTCCGACGAGGGCAATGTGGGAGGGCTCGCGAGAGTAGACGATGTTGTGGGAGGCGTCGATCTGGGTGATTTGGGCGGCGATACGGTTGTGGTTCTCGTCTTCTGTCAGGTAACGGCTGACGGAGATCCAACTGCCGACGTCGTCCCAATCAAAGGTGGCCTCGATATTGAGCACGCGGGACGCCCTTTCCATGAGTGCGTAATCGATGGAGATCTTGAGCAGGCTGCCAAATTGGGTTCGCAAGGTCGCTTGGAGGTTGCGGGACTTGCGGATTTCGTTGACGAAATCGGCCAGATCGGGGCAATGGCGGCTGAGTTCGTGGAGGACGGTGGGAACGCTCCAGATAAACATTCCGGCGTTCCAACTGAAGCAGGACTGGCGGAGAAACTCTTCGGCGAGTTCGGCATTGGGTTTTTCGCGGAATCGGACCACTTCGTGGACGGGGAGGTCTCCGGTGTAGCCGGTAATGACGGCGGCGCGGCCACGTTCGATATAACCGTAGCTCGGGCAGGGCCAGGAGGGCCTGATGCCGACGGTGAGGAGGGCGGAAGCGCGTTCGGCAGCGGCGGCGGCGGCGCGGAGGACTTGTTGGAAACCGCCGACGTCGCGGATGAGATGATCGGCCGGAAGCACGAACATGGTGGCTGCGGGATCGCGAGCGGCGACGCATCCAATGCCGAGGGCGATGGCGGGAGCTGTGTCGCGTTTTTCCGGCTCGGCGACGATCTGATCCGGCGGAATATCCGGCAACAGGGCGCGGACGCCGGCTTCCTGTTCGGCATTGGTGAGGACGAAAATGCGTTCGGGGGGGACGAGACCCTCGAGCCGGTTGACCGTGTTCTCCAGCAGGGAAGCGCGATCGAAGAGCTGGAGCAATTGTTTAGGTCTAGCCTTCCGGCTAAGCGGCCAGAAGCGCGTGCCGCTGCCTCCCGCAAGGATCAGTGCATAGGTGTCCGCCATGGGGTAGCTACCGAAAGAGGATGGCGGTGCAGATCAAGCGAAACTTTTAGCGAGGGTGGAAGGGGGAAGCGCGCAAAGAATTTGGCTGGAAGGTCATTGGGGATATAATGCCGCGATGGAAATCGGGAGGGAAACAGTGGAAAGCGGCGCGCAATTCGTGGGGCCCGCGGCCTTGGGGATGGCCGTGGGTTTGCTGGTGGCGGACCGTATGAGCCGGGGAGGCCGCGACATTGCTTCGATGATTTGTTTGGCGGTGGGACTGACCGCGGCCGCTCCTTTTCTAGCCAGGCAAATCCACCGCCAAATCAATGCGCCGGGGACGGACCGGGGCTCACGGCGGATTCAGGCAGCCCTGCGGGGCGGGGAGTTTTTCGAAGACGAAGCCTCCGAGGACGTCGAGCGGGCGAGTTGACCGGATCCGATCACATGAGCCTGGCCGCGGCTTCGGCCAGGGTGCTGCGTTCGCTCTTGCGCAGTTCGAGATGGGCGGCGAAGGGCAAATTGGCCAGGCGGCGCTGGGTGTAGGAGAGTCCGTTGCTCCAGGAGTCGAGTGAGGGGTGATCGGTCTGGTCAGGGTCGCCGGCGAGCACCAGCTTGGCTCCGGAACCCATCCGGGTCACCGCAGTTTTGGCTTCCGCAGACGTGAGCTGCTGGGCTTCGTCCAAGAGGAAGAATCGATTGGCGATGGAGCGGCCGCGGATGTAGCAGAGCGGCTGGACTTCGATGACGCCGGATTGGATGAACCGGCGAAGCGGCGAGCCCGTTGGGGCGGCTTCAGCGGGGAGCGGGTTGCGGCGAGAGACTTTTTTTCCGTTAGCCGGCGCGGCGAGATATTGGAAAGCGTCGTGGATGGGCTGGAGCCAGGGGTGCATTTTTTCTTCCAAGGAGCCGGGGAGATACCCGAGGTCGTCGCCCGCCGGAACGATGGGCCGGCTCACGATGAGGCCTTGATAGGATCCCTCCAGGAAGGCGTGCAGACCGGCGGCCATGGCCAGGAGGGTTTTCCCTGTGCCCGCCGAACCCCGGCAGGTGACGAGCTGGATCTGCGGGTCGAGCAGCGAGTCCACAAAGCAGCGTTGGCCGAAGTTGAGCGGTTTGAGTGCGGCCCCCAGCCCGGTTTGCAGACCGGAAGGAGAAAGCAGACGGCGGAAGAGACCCTTGCCATGGTACCGGGCGGGGATGGTCTGTCCTTCTCCGGCCCGCAGGAGCAGGTAGTCATTGAGCGCGAGTCGAGTGCAGGACTCCGGATCGACTGTGAGTTGGCCGGAGCTGGCGAAGCGCTGGAGATCGTAGATGGAGGTATCGAGGACGGGAGGAAAGCGGGCGCCGGTCTCCTCTTGATTCGGGCGAAACAGGTCGGGCTTGGTCTCGATGGCGAACACCCGGGCCTTCAGCGCCAGGTTGAGGTCTCGGGTCACCAGGACCACGGGTCCTTCCACGTGATGGCGCAGCAGCAGGGCGCAGGCGAGGATGCGGTGATCCGCCGTAGAGGGTTGGAAGAGGAGCCGGTCCAGCTTGCGGAGCACGGGTACCCGGCGTGCGTCGGCGGGATCATAGGGCACAAGCTGAACGGAACCGCCGTCCCGGGTGGCTACGGCTCCGAGGGGATGTTCGCTGCGGGAAAAGAGGTCGCTTAAGATGCGGTGCACGGAGCGGGCGTGAGCGCCGGAGGTTCCTGTTTGCTGCTTGAAGCGGTCCAACTCGACCAGGACATCCAGAGGAAGGCAGAGATGATCGGATCCTGCCCGGTTCAGGATGGAGGGGTCGTCGAGGAGGATGTTTGTATCGACGACGAAGTGCCGGCCGATTCGAGACAGGGGTTTCCAGGCTGATAGACTGCGGCTGCGGCTCGGCGGGGCGGAGGAGGGAACGAACTGGGGTTCGGAGAAGAGGAAGGGCTGGCTAGGGTCCGTGTCGTAGATCATGATCGAGAGCTTTCTGAAGACGCGATCGGGATGGAGGCGCAGGATGGGGCCCGCCCGAAGGAAGTCCAGGGGCGGAGGGAAACAGGAATGTCGCAGACGGCTGCGCAGGGGGATGGCCGTCCGCACTGGCACGGGGGAGAAGCGGCGATGATTCCGGCCCGGAGCGGAAACACGGGACGACCGGCGGCATGGGATCGGAAGGTGGACGCTGCGGTTTTTTCCCGGCGGCGCCGGGAAGGACCGGATGCGTGAGGCAAAGCCTAGATGCTGCAGGAAACTTTAGAAAGCTTGAAATTCAGATTTTCCGTGATGTTTGGGGACGATTGTCACAGAAGGCCTGATTGCGGAGCTGTGACGAATCCTTTACAATAGCTGCATGCAGGTTGTGTCGGGCCATTACGATTCCGTCGCTGGATTGCGCGTATGGCGGCGCGAACATATTCCGGCTGGGCCTCCACGGGCGGCGGCCTTGTTTGTGCACGGCCTCGGCGATCATGGGGAGCGACACGAAGAGCACCTGGACTTGTTGGCGGATTGCGGGGTGCTGAGCGCGGCGATTGATTTGCCTGGGCACGGGAGGAGTTTAGGACGGCGCGGCCACATCGACCGCTTGGAGACGGTGCAGACCTTGATTGGGGAGGAGCTGCAACGGCTTCGGGGACTCCTTCCGGCCGGGACTCCGCTGGGCTTGATGGGGCACTCCATGGGCGGCTTTTTCGTGCTGCATTTTTTGGGGAGCCGGTTGGTTCCGGTGGATTTTGCCTGGGTGAGTTCGCCTTTGGTGAACGCCCGGGCGAGGGCAGGAAGGCTGAAGATTGCGGCGGCCCGGTTGCTGGGCCGGGTTTGTCCGGAGCTGACGCTTCGTTCGGGTGTGCGAACGGAGGAATGCAAGCGGGATTTAGAGAGAATCGAAGCGACGCGACGGGATCCGTTGGTGCACCGGGAGATCTCGCTGCGTTTGGGCGGCATCTTGCTCCACGAATCCTCCCGTCTGGAGGGATTGGCGGCGCGGATTCCGGAATCACTCAAGCTGTTGATGACTCATGGGGGCGAGGACCGGATTTGTCCGGCTGCGGAGGCGCGGCGGCTTTTCGATCGGATCCCGGCGCGGCAGAAGGAGTTTCTCTTGTTCCCGGAGCTGTTGCATGAGCCCTTCAACGACATAGGGCGCGAGGAGTTTTACGCTGGATTGGCGGGGTGGATTGGGGCGACGCTGCCGGTGTTGGGGCGGGGCGCGGAGAAGATGTCGCCGATGGCGGCTTGAGGGGGGAGACCCAGGGAGCGATGGGGCGTGCGGGAGCCCGCCCTCCAGGATAGCGTGAGAAATCTGGTAGAGCCCGACCGTCGTCCTCGACGGCCGGGTCGCGGGATGGAAACCCATTGTGAGAAGGATCTGGAGCGCCCGGCGTCTCCGGCGGCCTGGTTCCCGGGGCCGGACCGACAAAGGGGTTGACGGATTGGGATCGCGAGGGTAACGGTCTGAGGTGCTGGACCCCATCTGGTGAGGTGGCTGAGTGGTCGAAAGCACTTCTTTGCTAAAGAAGCGTACCCCAAAAGGTACCGAGGGTTCGAATCCCTCCCTCACCGCCAGACAATCCGCAGCCGCGTGCTCAGTATCGCGGCGCAGGAAGGAGTTGCCCCGGCCGGCCTGGCGGCGCTCCTCAACCCCCTTTTCATTTTCTTTCCTCTATCCATGAACCCATCCCATCCCGACGCCACGATGGCTGTGTTTCTCGATCTCGAGAACATCGCCCTCGGGGCCCGCGACGCCAACTACCCTGCCTTCGACATCAAGCGCGTGCTCGAAAGGCTCCTTCTCAAGGGCCATATTGTGGTCAAAAAGGTCTATTGCGATTTCTATCGCTATAAGGACTTCAAGCGCAGCCTCCACGAGTCGGCCTTCGAACTCATTGAAATACCGCACGTCCGTCAGTCGGGTAAGAACTCCGCCGACATCCGGATGGTGGTCGATGCGCTCGACCTTTGTTTTACGCGCAAACACATCGATACTTTCGCCATCATCAGCGGGGATTCCGATTTTTCCCCGCTCGTGAGCAAACTGCGGGAGAACGCCAAGACCGTGATCGGGTTGGGCGTCAAGAACTCCTCCTCGGACCTTTTCATCAACAACTGCGACGAGTTCATCTATTACGACGACCTCGTGCGTGAGCTGCCGAAGAAGGCGAAGAAAAAGGGCCGGACGGCCGCGACTCCGGCCTCCCCCGCCCGGGCGGAGGATGCCCCGCCCGATGCATCGGCGGGTCCGACTTTGGACCAGGCTCTGGAACAGGTGGGGGCGACGCTCGATGCGCTTTGCGAGGAACGCGACGAAGACGAGCACATTTGGGGTTCGATGATCAAACAAGCGCTCCGCCGGCGCAATCCGGGCTTCAACGAGCGTGCCCACGGCTTCCGCTCTTTCAATGATCTGCTGCGAGAAGCGGAGAAACGGGGGCTCTTGCAGCTCGTCGCCGACGAGAAATCCGGGGGGTACAAGGTGGAAGCGGTAGACTAACCCCCATTTCTCATACCCTTTCTGCTGTGGCGCGCTGCACCCCATCCTGCCTTCGTTCCGCATGCCTCGGGCTTGAACAGGGTGTGCTCCACCCAGCTCTGCGCCCTGGGCAATGCGCGGCCTTGGCAGTAAGGGGTTCGCGGCGCCTCGCGACGAAACGGCATGAGAAATGCGGGCTAACCGCGAGCTTTGGCGAGGTCTCCCGGCGAGAGGGCTTGGGAGCTTGCTCTGCCGGCCATCGGAGCCCATGGTTGCGTCGCGAGGACTGTCGATCCGGCAGCTTCGAACCCAGACGATGCGCGAGATCCCTTATCTGCACCGCCGCGGCGAACTGCCGCCGTCCCTTCTGAGCCTGCCCTTGCTGGCCCGGCTCAACGAACCCGGCCGCGACGAGATTTTGCGGCATGCCGCGCTGCTGGAATGTGAAGCGGATGACGCCATCGTCCGGGAAGGCGAACCCAGCGATGACTTTTACATTCTCCTGAAGGGGGCGCTGCGGGTGCGCAAGAGCAATCAAGACATCGCTTCGATCCGGTCGCCGGGAGAGACCTTCGGGGAGATGGGGCTCCTCCGGAACGAGCCCCGCAGCGCCACCGTGACCGCTGCGGAGCCCTCGTTCGTTTTGAAGATCGGCGCCGAATTCCGCGACTCCTTCGACACGCTTGCGGGCGCCCGCGCTTCTGCATTGGTCCTCCGGTTTATCGCGGAATCGCTGGCGGAACGTCTCGAGACGACTTCTCAGAGGCTGGCGGACCGGGAAAGCGCCAGTCCGGTGTATCGCATTTAACCTTGCCGCCACTCTCAACCTGCGTCCCATGGATCCTCAACCGGAACAACCGCCGCGACCGCATCAACCCGAGCCATTGGAGCCATCGGAGCAGGCCGCCGGGCCCAGCCCAGGGCGACCGCCGTCACCATCTCCCGGGGCGCTTTCTCCGGCCGCATCTCCAGTCCCAGTCCCTCCCCCGGCGCCGGTGGTTCCCTACGCTCCCCCCGCCGCTTTCGTGGGTGAGCCGCACCGGGGCACTGCCATTCTGGTTTTGGGAATCCTGAGCATCACGTTCACACTGACCTTTTGGTGTTCGCCCTTGGGTTTGGGTTTCGGTATTGCGGCGTGGTTGATGTCCAGGAAGGATCTCCTTAAGATGGATCAGGGGATTATGGATCCCGCGGGCCGTCAGATCAGCATGGGCGGAAAGGTCTGCGCCATCGTGGGAATGATTCTTTCCCTCTGCATGTTTGTCTTGGCGGTGCTGTATCTGTTGATTGTCGGCGTATTCATCGCCGCTGCGGCGAGTTCGTGATTTACAGAGTTCCGCGCCGGCCGGCTGATTTTCCACTCAGAAAAGAGTTTTACAGCCAACCGGCGATCTGTTACACGCAAGCCGGAATCGAAGCATCAAAACCTTTTTGGCATTACTATGAGCGCACCCTCCGGCACCCTTGAACCGCACCGCGGCACCCTCATTCTCGTCCTGGGAATCCTCGGACTCGTCGTCTGCTTTCCTTGTGGAATCGTGGCCTGGATTCTTGCCAACGGCGACTTGAAGAAGATGGATCTGGGTTTGATGGATCCGGAGGGACGTGGCAACACCAAGGTGGGCAAGATCCTCGGCATCATCGCTCTCGCCCTGGTGATCGTGGGCATCATCTTCGCGGTCATTTTCTTCCTTTTCATGGGTGGAATGGCGGCGATGAGCCAAGCCACGACTCCGACCTACTAGCCCGCATTTCTCATACTCTTTCTGCTGCGGCGCGCTGCGGCGCCATGGGGAATGCGTTGCGCTTACCTCAGGCTTGAACAGGGCGCTAGAAAAGAAGAGAGCCATTCCGGCCGGGATCGCGGTTTTTCCAGGAGAACTCCTTCCCCCGTTTTTGGAGGCCTTCGCCGCGCTCAATCCGCGGAGGTCTTCTTTTCGAGGCCTCCGCTCAGGAGCTGGGGCGGATCTGTGAAAGCGCAGTCCAGGCGCAGGGCGGCGGCCAGGCGATCCAGATAGACCGGTCGCGCGATCTCGACTAAGCCGAAGCGGCGCAGGTGGGGGGTGCTCCATTGCGTATCCAACAAGACGTAGCCGCGCGCCAGCAGGCGCTCCACGAGATGGACTAAGGCCACGCCGGAGGCACTGGGCCGCCGCGAGAACATGGATTCGCCGAAGAAGGCGCCGCCCAAGGCCACGCCATAGAGTCCGCCCACGAGTTCTCCGTTTTCCCAGGCCTCCACGGAATGGGCGCAGCCGGAATCGTGCAGAGCCGTGTAGCTTGCCTGGATGACAGGATCGATCCAGGTCTCTTTGCGGCTGGCGCAGCCATGCATGACTTGTTGGAAGGCCGTGTCGATTCGGATTTCGTAGAGGTTCCTGCGCATCAGCCGCCGCAACCCATGTGGGACATGGAAACTCTCCAGTGGGATTACGGCTCTGGGGTCGGGCGAGAACCAGCCGATTTCGCCCGTGTCCATGGCCATGGGAAAGATACCCTGCATGTAAGCGCGCACCAGGAGCGCCGGCGGGAGCAGCTTCATCGGCTTGTCTCCCGGAAACGGTGTGCCGGTCCTGCCGCGTTAAGATCCCCCTTGCCACTTCGGTTGTCCGGCAAACCGTAGGCAAACACCTCGTCCGCGATGAAAGCCTTCCTCTTGCTGTCCATTGTGAACCTGGCCGGTGTTGCGGCCTCACACGCTGCCGCCGGCCCGGAGATCCCGCAAGCCGCTCCGCCGAATGTCGTTCTGATCATTTCGGACGATCAGGCCTGGACCGATTACGGCTTCATGGGCCATCCAGTGATTCGAACGCCGCGGCTGGACCGGCTCGCCGCCGAGAGCCTGTTGTTCACTCATGGCTATGTGCCGGGCAGCCTGTGCTGTCCCTCTCTGGCCAGCATCATCACGGGTCTTTATCCTCATCAACATGGCATTACCAGTAACGAACCGCCCCGCCGTCTCGCCGCGGGAAATCCTTACCGCGACGATCCGCGGTTTTTGAGCGATCTCGAGTATCTCAACGGCCGCATGCGCGACGCACCGGCTTTGCCGCGGATGCTCGGCCCCTTGGGCTATCGCAGTTTCCAATCTGGAAAATGGTGGATGGGTTCTCCGGGCAACGGAGGGTTCACGGAAGGGATGACGCATGGAGATCCTGCCCGGGGCGGACGTCACGGCGACGAGGGCTTGCGCATTGGAAGGGAAGGCATGGAACCGGTCTTCGACTTCATCCGGCGCTGCGGAGACAATCCCTTTTTTGTTTGGTATGCGCCCTTTCTTCCTCACACGCCACACGATCCACCGGAACGTCTGCTCGCCAAATACCGCGATGCGGCGGAGTCCCCCCATGTGGCGCGCTATTTCGCCATGTGTGAGTGGTTCGACGAAACTTGTGGCGCGCTTCTGGATTTCCTGGAGGAGCAATCTCTCTCCGAGCGCACGCTGGTCGCCTACGTAGCGGACAACGGTTGGATTCAAGATCCACAAGCGCCGCATTACGCACTGCGATCGAAGCAATCGCCCTACGACGGGGGTTTGCGCACGCCCATGATGTTGAGGTGGCCGGGCCGTATCGCTCCGGACAGGATCGCCACGCCGGTGAGCAGCATCGACCTCGCTCCGACGCTGTTGAAGGCTTGTGGAATTCCAGCTCCGGAGACCATGTCCGGCGTCGATCTCCGCGATTTGGAAGCGGTGCGAGAACGGCGCACGGTGTTTGGCGATTGCCATCTCCATCACGCCGTCGATGTGCGAGATCCTGCAGCGAACTGGACCTACCGCTGGTGCTTGCGGGATGGTTGGAAGCTTATTCTGCCCAACCCAAAGAACGTAGGCGAAGGAGCGCCGAGAGGGGCCGCCGGACCGGGCCGGGCGGAATTGTTTCACGTCGCTGAAGATCCCCAAGAGACCCAGGATCTGGCTGCCTCCGAACCGGGGAAGGTCCGGGAACTCAGCGCGGCCATCGAGGCGTGGTGGCCGGCGAAACCGTGACGCCGCCGCAGTCCGGTGGAGGGACTCGGATTTCGGCGTGGCGACGCTCCGATTTCCATCGACCGGCCGCCGGATTCACCGCTATACTGTAAACCTGCATTTCTCCTACTGTTTCGTCGCGAGGGGCCGGCGAGCCCCTTGCGGACAAGGCGCGCGCAGCCGAAGGCGTCGGGCTGGGTGAGCAACACCCTGTTCAAGCCTGAGGCAAGCGCAACGCAGTCCCCATAGGGCGTAGCGCGCCGCAGCAGAAAGAGTAGGAGAAATGCGGGTAAAACCCCTCATAGTCTGGATATGATAACGCGTTGTCTGTATTCGCCGCCCCTGGCGCTCTTCCTGGCATTGACTTCAAGCCTGCTGATCGCCTTGTCGGAGGCGCAGGAAGACCTGAGGATCAATGAAATCTTGGCGGTCAATCTTACGGACCTGGCCGACAGCGACGGCGATTTCTCCGACTGGATCGAACTGCATAATCCCCGCGCGGACTCCGTATCTCTCGCCGGGCACACGTTGTCGCACGATTCCGGGACCCCCACTCAGTGGACTTTCCCGGCCAACGCTTCGATTCCCGCCGGAGGATACCTTGTGATTTACGCCTCGGGAAAGGACCGCAGCAGTATTTTCTCACCCAGCCACACGAACTTCCGGCTGAACCGGGGCGGCGGCTACTTGTCGCTGCGCGATTCCGGCGGCGCAATTCTTGCCGAGATGGAGTATCCGCGCCAATACACGGATGTGTCCTACGACGGGGTGGGTTTCATGTTGGAGCCGACGCCCGGCGGACCAAACACCGCCGTCTTGGAGGGACCAGCATCCGAAGTCGTCTTTTCCGTTTCGAGCGGTCTCTTCACCGGCAGCCTCACGGTCGAATTAAGCGCGCCCGGCGCGGAGCCCGGCTCGAAGATTCATTTCGCCACGGGCAAGAGCGTCGCCAGACCCTCATTGTTCAACGTGTATACGCAACCGCTGGTGCTTTCGGCAGGCTCCCACGTCACGGCTGTCGTGGTTGAGCCGGGCCGGATTCCATCGGAACCGCGGTCCGAGGCTTACCTGCAGGTCTCGCCTGAGGTCCTCGATTTTAGTTCGGACCTGCCCATCGTCCTGCTCGACAACCAAGGCGGCAACGCGCCCTCCGAGCGGGAGCTTTCCTTCGCCACCTGGATGATTTTCGAACCGGATCCGGAGACCGGCCGCACCAGTCTCCGCGACCCTCCCACCCTGGTCACTCGAAGCGGATTGCGCCGCCGCGGCTCCAGCACGGTCGGCAACCCGAAGTACTCCCTTGCCGTCGAAGCTTGGCGCGATGATTCCGACGTCGATGCCGACATTTCGCCGCTGGGACTGCCGCCGGACGCGGACTGGGTGCTCAGCGCACGTTACACTTTCGACCGTGCCCTCATTCGCAACCCTTTCACCTACGAACTCAGCCGGCGACTGGGCAATTACGCGCCTCGCACTCGGTTCGTCGAGGTCTTCGTCAACAGCGACGGCGACGAGCTGGGCGACGGAGCCTACCTGACCAGCTCCAGCGGCGATTACTTCGGCGTCTACGCCCTGATCGAGAAGATCAAACGCGGGCCGGACCGCGTGGACATCGAGAAAGCCGTCGCCGGACACACCTCGGGGCTCGGCATCACCGGCGGGTTTATGTTGCGCGTCGACCGGGTTTCCAAGGGCGATCCGGAGATACCCTTCAACGCGGGCGGACAAGGCGACCTGGTCTGGAACGATCCCAAGCAGGAACACGTAACTTCCCAGCAGGACGCCTACATGAAAGCCTATCTGAACAATATGGCCGCGGCCATGCGATCCGATGACGCCGAGAATCCCGAGACTGGCTATCGCGCCTACATCGACACCCGGAGTTGGATCGTCGAGCACATGATCCGGATGTTTACCAAAGATCCCGACGGCCTCCGTCTCAGCACTTACCTCTACAAGCCGCGCGGCGGAAAACTCCACTACGGCCCCGTCTGGGATTTCGACAGGACCTTGGGCTGCGATAGCGACGCCCGCGCCCAGAGTCCTCTCGATTGGAACCCATCCAGCGGCGTGGACTATCTTACCTACACTTGGTTCAACAACTTGATCGGGGCCGCCGTGCGCACGGGGGGTCAGGCCCGGCGACCCGATTTTTGGCAGGAATGGATCGACCACTGGCAAACCTTCCGGCGCGGTCCCCTCAGCGAGGAGAGCTTGCACGCCCTCATCGATTCGCTCGCCGCGGAGATCGCCGAAGCCCAGGTGCGGAATTTCACGCGTTGGCCCGCGGTGGCGCCCAACGGTGGAAACGGCAACGGCGCGTTCGATTACGACGACGGAATCCCCGGTTGGGCCGGAGAAATCCAGCATCTCAAGGGTTGGGTCCGGGAGCGGGTCCGCTGGATCGATAAACAGTTTGTTGCTCCGCCTGTCATCGATTCTCCCGGAGGCATCGTGCCGGCTGGGACGGTCGTGCGCGTGCGCGCCCCCGATTCCTCCCTCTTCAACCCGGTGACTGTGGAATACACCATCGACGGGCCGGATCCGCGCGCGCCGGGCGGGACCACGCATCCGGATGCCGCGGTTTCTCCAGCGGACCTTACGATCAACGCCACGGGGTCGTATCTCTTCCGCTGCCGCGATGATGCGGAGTGGAGCGGGCCCGTGCGCGTGCATTTTGCCGTGGGAGCCGCGCCAGCCGGTCCCGGGTCCCTGCTGGTCTCCGAACTCATGTATCATCCGGCGGCCCCGAGCGCCGAAGAACTCGCGCGGGGCTATCGCGACGACGGATTCTTCGAATTCGTGGAACTGTTCAACCCCGGTCCCGAGCCCGTCTACCTGGGCGATCTGGCGTTCACGCAAGGAATCCGCTTTCAGTTTTCCGAGGGCAACCGCGCTGCCTTGTCGCCAGGGGAGCGAGTCCTCTTGGTCCGCGATCCCGAGGCCTTTGCCTTCCGTCACGGGCAGGGGCTTCCTGTCCTGGGCAAGTTCGAGGGTTCGCTCGACAATGGCGGCGAGAGGCTAACGCTGACCGCTGATCCAGAGGGGGAAGCCGTGCCGGTCTTTACATTTCGATATAACGACAAGGCGCCCTGGCCTTCCGGAGCGGATGGCCCCGGGCATTCTCTGAGCCTAACCAAACCCGTTTCCGGAGTGGATCTCGGCAACGCCGCGAACTGGAGTGTGGAGACCACCCCTGGCGGTTCGCCCGGATTGCCGCCGGCGTCGCTGGTTCTTCCAGCCTTTATTCACGAGATCGTTCCCGCATCTGGGCCGGGCGGCGCAGGCGTCCTGGAATTGCACAATCCCCACCAGCAAGACATTGATCTCGACGGGTGGTTCCTCTCGAATGACCAGGGCGACCCCGAGCTGTGGCCTCTGCCCGAAGGCTACCTGATTCCAGCCGCAGGATATCTCATCCTCCACCCGGAATCTCTCTTTGGAAGTTCGTTTCGCCTCGATCCGAAGGGTGGGACGCTGATGCTGACTTCTCCAGGCCTGGAGGGAAGCTCGGGCTCCTACCGTCACCTGATCGAATACGACGCCATCCCCGCCGGGCGCTCAGTAGGCCGTTACCTCAACTCCATTGGTGAAGAGCGCTTTACGACGCTTCAAGAACCGACGCCAGGGGAAGAGAACGCTCTTCCGGTCCTCGGTCCCGTCGTCTTCAGCGAGCTGCTCTATCATCCTGCCGAAAGTGGACCGGCGGGAGGAATAGAATTTCTCGAGCTGACCAATATCGGTCCGGCCAACGTGGCCCTGCATCACCCGGATGATTCAGAATTGGCCTGGAGGATCTCCGGCATCGACTACACGCTCCCAGGAGGCCTCTCGTTGGCGCCTGGCGAGGTCTTGGTCGTGGCGCGGGCCGATCCAGAGGAGTTCCGGGCGCTCCTTGGTCTCCCCGCAGGCTTGCAGATCGTTGGGCCATTCGCGGGGAAACTCGACAACGCCGGCGAAACCATCCGGCTCCGGCAACCTCTTGTTTCCACGGAAGGAGATGCAGAGGTCTCCTATGCCACGGTCGATGCGATTTCCTATGACGACGAAGCCCCTTGGCCGCCGGAGGCGGACGGTTCGGGACCGTCTCTCGAGCGGGTCGATTTCACTGTGTATGGCGACGATGTTTCAACATGGCGGGCCTCGGCTGTGCCCGGCGGAACTCCCGGCACGGTCCCTTTGCCGCCGCCGGCTGGGTCGTGGGTGGAATGGACGGCGCTTCACTTTTCTGAAGAAGAGCGATCCGATCCCGCACTTTCTGGACCCGAAGCGGACCCCGACGGCGATGGCTCTCCTAACTTGGCGGAGTTCGCCTTTGGGGCTCATCCGCGTCGCGCGGGGGATGCGCCTCATTTGCTTCCCTATCGCGACGGGGAGCAAGGGAGCGCCGGTCTGATCCTCCCCGTTGCCCCGCCGGAATCCCTGATTGTGGAGCTGCAATGGTCGCCGGATCTGCACGACTGGCAATTGGTCGCAGGCGCGGGACTGACCCCTGCCGGCGGGGGTGCTCAGCTTCTCAGCGCTCCTTTGCCGGAAGAGAGCGCCGCGGGCTATTTGCGTCTTCGTTTTACACTGCGGCCGTAGAACCCTATATGCCTATATCGAAACAGGACGCTGGCAAATCTCCCGGGCATTGCTGGCGGGTCGGGTGGGATGCGCAGGAGTTCCGCGAAGCGCGTTCTACACGCAGGTATAATGATGTATGGGTGGGAAATGTCTCGCAGATCGGCGCGTCGACATAGTGACCCAGGCCTCCGGCACTCCGGAATAATGTTATATTCGTCTCAACTGGAAGTGAATCGTTTCGGCGTGATAGAGAGTCCGCGTGAGCAGCAAGGGAAACCGGTGAACCTAGCCCAGGGACCAAGAGATGAATTTGAGAGAGAACTACAGGATGCCATCACACGTATGACAGACTGCCAATGAGAATCGCATGCTATTATAATGCTGCGCTTTTACCAGTGGTTGTTGGGGGTGTTGCAGTAGCTCTGGTAACATCTAAACTGGTTGCTGAGAATTCCTCATCGTCCCAATCCACGATGATCTTCGCATTTTATCAGAAAGTGCGTAGCAATGGAAAGCTTGCATTGGAGCAGGAGTTTGCGAGTCCAGTTCTACTGAATCTCGTTGGAATAAGTACAGACATTGCTTTCGACCTGGATATCTTTACGGAAAGTCTGCCTAACGCAATATTGACCCTCAGGGGATTGGATCCCACTTCAGCGTCTGCAGATTTGTTGCGACTCTATGCTGAGCTCCGCTTCGAAGGCCATTCGCAGGCATTCGCGATATCGATCATCAATAATATTCTTGTCAGCCAGCGAAAGGGCGTGAAGGAAGTGATGCTTTATTCGGTGTTTGACCCTATGTGGGTTAAGAATTTACAGATCACCAATGATAAAACTACATTTGCATTTGACATTGTAGACTTTGAAGGCACGTGGCATTTTTTTGGTGTAAGTGCTTCTGATGATGAACGCCAAATGATTCTGAGGAGAAGAATAGACCGTGTCGAGACTTTACCGTCATTCATTCGAATCAGAGAGGCATTGGCAGCCAAATACCGGATATCCGAGCAAAAACCCTATTCCGAAAAGATCATTAGAGCATTCCAGCTAGAGTTATCGGAGAAACTGTTGGAGGAGGAAGGACTCAATTGGGCTCCATACGAGCTTTCGGATGACTTTCCCTCAGGGGAAGGGCCATTAATGCTAGAATTGCCAGTAAGGCTGATACTTGAGCAGGAGTAACGAGGCACCGGCTTCTTGCATGGCAAATGTGAGCTTGCCGATTGAGGGGGTGAGGTCGTTAAGGAGCTCGTAAATTGGCGACTCATCCAAGCAGCATCCGGTCTGGTAAATGGAAAAGCAATCCGTGCGAAGATTTCATTTATTAGCTCAACGCATTGAATTTTCAATTGAATAGACGGCTGCGCGTGGCGGTTTTTGTATATCCTGTCCCCATGCTCTTTCGATAGGGATTTGACTACATGTTGAATATCGATAATCCTCCCGGGGCTTCCGTTACAAGAGTGATTCCCTAGAATGAGATTATTCTTACTAGCCTTGATCGCTGTCCTTTTATTGTCATCGGCGTTATGGCTTCTGATGGGAACTCGCTTCCAGGAACGAGACGCAACGGATTCTGACTTGGAGGTCAAATATATTGAAATGGGTTCATTTACGCATGACCTAAGATTCGATTGGTTTGATGACGGAACGTGAGTTGCAGAGCGAAGAGTGCGTATAACGTCATTATGTGCTCCAGGCGGCTTCCTCAATCGGATTTTTGAGCGAACGTTTGCGGCCTGCAACGGTTGAGGCGAAGTTTCGAGGTCCCGTACGTGACCGACAGCAAGCTTCTGGATGCCCCGATGGACCAACTCCATGGTTAGCGGCTAAAAGGATTGCTGATGGTGTTGATGGGCGGCAATGAAGGGCTCGACGAATTCGATAGTTTTCCGTTGCTGACGGCGGGGCAGGCGTGAGGCGGCCTCGAAGAGTTGACCGCGTTTCCCGGGAGCTGTGGAACAACGGCGAGGCCTGGGCTGTCCCAAGAGTTCCTCCAGAGTGACGCCGAGAGCTTCCGCGGGTTTTGGCAAGAGTTCGAGTCGCGCGACACGGCCGGTGTTCTCCCAGTAGACGATGTTGGTGTGATGAATGCGCAACTTTCAGGCCAAAGCCCGCGTGGTGATGCTGGCGCGTTTAGGGAGTTCGCGCAGAGGGAAAAGCAGAGCTGAGGAATCCATCGCGGTGGAAGCATACACCGGGGTGGTGAAAGGATTGACCCCGGTCACAAGGAATTCAAGGATCCTGCTCGTGCTCAGTCCCGTAACGGACGGTGCTCGAAAACGTAGTCGAAGGCTGGGGGGAGGATTCGCTCAGTTTAGGCTCCAAATGATCATGCTTTCGAGCACGATTACCGCTCCGCTGGGCCCGTGACCTGGCTCGAAGCCCAGCGCTGCCGGCTCCCGCTCCCGGTCGTCACCGGCGGAGTTTGCCTCTACAGCTCAGTCTCCGCCGATGGCCCGGTAGAAGAAGGTGTCGCAGGATTCGCTGTCGGTGCCTGGTGATTCGATGAGGGAAGGAGCGGAAAGAACCGCCTTGAATCCAACCCGGGTAGCCAGCACGCCGATCTCGTTATAGACGGCGAGTTTGGCGATCCAGTTTCCAATCAGCGCCGTGATCCAACTGCCGCCGAAAGCGAAACTCAGACCCTGGGCAGCCCCACCGACCGCCAGCCCCGCTCCGCCGATCGCAGTGCCTAAACCAACTCCCACGACGGCCTGGCGGATCACCCGGCCAAGTGAAATGCGATCCGTCTCTCCCGCAATGGCGAGACAGATGTAATCAAAAATCACGTTCAAAATGGCGCCGCTCACTGCTTGGACGAGAAGCGCCTTACTGATGGGGACAGACAAGCGGATGACCGACTGGCCGATGGCGTTGACGGCGTTGACTTCAGGAAAGTTGGTGAGCCCGGTGGGATCGAGGAAGTTGAGGGGATCGTTGAAAGCGTAGCGCTGGAGATTGGCGTCGCCGGCGGAGATCCCGAGCGGATCATCGGAAAGAAAGCGGCCGGTGCGTGAACTGTAGGCGCGGGCGCGGTAGTGGTGGAGCCCGGATGCGATGTACTCGCGGCCCGTAAAGCCGAAGCGATTCGTTTGGAGGTAGGCCTCTCCGGCAAGCGGATTTCCAAACGAATCATACTGGACGGAAGCGATGAGATTCCCGGAGTCGTCGATCGCGCCGCGGACCGACCGGGTCTGGTCGGTGAGCATCCATTCGACGCCTCCCGCGGAGGACCAGCGGGCGATGAGTCCGTCGGTCGTTTCGTCGTGGAGATAGCGCGTCAGGACGGCTCCCGAGTCCGCATAATCGGCCCACGCGTTGTCCTGATGGTAGGCGGTGTAGGTGACGACGCCGTTGATGGTGCGGCCGATGACCCGGTCCAGAGGATCGTAGAGGAACTCGATCCTGGAAACGACAGTCGAAGCGGCGTCCGCATCGGTGACGGAGAGGAGACGGGTGCGGTGATCGTAGGTGAAGCTCCGGGTCGATCCCGTGGCGGCGTTGGTCTCGAGGATCAGGTTATTTTCCTCATCGTATTGATAGGTGTGAATCTGATCGGATGCGAGCCTGCCCGTGGCGTCGATGACCGAGGGACCGCCGAGGTGCGAATCGGTCCGGTTGCCGAGAGCGTCGTATTGATAGACCTCTGCTGGGAGCAGCGGATCGGAATGCGTGGCGCCGGTGAGTTGGCCATCCGGGCTGTAGGTGTAGGCGGCATCGTCGCCTTGGAGAGAACTCGAAGTGGTGCGGTTCTCGCTGGTTCTCTCGAAGGTGAAGTCCCAGCCGGGGGCGACAAGGGAACCGGAGGCATTGAGGTGGCGAATGCGCGTGATGGTTCCCTCGAAAGGGTCGCGGGTGTATTGGCTGGAGCCAACAGGGGTTGTCCGCAGAACGTCGGAGAAGCGTTCCATGGCGGTGAGGGCGCCGAGGTCGTCCCTCTGGAACGTCACGCCGCTGCCGGGCAGGCCGCCCCCGAACCATGCGAGGGCCGCGAGGTCTCCGGCGTTGTCATAGGTTCTCTCGACTCTCGCTCCGAGCTGGTCCGTGATGGAGGTGATCCGGCTATTCCCATCGTAGCCGAGGGTGAACTCGAAGAAGGGGAGGCCGGTCGATCCGGCGTTGCTGATGCTGACAAGGCGCCCGCATTCATGGGTGTAGGTTTCGACCGTGCGGTTGTCGGAGATGCGGGTGAGTTTTCCAACTTCGTCGTACTCCGAAAGGATCGTCTCGACGGGATCGGAGCCGCCCGGTTCGAACCAGTCTTCGCGGATAACCAGATCGCGGTAGTCATAGGCAAACTCGCGGCGGCGCCCGAGGCGGTCTGTGGCTTCGATGATGTTGGCGTTTCCGTCGTAGCTCCGGCTGGAGACGCGGCCCAGCGGATCGGCAACGGAAATGAGGCGGTCGTCCACATCGTAGGTATAGGTAGTGGCGCGTCCGAGGGAATCGGTGACGGAAGTGACCCGGTCGGCGGCATCGTAATCAATGGTGGTAATGAGATCGTCCGAGTAGTTCTCATCGTCGGTGACGATCTTGATTTCGCGGATCACGCGATTCTTGGAGTCGTATTCGAGTTGAGTGATCCTGCCATCGCGGTCGATGACGCGCGTGGCATTGCCATTGGCATCGTAATGGTAGACTACGGAATTGCCGGCATTGTCGGTTTGTTCGATGAGCTGGCCCTTGGCGTCGTAGCGGTAGGAAAAGGTATTCCCCGTCGCGTCGCGGATTTCCGTCGGCAGACCGCGTGCATTGTAGGTGAACTCGAAGGTTGTCCCCTCCCCGTCGGTGATTTTGGATGGATTCCTAATACCGGCCGCCGAGTATTCGTAGAGTTCGAGGGAGCCGTCGAAATCGGTGCGCGAGAGCGGGCGTCCACTGGCGTCGTAGGCGACAAGCCGCTCGCGGCCGGAGCAATCAACGACCCGGGTGAGATTGCCTTTGGCATCGTATTCGGCGGTGATCGTGTAAAGAACCTCACCCGCGAGGTTTCGGAGCGTGACGGAGACGGGCTTGTCCAGATTGTTGTAGGTCAGTTCGCGGAGGTTCCCGGCATGGTCCATGCTGGCGATGAGGTTGCCACGCGCGTCGTAGGCGAAAGTCGTGCGATTTCCGTTGGGATCGACCATCGCGGTTTCCTTGTCAGGATTGGCGGGGTCGGTGTATTCGAGGATGGTCACCGCTCCTCCGGGAGTGGTCTCCTGGATCACGTTGCCGCGGTTGTCGTAAACGAGGTCCGTGACATTGCCGAGCGCGTCGCTGCGCGTGCCGGTAAACTGTCCGGGTTGGATGGTTTGGCTGGAGATGATGTTGCCGTCGGCGTCCTCAACCCGGGAGAAACGGCCGTTTTCGTAGATGACGCGGCGCGAGTACCGGCCGCGGGCGGCGTCCGCCGGCTCGGCGACCTTGTCGAGGTAGTGGGCGGGATTGCGGAGGTAGGACAGCGTGGTGGTTTCGCCGTTTGGGTCATCGATAGCGACGAGATCGCCGTTCGAATCGTAGCGGTAGGTGTAGGTTGCGCCCCCGGGGGCGGTAATCGACGTGACCCGGCCGCGCGAATCGCGGGCGATGGTCACGCTTTGCCCGGAGCTGTGGGTGATGGCGCTGCGGGAAAACGCGACCGACTGCCCATTGCGATCGGTGATCCTTTGAAGACCAGCGCGCTGGTCGTAATCGTAGACAAGGCCCTCTTTGGTGGTGAGGCGGTAGCGGTCCGGATTGTAGCCGAAGGGAAGGAGCGGGGTGTAGACTGCACCCCCAGCATCCACCTCGACGCGCTCGAAATCAGACGGAGCGATGGTCAGCGTTTCGTAAACTCCCGGATCGGGAATGAAATAAGGTTCGTAATCGACGTAGAGGAAGCGATTGCGTGGGCTGCGGACATTGAATGTGAAGCCCACGCGCCGGCCGTCCGGTGTGGTGAGGAAGACGCGGGAGCCGATTTCGAAGGGTGTGGCGAAGAAGAAGCTGTCGCCGGTGTCAGGCACGGTCTCCCTGATGTCGGGGTCGCCGATGCCGAGGGTCCAGCCGAAGCCGAAGTCGCCGGAACGATTGGCGTTGAGGGTATCGTAGATGCGGCTGATCTGGATGGGGATGCCCACTAGGGGAAGATTGAGATCCACAAACTCGAGGCGGAAGTTGCCCAGCTTGGCCTCCCCCGAGACGTGGACGAGGATGCCGTCCCTGAAGCCCCGGCCGTTGGTGTTGAAGGCGCTCAAGCGCAGGACGTACGAGCCGTTGCGGAGGTTGGTGGGGTCGATTTGTCCCAGCGGCTGGTCGTCGAGAGGCGTGTCTCCCGACCCGAGTTCTACCCAGTTGGCGTTGGCGTTGAGATTGGTCAGGGCGACTTCCTCCGACGGAGCGATTTCCAGTTTCCAAAAATCGAGGACGCCGCCTCCCGAGCCGATCGTGCCGCGCACTTCAGTAAGATAACCGACAGTGGCCTCAGCATCGGGTGCGGTAAAAGCGACGCTGGGTTGCGTGGTGTCCCCCGAATCGAGCAGAATGGAGGCAACGCTTCCCAACCCGTTCGTGTTGAAGACGCGCAGCCGGATGACCCACGAGCCAAACTGAAAGGCAGGATCGGTGAGCGAGGCGAGTTCTTCATTGGTTCTCTCTTCGGCGCCTTCCGCCAGCAGGGTCCAAGAAACGGAGGGATCGGAGAGATCGTCCGGATTGACCTCGGAACGCGGCGCATAGTCGACAACCCAACGTTCCAGCGTGCCGCCGTTGGAGAGGACGGTGCCTGTGAGAGCGGAGGGCACACCGCCCGCGGTGTCCGGCGCAGCAATCCGCGTGACCGGACGCTGGCTTGAACCAGGATCGATCCCGGAGGTGTCGACGGGGCCTGAAAGATCGGTCGCGACGGGATTGAATGTCAGTGTGGCGACGGAGCCGAGACCCCCTGTGTTCACGGCCACAAGGCGGAAAACGTAAACCTCATTCAGGAAAGCCGCGGGATCCAGTGAGGCGAGGAGACCGTCGGTGAGCGGCTCAGCGCCTTGCTCGAGCAGAGTCCAGGCGATTGCCGGATCGGCCAGGTCGGAGAGGTTCACACTGTTGCGAGGAGCGTAATCGACTACCCAACTTTGAAGCGCGCCGCCGTTCTCATCGACCGTGCCTCGGAGCTGCGTGCGATCGTCGGCGGGATCGAGCGGCGCAGTGAAGGCGGCGAGAGCGCGGATTCCCATTCCGGAGCCAGCGTTCTGGCTGGCGCTGGAATTGGCTGAGGAGCGAGGATTGAGCACCACGCTGACCATGCGCCCGAGGCCGTTGGTGTTCTCCGCCCGGAGCCGGAAGGCGATCAACTCATCGGGGAAATTCGCTGGTGCGATGACAGCGATTTCGGCGGCGGCCAATGGAGCGGTTCCCTCCGCGATCTTCTGCCAAAGCACGGTGGGCGAGGAAAGCTGGGAAAAGTCTACGGCGGAGGCGGGCGCCCATTCGAGAAACCAATTTCTGAGAGTGCCCCCATTCGGATCGACTGTGCCCACGAACCGCGTGGGATCATCGGCCGACGACCGGGGAGCTTGAAACGATACGAGAGGGAACACATCGGCAGTCTGGCCGGAGGTCTGACCGGGCGGTGCGACGGCGACGTTGCTCGGGACCTTGTCCGGCGGAGCCGCCGGATCGCGCACGCGGATATGGGAAGTGATGGTCGATACCTGTTCGGCGGAATCGACGGCAAGCGCCCGGAGTTCGATCAACCCAGGCGCGTCGAAGGACGTCGTGAAAGAACCCAGTTCGTCGAGCGCCACTTCGACATCGTCGACGAAAAGCCGGGTGCGGAAGATAAACTGGTCGTCGGCAGCGACGACGCGCACCGCGACGTCCTCACCAGGGAGAACCGAGGGACTCGTTTTCGTGATGTAGACGGTGGGGGGTTCGTCGATGGGGCTGACCAGCACATCGAACCGCTGGACGTCGGTCAGACCGTCGGCATCGCTCGCGACCAGGGTGAAAGGGAAGGTCCCCGCAACATCAGGCTGCCAGACCAACGATCCGTTGTTCGCATTGAGAGTCGCAGCGGCGGGCGGCATGCTTCCGTCTTCGTTCGGAGCGAAGGAGTAGGTAATGACATCGCCGTCAGGATCGAGCGCTTTCGCATTATAGAAATACACGTTGTTCAAGGCTTCCGCGGTGAAGCCGCTGTAGATTACGGAATCCTGCGAGTAGTTATAAAAACCGAAGCGGCCGCCAGTGAACGTGTCGTCCTCGACTTCAAGACGGTCGAGCAGTTGACCTTCCTCGTGAACTTCCACGACGATGCGCCCGGGCGTGAAATCGAGCGTGATGTCGTAGTCCTGAAAATCTACCCACCCGATGTCGTTGGGCGGAACCAAGATGGTCGTGTTGGGACGATCGACGTTCGACCACCAGAAATCAGGCTCAGTGAACTCGCCGGCGCCGGCGTCGATGCGTTTGATGCACATGCCCCGCAAGGCAGTGCCGCCGACGAAACCCTGAGTGCCCTGCTTCCAGTCGAATATATAAAATTGTTTGTTGTTTTGATAGCCGAAAATGAAGCCCATCAGGTCGTCGTCGCTGCTGGTATCGACGCGAAACCGCCCGGTGACTCGCAAATTCAAAAAACTCCGGTCGCTGATCAGCGCCGACGGCTGCGAGTTGCGCGTCTGCTCCACCGACAGACCGTCCGGCGCGATGACCCACTGGGAGGGGCCTTGGGAACCCGGCCAGGTTTCGACAGCCCAGGCCGAGAGATTCAGGGGTTCGGCCGCGCGAATCTGCCCGAGGGCCACACCGTGCGGAGGTGTGCTCGTGAAATAGGGCGGGTAAGGGACCCGCCCGAGATACTCGAAATCAAGCGCGTCGGAAGCGAGCGGATCGCCGGAAGCATCGCTGGCTTCGACGCTGAGCCGGTAGACGCCCGGGGAGAGAGCCCCCCCGTGAAGCTGGTCGATGAAGGCTTCGTCCAAGACCGCGCCGCCGTCGGCAACGAGGTCCGTGATGTCCACTGCAGGACCGCCTCCCAGCCGGGCACGCCAGGAAGCGGCGTCTTCCGCGCCGGTGCTGCCGAAGGCGGCGGCATACACGGCGGTGGCGTTCTCGGACGCGCTCTCGCCAGTGTCGTTGCGGAGGAAGAGATGGACGGCGGGCGCTGCGGGGAGCAGCGAGAAGTAGGTGGTCTCGACGAGAGAGCGGTCGCTTTCGTCCACGAGATCGCTGAGATCGAAGTCGAGAAAGGAATGGTAGGCGGGATTGTCCAGATTCCGTTGCCAGGTCTCGCGCAGGACGGAAGCGTCGCGGAAATCGACGTCGCGGTCGCCATCGGTGTCCCCCGTGAATTGGTGAAAGCCGAAAGTGAAGTCGTCGAGCGGGACGCCGTTCACGGCGGACGTGGAGCGGCCGCGCTCATCGAGCAAGGTGTCGATTTCTAACCAAGCAATGTAATTGCCGTCGGACAAGAGCGCGCCGCGCTCGCGCTCGACCATCCAGTTGGCGGAATCGTTTCGCGGATCGTAAATGAGCGTGGCGGCGGAGAGATCGACGAGTTCGCCCGTGGCGATATTGCGGATCTTCAAGCTTTCGTGCCGGACCAATGCCGAAACATTCCTGTCGAAGCGCACGCCGACAGCCTGAATCATCGAACGCTGCGGATGGCCGGCATTGATCCACGGCCCGGCAACTCCGGGAGCCTCGTCAGGACCGGTCTGCGCGACAAGCGTGCCGGCGAAAGTTAGAAGGAGCGCTGGGAAAAGGAAATGTGCTTTCATGAAGGCGTCAGGGAACAAGGTCTTTCTTCCGTCAGGGTCATTCTTGCTCTTCCGCCAGCCGGTAATAGCGGTCTGCGGAAGGGAAGGAGAGGGTTTTTGGCGGGCCGCCGTCGATCCATTGGATCCGCTCCCCAGTGCCGGTCACCACCGGCGTACTCGTCCGCCAGCTCATCATATCGTCGCTGTATTGGATCACGTAACGCTGGTCCTTCTCAGTGAGGAACTCGACCAGCACGCCCAATCCATCCTTGCGCACGATTCGCAGGTCGAGATTGAGGATGGACCCCTCCTCCCCGGCGGGCGGCTCTCCGCCGGCAGCGGCGATCTGAAAATCCGGCTCGAAAGCCGGGTCCCGGCTCGGACGGTAGTATTCGAGCAGTATGTCGATCGACTCGCCGGCGGCGATTTCTCCGAAGATATCGACGTAAGGCACGCCATCGATCTCTCCGTGGGCATTCCAGAGAATCACGCCGGCGGGCAACCCGGCGACGAAGAGGCGGAAACCATTGAGGACGCGGCCGGTGTTGTTCGTGAGGGTGAGTCTCTGTTCGAGGAGGCCGGTTTGGTTTTGCAGAACGATCGGACCCTGAACGTCGATTTCTGGGAGCACGGCTCCGATGACTTCGACCGTGGCCGGCTCGAAGGTGATGAAGTCGTCAAGCGTTTCGCTGAAACCCGTGACGAAGATGTCCTCGGTCGGCCCGAGTTCGTTCCACGGCTGGAGGGTGAGGTCGTAAATTCCCGGCGGCAGATCGGCGATCGAAAACGTGCCAAGGGTGGTCGCAGTTAGAGTCTCGCGAGCCTCGGAAAAACGCGAACTGCCCTTGAGCCCGCCGGTGCCTGTGCCGGCGGACAGCGCGCCTTCCGCGCCGAGCAGCACACCGTGGAAATCGAGAACGGGTATTGGTTCCGGTGTGACGACGCCGGCGAGCATGCCTTCGCGGTCGCGCACGGTCACCACCATACCGTGACTATAAAGCCCGCCGAGGGGCAGAGGATCGATAAGGATGGAGCCGGCAGCAGGTTCACCCGCCGCGATCGAGTAAGCGGCCTGGTCGAAATGGATCGTGGCCGGACCGACGCGCGGCCCGCCGCCCGCCTGGCGGATGCGGCTGATCACCACTTCGAACATTCCGGAGTTGTTGAACCAGCCAAAACCGTCGGTTGAGCCGAGGAAAAGCCTCGTCGCCCCCGTCGGCACGACGATTTCCTGGGGCGCGCCCTCTCCGTTTCCGGTAAGGCCGTCGCCAATGTAGAAAATCTGGTGGAGCTGCGGAGCCAACAGGGTGTAGGCCAAATCTTCCGCCGGATAGACGATTTCGTCCGGAGCGGGATCGGCCGGGACCGCGTCGCTCAGAAAAACTCCGACCAGGGTGTTGATGGGTAAAGTCCTTGCCACGTAGCCGGCGATGCCGCGGGCGGAGGCGCTGGCAAAGGGAGTGCTGCCGTCGGGCGGGCTCGTGGGCGCGCCGCCGCCAAAATTCACGGATCCCGTGACGGAGAAGGTGAGGACATCGCCGGGAAACACCGGACTAGCCATGACAGGCGACTGGTCCGGCGCGGTGTCCGATTTTGTCGAGACGCCGTCCGGCTGGCCCGCGAGGAACGGGTTGGCATCTCCGGGGACGGTGACCGTCACGGGAAAGGTCTGGGCATTCGCGAACCCGGCGAGCCATGCCGCGAGCAGGAGGAGAGAGGAGAGTCGATTCATGAGGCGCGGGGAGATCAGAATTTGAAGCGAACACCGAGGCTGACGACGAAGGATTCGTCGAAAATGAGTTCGGCACGTGACGACCCGGCGCGGACAGAAAAGTCATCGAGATATTGGTAACGGCCGTGCGCATAGACATCCCATTGTTCGTTCAGGGCGTAAAAAGCGCTCAAACCTGCATAAAAACCGGGCAAGACCGAAGTCTCGCTGCCATCTGCGGAATAGGAGGCGCTGGCTCCGGGCAGGACGGTGAGCGAGCGGTGCTCGTAGCTGCCGTCGATGACCGCGAGCGTCAGGCCGGCTTCGGCATGCAAAGTGAGGCGTTCGTTCACAGGAAGAGCCAGCCAGGGACCCGCACTCAGGGCGAAGAGATCGGCTTCGAGGTCTCTGGAGCCGAAGACACTCGCCCCGCCGGCGAGGAAAACCTCGCTGCGAACCGGATCGGCTCCCATCAGTGGGCCTGGACCCGTAAAGCTGCCGTTGTAGGGTGCGAGCGGAGGAATCACACCATCGAGCGGGAAGTTGTCGGTGACGCGGTGGGAAACGGCTCCGAGGCGATTGGAATTGCCGATGTCGAGATGGCCATAGTGAAAACGCCCCTGAAAACCCCAGGTGGCCTTCATCCCATGAAAATCGATCGTGCCGGCCTCATAGGTCCCGAACAGTTCGAACCCTGCAGTTGCATCGTCTCTTTCCCCGACTCCAGCGCCGCGAGCAACGTCCGTGATGGAAAGCGCGAGGCTTCCGCCCCCTGAGGGATCGTATTGTGCCTCGTTCTAGTAGCCCCAGTAGCTGGTGAGCGAAGCAGATCCGCTGATGTCGGGGCGAACGAAACCGTCGTCGTACTCTCCGAAGACGGGAGCCGCCAACGGTGGAAGCGAATGCGCGGCGCTGAAGCCCCCCAAGTTTCGGAAATTCGCTGATAAATTGAACATCGGCGCGTAGCCGCCGCCAAAGGTCCACCTGCTTTTCTCCGGTATGGAGACTGGGCTCTCCTTGGCCGTCGTTCCTTTTTCGAAGGAGCCGGGAGAATCTCCGCCGAAACTCAATCCGAGAGATAAGGAGAAACTACTTACGAACAATGCAGATCTTAACGGAGGCGGGATAAGCTTCATGAGGGAGAGAAATCGGTGAGTTTTCCTAGGTAGCATGGGGAAAGATGTAAAGGGAATTTCCGCTATAAAGTGGGCCATGCTCGACCCAGAAGACGGCGTCCTGAACCCAGTTCTTCTCTGATTCTGTGTTTCAGCGAATCCCTTCAACGTCTCTCGGTCTTTGCGTCAGGGGACTCTGGGGAGGGGAAACAGCCCAGATCAAAGGCTAGGCCGAGGGCGGTCAGGATTCCAGATCCGATACCCACGACCAAGGGGACGAGCGTCCCACTGATGTTTCCCTCAAAGGCTGCTGGGTCAGAGGCGATCGCTTGCTGCATGGCGGACCGCGCATGGATTTCGATCCATGCAGCCGTCGTGGCTAGTCCAAGGACGGGTCCGGCTATCGTCAAGGCGATGAGAGTTTTCCTTCGGGCCGTCATGCGAGTTCGCGATGGAAGTCAAAAGGAAGGCGGAAATGCCTGTCCGTCAATCCAAGGGGAGAGGCGGGTTGGAGGGGGCTGACATCTGGATGGTGAGGGACTCGATGCGATCCCGTGTCAACGGATGGGTTCCGAGGAACCCCTGCCATTGCGGTTCGTTCTGCTCGTTTTCAACCAGGCGGAGAAACTCGAAGAGATCTGTGGAGACTCCGTAGACCCGGGAGGCACATTGGAGAGCGAAGAGGTCGGCCTCTCGCTCATGCTCTCGGGAGTGGCGGTTTTCGGCGACATCGGTGGCGGCGCTGACCGATCCGATGATCTCAGCATCGAAAACCAGTGCGACGGCCAGGTCCAGGACGAGGCGGCGTCCCATGGCTTTGAGGAGATGGCGGTGTTGGTGATGGCCAAGTTCGTGTGCCAAGACGAACGCCAGTCCGGCATCGGTCTGGACTCTCTCTAACAAGCCGGTGGTCAGCCCGATGGCTCCCCCGGGGAAAGCAAACGCGTTGGGGTCGTCCAGGTTCAGGACGACGATGCGATAGTCAAGATCGCGGAGGGCCTGATCGCGAGTCAACTTCTCGAGAATGTCTGATGCGCGTTTGCGATCGCCGGACTCGATGAAATCCGGAATGCTCTCGTGGATGAGGCTGCCGAAGACCTGCCGCTCCCAGCGGTCGGGGATGAAGGAAGCGAGCGCCCAACCCAGCCAGCCTAGGATCAGGTAGGCTCCGGTGAGGAGGACGGCGGCGGATGCCAGCCCCCGGACCCTTGTTTTCCAGGTTTGGCGGCCGCGCGAGACATCGGCGGTTTTAGTCAGCGGCTTGGGGACGAACTTCATCGGCAAACCGGACCGCCGTGGCGTAGGCGATGACCTCCACGCAACTGATCTTGTCCTGGCGGCCCTTGCTGATGGAGGACGTTTCGAAACGGCAGTTCAGGAAGACGTCGGCGTCCCGGCAGGATTCCCTCATGCGCAGGATGGCTTCGCGCCTGCCGCGGTCGAGGAGGGAGGAATAGGAATGCAGTTCCCCGCCGAAGATCTTTCGGAAAGCCGCCAGAAAGCGTTTGAAGTAATCGGCGGACACCACGATGGACCCGACGGCCAACCGGGCATCGGCGACAGCGCGGCCGGGCTCCAGCCTCTTGAAGGTGACGACAGGGATGTGGATGTTGGCGGCTTCCCGTTCCCGGATGCTCCGGTAGTGACGGGACTCGAGATGACGCCCGGCCCCGAAGCCCAGGGCGAGAAGCACGGCCAGGATAGCGAGAGCTTCCATGGCTATTCCACTTTGACCGCGGTGCCGTAGGCCAGGATTTCCGCCGCGCCCTGCGTTACCGAAGCGGTGCTGTAACGCACATTGATGACGGCGTTGGCTCCCAGTTCCTCCGCCTGCCGGAGCATACGGCCGGTGGCGTCCCTGCGGCTCTCCATCATGAGTTCCGTATATCCCTTCAATTCGCCGCCCACGATGTTCTTCAAGCCCGCCATGAGGTCACGACCGACATGTTTCGCGCGGATGGTGCTCCCCTGGACGAGCCCATAATGCTCCACAATAGACCGGCCGGGAACCGTCTCCAGGTTCGTCAGGATGATTTCGTTCATAAATGGGCCGGTGATGACGGCACCGTATCTATGATGGCGGGGCCGGCCGGTCAAGTTGCATTTCCTATCGTCTGTTGCGAATCGGCAGTGCTGCGGCTAGCCCTGCCGATTTCTCATACTCTTTCTGCTGTGGCGCGCTGCGCTCCATGGGGACTGCGTTGCGCTTCCCTCAGGCTCAGAACTCCTGATCTCGAGGAATCTGGATGAGCCGGAAAACAATGTGGCGCGGGCACTCCTGCCCGCGAACTTTCTAGGCTCACTCGGCGGACAAGAGTGTCCGCCCCACAAATCGCCCCACCAATAGAGTGTCATTCACGGAGTGGCGGTCTCGCTTTGGCTCACTCTTATTCCCCTGTATCCATTATCTTCCTCGATAGATCAGGAGTTCTGAGGCTTGAACAGGGTGTGATCGCCCAGCTCTGCGCCTTCGGCAGCGCGCGCGTTGCCGTCGCTGCGCTCCGCCCTTCGGGCAGCCCGTCCGGGCTGGCTGTCTCGCTTCGCTCGGCTGTCCGCACGTGCCTCGCAGCCCCTCTTGACGAAACAGCGTGAGAGGCGCGGGCTAGGCCAAGTTCGACAGGCGGCCGGTGCTGTCGCCGAAGCGTTCCCGCGGCGCGCCCATCCGTTCCAGGAGGGAGAGATAGAGATTGCAAAGGGGAGTGTCCTCTGGGTAGACGAGATGACGTCCGGTCCGGATGGTTCCGCCGCCGCGGCCGGCCAGGACGAGGGGAAGATTTCGCGGATTGTGAGAGTTTCCATCCCGGAGAGCCGACCCGAAGAGGACCATGGATTGATCCAGGAGCGTTCCTTCCCCTTCGCGGATGGAGCGCATACGTTCGATCAGGTAGACAAACTGGGCCACGTGCCATCGGTTGATTTCCTCGTAGCACCGAAGCTTCTCGGGATCGTTTTGGTGATGGGAGATTTCATGATGGCCTCCATCGACGCCATCGAGGAAGGAAAAGTTCCTTCCGCTCACGGCGTTGCCGAACATGAAAGTGCCGACGCGAGTGGAGTCGCTCCAAAGGGACAAAACCAGGAGATCGAGCATCAGGCGGACGTGTTCAGTGTGATCGAGGCGCAGCCGGCGACCGGGACGCTGTCTTTCCATGGCACCGTCGATGCGCTGGCCGAGAGAATGGATCTCCTCTTCGAGTGCCGGCGCCAGATTCTCGCCGCTTTGGAGCCGGAGGGCATCCTGCTCGATGCGGCGCTCGATGGAGCGCAACGACTCCAGGTATTCGTCGAGCTTCTGTTGGTCGTTGCGGCCCACGCGGTTTTTGAGGCTCTGGGCATCCTGAAGGACGAGATCGAGGACGCTGCGGTCCGCAACTTTTCGCCGCTGTTCCTCGGCGGTGGGGACCCGGAACAGGCGATCGAAAGCAAGACGGGGATTGATTTCGTTAGGGAGGGGCGTGGTCGGGCTGCTCCAGGCAATGTGGGAGGCGTAGAGGCGGGTGTAGTTGACGTTGGTGTCGACTCCGGTGGCCACGGGCTCGATGCCGAGTTGCAATGAGGGGAGCTTGGTTTCGGCCGCGAGCGCTTGGGCTACGACCTGATCGACGGAGGCGCTCCCCGCGTCGAGGTCGCGCCCGGTGGTCTTGGAGATCACATGCCCGGTCAGCCAACTTGCGGACTTCGCGTAATGTCCATCGCCGCCGAGTGAATTGGCGTTCATGAGCTGCGTGAGGACGAGGACCTCGGACTTGATCGGAGCGAGAGGCTGGAGCGCCGGCGACAAATCGAAGCATTCGTCCTGGCCGAAGGGAGTCCACGTGTCGGAGCGCACTCCGTTGGGCATGAAAAGAAACGCCAGCCGTCGCGGGCCTTCAGAGGAGGACGCAGCAGCGGCGCGGGTGGCCGGAGCCATGATTTCGAGGAAAGGAAGCGCCACGGAGGCGCCGGCGCCGCGGAGCACGGTGCGCCGGGAGATTCGACGGCTTTTCATGTTCATATGTCAGGATGGGTCTTCTTCAGGACGGGAATTCCGCCGGTGCTGGAAGGGGTAACTGGCGGCGACGGCCTGAAGGAAAGGCAGCGAACGAAATTCATTCTCGGAGAGGGTCCGAATGAGTTCGTCCACGGCGGGCCGGTCAAAATACTCGATGCCGCGTCCCAGGGCATATCCCA
This sequence comes from Verrucomicrobiales bacterium, assembly GCA_041749135.1. Classification (GTDB taxonomy): domain Bacteria; phylum Verrucomicrobiota; class Verrucomicrobiia; order Verrucomicrobiales; family DEV007; genus DATKCT01. The sequence goes on from JBGTBW010000147.1 coordinate 50,781, forward strand.
GCATACGCTCGCTGAGATTGCGGGAAAAGGCTTCTTTTTGCTCGAGCAGGATGTCCTTCAGTTCTTCCGGGCCGGTGAAGGAGGCTCCGCCGGGCAGTTCTCCTGAAGCGTCGATGGGATCGCCGCGCAACTCGTCGCGCCAGCGGCCGATGGGATCGAAGTTTTCCAAGCCGAATCCGAGGGGGTCCATTCTCTGATGGCAGCCGGCGCATTCAGCTTGAGCGCGGTGGAGTTCCAATTGCTGGCGCAGCGTTAGGCCCTTGCGGTTGCGGTCATCGTCGGGCAGGGCATCGACCAGGGGAGGCGGAGGCGGGGGAGGCGTGCCGAGGATCTCTTCGAGGATCCATTTGCCGCGGAGGACTGGGCTGGTGCGCAGCGGGAGGGAAGTTGCGGTGAGAATGCTGCCCATACCCAATACACCGCCGCGGCGCCGGTCCGGGAGTTCGACCTTCTGAAAATCCTGACCATCGACCCCGGAGACCCCATAGAATGAGGCCAGGGGACCGTTCAGGTAGGCATAACGGGCGTCGAGAATGTCCAGGAGCCGTCCGTTGTTACGAAGGAGTTCGTCGAAGAAGAGCCGGGATTCCTCGTACATGGCCTGGCGGATCTTGGGCGTCAGTTCTTTGAACTTTCCGGCATCGGGATTGGCGGTGGAGATGATTCTCTCGAAGTGCAGCCACTGACCGGCGAAGTGCTCGGCCAAAGTGCCGGCTCGCGGATCGGCGAGCATACGTTCGACTTCAACCGCGAGCACTTCGGGACGAGAAAGCTGTTGAGCGCCGGCCAGCTCGAAGAGGCGTTGGTCAGGCATACTGGACCAGAGGAAGTAGGAGAGGCGGGTCGCCAATTCCCAGTCGCTGATCCGCCAGGGTTCTTCCGAGTCCTGGTCATCCTCGATCCGGAACAGGAAACGCGGTGAGAGCAGAAAGGTCTTGAGAGAACGGCGCACGGCTTCCTCGAAGGATAGACCTTCCTCTAGGGCATGGTGTCCCAAAGCAGCAATGCGGTTCAATTCCTCACCGGAAACAGGGCCGCGAAACGCCAACTGACCATAGCGCTCGATGATGGCTTGCAGCGCCTCCGCGGGGGGAAGCGCTTCGTCAGGAGCCGGCGAGAGCACCTGACCAGCCAGGTCCGGCTTTGAGAATACCTCGTCGAGGACCGCATCGGCCGCCGCAAAGTAGCCCTCCATGAGCACCGGAGGGAGAAAAAGGGTGTCGGCGACATTGTCGAACCCTTCTCCGCCGCTTCCGTCGAGGGGAAAGTTGTCGGCGGGTTGGACGCTGACGCCGAAGAGATCGCGGACGGTATGATTGTATTCCCGGCGGTTGAGGCGGCGTGCGGTGACCCGCCCGGGATCGAGCTTGCCGGGATCGGCGGCCAGGCGAAGCGCCTCTCCGATCCAATCGATGAGGCTCTGGCGCTCTGCCGGGGAGGGCTGAGGCTCGTCTTCGGGAGGCATCTCGCCGTCTCCGAGTTGGATCAAGACCCGGTCCCACAAGTCCGGGTTGCGGAGGACTGAGTCGAAGTCGCCGACGGCGGCGAAGTTGACCTTGCCCTTTTCTTTCTCGGGGCCGTGACACTGGAGACAGTAGGTTTCCAGGAGCGGTCGAATCGTATCTTGAAAGCGGCTGGCGGCGCCGGGTTCCGTCCGGCCGATGGTTACAGAAACGGCCAAAGCGAGGACGGCGAGAACGGGCGAGAGCTGGTTGGATGAGAACATCATGACCACGGAACTGCCGCTGTGGGCGGCCCGGGAGATCACCGCTGGGTGCGGCTGCAGGTGATGAGTTTCCTGGCCGATGGATCGCGGCTCCAGTTCGGGAGGGCCTCCCTGATGCTTCGACGGCGGGATCGTCGCATGGGGTGGAATTTGGCCCCGAAATCCGGCCAGGGCAACGCAAAAGGGCGCTACGGTCCGGGGGTCCAACGTGTCCTCAGGCGAATATAGGTCTCTCCCGGTTCCACACCTGCCGGCCAACGCAGGGTAAGGCGTTGGAGATCGGGATGGCCGGCGGGTTCTGATGTCTGAATGACTTCCCCGGAGCCGGGGACGAGTGTCTCCCAACTCTGCAAGTCCTGGGTCCATTGAGCTGCGACGGCAACCGGACCGGAGGTGGAGCGTTGCGTGAATCTGAGAATGAGTTGCCCGTCTTCGGCCGCTTCCAAGGCGGCGGCGGGCGCGGAAGCATCGAGATCGCGTCCAAAGGCGAAGGAGGCGAGCTGGGAATAGCCGTCTCCGTCGGGATCGTCGAGCGCTGCGGCTCCGCCTTGAGCCGCCAGCCAGAGGGTGAACGGGTCCGAAGGGGTGGAGCCGACGGAGCCTCCCGCGGCGACGCTGGGGCGCCAGTTGGCGGCGGCGTAGCGATCTGAGAGCGGTTCCAAGCGCGGGTCGATGATCTCGAGAGAGGGCCCCTCGCCGTCGGGTGCGGTTGGCCAAGGATCCGAGTCGCTGTAAGTCACATCGGCGATGATGGCTCCTTCGCTGGTGACCAGGATGAGTTGCTCTCCGCCGTTGCTCAGAACGGTGCCCTCTAGGAACGGACCAGCGACGCGCAGGGTTCCGCGGCCGGAGTAACGGAACCGAAAAGCTTCGGGATTCCGGGCGAGATAGAGGGACTCTCCGGGCGGCAACAGCGAATCTTCGAGCTGGGCGAAATCGAGTTGGAAGCCGGATGCGGGACGCAGGAAAGAGAGATCGAGAGTGGCGTCGCCGATGTTGGTGAGTTCGAGAAACTCGAAGTCGTTTTGGCTAACGAAACCGGCTCCGGCTTCCGTGGGCGACGGAGAGGATGGGTGGTAATGGATCTCGGACAGGGTCAGGGTTTGAGAGCTGGGCGGAAGCCCAGTGGTGAAACGGGCTTCGGTGAGGGCGGACCAAGCCTGCGCGGAGCGCAGCCGGGCGCGGATGACTGCCGGCGCGCCGACGGCGAAGGTCGCCGAGGCGGGGGATGACGCGCTCAGGGCTCCGCTGGATACCTCCCCGCCCGGCATACGGGGGTCGCTCCCGTCGAGGGTGTAATAAAGGGTGCGAGGCACGAAAATGGAAGGAGCCGGATCGCGGATCTGAACTTCCGCGCCGGGCAAGACGGGCCCGCCGGCAGGTTCCAAAACAGGGCGATTGAAGGAGGGAAGAAGATCGTTTTCCTCGAGTCTTGTTTCGGAAATGTATTGAAGCGAGGGAATGTATTCATTGATGATCTCATCGCGTTCGGGAGCCCAATCGTCGTCCCGGGTGAAGAGGGGTTTGCTGGCTCGGTTGGCGTAAGGGGTGCTGCTGGCGACATCGCCCCAGCGTGCGGACTCCGCGACAATGGCTTTGTCGATGAGGGCGGCGAGCCGGGCGTAGCGGGTCTGGCAGGCTTCGATGGAAAGCGCTCCACCGGGGGCAAGATGCAGCGCCGCGCGATCAGCGAAGAGGATTCGGAACTCCTCGACGTCCATGAGCTGATGGAAGAGGCTGGCCGGGCCCTTGTCCGTCGCGGTGTAACGGGCGTGCGCCGGGTCGTCGAGGACGATCTCCTGGTCCCAGACGAAGAAACGGAAACCGTCTCGGGCGTTGCGGTTCCTGGCGGCGTACCAATTGTGGCTGGGCCAGTCTTCGGCATGGGCGTGAAAATGCAGGAGCATGTAGTCGCAGAGATTGACTGGATCGAGCAGGACGGGCAGGCCGGGGTTGTTGGAACCGTCTGGATCGCGACCGAGGAGGATGTAATAATCCGCTAGTGTTGCGGCGGCAGCGGCCTGAGAATGGAGCTGATTCCAAGCGAGTCGGTCGCCGGTGCGGAGTTCATCGAAGTCGTGGAGGATGTCCCAGTCTTCACGAGTTCCTCCGAGGTGATCGGCGAGGAAGGCGGCGTCGATGCGTTCAGCCGGGTTGTAGAGGCCCCAATAGAGGCCGTTGAGGTAAAGGTGGGCGAAGGTGCTGCGTCCGGAGAGGTGCCCCATGTCGATCTGGGTGTATTTCATCCAGATATCGCGGAGGTATTGGGAGTCATCCGGCCGGTAACGCGGGGTGGACCAGGTCACCAGACCCCAACTGTCGGTGAAGCAGGCGCGGAGGATGATTTTGTTGTACTCGCCGACGGGATTGCCGGGTATGAGAGGGTAACGGAGTTTGGAAGGCCCGTAATCGGCATCGAAATCGAGCCGGAAGGCGTGCTTCTGCATACGAAAAGGCCGGCGGCTGGAATTCCCTTGCATCTGCACACTGCAATCGACCTGAAATCCTTCGCTGCCGTCGGGCAATATCCACTCGATGGAAGCGGGCCGGACCCAGGCGTCTCCGACTTCTTTGGGATTGGTGTAAATGCCCTGACCATTGCCCGGGGTTCCGTCTGGAGTGAACAGACCGTCCGGCGGCGTGACCACGGAGAGGGTGGGAATATCGAGGAGCGCCTCTTGCACGGACCAGGTTTGGGAAAGGCCGACGACGTCCGGGTCCATCTCGTAGTCGCTGGCGACGTTGGGGACCTCGCTGTCTCGTCCCCATTGCGCGGGGAAGCCAGCGGGATAGCGCGGCTGCCGGATGACATCCTCGAGAAAGAGATAAGTCTGCGTATCGATGTTCGTGGGAATGAATCCGGTTTTCACTGCGAGCGCGCGGACCACTGTGGTTGTGGAGATTTCGATTGGAGCCGCATAAACGTCGCCGACGGGCCCGGTGAAGATATTGCCAGGGTGGGGCTCTTCGCCGTTCAGGGTGTAGTAGATGGTCGCGTCCTCGACGATGGTGGAGATTTCGAGGGAAAAGGGTTCATCGTAAAAGCCGCGGTCATGGCTGAAGACCGTGTCTGGGATGACTCCGGTTTCTCCGGAGCCGTTGGCTCTCTCAGGAGAGGGTCGGGAAAAGTAGCGGGGATCGCCGTTGTTGTGGCGAAGTCCGTAGGAGATGTCCCGAAACTGCGGTGGGTAGGCTGGTGAGTACTCGTGGATGACGGTCAGGCCATCCGGGGCGACCAGGGCTAGGTATTCGCCTCTGGCGGCGAGTTGAAAACTGGCGTGGAGGTAGCCTTCGGGATCGCGATAACCGGCCTCTGGGCGGCCCGAAGCGAAGACGAGAAGGAATTGATTCGGAGCGACTTCGACGGCTGGAAAGATCCATCGCCGGAGGTCCGAAGCGTCGTCCGTGAGAAATGCGCCCTCTAGAGAGACCGGTTCATCGCCGGGGTTGTAGATCTCAATCCAGTCGGAATCATTGCCGTGGCCGTCGGCGAGGACGGAGCCGTTGGAAGCGCAGAATTCTGAGATCCGCAGGGAGTAGAGCGGATCGTCCTGAGCAACAGCGGGCTGAAGACAGGAGGCGAAGAGCCAGAGGACAAGGAGCGCCCGCGCTGGTTTGGATGGGAGAATGGGCATGGAATCGGGACAGGGGGTGCGATCCGAGGGATAGGACCGCCGGACCGTGTATCTACTGTATGACGGCAGCGAGGGAGCTGACAAGGGTCTCTCCGCAGGGACAGGGAAGGGGGATTTCAGATTTCAGATCGGGAATCTGAGATTTGAAATCTGAGATCTGAAAACTATGGATCCGGATCAGAGACATGCAGATCACTCGGATTTTCGCCCATCGCGTGGAGCTTCCTTTGCGGGAGGGCAGCTACAAATGGTCTGGAGGGAAATCCGTGACGGTCTTCGACAGCACCATCGTGGGTGTGGAAACGGACGCGGGCTTGACTGGGTGGGGCGAGGTTTGTCCTTTGGGACCGTTCTATCTTCCTGCCTATGCGGAAGGGGTTCGCGCCGGACTCCGGGAGATCGGACCGAAGCTGGTGGGCGAGGATCCTCTCGCCTTGGAACAGCTCAACCGGCGGATGGACGCGTTGCTCAAGGGCCATCCTTACGTCAAATCCGGGATCGACATGGCCTGTTGGGATTTGCTGGGACAGGCAACGGGTTTGCCAGTGTCGAAGCTGTTGGGCGGCCGTTTTGGGGAGAAGGTGAGACTTTACCGGGCCATTTCGCAGGAGTCGCCGGAGGCGATGGCGGAGCGCGCGCTGGCTTATCGGAACGAGGGTTACACGCGGTTTCAATTGAAGGTGGGCGGAGATCCGGAGGTGGATGTCGAACGGATCCGCGCCGTGCGGGAGGTGTTGGCTCCTGGAGACCGCTTGGTTGCGGACGCCAATACGGGCTGGACCCAACACGAAGCCATCCGGGTCGTGCGGGCTCTGCGCGATGTGGATGTGTATATCGAGCAACCTTGTCTGAGTTACGAGGAATGTCTGGCGGTGCGCCGCGCGACCAGTCATCCCTTCGTGTTGGACGAGAGCGTGGATAGTTTGGAGATGCTGCTGCGGGCTCGAGCGGACTTGGCCATGGATGTGGTCAATCTCAAAATCAGCAAACTGGGCGGACTTACCAGGACCCGACAAGCGCGCGACCTTTGCGTGGCCATGGGCATCGCCATGACGCTGGAAGACAGTTGGGGCGGCGACATCACCACCGCGGCAATCGCGCATTTGGCGCACAGCACACCGGAAGAGCTGCGTTTCACCAGCACGGATTTTAATAGTTATGTGACGGTGAGCACGGCCGAGGGAGCGCCGCAGCGGGAGAACGGATGGATGCGCGCGGGGACGGCTCCGGGCTTGGGGGCGGTTCCGATCATGAGCGTCTTGGGCGCCGAAGTGTTGGGGTAAACAGGTAGCGTGCGGGCGGATTTGTTGCGCATTGGGGCTGGCCAGGGGGGCGGGCTGCTGGTATCGAAGGAGGTCCGAAGGCCCTGAAAACGGGCCAACCCCAATTCCATCAGAAAACATGAGAACCGTTCTCTGTTCCGCCGGGCGCACCTTGTTGTGCGCGGGAATGTTGCTTGGATCTGGACCCCAGGCTCCGCTCTGCGCAGCCGAAGCCTTCGAGGTGGCTCCGGCCCGTGTTGCCGAGTTGCCCGCCGGCAAGGAGGCCGACGGAATCATCGGAGATTTCGTCCTGCGCAATGATTTGGTGGAAGCCGTGATTTCGCAGAACGCGCCGTTGCGCCGGGCCAACATGAGCACGTTTTACGGGGAAGATGGCGAAACGCCGGGTTGTCTCTACGACTTGACCCTGCGGGGGGCGAACAACGATCAACTGACCATCTTCTCGCCTTTGAATCAGCGCGGCCCGGTCTCATGGGTGCGCGTCGCAGCCGATGGATCCGAGGGACGGGCGGAGGTCGAGACGGCAGCGACGGGGGCGTTGCGGGATGGATTGGCCGTCCGTCATACCTACGCCTTGGAGGATGGGTGGCAGGGGATTCTGGTGATCAGCACGCTGCGCAACGAGTCGGATGCGGAGAAGACCATCGAGGCCAATGACCGCTGGACGAACTTTGCCCGGACGGGACAGTTCCGGTCCGTGCGCTGGGCCGACGCGGTGGATCCCGCCGACCGGGCTGGTTATGCCTTCGCGTGGTTGGAAGGGGATGGATGGATGGCGCCCGGCGAAAAGTTGACCATTCCGTCAGGATCTGAGATCGCGATAGCGCGTTTCGTTGCGGTGGGGCGATCGCCCGCGGAGGCGGCCGGTCTTGTCTTGCAGCGTCGCGGAGCGGCGACGGGAATCTTGGAAGTGCAGCTAACCGATCCGGAGGGCGAAGGCGTTGGCAGCGCGGAGATTCAGGTGGTGGACGGGGAGGCAGTGCTTTCGGCTTATCCCGACGCCCAGGGGCTCAGCGCCTTCTTGATCGAGGAAGGTCCGGTAGAACTGAAGATTCGGGACGGGGGACGGCCGGTTGCGGAAGCAAAGCCCATGGCGATGGCGGGGCGTTTGGTCCAGGTTCCAGTGACTTTGGGACCGGCCAGCGGCTTGCGATTTCGCATTCGGGATGAGGAGGGGCATTCGATTCCCTGCAAAGCGCAGTTTGCGGGCATCGACGGAACGCCCAGTCCGAACCTGGGACCCCCGAACCGGGCGCACGGCTGCGTTGACCAATATCATTCCGAAAGCGGCGACTTCGAGACGGCGCTCGATCCCGGCCGTTACCGTGTGAGAGTAACGCGAGGGATCGAGTACGAGCACATTTCCCGGGATTTGGAGATACCGGCGGGGACGTTCGTGGATTTGGAGGGCGTTTTGAAGCGGGTAGTGGACACCACGGGTTGGGTGAGCACGGATTTTCACAATCATTCGACGCCGAGCGGCGACAACACCTGCGGCACGGACGATCGCGTCATCAATCTGGCGGCGGAGCATATCGAGTTCGCGCCAACGACGGAACACAACCGGCTCTACGATTGGGCCCCGCACATCATCCGGCTGGGGCTCTCTCCCTATCTCAGCACGGTTGCGGGAATCGAACTCACCGGTTCCGGGGCGCACCTCAACAGTTTCCCCTTCAAGCCGGAACCGGGGAGGCAGGACAATGGCGCGCCGGTGTGGAAAAATGATCCGCGGCTCAACGCCATCACGCTCCGCGATTTTCAGGGAGGCGATCCGGATCGCTGGGTCCAAATCAACCATCCTGACCTGGTCGCCAACTTCATCGATCGAGACGGGGACGGCAAGGTCGATCAGGGCTTCGCGGGGTTGGGGTCGATGATCGATGCCGTTGAAACGCAGAACTTTCTTGGGCATGAGATCCTGGCTGGCGCGCCGTTCAAGCTCGCCCCGGCTCCTGGGGGCGTGGGGCGGCGAGTGCTGATGATCCGGGAGTTTTTATGGTTGCAGTTGCTCAATCAGGGCCATCGGATTTGGGGAACGGCGGTGGCTGACGCACACTCCGTCTACGGGAACGGCGCCGGGGGATGGCGGGTCTACATACCCAGTTGGACTGATAATCCCGCGGCAGTCGATTGGCGAGAGATCGTGCGCAACGCCAAGTCCGGGCGGATGATGTTGACGACCGGGCCGTTTCTCGAAGTGAAGACGGAAGACGGCGCGATTGCCGGAGGGCTGGTGCAGGGCCGGAGCGAAGTGGAGCTGCATATTCGTGTGCAATGCAATGATTGGGTCGAGATCGACCGGGTCCAGATTTTGGTGAATGGAAGGGCGCGGGAGGACCTCAACTTCACTCGGGCCAGTCATCCTGACTGGTTCTCGCGGGAGACGATCCGCTTCGAGCGCCGGATTCCATTATCTTTGACGGCGGACAGCCATCTCATCGTGGTGGCCATTGGGGAGAATTCGACCTTGGAGACGGGCTACGGAACGAGCGACCAGGGCCGGATGGCTCCTTGCGCTTATCACAATCCCATTTTTGTGGACGTGGACGGCGGAGGATTCCGCGCCAACGGCGACACCTTGGACTATCCCTTGCCGGCGGCGGGGATGAGTGTGGAGGACGTGGAGCGCTTGCTGACGCGGTAGGGTTCGCTGGGGCCGCAAGTCTTTTGCCGGTCGCCGGTGCGGATGAAGGGTAGGGGTGTTTACGCAGGAGGCGAATCCTGTTGGGACACGTTGGCGATCTCAGACAAACTTCTCAGAAAAGAAGCCTCATCAGACAAATCAGGGAACACACAAACCGCACCTTCTGCGATCAGCCGTGTCGCGCGGACGCCGTCGGCGATGCCGATGAAGGGCAGACCAATGGCGCGGCACGCGCGCGCGTCCCAGACACCGTCGCCAATGTAAACAGCGCTATCAAACTCACCATATCGCTGAGATGCCCTTTGTATGGACAGCCTGATGATGGACTCTCTGTCAAACGCATCGTCGCACGACGCTGCGGGGTAATCATCGTAACACAGGCCGGCGCTCAGCATTTTCAGGCGAGCGGCATCGCGCCATGCTCCGGTAGCCAGGGAAACCCGGTGCTCCACACTGCGACGCAGGCTCTCAAGCAAGTGAGGGGCTCCTGCGATAGGAGAAAAGGCGGATTCGGCTGAGGCCTGCACGAGCAGATCGACGAAGTGCTGGCGAAAGCGTGAAACCTCGAGAACCGACGGAGGCCGTCCCCTGCGCGCCTCGTGAATCTCGTGGAGAATGCTGGAATCCGTCGTGTGCTTGTAGTTCGACCAATCCGCATCCACATCGTGGAAGCCGCAGACCTCCACCAAAGAGCGCAGGAAACACGCATCGTCGGCCTTCACCGTTGCCGTGAGGGTTCCGTCAATGTCGAAGACAACCAGATGCATTGGGCGTCGCATTATCGTTCTGCACCAGATTCTGGCTTCTTCAAGGAGGTGAACCAGGGATTGAGGCGACGGAGTCTTTGGAGTGCGCGGCTGCGCCGCGCTTTTCTCGGAGGATGAAAGCGCCTGGGCATGGGGACGGCGCTCCGCCGGGAGAGAGCGGCGATGCTCGCCGCAGTGAGCCTTGCATTGAGGCGAGAGCCGGAGTGCATATTTCAGGCCAGGATCTCGCGGATCACGGAGCCGTGGACGTCGGTCAACCTCCGGTCGATGCCGTTGTGGTAAACTGTCAGCGATTCATGGTCAATGCCGAGGAGGTGGAGAATGGCAGCGTGAAAATCGTGGCAGGTGACGACCCCGGATACGGCCTTCCAGGACCATTCGTCGCTTTCACCATGGGCAACGCCGGGCCGGATCCCCGCTCCAGCGAACCAGGAGACGAAGGTTCCGCCGTTGTGGTCGCGCCCGACGCTGCCTTGGGAGAACGGCATGCGCCCGAACTCCGTCGTCCAGATGAGCAAAGTGTCCTCCAGGAGACCGCGCGCCTTGAGATCGTGGAGTAGGGCGGCGGCCGGCTGGTCCATGGTGCGGGCGATGAAACCGAGTTCGGTGGGAATGTCCGCGTGGTTGTCCCAGTTCCCGGAGCCTCCCCCGTGACCGTTCCACACCTGCACGAAACGCACGCCGCGTTCGATCATCCGCCGGGCCAGAAGACAATTGCGTGCGAAATCGGCGCACTCGGGCTGGTCGATGCCATAGAGGCGGCGCGTGGCCTCGCTTTCGCCCGCGAGATCGAGCAACCCCGGGGCGGCGAGCTGGAGGCGGGCCGCGAGTTCATAGCTCTTGATCCGGGCCTGGAGACGGCTGTCGCCCCGGCGCTCCGCGGCGTGCGCCGCGTTCATTCCGTTGAGCAGGGCCAAACCGTCGGCGCGGCTCTCTGGGGTAATTTGGCCGGCGGAGGCCGGCGGCTCCAGATGGGTGATAGGCTGCGGGGCTCCCGCACGGACGAGGACGCCCTGGTGGTTGGCTGGTAGAAAGCCGGCGCTGCAGGCGCTGCGGCCGTTGTAAGGCAGTCCGCGGGTGTCCGGTAGGGCCACGAAGGCGGGCACGTCCTGCGCTATGCTTCCCAAGGCGTAAGAGATCCACGCTCCCAGACACGGAAACCCAGGCAGGGAGAACCCAGACGTTTGCAGGTAGGCTGCGGGACCGTGCACGTTGGAGCTGGAAGTCATGGCCATGAGGAAAGCGATCTCGTCGACGCATCTCGCCAGATGCGGCAACGCGCTGCTCACCCATCGGCCGGACTGCCCATGCCGCGCCCATGTGAAGGGGCATTTCATCAGGTTGCCGGGAACGCTCACGCTGGCCTCCACACGTTCGCCGGTCCCCGGATCGAAAGGCTGCCCATGCCGCTCGATTAGCCGGGGCTTGTAATCGAAGAGATCGCACTGGCTGGCTCCGCCGTTCATGAAGAGCTGGATGACTCGCCGCGCTTTCGGAACCGGCCCGCGAAAGCGCGGCGCGGTCAGGAGCGCGTCCTTCGCCGGAACTGCGTCATCCGCCAGAAGCGCGGCCAGCGCGATGCCGCTGAGTCCGGATCCCAGATGGCCGAGAAAATGGCGACGGGGAAGGATTGGGGAAGTCATAACGACGTTTTAATCCAGATAAAGGAATTCATTGGTGTTCAGGAGCAGATGGCAAACATTGAGCAAGCCGTGGCTCCGGGCATAGTTAGTCCACCCGGTCAGCTCTCCGGGGGAGGGATGCCGCTGCAAGAGGAGCTGGAAGGCCTGGGAAATCCGGGCCTCCTCCTCGTTGTGCTCCGCGGCGAGGCTCCGGGCGATGTTTTCGGATTGCCGGATGAGAAAGGCGTCGTTGAGGAGAGCGAGGGCCTGCTGCGCAGTCGATGAATCGACCCGCACCGGAACAGCCGCGCCGCCGTCCGGGCAGTCCAGCGCATCCATCAAAGGATCGGGTACGGTGCGGAAGACGAAACGGTAGACCGCCCGGCGGCCGTTTTCCACGGAGTCCTGGTCGAAGTTAGCGTAATCGACAAACGGGGGAGCCCCGCCCGGATTGAAGGTGGCGTCTCCCTGGTGAAGGAAGTGCATAGCGGGTGGGCCGCCCATACGGGTGTCGAGCCGGCCGGCGCACTGGAGCGCCGCGTCGCGCACTTGTTCGCCTGTGAGGCGGAGCCGGTTCATCCGCCAGAGCAGCCGATTCTCCGCATCCCGCAACGCGCCGGCGGCGTCCGGCTCGTCATTCACCTGTTGCCGGTAGGCGGCGCTGGTGAGAAGGAGGCGGTGCAGAGCCTTGAGCGAGCCACCGGCTGCATCACGAAACCAAACCGCTAGCCAGTCGAGGAGTTCCGGATGGCTTGGCTGGCCGCCCATCGCTCCGAAATCGTTGGGGGTATCGCAGAGGCCGCGTCCGAAGTGGGAATGCCAGACGCGGTTTACAATGCTGCGCCAGGTGAGCACGTTGCGCTCATCGGTGAGCCAGAGGGCGAATGCGGCGCGGCGGTCCACTTCGCTGGTTGCGTCGGCGATCGCCAGCGCGCCTGGCAGTCCCGGAAGGCAAGCGAGCGCGGCTGGCTCCACCAAGTCCGCCGGCCGGTTGATATCACCTCGCACGAGAAGATGAATGGGGCGCGGCCCGGGCGCGGGCTTGAAGCTGCCCTGTGGAATGAAGTCGTGGGTCGCAGCATAGACGAGCTGGGGCGGCGGCAACGCGGCGAGCCCGCGGCTGGCTTCGAGGTCGAGCACCCGGAGGGCCAGTTCCTGTCGCTGCCCGGCATCACGTTCCGCAGCCGGGACGCGCAGCAAAGCGACGACTCCCGCCGGGAACGGCTCGGGCAGAGGATCTTCCCCCAGAGATTCCGTCGAAGCCGAGAGGCGGAAACGGCCGATCTGGTGACCGCTCTTGCCTGTGAAGTCGAGCCAAACCGTCCAGGTCGATCCGTGTTCGGTTCCAGCGGGCTCCCGCAGGGAGAAGACGGCTTCGTGGGGCTCACCGTAGCGCGGGTGAATGCTCCAGTAGGTGTCCGGATTCCCGTCCAGGGTGTTGGCGACGGCATCGGCTCCGTCCGCGTGATCGGCCGTCGCTCGCACGAAATCGACCCGGTCCGCGACCGCGGCGGTTTCGGTCGATTCCGCGAGCGGCGAGACGGCAGCGCGGAATCCGGCGAGATGGAAGTTGCCGTTGTCGTAACGCCCCGGCCCGCCCTGCGGCAGGCGTTCGTCCGGCAGCACTTCCAAGCGCAACGTCCGCAGGCCAGCGAGTTTCGTCTGCGCGGTGATGACGAACGTGTCTTTCTCCGGCCTGGCTCCCCCGGCGGACCACGACCCGTCCGGCTCGGGTGTGAAGATTGTGGCCCCGGCGGCCTCGTGGCTCGTGACGCCAGTGATCTCCAACTCGTTCCAGCGGGCTGCGCGATGGAGGAACTCCTCTTCCGCGGCGGCGACGCGCTCCGCGACTTCCGGCGTTTCCAGGGTGGCCAGCAGCGCCGGGTCGCGACGGGCGATGGCGTCCTTGCGGCGTTGCAGTTGCCTCCGCTGCGCGTGGATCTCCGGATCCGGATCCACTGGGCGGTCAGCGCGATCGACTCCCGCGAACACGGCCTGCAGGGCATAATACTCGCGTTGCGAGATGGGATCGAATTTGTGGTCGTGGCAACGGGCGCAGTGGACCGTCAGGCTTTGAAACGTGCCCATGACCGCGCTGACCATTCCGTCGCGATCCAGGTTTTGCCCCATGCGGTGGTCGACGGTGTCTTCCCGGATCGTGACCATCAGCGTATCGTCCCACGGACCGGCAGCGAGGAAGCCGAGTGCTGCCGTGGCCTCTGGCTCCTCGGGATACAGCGCGTCGCCCGCGACCTGTTCCCGAACGAAACGCGTGTAGGGTTTATCCGCGTTCAGCGACCGAATCACGTAATCCCGGTAGGGCCAGGCGTTAGGCCGGGCGTAGTCGTGATCGTTGCCGTGGGTATCGGCGTAGTGCGCCACGTCCAACCAGCGCCGGGCCCAGTGCTCTCCATACCGGGGACTGGCCAACAACCGGTCGATCAGGTTCTCGTAAGCCTGCGGATCGTTGTCCGCCAGGAACCGGCCCACCGCGTCCGGCGAGGGCGGCAGACCTGTCAGGCCGAAGGAGAGCCGCCGGATCAGGGTCCTCCGGTCCGCCTCCGCCGAAAAGGCGAGTCCGAAGGCAGAGAGCTTGGCACCGACGAAGGCATCGACCGGGTGCGCGGCCGCTCCGGGTAGAGCCGGCTTGTCGAGCGGGCGAAGCGACCAATGAACCTCCGGCGTCTCACCCGAAGCAAGGCAGCCGCAAAGCACGAACAGCCACGCAGCCAGAAAGCGCGCAGCCGCGCGATGAGAAACGCGGGCTCGAATGACGGGGGACATCGCCCAGACTTTTCGGCTGTCACCTTATGGGGGAGCCCCGCATCGCGGCAATCCTTTTCACGGTGCTGTTGTGCTGTCTGCGTGGCCGTGCCCCCGCATTCCAAAACCGGCTCCCTCGCCTCCGCCAGCCGCCGGCCCCTATTCTGACTCCGCTGCTTCGGTCACCGGCCGGACAGAGAAATGGATGTAGGGAAAACACTCGGGGACGTGCGAGTCCCACACGCCGTGGGGGCTCCAGGCCCAGCCGCCTGAGTCCTGGGCTGGGAGCGCTTCCCGATAGGTGTTGAAGCGCGAAAAATGGATTCGCCACACGTCGCCGTCGCGGGGAGGCAAGGCCTTGTTTCCGCTCTTGGCCAGCCATTCCATCCCTTTCCAGGGGAACGCCAATTCCACGGTCCACCCACGGTCGCGGTCGGCGTTGTCGTTCAATGTTCCATCGATGAAGACCGCGGATTGCAGCTCGGGAAAGGCCCAGTCGAAGTGGCCGAGGCGCGGACCTCTGGGATGCGTAGTGAAGCCCACGCCATTGAACGGCCGCAGCAATTCCCGGGCAAACTCCGGCGCGGCGGAGAACCCTCCCGGCAGGTAGGCTTCTTCCCAAATGAAAAAAGCCTCGTAGCGCGTTCCCAGCGCGTTGATCTCGAACTCGTAATAGGCATCCGCTCCAGCGAGAAAAACCTCGACGTCGTTCTCCGTGTAGATCGGAGCGTTTCTCTTCGTGAGCCGTCCTTCCACGAAGGGTTCCTCCACGCGGAAGGCGACATAGAGAAAGGCCTCGTCCCACAGGATGGCGGCCCGCGTGTCGAGCAGGGCGCGCTCTCCGGAGATGAGATCCACAAAACGCGGCGACTGGGGAGCCGCAGTCCAATCGGCCTCTTCCAGCCGGCCATCGATGGTGATTGGCCCCGTGGCGCGGTAGGCCGTGTAATGGCGGACCTCAGCGTCCGGACAGGGGAGAACCGGTCCCGGGGGATCTGGTTCTTCGGCGGCGAGAAAGAGGGAGGGCAGGGCCAAAAGGAACGCCCGCCACCGGGCGCTTGGCGGAGTTTCGAGCCGCAGCATGACCACTTCGTAGCGCTCAGGCGGGTCGCGAGCAAGGGATGAGTCCAAAGGGGGAAGAGGGTGTGCCATAATTTCCCACTTGCACCCTGCAAGGCAGACCCCGGCGGTAGAAAATCGCTGCCGGCAGCCCTTTGTTGCCCCGGATTTCGCCCTTTCTCCCGAAACTTTGCAGCTCTCGCAGTGTTTCCGCAGATGCCGGTATTGGTGGATGGGGTATCTCGAATGGCTTCGTCCGCAAGCTGTACCGGATCAGCCTATGGACCCCGATGCCCCATCTCTGCCGTTTCCGGCTCCGGAGGAGCTTTCCCGATGGCTGCCGGCGTATGACGTCGAAGACATCACGGCCCGGACATCCACGGTCACCGTCTACCGGGGGCGGCAGATCGCCCTGGACCGGCCGGTTGCCATCGCCGTTCTCTCGTCGGAAACGAGCGTGGATTCCCAGTTGCGCACGACTTTCCATGCTCAGGCGAGAGCCATGGCCCGGCTCAGTCACACCAATCTCATCGGCGTTTACGACGTCGGTGAAGCGGGAGGGATACCCTTTGTCGTTTTGGAATGGGTGGAAGGCGCTCCTCTGTCGGAGGCGCTGCTGGGCGAGGCGATTGACCCACAACAGGCGGCGCAGTTGATACGCGCTATGTGCCGCGGGCTCGAACACAGCCACGCCGCAGGCATCGTTCTCGGAGAGGTCAGACCGGAAAACATCCTTCTCGACCAGGAGGCGAATCCGAAGATCGCCAACTTCCTCGGGTGCGGGGCCCCGGACGAAGCAGCCTCGCCTTACGCTGCCCCTGAAGTGGTCGCGCAAACCCCTGCTGATGCCCGGGCGGACGTATTTTCGGCGGGCGTGTTGTTTCATGAGCTGCTCACCGGGCAATTGCCCGATGAAGAGCGGATCCCTCCTTCGTCTCTCAGCGGCAGCCCGGCAGCGTTCGACGAAATCGTGAGACGAGCCACGGAGAAGGATCCGGAGGCCCGCTACGGCGGAGCCGGGGAAATGGCCGATGCGATCGACGCAGCGCTCGTTGCAAGCGCCGCGAAAGTTTCAGCCGCTCCCGGTTTCGGAGCGGTTCCTTTGCCGGATACGGCGCGCGAAGTGATCCTTCCAGTGAGTCCAGCGCCGTTTATCCCCGTTCCCCCCCGGCCCGCTTCAGAGAAGGCGAAAGCCGGCCGATCCTTCGGAGATGGGCTCGTTCCTTTCGCCAAAGCCGCGGTGGCGATTGCTCTCATCGGCGTCGCCGGGTTTTTCGCCAAGCCGTATGTCGAGGAGTTTCTGGCCAATCGGGGGCAAGAAGATACGCCGATTGAGACGGCTCCTCCGGATACGGTCGCCGAAGCGGTTGTGGAGGAAGCGAGTGAACCGGAAGCGCAACCGGAGGCGCAGATCTCCACTGAGGCAACCATGGCGTCGCTTTCCAAGCTCAAGGAACAACTTGCGGCGGGAGCGCGGGACGCCTTTCCCGAGGGCGCGGCGGCGCGAGGAGCGAGTCATTTCCTCCTCGTGGGCGAGCCGATGGCTTGGGATCAGGCCGCTGCTTTCGCCGAGGCCCACGGAGCCCACCTCGCCGTGTTTCCATCGGCGGAGGACCGGCAATGGTTTGGAGAACAATTCCTCCAGGGGGCTGCGGAGAAAACCGTATGGGTTGGGGCGGGAGCGACTCCCGATGGAAAATGGCTCTGGATTGACGGGGAGGCCTGGAGCCCTGACAATACCATTATCACGCCCCCTGAGCCGGATCACCGGATCGCGCTTTCCAGTTCGGAAACCGTCGAGGCCCTTCCCGCCTATGCCGCGCAAGTTTTCCCCTTTGCTATACAGTGGCGGGACAACGGCGAGAACCCGGGAAGTCTCCTGGCTCAGTTAAAACGCGCAGGCGAAGATTTTCAATCCGCGGGCCGGGAATTGGTTCGCTATCCGGCCGGGACAACCGCTTACGGCGGTTCCCGCTATGTGCTATTGACAGGTGCGAGGTCGTGGGACGATGCCCGCCTTCTGGCGCAACAGGCAGGCGGCCATCTCGCGGCTCCCTCTTCGCCGGAAGAATTTCAGTGGTATCGAGATGCTTTCCAATCGTTTCTGGGCGGAGGAGGCACCCTCTGGCTGGGCGGCTACAAGATGAAAGAGGGAGATCCTTGGCAATGGATCACGCGGGAAGCGTGGAAGTTCTCTGAATGGCTCCCCGGCCAGCCAGGAGAGAATCCGGCTCAAAACCGGCTTCTCTTGCGGGGTCAATCGACCGGACCCGCCGGTTGGGTAGCCAGCACGGGGGCTGTGGGAGATGCCCAGGCCATGCTGCTCGAGTGGAGCGACGCGAAGCCGGAAGCTCCAGGGGCGTTTGATCTCAATCAATGGCTGGCGGGCGTGAACCGCAATTTCCGGATGAGAGTCGAGCCGGATCTGAAATCCTACGACCTGGAGCGCAAAGAGGCCCTGACAGCCTATGCGCGATCCTTGAAGAGGGTGCTGCGGAGCGGCAATTTTACAGGGTATGGCGGCCGGGGTTTCGCTAGAGGAGCAAACCAGGTTCTCGAAGCGACCCTGGACAATCATATCGGCGAAGTGAGAGCCCAGCAGGCCATCGTCGACATTCCCAACTCGGTTCCAGCCGAGTTTCGCGCTCTCCAGACGGAAGCGAAGGAGAACCTGGAGAAGCTCGACCAGGGGCAGATCGCCAAGATGCAGGCTCATCGCGAGTTTTATCTGCAAGGTCTCACTCAGAAAGCGGATGACTTGTTCGCAACGGGATTCACGGACGACTCAGCGGGGTTGAGGAAGATCATTGCCGCGACGGCCGATCTCGAGGCGTTCACCGCGGCGATTCAACTGTAGAGATCCCGTTTGGGAACGCGTTCCTCGCCTGGCCAGGGCGATCGGCGAGAGCCCGGGTTCCGAGGGTTCTGGGGCCTGGCGAAACTCTTGGAGCCGCAACGGAGGGCGGGTTTTCCAACCCGCCTTTTCCCCTTGGATTGGCGGATCAGGAAAGTCCGCCCTCCGTTAGGCCTCGATGGCGAGTCGCAAGGGAGACCTTGAGGGTCGCCGATGTAGCGGAACTCGTGAGAGTTCCGAAGGCCTGGCGGGCAGTCTGCATTCTTGCGAATGCAGGTGCGGGGACGGCGCTCCGCGCCGGGAAAGAGCGGCAATGCTCGACGGGGCCTCTTAGCGGCGGCTGGCCACCGCCCTTGGACTGCGGCGAGAATCGCCGCTTTAGGGGGCGCACAGAACTCCGCCAATCCCAACCCCGCCTCGGCCTCAGCGTGGCTCGACGGGGCCTCTTAGCGGCGGCTGGCCGCCGCCCTTGGACTGCGGCGAGAATCGCCGCTTTCGGGGGCGCACAGAACTCCGCCAATCCCAACCCCGCCTCGGCCTCCGGCGTGGCTCGACGGGGCCTTTTAGTGGCGGCTTGGCCGCCGCCTTTGGACTGCGGCGAGAATCGCCGCTTTCGGGGGCGCACAGAACTCCGCCAATCCCAACCCCGCCTCGGCCTCCCAGAGACTCCGCGTCCCCAGTCAAAACCCCAGAGGACTGGCACACCCTACAAGCTTCCGCACGACGGCGCTCCGCGCCGAAAGAGAGCGGCGAGGCTCGCCGCAGCCCAAGGGCCTCCGGCTTGCCTTCATTCCTCCATCTCCTTGTATCGGCCCGCCAGATCAGGAGTTCTGAACCTGGAGGGCCGGCCTCCGTGACGGCCTGGTCCTGGGATGGAGACCCATGGCGCGACAGGGCGTGCGGGAGCCCGCCCCTCCAGGATAGCGTAACCAATCTGGCAGACAGGACCTGGAGGGCCGGCCTCCGTGACGGCCTGGTCCTGGGATGGAGACCCATGGCGCGACAGGGCGTGCGGGATCCCGCCCCTCCAGGATAGCGTAACCAATCTGGCAGACAAGACCTGGAGGGCCGGCCTCCGTGACCGCCTGGTTCCGGGATGGAGACCCATGGCATGACAGGGCGTGCGGGATCCCGCCCCTCCACAATCCCCAGCGGCAAGTCCTTGAACAAGGGTTGGTAGAGGAACCATTCTCTCCCTCCCCCCTTGGCGAGCTTTGCGCTCGTTGCGAGAGATGCATCTCCTTCCTCCGTGTTAATCCGTGTCCATCCGTGGTTCCCAAGACCAGTCCCCAGGCGGGCTCTTGAGACTCCTTGACCCAGCCGTCTGCATTCTTGGGAATGCAGTTGCGGGGCCTCCGGCTTCCCTTCCTTCCTCCATCTCCTTGTATCCGCTTGCCAGATCAGGAGTTCTGAACCTAGTCAAACAAGGGTAGGAACTCGCCATAACCGAGTTCTGTTAGCCGTTCTTTTGGAATGAAGCGGAGGGCTGCCGAGTTCAGACAGTAGCGCAGGCCGGCGGGCGGCGGTCCGTCGTCAAAGACATGGCCGAGATGGGCATCGCCGGTTCTGGAGCGGACTTCGGAGCGGACCATCCCCTGGCTCAGATCATCCCGGACCACCACTTCTTCCGGGTCGAGCGGCTGGGTAAAGCTCGGCCAACCCGTTCCGGAATCGAATTTGTGCTTTGAGGAAAACAAGGGGGCTCCGGAGATGAGATCGATGTAGATGCCTTCCGCTTTGTTGTCCCAGTAGCGGTTCTTGAAGGCCGGTTCGGTTCCGTTTTGGCGGGTGACTTTGTATTCGAGTTCGCTGAGATCGCGGCGGAGTTCGTCGTCGGATTTGGCTTGGTAGCCGGATCGATGAGGAAAACTTGCCGGATCAAGTGGGGACGCGTCCGGTCCTTCGCGTTGGCAACTGGTTTGCAGGAGGAGTCCTCCCAGGAATCCGGCGGCGGCGAGACGGTGGACGACGTGACGGAAAGCAGAGGTCCTTGGGATCATAATCAACTGTCGCTGGGGAGCGAGGGCACGCAAGGGGGCGATGGAGGCGGGGGCCCCCGGCTTTGCCTTATGATGGTTCTCTGATGGGTCTCATTGATTTATGAGGTTTGCCGCCGGATACTATCTTTATGTATGCACACTGGAATAGAAGGCAGAGTCGCCGCCGGTTGGTTGCCGCACTGGGGATCGCAATGCTGGGAATTGTGGGATGTTCACGGCCTGCGCAACCGGTTTTGGCGCTCCCAGACGAACCAAGTACGCTTCCGGAAGGAGCGGAACTCGCAACGCTGGGAGGGGGGTGTTTTTGGTGCGTGGAAGAAGCGTTTCACCAGCAGAAAGGAGTGATCTCGGCGACGTCCGGCTACATGGGCGGCACGGCGGCGGAAGCGAACTACGAGGCCGTGTGCTCAGGACGGACTGGGCACGCCGAAGTGGTGCAGATCGCCTTCGATCCCCAGTTGGTGAGCTATCCTGAGCTGCTGGAATTGTTTTTTCTGGTGCACGACCCAACGACCTTGAACCGGCAGGGAGACGACGTGGGGCCGCAGTATCGCTCGGTCATCTATTATCATTCCGAGTCGCAGAAAGAAGCAGCCGAGGCGGCGATCCGGGCGCTTGGGGACAAAGGGGCTTTCGCCAGTCCTGTCGTGACGGCGGTGGAGAAAGCCGCCGAGTTTTATGTCGCGGAGGAGAAGCACCAAGACTATTACCGGCGCAATCCGGACGACGCCTACTGCCGGGCGGTGATCCGGCCCAAGCTCAAGAAGCTCGGTTTGGATTATTGATCATGGAGTATTGATCATTTCCGCCCGGGATTTGGACTGTTGCTACTCCTTGAACTGGGCGACGAGGCTGGAGACGGTCGCTTTGGCGTCTCCGTAAAGCATCCGGCAGTTGGGGCGAAAGAAGAGCCGGTTTTCCAAACCGGAGAATCCGGTTCCTTGGCCCCGTTTGAGGGCGAAGACGGTTTTGGCTTCGTGGACATTGATGATGGGCATTCCGTAAATGGGGCTGTTGGCGTCCTCGGCGGCGGCGGGATTGACCACGTCGTTGGCTCCGATGACGATGGCCACATCGACAGTGGGCATGGTAGGATTGACGTCGTCCATTTCACGGAGTTTGTCGTAATCGACGTCGGCTTCGGCGAGGAGCACGTTCATGTGCCCGGGCATCCGGCCGGCTACGGGATGGATGGCGTAGCGGACCTCGGTTCCGTTGGCTTCGAGCAGGTCGCCGAGTTCCTTGACTGCGTGTTGCGCCTGAGCCACGGCCATGCCGTAGCCCGGCACGACGACGACATTGGCGGCGGCTTCGAGAACGAAGTAGGCGTCTTCCGGGCTGATGGCCTTCATTTCCCCTTCCACAGCGACGGAGGTCCCGGACTTTGGCGCGGCTCCGAAACCGCCGAAGAGCACGTTGGCGAAGGAGCGGTTCATCGCTTTGCACATGATCGTCGTGAGAATGAGACCGCTGGCTCCAACGAGGACGCCGGCCACGATGAGGACATTGTTGAAAATGACGAATCCGGCGGCGGCGGCGGCAAGGCCGGAACAACTGTTGAGGAACGAGATGACCACGGGCATGTCGCCGCCGCCGATGGGTATGACGCCGAGGACCCCGAGCAGAAGGGAGAGACCGATCAGAGCATAGAGCAGGGATGCGGAGAGGGGGCTTTCCGGAGCCAAAGCGAAGTAGATCGCGGTCGCGGTGATGCCGAGGAAGACGGCGGCGTTGACCAGATGTTGACCGGTGAAGAGAGTGGGCTTGCCGGAAAGTTTTCCCGCGAGCTTGAGGTAGGCCACGACGCTGCCGGAGAAGGTGACGCCGCCGATAAGGACGGCGAGGGCAATGACCGAGCAGGTGAATACGGGGTGCACCGTAGGGTAGTTGTCCCAGCCGAGGGCGAGAAGGTGACTGTGTTCGGCCCAGCCCACGAGGAGGCTGGCGAGTCCGCCAAAACCGTTGAAAAGGGCCACCAGCTCGGGCATGCCGGTCATGCGCACGCGTCGAGCAGCGACGGCTCCGGCCAAGGCTCCCAAAGCGATCCCGGCGATGATCCAAGTGTAGGAAACGATGGCGCGATCGAGGAGAGTGGCCACGACGGCGACGAGCATTCCCGTGGCGGAAAGGAGGTTGCCGCGGCGCGCTGTCGCCGCTGAACCGAGCATTTTGATCCCCAAGATGAACAGGATCGAGGCGGCGATGTAAGCCAAATTGATGAAGACGTCCATCAGTGCCGGGAGTCCTGGTCTTTCCTGCGGAACATGCTGAGCATGCGGTCGGTAACGAGGTAACCGCCGACGACATTGATGGTGGCGAGGACCAAGGCGGCGAACCCGATCCAGGAGGCCAGCGCTCCTTCAGCTCCGCCGGTGGCGATGAGGGCCCCGACGATGGTGATTCCGGAGATGGCGTTGGATCCGGACATGAGTGGGGTGTGCAACTGAGAAGGCACTTTCGCGATCAGCTCGAAGCCCAGGAAGGCCGCGAGAGTGAAGATGAAAAACAAGAGGATCAGTTCCATGTGAGGCCGGGTGGGGGTGTCTGGGAGGCTCGGGCAGGTGCTCAGGGTTTCCGGAATCGTTCGTGGATGACGGCTCCGCCGTGGGTGATGACGCAGCCTTGAAGGATAGGGTCTTCCAAATTCAAGGCGAGCTTCCCGGCATTCTTGTCCCAGAAGTGTTCGAGGAAATGCCCGATATTCGAGGCGTACATGAGACTGGCGTGTTCGGCGACGCGGCCCTCCAGACAGCCGTGCCCGATGATGCGGACGCCGTTGGGGGTAACGATTTCCTTGTCCAGGACCGTGCCTTCGACGTTGCCGCCGCCTTCGGCAGCGAGATCGACGACGATGCTGCCGCGACGCATGCCTTCGATCATGGAAGCGGTGACGATGACAGGGGCCTTACGCCCGAAGAGTTTGGCGGTGGTGAGGACGATATCGGACCGGGCGCAGACCTTGGCCATTCCCTGGCGCTGCAATTCCAGTTGTTCCGGCGTGAGTTCCTTGGCGTAGCCCTGTTCGGATTGGCCGGTTTCTCCGAGGTCGATGGTGATGAACCGGGCTCCCAGCGATCTGACTTGTTCTTCGACAACGGGACGCGTGTCGAAGGCCTCAACCCGCGCGCCGAGACGTTTTGCCGTGGCGATGGCCTGGAGGCCGGCGACGCCGACGCCGATGATGAAGACGCGGGCCGGAGACAACGTGCCGGCGGGAGTCATCATCATCGGCAGGATGCGCTGAAGCCGGTCTGCAGCGAGGAGGATGGCGGAATAGCCCGCGAGATTGGCCTGTGAACTGAGGGCGTCCATCTTTTGGGCGAGCGTGCTGCGGGGCATCATCTCCAGGCTGACCGCGCTGACGCCGGCCTGGGCGAAGGATTCGATGAGGCCGCGTTCGTTGAACGGATCGAGAAAGCTGAGGTGCACGGAGTCGCGCTTTTGAAGCGCAATCTCTTCCTGGGGTGGTTTGCGGACCCGGACGACGATGCCGGCGGAGCCAAGGGCGGCGGCGCGGTCGCGGATCAGGCTCGCGCCGGCCTCTTGGTAGTCAGAGTCGCCGATTCCGGCCTTCTCCCCCAGCCCCGTTTCCACTGCCACGGAGGCTCCCAGCCCCGCCAGTTTTTGGACGATGCCGGGAACCAGCGCGGCCCGGTTTTCGTTGGGCTCGGTTTCCTTGGGGGCGAATACCTGCATGCTGTTCGCTTGGAACTGGTTCCGCCGTATGACGGCAGTCCCTTTTTCCAGCGCGGGACAGAGTTTGTCCAGAGAGAGTTTGGCGGCGGGTTGTTGATCGCGGAACCCGATCGCGCGCAGGAGCGCCCTTGGCGGGGCAGGCAGGCCGCGCCGGAAGCCTCGCTTTTGCCGCAATAATGAGGGAAGCTGGGCGAATGCGGAATGTGGTCCAGGCGGCGCTTCTCTGCGCGCTTCCATCGTTTGTGTGTGGGGCGCGGCCGGAAGTGATCGCGCATCGCGGGGCATCGTTCGATGCTCCGGAGAATACGCTGGCGGCCATTCGCGAAGCGTTGGCACAGGGCTCCGCCGCCATCGAGCTGGACGCCCAAATGAGTGCGGACCGGGAGGTTGTGCTGGTCCACGACGGCAATGTGAATCGCACTACCGACGCGGAAGGAGCCGTTGGGGGATTCTCCTTGGATGAATTGAAGGCATTGGATGCCGGTTCATGGTTCGGACCGGAGTTCGCGGGCGAGCGGATTCCGACGCTGACGGAGGCGATTGCGGAAATCGGGGGACGGGCCCGGCTCATGATAGACAGCAAAGGAGCCGATCCGCAGCGGGTGCGGCAGGTGCTGCTGGCGGAAGGCGTGGACCTCCATGCCGTCGCCGTCTTCAACTGGGGAGGCGGACAGGCCAGCGGATTCCGGAGGCATTTGCCTGAGGCGCTCTACATGCCCACCCTGCCGCGTATGCCCCCCGATTGGGGTCCCGAGTTCGTAGCCGGATGGAAACGCCGTGGAGCCGGCGGTTTTGCGATCAATCACGGCATGGCGACGCCTGGTTTTCAGCGCGAGACCGGGCGAGCCGGAATGCAGGTGATCGCCTGGACGGTCAATGACCCGGAACGGGCCCTTCAGTTAGCCTGGCTCGGCGTCGCCGGGATCATCACGGACAAGCCCGGGTTGATCCGCGAGGCTTTGGAGAAGGCCGATGCCGATGGCGACGGACTCGAGGACACGTGGGAAGAGGAAATGTTCGGAAGCGGCGGGCTCGCCCATGGGGCGGATGGCGATGAGGATGGCGACGGGCTATCGAATCGTTGGGAACAAAGTGCGGGAACGCATCCTTTGCGATTCGATTCGGACGGCGACGGTTTGGGCGACGGTTGGGAATGGAGGCGGGGTCATGATCCCGCGGAGGGGGCCAGCCCGGCTCCCATGGAGCACTTGGAGGATTGGGCTTTTGGGCCGGATGTCCCGCGCAGCGAGAACGGACTGGGAACGGCGAGCGTCTGGTTCCGGGTGCGGGATGATCCGCGATTGACATGGGTTTTAGAGAGCAGTCAGGGAATGAAAGCGTGGGAAGAGGCTGATGCAGAGGAGTTTGAAATGGTTTCGATAGAGGAGGACGGATGGCTTCGCGTTCGCGTCATGCCGCGGAGGGCAGGACCGGGGACCGGCCTTTACTTGCGAATCAAACTGCGTTACGGGGCTTGAGGTTCAGAACTCCTGATCTGGCAAGCGGATACAAGAGGAGATGGAGGGATGAAGAGAAGCGGGTGGCTCTTGGACTGCGGCGAGCATCGCCCCTCTCTCCCGGCGCGGAGCGCCGTCCCCGCAACTGCATTCGCAAGAATGTAGACTGCGGGGTCAAGGAGTCTCAAGAGCCCGCCTGGGGACTGGTCTTGGGAACCACGGATGGACACAGATGAACACGGATAAAGGAGCTGCATCTCTCACAAAGAGCGCAAAGCTCGCCAAGGGGGGAGGGAGAATGGTTCCTCTACCAACCCTTGTTCAAGGACTTGCGGCTGGGGATGGTGGAGGGGCGGGCTCCCGCACGCCCTGTCTCACCATGGGTCTCCATCCCGGGACCGGCCATCGGGGAATCCGGAGGCCATTGGACTGCGGCGAGCATCGCCGTTCTCTCCCGGCGCCGAGCACCGTGCGTGCGGAAGCTTGTAGAGTGCGCCAGTCCTCTGGGGTTTTGGATGGGGACGCGGAGTCTCTGGGAGGCCGAGGCGGGGTTGGGATTGGCGGAGTTCTGTGCGCGCCCGAAAGCGGCGATTCTCGCCGCAGTCCAAGGGCGGCGGCCAAGCCGCCGCTAAGAGGCCCCGTCGAGCCACGCCGGAGGCTCTTGGACTGCGGCGAGCATCGCCGCTCTCTCCCGGCGCGGAGCGCCGTCCCCGTAGCTGCATTCGCAAGAATGCAGACTGCTCGCCAGGCCTTCGGAACCCTTACGAGTTCCGCTACACCGGCGACCCTCAAAGTCTCCCATTGCTTTCCCATTCCCTGATGGGCGGATCAATCGTTGCCGAGGCGATCGAGGATGTTGCGTGTGATGCGTTCGACGACGGGATCGCGGTCGCGCAACCCGTGAGCCCAGTCGGTTGTGCCCGCGGTGAACACGGTTCCGCCGCGGGTGTAGATCCCGGTCACGGCGGCTCCGGTGCGGCCCTTTTCCCAGCGCTCATACCATTCGCAGTCGTCCGGATGCCAGCGGGCAGGGGCCGTGCCGAGGATAACAAAGGACTCCGGCGTGCCGTCGCGATGAGTGGGAACCGGGCTTCCGTCCTCGATGGTGAACTCGCAGCCGTCGCATTCGTATCCGACGATGCTGCTGGCTCCGCCGAAAGCGTCGCCGGCTTGGAGATTCGTATTTTCAAAGATCCAATGATCCGGCCGGTGGACGGTGAAGGCTCCGGAGCCATCCATGAATTGGCCATGGCTTCGGTGATAGCCTCCGTAGAGGAATCCGACTCCAGTGAGCGTGTTCTCGGGCCGGCCGACGAGGTGATGACTCCAGAGAGTGGTGAGAAGACGGTGATCCCCGGTGGGGAAAACGGAGTCGCGTTGGTAGGCTTGTTTCCAGGAAAGCAGGGCGCGTCCGCCGTCTTCAGAGCGCACCTGCCAGCAGACGGCGTTTCCACTGAAGAAGGCTGCGTTGCCTCCACCTCCGATGAAGGCTTCGAGCTGATCGCGCATGCCTGCCGACCAGTATTCGTCGTGTCCGACGCTGAGCACGAGGCGGTAGGGATCGAGGAGCCCGTTGACGAACTCAAGGTCGGTGTTGACGGCGTAGTCGAGACGATAGCCTTGGGCTTCGGCCCAAGTGAGGAAAGGGATCTCCCAATTGTGAAAGAAGCCGGGATCGAGGGGCCGGTCGAAGGACACCCGGTGTCCCTGGAGTCCAGCCCGGCCGTGGTAGGCGTAGAGACTGGAGCCGCCCCAGTTGTTGTAAGCGTTGGCGGTGTTGAAGGCGAGTTGAAGCAGGATCCGCGAATCTCGACCGGGCGCCGGGGAGCGTACGACGAAGGCGAGTTGGGATTCCGCGGTTCGGAGGTTTCTTTGGGTATACCTGCCGCCGTGGTCACGAACGCGGAGAGTGGCCAGGTAGAGACCGGGGCGCCAGTCCGCGGGGATGGTGATACGCAGGGCTTCGGGCCAACGGCAACCGTGAGACGAAGCGTCTTCGGGTGTGGGGGCCAGCGTTGCGGGAAGCTGGTCGCGCCGGAGGAGGGGTTCGGGCGGTCCTCCGGCGCGGGCGATCTCGATGGAGAATTCCGGAGCGGAGCTGCTGAGATGCAGGACGAGTTCGTCGCCCGGGAGGTAGCTGAGCTGCTGGGTATAACCTTCGACGAAGAGTGGAGGGGCTTCATCGTCTGCGAGGACAAGCGGGGCGGCAGCGACGAGAAGGGCGAGAGCGAGGCGGGGCGCTGGGATCATGGAGGGCATTGTGTCACGGTCTAGGCCGCATTTCTCATACTGTTTCTGCTGTGGCGCGCTGCACCCCCGTCCTGCCTTCGTTCCGCTTGCCTCGGGCTTGAACAGGGTGTTCTCCCCGGGGCATCGCTGCGCTCAGCCCCAGAGCGGCTTCGCCCGCCACGGCGCTCCGCGCCTTGGGAGAGAGCGGCGATACTCGCCGCAGTCCAAGGGCCTCCGGCTTGTCTCGGCGGCGCCTGAGCGGCAAGTAAGTGACCTCCACGGCTACCTCACACTTCGAGAGCTCGAGGGCCGCAACGGAGGGCGGGTTTTCCAACCCGCCCTCCGTTGGAAAGGTAAGAACTCCAGACCACGGCGCTCCGCGCCTTGGGAGAGAGCGGCGATGCTCGCCGCAGTCCAAGGGCCTCCGGCTTGTCTCGGCGTTGCCATGACCTCCCCGGCCACCTCACACTTCGAGAGCTCGAGGGCAGCAACGGAGGGCGGGTTTTCCAACCCGCCTCCCTTGGAAAGGTAAGAACTCCAGGGATCCCCGTTGGGGATCTTAGCGGGAAGGATGGCGCGGCAGCGCGCGAACCGAAAGCTCCCCGGAATAGATGGACACGCCCTGAAGGCGGAACCGAGGCGACGCTGGGAGTGGTTTGGGCGGAGCGGGTCATGTCGCTTTTTTGAAGCCGGGGCATCACGGAAATGGCCGCGACTTCTCCCGATGGGAGGGGATGCGCGGTGCGCCGTTCCGAGACATGGCTCCGCGGTTGTAGAAAGGGCGGGAAGCGTGTTTGAATGGGACGGGTGCGCCGGATAGACGGAAGGACCTGCTTGATGCCGTGATTTCTTCTCTTTTTCGAGAGCTGCGCGCCTTCTTGGCCGGGAACCGGCTGGAGACCTTTCCGTTGCGCAGGACGCTGCGGGGTTACCGCGGCGAGGACCTGCTCGCCGACGCGCGGGCGGGGCTCAACGTGGCGCTTCTGGCCTTGCCGCAAGGGATGGCCTACGCCGTGGTGGCGGACCTGCCGCTGCATTACGGAATCACCTGCTCGGCGGCAGCGGCGCTGGCGGCCCCGTTTTTCGCCGCCTCGCGTCACACCATCCTGGGGCCTACCAACGCCACGGCCTTTTTGATGTTCTCGGTGTTCGGCGGAATGAGCGCGGCGGCGCGGCTCGAACTCATGCCTTTGCTGGTTCTGATGACCGGCATGTTTCTGGTGCTGGGCGCCTATCTCCGCCTGGCGGACCTCATCCAATATGTCAGCCGGAGCGTGATCGTGGGTTATGTCGCGGGCGCGGCGGTGTTGATCACGGTGAATCAGTTGCGCCACGTGTTGGGCATCGATGAACTGTTGAAGGGGGACATGGAGGGGGGGGAAGGGGCGCAGACGTTTTTCGGGCTCAGCGTGGCCATTCTCACTCACGTGGGCCAAGTGCGTTGGGAGCCCTTGGCGGCGGCAGGGGCGACCGTGCTTTGTTACGAAGTGGGACGGCGTTTTTTGCGCGGCTATGCTTTTCCGCTGACCTTAGCCGGGATCACCTTGGGAACGGCGGTGCTGCGGCGCCACACGGATTTCGATATCTCCCGCTTTGACGGCTTCAGCGCGGGATCGCTGCTGCCGGTGTGGCCGAATTTTGGCGGCGGGGGGATCTTCGATCAGGTTCACAGCGTCATGGGTGTGGCGCTGGCCCTGGCGTTTTTGGCCTCGCTGGAGAATTCGGTGATGTCGCGAACGCTGGCCAGTCACACGGGGGACAGGCCGGATCAGAATCAGGACATGCTCAGCGCCGGCGTGGCCAATTTGGCGGCGGCTTTCGTGAGCGGGATGGCGGCCTCCGGGTCGTTGACCCGGTCGGCGTTGAACTACGCCTCGGGCGCCGTGACGGGCCTCTCGAGCATGGTCAGCGGGCTGCTCTGCCTGGCCGGGGCGCTTCTGCTCGGACCCTGGGTCTCGGAAGTCCCCAAGTCTTGCCTGGCCGCGCTGGTGATCTGCGTGGCCTTGACTTTGATAAGCCGCAAGAGCTTGCGGGTTTGCCTGACGGCGACCCGTTCGGACGCGGCGGTGGTGGCGGTGACTTTTTTCAGCGCACTGTTGGCTCCGCTGCATGTGGCGGTGGTGCTCGGCGCGGCAACCTCTGTGGCCCTGTATTTGCAGAAGGCCAGCCGGCCCTACCTCGCCGAGTACGAATTCGACCAGGAAGGGCGCTTGTTGGAGCGCGACCGCGAACGGGAACGCCAGAATCCCGCCATCTCGATCGTGCACGTGGAGGGCGACCTGTTTTTCGGGGCGGCGGAGTTGTTCCGGAACCAGATCCAGCGCATTTCAGAGGACCCCAATCTGCGGGTGATCGTGCTCCGGATGCGAAATGCCCGGCTGCTGGACGCCACCAGCGTCGTGGCGCTGGAAGATCTGATCCGCTTTCTTCGGGCGCGAGGCCGGGCTCTGCTCATCAGCGGCGTGGGCCCCGAGATCTTACGGGTGCTGCGCAATAGCGGCTTGTTGGCAGTGCTGGACGACGATCCGCCGGAATGGCGGACGGAGGAACGGGACCGGAACGTGTTTTTGAACGATCCGCGGAACCCGAACTTATCGACGCGGGATGCGCTGAAGCGGGCGCAGCAAATTTTAGGAACGACGCAGGCGGAAATCCGGATATTTTATGATGCGGCGAAGCCGCGCGGGGAAAAAGGGAAGAATTGAGAGACAAAAGAAGCCCCGAATCGCAAATTTTTATAGAGTTAAGATTGACGCAGCCTGCGGTATTCCCTAAAAGTGGGGCGAAGTGGGTCCAAGTGTACACGTGACTGGGGTAGATCCCCCGACGCCCTCCGAGAAAGTCGCCTTGGTAGGGTATGCTTACCTCAGCGTCGATTCCAAGAGCCGGGTGACCATTCCCGCGCGCTGGCGGGAGCCCGGGATGACTCTTTTGTACGGGTTTCCGCATCCCAAGGACCCGACCTTGCGGCTGATTCCGCCGGATTATTGGAAGGAGTTGCAGCGAAAGATCGATGCGTCGTCCGCGATGACCGAGGAGGCGAGGGCTGGGCTGAAGGAGCAGTTGTTTGGGAGCTTTGTGGTCTGTCCCCTGGATTCGCAGGGGCGGGTTCTGTTGGCGAAGGATTTGCCGGAGAAGTATCGCAAGGCGGGCGATGTGGTCCTGGTGGCGGATTCCAACCGGATCAGCATGTGGCGGGTGGCGGACTGGGAGGCGCGGAAGGAGCAGCAGAGGGAGGATTTCGTTCACCATGTGGTGCAATTTGGGTTGTGAGGCAGGCATTGCCTTTGGTGGAGCGGGAGCGGCGGAGCTGTTTCCTGCTGGACCGCTGTTGTCTCGCCTGGCGGGGATGGCGGCGATGACGGTGGGCGGCGGGGGAGAAAAGGGGGGGGCAGGCGGAGGCGGTGCGGCGGGTGGAGAGGAGGCGGACGCGGGTTACCACGAACCGGTGATGTTGGAGGAGGTGTTGGAGTGGATGAGCCCGCGGGAGGGGGCCTGGATTCTGGACTGCACGCTGGGGGGAGGGGGGCACAGCGAGGCGCTTTTGGAGGCGGGAGCGTGTGTGGTGGGGATCGACCGGGACCGGGAGGCCGTGGAATGGTCGCGGGCGCGGTTGGCCAGGTTTGGGGAACGGTTTAGGGCGCACTGGGGGAATGCGGCTGGTTATCCGGCGCTACTGGCGGGTGAGCTTTCTGTTCCAGCCTTTGACGGGATTCTGATGGATTTGGGAGTGTCGTCGCGGCAGTTGGACGATGCGGGCCGGGGCTTTTCCTTCGTGCGGGAAGGCCCCTTGGCCATGACCATGGATGCCGGAGGGGGATTGACGGCGGAGGAGGTGGTGAACCAATGGCCGGAGGAGGAGTTGGCGCGGGTGATCTGGGAATTCGGGGAGGAGCGGGGGGCGCGGCGGATCGCCCGGGAGCTGGTGCGGAGGCGGGAGAGGGGGGTTCTGAAGACGACGCGGGACCTGGCGGAATGTGTGGCGGCGGTGGTTCCGCGGCGGGGGAAGCAGCATCCGGCGACACGGACCTTCCAGGCCATCCGGATAGTGGTGAACGACGAACTGGGCGCTCTGCGGGCGATGTTAGGTCACGCGGCGCAATGGCTGCGGGGAGGGGGGCGCCTGGTGGTCTTGAGTTATCACTCTTTGGAAGACCGGGAGACCAAAAGCTTTCTGCAGCGGGGGGCGGCGCAGTGGTTAGACCGGCCGGAGTGGCCGGGACCGCGCCCCAATCCTCACTACGTCTTCCGGATTCCGCGGCGCGGAGCGATCCGGCCGTCTGCGGCGGAAACGGCCAGGAATCCGCGGGCCCGGAGCGCGCGGTTGCGGGTGGCGGAACGGCTGATGGAGACTGAGGGAGAACATTTATGAAGACACTGCATACACAACACCATAAAGAGAATCGCGGGTTGGCGGCGAGTTTGCTGGGCTGGCTTACCGCGGTGACGCTCTTCGCCTTGATAGGCTTTCTGGCTTTGAAGGCGAAGGGAGAACAGGACCGGCTCGAGCAGAGGAGCCGTATGATTCAGGGGCAAGTCGAGCGTCTGAACACGGACATCTACGATCTGAAGGCGAGGATCGCAGAAATGGCGAGCCGGAGCAACCTGGAGGAAATGCTTGAGGAGAAGGGCAGCTACCTGAGAGAGGCTCCGCCCGTCGCGATGGCGGTGTTGGGCGAACCGGAGACGGCTTCTCCGACGGTGGCGCAGAACCAGGAGGCCATGCGACCCGGGGTGCGTTAAGAACTTCTTTTCAACCTATCCTTAAACCATGTCTCATCTGCAATCGCAGCGCAGGTCGGTTCTCTTGACCTGTGGGTTGGTGTTTCTCTTTACTGGACTGGCCCTCCGGCTGGTCATCGTTCATGCGCCTGGTTCGGACCAGGGGGGGACGGGAGAAGGGGATCTGAGCGCTTCGAGCCGGCCGGAGCAGGCGATCCTGGCCGAACGTGCAGACATCGTGGACCGAAACGGGGAGATTCTGGCGACGTTGCGCCCCATTTTTTCGGTGATACTTGAGCCGAGTGCGCTGCCCCGCCGCAACAAGGATTTGCGGACGTTGCTGCGGGTCATGGGAGAACCGGTGGAGGAGGAGGCCGTGGAGCCATCCGAGAAGAGAAGGGGAAGGCTGAAGCGGGGGGAACGGGAGCTGATCAACCAGGCGGAAGACGAACGCCGTTTGGCTGAGGAGAAGAGGTTGAAAGACGCGTATTTGGGGCTTTTGGCAGGGATTCTGGAGAAGGAACTGGGAGTGAAGGCCGAGGATGTGCTGGCCCAGATGCAGCCGGAAGAGAAATCCTATCCGACGGGCGAGCGTTACTGGAAGTACCGGAGGGCCTACGCCACGAAGGACGCGGAGGTCGAGATGGTGCGAAGAGTGGAGGCCCGTTTGGAACCTTTGGCGAACGAGGGGATCCGGCGGCAGGTCTGGGGCATAGAGATCGAGGACCGGGCCGAACGGATCTATCCGCTCGAGACGACGGCGTGCCACATTCTCGGACGAACCCGTTATGACGACAGGATTTACCCTGGAGATGAGCACTTGGCCGGGGAGGATGAACCCTGGTTAGCGCCTCCCGACGAAGCTTGGCAGAGGAATCTGAAGAACCGGCAATTGTTCGGCGTGGAAGGGTTGGAGGGGTCGATGGACTGGGCCCTGCGCGGAGTCCCGGGGCGAAGGACTCCGGGGCTTCTGCGGGAGTGGGTGGTGCGGAGCAAACCGAAGGCGGGCGACGGGGTGCAAGTGACCATCGATGTGAAGCTGCAAATGATTGTGGAAAAGCATCTCGCGGCAGCCTGGGAGTATTACCGGCCGGAGTCGATCTCCGCGGTGGTGATGGATCCCGAGACCGGAGACATTCTGGCCTTGGCGAACCGGCCCTATTTCAATCTGAGCAGCGGCGAGATCGAGGGGGAAGGGCAGGCCGGGCTGCGCAATCATGCGGTCAGTTCCGCCTTCGAACCTGGGAGCATTTTTAAGATCATTAGTTATAGCTGTGCGATTGATTGCGGAGCGGCGCGATGGGACGAACTGGTCCAGTTCGGCGGGACCTGGAGCGAGCCGGGTTGGCCGGATAAATGGAAAATCAAGGACCCGACTTTCAGGCAAACGGCGACGGTGCGAGGAGCTTTTTATCGTTCGAGCAACATCATAGCCTACCAACTGGTGAAGCGGGTTGGAGCGGGCTCCTTTTACAATTTCATGCGGAGCTTCGGGATCGGCGAGCAGCCGGGATCGTCGTTGGGGGCGGAGTCTGCGGGGTATCTGCCGCATCCCCTGGACACCCTGCGATGGTCGGGAAGCCTAACGACGTCCCGGATTGCCTTTGGCTACAACGTGCAGACAACGCCCCTGCAGATGGCGGCGGTGGTGGCTGCGGTCTGCAACGAAGGCATGTACATGCAGCCGAGAATCGTGGCGGCGCGGCTGGACCAGGATCGCCGGGTGGTGCAAGCCTATCCCCCAGTGGAGGTGCGGCAGGTGATTTCTCCGGGAACGGCGGCCGGTCTTCTCTTGGCGATGGAGGATGTGGTGCACAATCCGAACGGGACGGGCAAGGCGGCGGCCGTGCCTGGTTACCGCGCGGCGGGCAAAACCGGGACGGCGCGCAACTATTCGAGGAAGAGCACCGCCGATGGAGAACATCCTTACATCGTGTCGTTTGCGGGCTGCGTTCCCGCGAACGATCCCCGGCTGGCCATCGTGGTGATGATGGACGGTCCCACCGAATTGCACGGCATGAAGGCCTATGGCGGCACGATGGCCGCCCCGGTGTTTTCGGCGATTGCGGCGGAGGCCATGAACTACCTGGGCATCGCTCCTACCGAAGCGGTGGACTGACCGGGTTGACCGGAGGATGGTGGCCGATGACTTGGAACGATCTGGTTTCCCTGATCCCCGGGCCGGAGGCATCGCGGGAAACCGCGGGGGAAATCGGGCGCTTGCGTTACGATTCGCGGGGGGTGGAACCGGGCGACGTGTTTTTCGCCCTGCGGGGCGAGGAGGCGGACGGCCACGACTTCATCGGGAAGGCCTTGGAAGCGGGGGCGGCGGGCATTGTGGCGGAGTCGGAGCGCCCGCCGGGGTTGACGGTTCCGTGGTTGCGCGTTCAGGGCTCCCGTTTGGCGCTGGCGCTGGCGGCGGACGCCTACTACGGCCATCCCTCCAGGGATCTCCGGGTGGTGGGGGTGACCGGAACCAACGGGAAGACCACGACGGCCTTCTTGCTGCATCATCTGGTGTGTGCGAGTTGGCACCGTTGCGGGTTGATTGGGACGGTGCGTTACGATTTGGGCGACGAAACGGCGGAGGCGGAGAGGACCACTCCCGAATCGGAGGAGTTGCAGCGCTGCCTGGGCAGGATGCGCGACGCCGGGTGCCGCGCGGCGGTGATGGAGGTTTCCTCGCACGCTCTGGCGCAGGAACGGGCGGCGGGCGTTCACTTTGCGGTGGGGATATTCCTGAATCTCTCGCAGGATCATTTGGACTATCACGGGAACATGGAGAGTTATTTTGAGGCCAAGGCCCGGCTGGGAGAGCTTTTGGTTTCTCCGGGGCCAGGAAAAAAACCGGCGTTGGCGGTGAATATTGACGACCGTTATGGCGAGCGTTTGGTCCGGCGTTATGAAGGGAAGGTGGAGCTGACGACTTTTGGAATGGGGATGAAGGCGGAGTTTCGGGCCTCCGACCTGCGGACCGGCCTGTGGGGAACCACCTTTCGCCTGCAGGCGCGGGGAAGGTCGCATTTGGTTCGCCTGCCGCTGATCGGGCGTTTTAACGTCTACAATGCGATGGCGGCGTTGACCGGAGCGGTCTCCTTGGGACTCAACTTTCGAGAGGCGGTGCACAATCTGGCCGAGGCTCCCCAGGTTCCGGGCCGGATGGAGGCGCTCGAGCACGGGGGCGGCTTTCGCGTGTTTGTCGATTATGCGCACAGCCCGGATGCGTTGGAGAAGGCCCTGGAGACGCTGCGGGCGTTGGATCCCAAGAGGCTCATTGTCGTCTTTGGGTGCGGTGGGGACCGGGACCGGACGAAGAGGCCGAAGATGGGAGCGGCGGCGGCCCGCTTGGCGGATTACACCGTGCTTACTTCCGACAATCCGCGGGGAGAGGATCCGGCGGCGATTCTTACTCAGATCGAGGCGGGAATGGGCTCGGCCCCGCGTTTGGTGGTGAGCGACCGCGAAGAGGCGTTGGCGACGGCGCTGGCGGGCGCCCGTCCCGGCGACGTGGTCTTGATTGCGGGGAAGGGTCACGAAGACTACCAGGAGACGGCGGGACGGAGGATCCCCTTCGACGACCGCCGGGTGGCGGCCCGTTTGTTGGCGCGGCGCGATTACGAGATTACGGGGGATGCTCCGCGGCGATGAAGGAGCTGAGCGCGCGGGAGGCTGCGGAAATGGCCTGTGGCCGGGTGGAAACCGGAGACGGTGAGCAGCGGATCACAGCGGTGAGCACGGACACGCGGAGCTTGGGGCCGGGGGCCCTTTATGTCGCATTGTCAGGGGAGCGGTTCGACGGGCACGACTTCTTGGACGAGGCGGCGCGCAAGGGCGCTGTTGCCGCTTTGGTCCATCGCCATGACCCGGAGGCTTGGAAGCGCTTCGGGGGGGCCGTGATCCGGGTGGCGGACAGTCTGGCTGGCTTGCAAGGCCTGGCCGCCGCCTATCGGGCCTTGCTCGATCCCTTGGTGACGGCGGTCACCGGCAGCAATGGAAAAACATCGACCAAGGACATGATCGCCCGGATTCTGGCCCAGGGCGGCGCGGTCAGCGCGACTCGCGGCAACTTCAACAATCACATCGGGCTGCCGCTGAGCATGCTGGAGATGGAACCCGGAACCGCATTCGCCGTGTGGGAACTCGGGATGAACCGCCGGGGCGAGATCGGGCCGTTGGCCTTGCTGGCCCGGCCTACAGTCGGGGTGATCACGAACATCGGGACGGCGCATATCGGATTTTTGGGGAGCCGGGAAGCGATTGCGGAAGAAAAGGGCGACCTGGCCGAAGCCTTGCCGGAAGAGGGTTGGCTGGTTTTGAATGCCGGCGATCCATTTACTCCGGCGTTGCGAAAGCGGACCCGGGCGCGGGTGATCGAGGCCGGTATCGAGCAGGGCCAGTTGCAGGCCTGCCGGTTGGAGTCTTTCGAAGGAGGGACCCGCTTTCAGATCCGCGGTTTCGATCAGGAATGCGACGCATTTTTGCCGGTTCGAGGCCGGCACATGGTTTCCAACGCGATCTTGGCGTTGGCGGTTGGCATTTGTTGCGGTGTTGAGTTAGAACTCGGGGCGGTCGCCTTGGCGGGTGTGCAACTGGCTCCGGGCCGTCTGCAGGAGGTGCGGCACGCCGGGGTTTTGTTTTTACAGGATGCCTACAACGCCAATCCCGATTCGATGAAAGCCTCTCTTGACGTTCTGGCCGGGACCGCGGTGTGCGGCCGGCGGATCGCTGTGCTGGGGGGCATGGGGGAGTTGGGGGCTGGAAGTGATGCGGCGCACCGGGAAACCGGCGCCTATGCGGCGAGCCTGGGTTTGGATTTGCTTTGCAGCGTGGGAGCGGAGGGCCGGGAGATCACGGCGCATTTGGGTCCTGGGATGGGAGGCTGTGCGGTGTGGCACGCGGACGACCACCGGGCGGCGGCGGAGTGGTTGGGGCGGGAAGCGGCGGAAGGGGACGTGGTTTTGTTGAAGGGCAGCCGGACGGCGCGCGTTGAGGAAGTGCTGAGGGTGTTGCAGGAGGGAGGCGGAGGGGGCGGGCCATGATTTACTGGATCTATCAGCTTTTCGAAGAGCAATACGAGTCTCTCGTGCGGGTCTTCAGTTATGTGAGCAGCCGGGCCTTTGGCGCCGCATTGACGGCCTTTGTTTTGACGGTCTTCTGTGGGAACGTTGTGATCCGGAAGCTCTTTTTGCTAAAGATCGGCCAACCCATCCGCGGGGCGGAGGAGGTGCATCAACTGCACGAACTGCACGGCAAAAAGGAGGGGACGCCGACGATGGGCGGGGTGCTTATTCTGGGGGCGGTGATTGTATCGACCTTGCTCTGGGCCCGCTGGGACAACGGCTTTGTGTGGCTGTGTCTGGGAGTGACGCTTTATTTGGGGATTTTGGGGTTCGTGGACGATTTCACCAAGGTGCGGGCCCGCAAGCCGGCGGGGATCAGTGCGCGAGCGAAGATGGCGGCCCAGGGGCTCCTGGCCGTGGGGGTGACGGGCTACTTGCTGCTGGTCCGGCACCCCGACACGGTGGCGGAGGGAACGATGAGCCGTTTGTATCTGCCCTTTGTCAGTGTGGAAACGGCTCATTTGCATGTTCAGTTAGGAGTGTTCGCGGTTCTTCTTTTCGGGGGCGTCATTGTGGGCTGTTCCAACGCGGTGAATTTGACCGATGGGCTGGACGGCCTGGCCATCGGCTGCACCATCACCACGGCGGCGACTTTCGCTCTGCTCAACTACGTGGCGGGGCGTCCGGATTTTTCCTCCTACCTCTTTATCCCCCATCACCCCTGGGCGAACGAGATCACCATATTCTGTCTGGCCATCGTCGGGGCAGGCCTGGGCTTTTTGTGGTTCAATTGTTATCCGGCGCGCGTGTTCATGGGAGACACCGGTTCGCTGGCGATCGGAGGCATGCTGGGGGCCGCGGCGATTTGCTGCAAACAGGAGTTGCTCTTGATCATCGTGGGAGGCGTCTTCGTGATTGAAGCCGTGTCGGTGATTTTGCAGGTGGGAAGTTTCAAACTCACGGGACGGCGCATTTTCCGGATGTCGCCGATTCACCATCATTTTGAACTGAAAGGCTGGCCGGAGACGCGTGTGATCGTGCGTTTTTGGATACTCTCGCTGATCTGTGCGGGGATCGGGCTGGCCTCGCTCAAGTTGCGTTGACCATGGACTTGCGGGGAATACGGGTAGCTGTTTTGGGAGCCGGCGTGAGCGGGAAGGCGGCGGCCTTGCTGGCTGCTGGGCGCGGGGCGGAAGTGGTTGTGGCCGATGCGGGTTCGCCGCAGCGATTGGCGGATGCGGCGGCGGAGCTGCGGGCCCAGGGCCTGCGGGTGCTGTTGGGGGAGGAGGCGCTTCGGCCGGACACGAGGGTGGACTTGGCGGTTTTGAGTCCGGGAATTCCGCTGGACAGCGTGCTGGCGGGGAGCTGGATGGCGGCGAGCGGCGAGTTGCTTGGGGAGATAGAGTTCGCCTGGCGGCTTTGGGAGGGACCGGTGGTGGCCATCACAGGCACCAACGGGAAGACCACCTGCACCGGGTTGACGGCGCGGCTGCTGCAAGAGGGCGGGATTGCTTGCGAAGCCGCCGGGAACTACGGAAAGCCGTTTTCTCAGATCGTGCTGGAAGGTTCCCGCCACCGCGCGGCGGTGTTGGAGCTGAGTTCATTCCAGCTCGAGACCATTTCCAGTTTTCATCCGGGCATCGCGGTGTGGCTCAATTTCGCACCCGATCACATGGACCGGTATGCATCGGAGGCAGACTACCGGAGCGCGAAAGAGAGGGTTTTTCTCAATCACGAGGAACGCGATCACGCCGTGATCAACGCTCTGGAGTTCCCGGAATGCCCGTTGCGGGCGCAGACAATCACCTTCAGCGCCTTTGGCGATGCAGACATCTCGTTGGCGGGCGACGGGGACGGCATCCTCTTTCGGGGAGCGGAGGTGGCCACTCTTTCAGAGACGCGTTTGTTGGGCCGGCACAACGCGGAGAACCTCATGGCGGCCTTGGCGGTCGGGTGGATCCATGGACTCACCTTCGACGGGATGCGCCGGAGCGCGGGCGGGTATGCGGCTCCGCCGCATCGCTGCGAGTTGGTGGGGCGATTGGGAGGAGCAGCCTATGTCAACGATTCGAAATCGACCAACGTCCACGCGCTGCAAAGTTCCCTGCGGGCGCAATCGGCCCCGGTGGTTTTGATTGTGGGAGGGAAGGACAAAGGGTTGGACTATGCGCCTCTTTTGGAGTTGCTGGGGGAGAAGGTGCGGAAGGTGATCGCCATCGGCGAGATCCGCG
Source organism: Verrucomicrobiales bacterium (assembly GCA_041749135.1). Classification (GTDB taxonomy): domain Bacteria; phylum Verrucomicrobiota; class Verrucomicrobiia; order Verrucomicrobiales; family DEV007; genus DATKCT01. The sequence goes on from JBGTBW010000147.1 coordinate 90,532, forward strand.
GGCAGTGGAGCCGTTTGTGCGAGGGTCGCGTGGCCTGTGAGGAGACGGACACGGTGGACGCGGCGGTGGGATTGGCGCAGGAGGCGGCGCGGGCCGGAGACGTGGTGCTCTTTTCGCCGGGCACGTCCTCGTTTGATATGTTTCGGGATTTTGAGCAACGCGGGGAGTTTTTCCGCGCTGCTGTAGAACAACGCATGCGCAAGAACCATGTTTGCTAGAACCAAACGGAAACCGATCAAGAGAAACCGGCCCCGTTCTCCAGAACAACTGTCTCGCAGCCGGAGGTTCGGCCTGAAAGCGGACGTGATGGAGGAGGAATGGGGCGAAGGGGAGGAAACCAACATGAAGCTCTCGAAGGCATTTGTGGTTGTGTTTGTCTTGCATCTCATCGCGGTGGGGGGGATTTTGGCGTTTCATTTTTTGGAGAAACGTCCGGGCCCGGCCGCCGGAGAAGCGGAAGGGAATGATCCGGCAGCCCGCCGGGAGGCTGCGGGGCGTCCCGCGGTTCCGGCGCTTCCGGGTTCGAAGATCTACATTGCGCAGAAGGGCGACACGGTGGCTTCGATCGCCCGGGATCACCGGGTGGAGGAGACCGCGATTTTGGCTTCGAACCCGAAGTTGATGCCGGGCGCCGGCGGCGTGCCGGAAAACCATCCGGTGCAACTTCCGGACCTGCCCGCAGAGGAACCGGAAGCGGGGTCAGGCCGGGAGGGCGGGGCGGAGATCGCGACCGGCGGGGCCAGCTTGGGTGCGAGCGGCCGGCCGGAGGAGGCGTCCGGTTCACAGGGCTCGCCCAAGGCCCTCACCGTCGAAGGCGGGGCCAGCAAGGCGGGGTCCGGCGAAGTGGCGTCCTCCGGGCAGACGCACACGGTGTTGAAGGGAGAGAACCCCTACGGGATCGCCCGTAAATACGGGGTGACCCAGGAAGAATTGATGAAACTCAACGGCATTGCCGACCCCACGAAAGTGCAAATCGGCACGGTCTTGCAGATTCCAGCGAAACCCTGAGGCGCAACGATGAGTCAGCGCATATCGGTCCATGTTCTCTTGATTTCCGCGGCGGCGCTGATTGCGCTGGGCTTGCTTATGCTCATCAGCGTCGGGCAGGTCGGCGCGACGACGGAGGCTGAAGCAATGAGTTTGGCGGCGAGACAGCTCAAGGGCGTCTTCATTGGGGGAGCAGCCTGTTTGACCTTAGCCTTTATCAACTACAGGAGCTTGGGCCGTTGGAGCTGGCTGTGGCTGGCGATCGCCGTAGTGATCCTGTCGCTCTGTTTTGTGCCGGGCGTGGGCGTGGAAAAGCTGGGCGCCCGGCGTTGGATTGATGTGCCGGGATTGAAATTTGGCTTGCAGCCGTCGGAGTTGGCCAAGATCGCCATCGTGGTGTTTCTCGCGGCGTGGTACAGCAATCCCGAACGCTGGCGGGGTCGCGGCTGGTGGGGCCGGACCTTGCGTGAGGTGTGCATTCCGCTTGGTGTGGCGGCGGCGCCCTTGGCGCTCATTGCCATGGAGAAGGACTTGGGCGCGACCGCGCTGGTGGGAGCGGCCATCGTGGCGATGTTGTTTGTGGCGGGGGTGCGCACCATTTGGTTGATTGCGGGAGGGGCGGCGGGGTTGCTCGGTTTGGTCCTGCTGGTCTATTCCAGCCCGGAGCGGATGGGCCGGGTGCAGGCCTACCTAAGGACGATGCAGGGCACGGCCACGCTTGCGGACGCCGCCGGGCAAAACATGCAGCAGGAGATGGCTTCACGGGCCATGCTCGCGGGAGGACTGCAGGGCTCCGGTCTGGGCAACAGCCTTCAGAAGTTGAAGAAGGTGCCCCAGCAAGAGTCTGATTTCATTTTTCCCATCCTCGGCGAGGAACTGGGTTTGCAGGCGACGCTGCCCGTTCTGATCTTGTTCGTCCTCATTCTGCTGGCGGGGATGTCCATTGCCTTGGAGGCGGAAGACCGGTTTGGCTTGTTGTTGGGAACCGGTCTTGTCGTCCTGATTGCCTGTCAGGCTATCATCAACATAGGGGTGAGTACAGGCATTTTTCCCAACAAGGGGATGGCTTTGCCTTTCATCAGCCTGGGAGGCAGCAATATGCTTTTTTGCCTGTCGTCGATCGGCATCCTGGTCAGTATTCATCGCCACGCGCGGCGCGAGGAGGACCCGCCGTCCTCCTCGGTGCGCTTGCGCCGGATCACGCCCTGCGTGTGAGCTTTCATGATTCAGGAGGGAGCATTCGTCATCGCCTGCGGTGGAACCGGAGGACACCTTTTCCCGGGTTTGGCGGTCGCAGAGGAGTTCCGCCGCCGGGGAAGGGCTATTGTGTTGCTTGTGTCTAACAAAGAGATTGACGCGGTGGCGCTGCGAGATCATCCGGGTTACCCCAGTGAAGTGGTGGAGATGGTGGGGATGCCCAAGGCTTTCTCGCCGGCCATGCTCGGGTTTATCGGGAAACTGCTTCGGGAACGGGGCCGCTGCGTGGGTATGCTCCGGCGGCGCCGGGCCCGGGCCGTGCTGGGGATGGGGGGCTTCACCTCGACTCCTCCCGTGCTGGCGGCGCGTCGCTTGAGAATCCCCGCGTTCATTCACGAATCCAACGCCTATCCCGGCAAAGCCAACCGCCTGACGGCGCGCTTTTGCACTGGGGTCTTCGCCGGAAGCGAGGAATGCCGGCAATGGTTTCCTCGATCCACCGTCCACGTGGTCGGCACTCCCATCCGCTCGGCCTTCAGATCGCCAGTCGACCGGGACGCCGCCTACGCCCATTTTGGACTGAGCCGTGATCTGGATACGCTGGTGGTCATGGGGGGAAGCCAGGGCGCCAGCGGGGTGAACCAAGCGGTTTGCGCCTGTCTCGATTTGGTGAACCCGAAGCGCTTTCAGGTGATCCATTTCACGGGGGCGCGGGATGAGGAGGAAGTGCGTGGGCGCTACCATCAGACGGCCATTCGTCATCATGTGGCGGCCTTCAGTTCTCGCATGGAGTTCGCGCTGCAGGTTGCCGATCTGGTGGTCAGCCGCTCGGGAGGCTCCTCCTTGGCCGAGCTGGCTCATTTTGGGATTCCGGCGATCCTGATTCCCTATCCCTACGCGGCGGACGATCACCAGACCCGCAATGGGGAACCCTATGTGCGGCGGGGAGCGGCGGTTTTGCTGCAGCAGAACGCGGCGTTGGAAGGGGGATTGCGTGGGGAGCTGGCGGCGCTGTTGGGTGACCGTCCGCGGCGGGAAGCGATGGGGCGAGCGATGCGAGAATTTTCTTCAGAAGATGCGACAGTTAAGATATGTAAACTGATGGAGGAAGCTTCGGAGTGACCAAGGACGAGATTATGGACGCGCTGCGCCCGGGAGCGGGACAGTCCGTTTCGGTGCATCTGATCGGCGTAGCCGGCTCAGGAATGAGCGGTTTGGCGGCCCTGTGTTTGGCGGCTGGGCACCGGGTCAGCGGATCGGACCGGGTGCGCAGCGAGGAGATCGACCGGTTGGAGCAGATGGGCTTGGAGTTTTCCAGTCCGCATCGTGCGGAGGTGGTGGAAGGGAGGGATGCCGTGGTTTTTTCATCGGCGGTGAAGGCGGGCAATCCGGTTTGGGACGCGGCGCAGCGTTTGGGGCTTCCCCTCTTGCGGCGGGCGGAGGCGTTGGCGGCATTGATGGAGGGCAAGGAGGGAATTGTGGTGGCGGGGACCCATGGAAAGACGACGACGTCGGCGCTGGCGGCGCATGTTTTGCGGGAAGGGGGAGTGCGGCCTTCGCACTATGTGGGTGCGGAAGTCCCACTGCTTGGGGCCAATGCGGTCTGGGACGCAGCGGGCAAGTGGTTTGTGGCGGAGGGGGACGAGAGCGACGGGACCTTGTGTCTGCTGCGTCCGCAGCACGTCTTGTTGTTGAACATCGAGGAAGATCACGTGGATTTTTTCTCTGGGCTCGAAGCATTGCGGGAGCTTTTCACCCGGTTCGTCAGTGCTGTGCCGGGAATGACGATTTACTGTGCGGAGGATCCCGTGGCGGCGGAGGTGGGGCGGCGTTGTGGAGGCAGGGGCATTTCCTACGGTTTGGATGCGGCAGCGGATTATTCGGCGGGAGTGCTCCGAGCGGAGCCAAACCAGACCGAATTCACGGTGATGCACCGGGGAGAAGTCTTGGGCCGGGTGGAATTGAGCATTCCAGGACGGCACAATGTGCTCAACGCGATGGCTGTGGTGGCATTGGCTTGTGAGCTGGGGGTGGAGTTTCCGGCGGTGGCCCGGGCGCTGGCTACCTTTCGCGGGGCCCGGCGGCGGTTTGAGCGACGCTATGTGGGATCGGCTTACACGGTGATTGACGATTATGGGCATCACCCGACCGAGGTGGAGGCGACGCTCAAGACGGCGCGGGGGCAGGCTCCGCATCGGCTGGTGGTGGTTTTTCAACCACACCGCTACAGCCGGACCGCCCGTTTTGCGGAGGAGTTTGCCCGGGCCCTGACCTTGGCCGACGCGGTTTTTGTCACCGAGGTTTATTCAGCGGGCGAGTGTCCGGTGGATGGGGTGAGCGGCGCGGGCATTGTGGATCGCATCCGGGAATTGGAGCCCGGAAAAGAGGCGGTGTTTCTCCCCCGCAAGTCGGAGGCGCATTGGACGGTGGGTCATGCCTTGCGCCCGGGCGACTTATTGCTGACGTTAGGGGCTGGGGACATCCACGTTTTGGCGTCGCGACTGGCGCGTGACCTTGAACTGCTCGAGGCCCTCGAAGAGGTGATGGGGGAGAGCCGGGCGGCGGTGCGTCTCTACGAACCCATGCGAAACCGGACGACGCTGCGGGTAGGCGGTCCCGCCCGGATTTGGATCGAACCGACCACCCGAGACGCCTTTGCCCGCGCCGTCCGTTGCGCCCGCTCCAATCATTTGCCGGTGCGGGTCATGGGCCGGGGATCGAATCTGCTCGTCCGGGACGGGGGCATCGAGGGTGTGGTGGTGCATGCGGCCAAAGGGGAGTTTGGCGAGATCCGGGTCAGGGAAAACCGGATCGAAGCGGGAGCGGGAGTGCGGCTGAAGACCCTTGCGGCGGCGGCCAAGGTAAACGGATTGGGCGGATTTGAATGGATGGAGGGCATCCCCGGCAACGTCGGCGGGGCGCTCCGGATGAACGCGGGAGCGATGGGTGTGGAAGCCTTCGACCAGGTGGTGAGTGTTCGCTACTTTGATAGCGCCTCGGGTGAGGTTCTGGAAAAGCCTCGCAAGGAATTTGCCTATCGCTACCGTTCGACGCCGGAACTGGCGGAGAATTTTGCGCTGTCGGCCGTATTCGAAGGTTACCCGGACAAACGAGATGGGATTCAACAGAGGTTGAACGCGTCTCAGGCGAAGCGGAGGAACAGCCAGCCGGTGGGATCCAGCGCAGGCTGCATTTTCAAGAATCCGGAGGGGATGTCGGCGGGCCGGCTGGTCGAGGAGCTGGGAATGAAGGATGAGCGCTGCGGGGGCGCCAAGGTATCTGAAGTGCACGGGAATTTCATCGTCAACGACTCCGGAGCCACGGCGGCCGAGGTTTTGGAACTTGTGGAGCGGATTCGCAACCGGGCCTGGAGCGAGCGGGAAATCCGGCTCGACACAGAGGTGGAAATCGTGGGTGAGGAGCCCCCTGCGTTTGAAGCGTTTGTTAAACCATGACTTTGCAAGGAACCATCGCCGTATTGAAAGGGGGACCGGGATCCGAGCGGGAGGTTTCCTTGGTTTCGGCGCGGAGCGTGGCCGATGCGCTGGGCAAGGCGCCAGGCGTTGAGGTGGTCGAGGTGGACCTCAAGGGGCCGGGCTTCCAACTTCCTGCGGGAGTGAAACTGGCCTTCAACGTAATCCACGGAACCTTTGGTGAGGACGGTCAACTGCAGGAAGAACTCGACCGCAAGGGGATCGCCTACACCGGGGCGGGCGCGGCGAGCAGCCGGCTGGCCTTCGACAAACTGGCCAGCAAAGAGCTTTTTGACTTGCGAGGAGTCCGGACGCCGCGCTGGTTGGCCTGGGATCTGACCCTCCCGGAAGGTCCCGGAATGGATTTCCCTTTTGTGGCCAAGCCCTTGCGGGAAGGGTCAAGCGTCGGCGTCCACATTGTCAGGACAGAGGCGGATTGGGCGGCGGCCAGGGAAGACCTGATCCACTTTGGCGACACGACGCTGGTGGAAGAGTACATTGCGGGCAAAGAGTTGACGGTGGGCATCCTCGGGGATGAGGCGTTGCCGGTGGTGCAGATTGCTCCCCGCTCCGGATTCTACGACATGAAGAACAAGTATCCATGGATGGGCCAAGCGGGCGGCAGCGATTATTACGTGCCGGCTCCCTTGCCGGAGGCGGCGACTGCTGAGGTGCAGGCGCAAGCATTGGCCGCGCACCGGGCCCTGGGCGTCGAGGTTTACTCCCGGGTTGATGTTTTGCTGGGGCCTGGGGAGGTCCCTTATGTGCTTGAAGTGAACACGATTCCGGGAATGACGGAGAGCAGTTTGCTCCCCAAGGCGGCGGCGGCGGCGGGAATGGATTTTTCCGCTCTCTGCCTGTGGATTGCGGAAGCGTCCCTGAAACTGAGGAGAAACTGATGGCGAGAATTAAGGAAGAAGTGCTCTTCGAAGAGCGGATGGCGGCGGCGGTGCGCAGCCGGTCCCGGCATTTCATCCGTCTTGGTCCGGGCGGGATGCCGCGGTCTCGGATCAATCGCCCCCGTTGGGAGAGGAGAAGGCGAATTGGTCAGGTGATTTTTATGGTGTTGATGGGAGGGATTGCGGTGGGGGGAGCGGTTTCCTTGCATCGCGCCGTGTTGTCTAACGAGGAACTCATCGTGCGCGACGTCGAGGTCCGGACTGACGGGGTTTTGACGAAGGAGGAGATCCTGGCGGCGGCGGGCCCTCTCGCCGGACGCCATACCTTGCAGGTCAACATTGACAGAATAGAAGACGCTCTGCGGCGTCAGCCGCTGGTGGAGCGGGTCGCGGTGGAGCGCCGGTTTCCGGCCACGGTCTCCATCGCCGTTCAGGAACGCAAACCGGCGGCTTGGTTGATCGATTCTCAACGCGGGTATCCCGGGGTGGGAGAAGGGGGCGCCCTGGTGGATCGCAAAGGAGTGATCGTGCGCTGCGACGTAGTCCGCGGCGACTATTTGAGGCTGCCTTCGATTGTTGTGGGACCGGACATCCGTTATTCTTTGGATGACAGCAGGGGTAAAATGGAGAAGCCGCCTGTATTGCCGGGAGAACGCGTGGAAGCTCCGGAGATCCTCGCGGCCCTCGCCTTGAACCAAGTGCTGAAGCCAGTGACCGACCGGCTCGGGCTCCAGGTGGTGCGCTACGAGCTGCATCGTCATTATTACCTCAACGCCGTTTTCGCCAGCGGATTGACCGTGCGATTCCTGCCTGAGAAACCCCGGTCGCAAGCCGCGCGGCTGGAGGAGACCGTCCGGCACTGCGCCGCCGAAGGGTTCACGGCGACGTCCATCGACCTCACGTTGGACGACGCCATCCCCTTGACGGGCCTGGTGCCGCGCGCACTGGTGGTGCCGGAGGAAGAGCCCGGAGAGGATATGCCGCCGGATCCGCCTCTCGATGAGGTTCCCGAAGAGTTCGAAGAGTTCATTCCGGACCTTGATCCAGATTTCGCTGATCAGTTCAGCATCGACCCCTAACTATTCTCACTCATGTCTCGCAGCCGCATTCAAATTGGACTGGAGATCGGCACTTCGAAAGTGTGTGCGGTCGTTGGTCAGGTGAAATCCGACGGCGGAATCCGCATTCTCGGTTTGGGGACGATCCCATCGCGCGGAGTGATCAAAGGCGAGGTGTGCCGGGCGGACCAAGCGGCGGAATGCGTCTACAACGCGGTTCGCTTGGCCGAGGATCAAGCCGACGTGACCATCGGCAGCGTCTACCTGGCGGTAACCGGGTCAGAGATCCGGGGCGTAAACCACCGCGGATTTGTCTGTCTGCCCGACGAGCGCGATGAGATCGCCCACGAAGACGTGGACGAGATCAAGCGCATTGCGGAGAAAGTGCTGCTGCCGAAGGGCAACGTCATCCTCCACACGATCATTCGCCGCTTTTACGTGGACGGTCAGGAGGGGGTGGAAGACCCGGTGGGCCGGATGGGGCGTCAACTGGAGGCGGACTATCATGTGATTCAAGGGGTCGAGAGCCGGGTGCGCAACGTTATCCGGTTCGTGCAGGAGATTCCCCTTGATGTCGATGACATCGTGTTCGCGCCGCTGGCGGCTTCGCAGGTGCTGGTGAGTGTGGAGGAGAAGCGTCAGGGGGCCTTGGTCCTGGACCTGGGTGCGGGAACCACCGACTATCTTCTTTACGATCAGGGGAGTGTGGCTCAATCCGGATCCATCGGGCTGGGCGGAGATCATCTCAACAACGACATCTCCATGGTCATGAAGTTGCCCCGGAAACTGGCCGAACAACTCAAGATCCAGCATGGAAACGCGTTGTGGAATCCGGCGCGCTCGGGCGAGCGCGTCGTCATCGAAGACAAGTCGGCTCTGCACGGCCGGATGATCGAGTTGGAGGAATTGCACAGCATCATTTCCTTGCGGATGCGGGAGATCCTGGAGCAGGTGAAGCGTCCCTTGGCCCTGACTGGATACTTGCAACGGGTCGGCAGCGGAGTGGTGCTGACCGGCGGCGGCAGCCTTCTTCCGGGGATCTCCGAGTTGGTTCAAGAGGTGTTCGGGCTCCCGGTCCTCAAGCGTCCGCCGGTTCCAGTGAACGGGACGCTGGAAGTGGCCCGGGACCCCCGTTTCAGCACCGCCATCGGTTTGATCCGATTTGCCCAGTTGCAAGATCAATTCCGGCCGAATGAATCGATTCTGGGCCGCTTTTGGGGCAGCATCGGCAATCTCTTTGGCGCGGCGCGCTCCGGCTCGAGCGTCTGACGGCGACTTCCACCAGCACACCACCACTACGACCCTAACCAAAACGACGACCATGATCGAATTCAAACGTGAAGAGACGCAGAGTCCGCCGCGGCGCCGCCTGATCCGCAGCCGCGCCATCGGGCTCGGCGGAGCGGGAAGCAATGCCCTCGACCAGATCGCTCTCGACGGGATCGAGGAATCCGAGTTGTTCTGTTTGGATACCGACATCCGCACCTTGAAATCCTCGACGGCGCACCAGAAGATTCAGCTCGGCCGCGAGTTGACCCGGGGACTCGGAGCCGGCGGGGATCCGGAGCTGGGCGCGGAGGCCGCCGAGGAGGTGGAAGAGCAGATCCGGGCGGCGGTCCGTGGTCAGGTCCTCGTTTTCGTCTGTGTTGGCTTAGGCGGAGGAACGGGCTCGGGCGCGGCTTCTTTGGTTTGCCGTTTGGCCCGCGAGGAGGGGGCCTTCGTGACCGTGTTCGCGACGATGCCGTTCTCCTTTGAAGGCCGGCGCCGGATACGCCAAGCCCAGACCGCTCTGGAGGATCTGGAACAGGTGAGCGACGCCCTGATCACCTTCGACAACGATCGCATGGGAGAGCTGGCCCTTTCCAAAGACGGCATCCAACAGGCGTTCACCAACGCCGACAAGCTGATCAGCCAGAGTGTGCGCGCCGTGGCGGCGTTGGTGTCTCAGCGGGGTCTGGTTCAGATCGGCATGGACGATCTGTTGGCCGCTCTGAAGAACCCGTCCTCGCGTTGTCTTTTCGGTCATGGTGTGGGTACGGGGAAGAACCGGGTTCAGGAAGCGCTCCGGAACGCGCTGCGCAGTCCTTTGTTGGACGAAGGCCGGCTGCTGACCCATGCGTCGAGCACTCTGGTTCATATCGTGGGCGGTCCCAGCATGACCTTGGCGGAAGTCGAGCAACTCATGTCCAAGCTCAACACCCACGTGCATCCTGATGCCCACATCCTGCTGGGGATGAGCGTGGATGACAAAATGGGCGACCGGCTCAGCGTGACGGTCTTTAGTTCGCTGACGTTGGAAGAATTGCACCGTGTTCCCACGGCTGATTGGACGCACGACGCGGAAACGCCGGCGACGCGTGGGACCGGCGCTGGACCAGCCTGGAGCGAAGAGGATGAGGAAGCGGAAGAGGAAGGCGAGGCCGTGGTTGAAATGGCGGCGGCGCCCGCTGGGGGACAGGTTTCCGAGGACGAAGACGGCTGGTATGACGACCTGGAGACGGAAGACTCCGAGAGCGAAGGAATGCGGGATATCGCCGAATCCGAGGACGCACTTATAGTGGACGAGGAAGACGAAGGCGCCGGAGAGACCGGCAAAGGCCTCGACCGGGTCCAGGTTCGCGAAGATCCGGCAGCCGCACCGGTTTCTGCGACGCCAGGCCTTGAGGATGTGGAGGCAGCGGGAGAAATCGAGGGGGTATTCGCGAAGGGGGAGGCAGGGCTCTCCGACTACGTGAGACCCGTTGAGGTAGACTCGGGAGTGAGGAAGGTGTTGGGCGGAGACCGGCTTCAACCGGAGTGGGACGAAGAAGAGGACGAGGATGCGCCGCCGCCGCAGGCAAGTCTGGAGGCCGCAGGGCCGCCGGCTTCGCAAGCCTCGGCTTTTCGTTTGGAACGGAGTCGGCAGGCTCTGGAAGACGAGGTCGAAATCATCGAAGACGAAGCTCTGGACGTTGTCGAAGAAGTCGTCTGGACTGACGAGGAGACCGGCGCGGAGGAGGTGGAATTGGAGCGGAACCATCCCCCCGGCTTCGGTCCGGATCCACAGATGGAGGAAGAGGAAGCGGAGTCTTACTCGCCGCCGCCACGAAGAGAGGATGAAGGAGCTGGGCCCGGCGTTTCCGCTGAGGCATCCGCGGCGGGGTCCCGTGCAAGACCAGAGGCGAACCTCCGGCGCGGCGGGCGGCGGGATCCTTATCAAGACGAACTCGAGCTTGAGCCCGGTCCGCGGGGTCAGTTCGACGACTCCAAGATTCCGACGGTTGTCGATGGGGAGAATCTCGACATTCCCACTTACCTGCGGAAGAAGATGACGCGGTAGGAAAAAGAGGAAAGAGGAAAGCGTCCGAGACCGGGGCGGCGGCGCAGGGGCGAGCAGAGCACTGGCGTAGCGGAACTCGTGAGAGTTCCGAAGGCCCAGCGGGCAGTCCGCATTCTTGCGAATGCAGCTCTGGGGACTTCGGCGATCCTTCGCCGCTAGCCGGGGCATCACGAAAACGGTAGGGGGCCGTATCCCCGCCGGGGGTGGAAGGGTGGCCAGGCGCTGTGGGCGGGGAGCAAGCTCAGAACTCCTGATCTATCGAGGAAGATAATGGATAAGGGGAACAAGAGTGAGCCAAAGCGAGACCGCCACTCCGTGAATGACACTCTATTTGTGGGGCGATTTGTGGGGCGGACACTCTTGTCCGCCGAGTGAGCCTAGAAAGTTCGCGGGCAGGAGTGCCCGCGCCACATAGTTT
>JBGTBW010000148.1:0-16318 GCA_041749135.1 Verrucomicrobiales bacterium
CCAGATCCGGACCATGTAGCGGAGAAGGCGCAGCGGGAGTAGCCGGTCGCGAGTGCTTTGGTGTTCGAAGAGCAGGTAGATCAGGCAGTCCCGGCCGGCCAAGGGTGCGGAGAAGAGCAAGTCGGTGTGGGAGCGGCTGAAATGTGAGTCGATGAAAGAACCTGGTTGGCGGCGGAGTTGGGACCAGTCGATGGCGGCGGCGATAGGCTGAGGGAGTTTGGCTTGGAGCAGAGCGGCTGTGTTTTCGGCCCTCCGGAAGGTGATGGAGAAGAGCTTGTCGTGGGGTTGATGAGATTTGCCGGCAGGCACAGGGATAGGCTGAAGGGGGGCGAGTTCGGGGTCAATAGCGAACTTGCCAGAGTCAAGCAGTGGACTCACTGGAGAGAATGAGGCCGTGAAGAGAACTTCGCGGGTTTGGAAGCAGGCTCCACGCAACTTCGGGCTGGGCGTTGTGCGAAATCTGTCCGTTGAAGGGCAACGCTTTAGGAAAAGTACGCTGGTTCGCGCGAAGTGCACATCTGGAGCGCCAGTTTTGGGCAGGACATAGACTTAAGTTATGGCCGGGCGCAAAGGATACGGGGCGACGCGGCGCTTGCGGCAGCTGGAAGCGAGAAGACGGGGCGGCAACGCGGCGGAGGATTTTCCGCGGGACGAGAACCCGGGAGCCTGGCGGCGGAAGCCTTGCGCTACTTGCAGGGGCTGGAGGTGCGCCATTACACGGCGGACACCATCGAGGGCAGGTGCGACTCCCTGAAAGCCTTCTGATCTACACCGTGAAAAATTGGGCTCACATCTCGACATTTGACAATTGTGTCCGGCACGTGGCGACGATCCGCGAGAGCTTCTTCTTTGCCCTCAGCCGCTTCCTCGGCTTACCGCCGTGTCCAGTCCCCCGGCCAACTCCGCCAACTCCGCCAAAGTCAGCTTCCCTACCCGTCGCCCTAGCCATAACGCCACATCCCGCCCCCAATCCCCGTGCCGGTCCCGAAAACTCTCCCACTCTTCGCCCTTGATCGATTCGACCGCCCGCACGATCCGTTCCCAGCCCACACCCCGGCCCGAACGGCGCAACCCGGGTTGTTCCCGTGCATTCCCTTTTGCCGCCTCAGCGGTGTGCTACCTTCAGTGGAGAACTGCAACCGGCGCTCTTGGTCCATGAGCGACGAGGGCAGCCCTGCACTTCCACCGTGGAGTATCGCTTTAACCTCCGTTCCGGACCCTTCACGGTTCCGCCTCGAACGGCGCGCGGCGCAGGTCGAGCGCGGGATTGCGATCGAAGAAGTTTGCCGGCTTCAACTCGAACGAAAGGGCGGCGCGCGGCAGCACAGGATAGTCCTCAGCCGCGGGGACATGGTGGTGGCTCAACGTGTGCCAGAGCACGATGTCACGGTCGGCGATGACTTCGTTGTCCTTGATGTAGTGGGGAAGCCCGGGGCGGCCGGGATGCTGGTTCGGCGTGTCGCCGGCCGCATACTGCTCGTCGCGATCGTAGGCGGTGATCCAGACGGGGTGTTCGATGAAACCCGCCCGCGCGTAGTCGTCCGGGTGCATCAACGGCTCTCCGTGCCCGTGTGACTCGAGCACGTAACTCGTCGGGTAGCCGAACGCGTTGCCTTGGGCAGGATTGAAGACGCGCCAATGCGCATGGCCGTGACCCTGGCCATGCCGGGGGTGGGTCAGGTCGCGTTCGCGTTTGAGGACATGTTCGTGCAGCGTCCAGACGCTGCGACGCGGACTTCTGGGCGGGTGGAGCAACTTCGGGGCGAGTTCGCCGAGCGCGAAGCTGTTTTTCCGGCCGTCGATGTCGAGATCGAGCCGGAAGTTGAAGTGATGACTGTGGTTCGTCGCCACGAGGTGGGGCGCGACCAGCGCACCGAATGCCGTGTCGGCTGCGGCCGTGGAATTGTCGAGATGCGTGCTGGTCACGCCCTTTGCGGCATCGATACCGGTGAGAGAAACATCGACACGAATCGAGGCCCGCTGCGTGAACACCCAATCGATCGCGTAGTCGTAGTTGCCCACCTGCGCGATCATGCGTACGACAAGTTCCACTTCGGCACGGCCCTCGTAGCGCGGTCCGCCCGGGGCGAAGAGTTCGAAGTGCCGCCATTCGGGATGGCCGGTGACGCGCTCGAATACGCCGACGACATTTTCCAGCGGCAGCGGAATCACGGGAATGTCGGGATCGGGTATCGCGGCGGAGATGACGGCGCCGAAAAGCGCCGCGTTCTCCGGCACGTCCAGCCCGGGCGCGAGCGGCGACGCCAGCGTGCCAAACCCGAATTCGCCCACGTCCATGAACGTCCGGTAGAACCAATTCTGGCCGGGATCCTGGTAGGGCACGAAGACCTCGGAGAGCGCACCCTGGTAGAGCACGGAGCGGCCATCGTAGGTCACGAGCGAGAGCACCGTGCCGGAGCGCCGCTCGAAGCGCACATGGAAACGCCATTTCTGCCAGGCGATGAACTGGCCGTCGGTCGTGAAGTTCACGCCCTCGGGCTGCGTGATGCGGATCGGCTTCAAGGCCGGTCGCAGGCCGGAGGCGGCCTCGACGCTGGCTTCGTCGAATTCATGAGTCGCCACGGGCACGGGCACGACGCCCGTATCCAGGATCTTGATAACAGATTGCGCATCGAGGTCGACGATCGCCTGCAGGCCCTCGATCGGGCGGGCATAGAGATTGATGCCGGCGCCTTCGACGTAGTACATCTGCGCCTTGACGATCCGCTTCGTTTCCTCGGGCAGACCAAACGATCCCGGCGTGAGCGGGGTCACGAAAACGTGCGCGAGTTCGTCCGGCGAATCGATGCCGCGCAGCGCCAGCGCCGCGAGAAAGTCCGCATTTTCAAAGAGGAAGGCGAAGTCGAGGATCTCGCCGATCGTCAGGCCGAGTTGGCCGTCGTGCTGGGGGATCTTCACCGGCGGCGTGAACGTGCCGTCGAGGAGATTCACGACCGTGCGATAGCTCTGTTGGTTCTGGCGGAAGAAGACCGTTGCCGCGCGCGGGATCGCATCACCGGGCTGGAAATCGAGCACGGCATCCTTGGGTGGCTCGCGCAGGTCGATGCCCTGAAACGCCGCGCCCGGCGCCGCCGCACCGGCATCCAGCAGGATGAACGCGGCGGTGAGGATTTCGTTTTCGTCGAGCGGATCGAGCGGGTGCTGGGGCGCCGCGAACCCGGCAGTCAAGATCGCGGGGAGGACGAGGCACGCGATCGCGCGCCGGAGGAGAGCGGTTCGAGGTTGCATCGGAGTGAACTGCTAGGAATTTGCTTCTCAAAGCCCGGCCTTGCCGACTCCCAGAGGCGAGGGTTGGTGGGGGTTCAGGGGGAGGAAGGGGGACGAATGAGGCATGGCAGCTCATTGGAGTGGATTTCAGCAGGATTCTTACTGCGGAGCAAGAGAGATTCCTGCCGCTTGGCGCTTTTCGGGGAGCATCACTGGGAGTCGCGGCAAAGCTCCGCCGCACACCCGGCCTCTCGAGGGAAAACGAGCGTTGTTCAGGGACACTCGGACGGCTTGCGATCCGGCCCGGTAGACTGGGATCCCGTCTCCAGGAGCAGATGAAAATGGCAGCGCATCAGGACCTAGGCGTGCAGGAGCACGCCGAAGCGTTCGGGCAACTCCCCGAGCAACTCCAGGTAATGCTCGCGGGCACTCTCGTCGCGAAAGATATCGCGAAGCTCATTTCCGCGAGCCGTCAGGTGATAGTGTCCTCCCGGAATCGGGATGCGCAATGGCCGCGCCACGTCCGTAACTCAACCACAAAGCAAAAGTTTTATCAATTGTCGAGATGTGACCCCAGGCTCCTCGAGCGGCTCCTCAAGGATTGTCTGCATGAAGCATCAGCGGCCCTACCCGTTCCAGAACGGCAGGAGCCATTTCAACTCCGGTTCCTGTCCCGAAAAGCGCACGACGCGGACCCGGTCGCCGAATCCGGGGCCGTTTCCGGGATCCTCGACCCACCACTTCAAGATCACCTCGAAGCGCTGCATTTCTTGCTCCGCCAGCTCCTTCCATTCGGGGGTCTCGGGGTCCAGCGGCTGCTTGGCCAGCCGGCGCCGGAGCCAAGTGTTGAGCACACCGAGCGTGCGGGGAAAGTCAATCAAATGATACTCACCCCCGTGCCGCCAGGCGTCGACGACGAAGGGGCGCGCGGAATCCTCCGCACGGATCAACGCCTGATGCAGGCGCGCCATGAGCGGCCTGAGCCGGCCGGGCAACAGGCAATCGAGGGTTGGCGGGAGAACCACATGCAATTTCAGCCCCGGTCTGGAGCCTGCCTCGCTCCCAAAAGCATGGACAATGGTCTCGGCTTCGCGCTCCCTAACTTCAATGCGGTGGCGGTAGCTGCCGCCGTCAGGGGTCAGCGCGGTGATTCTGGGGACGACTTCGCTGATGAAGTTCACGAAGTATCCCAGCGCCAGTCCTGCCGCGGGCGGGAACTCCTCCAAACGTTCCACCTCTTCCCGGAGCCCTTCCCGGCCGGCATAACTTTGCTCGATGGCGTCCAGCAGCAATTTGACCTCCAAGTCGTTGTTCAAGGGGTCATTCAAGGACACCATATTGCGCTCCAAAATCCCCCTTACCTGGTAATGGATGTTTTTTGCATCCGGCTTTTTCGCTCCGCAGATGCACACCGGGACGATCAGCTTTTTCTCGGAGAGCGCGGTCGCGATCTCGGCCCGGACATAGTCGAGTTCCTCGATGGCCTTCTCGCGGATCAAGCGGACCCATTTCGGTCCGATGAGCACTACGAGCACGTCGCAGGCCTGAACCCGTTTTGGGATGCCCCGGACAAAGTCTTCGCCGGCGGGCAAGCTCGGGACGTCTCGAAAGACATTCGCCTCCCCAAAACGTGTGCCGAAGCGGGCGTGCAAGACGGCCGACACCTCAGGGTGATCTTCCCTCCGGTAACTGATGAAAATCCGCGGGGGACGGGGCGACGCCTCAGCCATTGGCGCTCCTTTCTTCGGCTGGAGTTGCCGTGTGGGATGCCCAGGCATACTGGGCTCCCCCGGCTTCTTTCGCCTGATACATGGCTTCCTCAGCGCGCCGCAGCAGCAGTTCGACGGTGTTTTCCGTCGCGGAGGCTCGGCTGATTCCGGCGCTGGCGCGCAGCAGCCACGGCTGGCCGGTGCTATGCAAGGGCTCGTGCAAAGCCGTCAGCAAGGCCGCCGCGAGCGCCTCGACCGCAGCGGCCTCTTCGGACGGCAGCAACACTGCAAACTCATCGCCGCCCATGCGCGCCAAAGTCGCCCCCGGGTGTTCCCGCTCGACGATTTGCCGCCAGCGCTGCGCTACTTCCTCCAGTGCGGCGTCCCCGGCCGCATAGCCGCACCGGCGGTTGATCTCGTTGAAGCCATCGAGATCCAGGAAGAGAAGGGCCGGCGCGCCGTCATTCATGGTCACGCGCGCCCGGTCCCGCAGGAGCTGCCGGTTTGGCAGGCCCGTCACCAACGTGTCATGCTCCGCCACGTAGCGCGCTTTCGTGGCCAGCGCCTCGTTTTCCTGCGCGTTGGCAACGTGAACCCCGGCCAGCGTGCCGACGGCATTCATGAGGCTCAGAGCGCTCTGCGCCGCTTCGATGGTGGGGAACCCTGCGACGATGCGCCCCAGGCATCGGGTCGCGTTCTGGATAGGCGTTGCGGCAATGCAGCGCGTCCCTGGCGGGAACGCCTGTTTCCAATGGTCCTTGACCGGCATGATGATGGCCTCGGCTCCCGGCGCGCTTCTCCCAGCGTCGAGCAACTCTATCAAAGCTGCCTTGTCGAGTTTCGGCGCCGTTCCAAAGGCATCTGCGATCGGGTCTTCCGCGTTGGCCGGCTCCAACGCCAGGTGACCGCCGGCGCCCGGCAGGACCAGACCGAGCTGGCGGACCAATTCACGGCGCAAATAGGTAAGGCAGCGGCTGTTCCCGGCCAGCGACTGGCTGAAATCCAGCAGGGAACGCAGCATTTCGGAGTCCATGGCGCTAGCCCGCATCTCTCACACTGGTTCGTCGCGAGAGGCCGGCGAGCCCCATGCGGACAAGGAGCGCGCAGCCGAAGGCGCAGGGCTGGGTGAGTATACCCTGTTCAAGCCTGAGGCAAGCGCAACGAAGACAGGATGGGGTGCAGCGCACCACAGCGGAAAGGGTATGAGGAACCCTCAATTCCCCGCCGCCAGCCTCACGCTGATCCGCGCGGCGGTGACCCGGCCGGAGTCATCCATCGCCTGGAGTTCGTAGTCGCCCGCGGTGGGCTGCCAGGGCAGGGGTTCGGCGGGCGCACTGGCTCCCAGATAGCGGCGATCCGCAAACCAGTGAATCCGTTGGATACCCGGAGCGGCGCTGGCTTCAAGCTGAAGCCGGTTTTGCTCGGGTGCGTTGGATTGAATGTAATAGGTGAGGGCGGACTGGGGGCTGAGAATCCTGGGAGGCGGCCCAAGAGGGGCTGACGAATGCAGGGCGACGTCCTCGTCGGACAGCAGGGTCGAAGATCGGGGAAAACCCGCCTTGCGAAACTGCTCGAGTCGATCCGCGGACCACACCTCGACCACGGAATCCCCGTTTTTCTGGTGCACCTGACACGAGGTGATGGGGGAAACACCGCCGATGAACCAGCCTTCACGGCAATGCGGGCAGTGCTTGCCGGCGAGATCACCGGAAACCGCGCACATCGGCACTTGGACAACGTCTGGCGGGCGGGAGTCGTCCGGGGAACCGGCGGGAAGCTTGAGCCGGTGGACGGTTTGCCAAAGCAGGGGGGCGGCGGTGTCGCGTGCGAAGAGGCCGGGCATGCCACGACCGTTGAAGTGGCCCACCCAGACGCAAAGCACCCATTCCCCCATCACTCCGCAGGCCCAGGCATCGCGAAAGCCGTTGGACGTCCCGGTTTTGCAGGCCAGTCCGGCCGGCGCACCCGGTTCTGTGCAACGCAGCGCGTCCAAGGTGAGCCAACAGGCCTCCGGCGAGAGCCCGCCCTGCCCGGGGCAGGCGAGTTCCGCGTAGAGCCGGGCCAGGTCCACGAGTCGCAGTTCGGTGGCTCCAATGGCGAGGGCGAGGCCATGGCTGCGTTGGGGCAGGTCGATGCCGCATGCCCGCAGGAAGGCTGTTAGGCCTCCATCCGGCAATCGATTCGCAAGCTCAATGGCAGGGATGTTGCGGCTAAGTCGCAGCGCCTCGCTCGCGGCGATCGGCCCGAGGAACTGGCGGTCGCTGTTTTCCGGATTATAACCGGCAAAACGCCTGGGCGCGTCATCCAGCAGGGTCTGGGGCTGGACGACGCCGGCATCCAAGGCAAGTGCGTAGATGAATGGCTTGAGTGCGGAGCCGGGAGAGCGGCGTGCGTGCGTGCCATCGACCTGACCGGCGATTTGCGCGTCGTGGAAGTCGGCGGATCCCACAGTGGCGCGAATCTCTCCGGTGGGTGCGTGCAGCAACACGGCGGATGCGTTGCGCAAGCCACGCGAGTGCCAGCGGTCGAGGAAATCCCGGATCGATTCCTCCACCACGTGTTGCTGGGCCAGGTCGAGCGTGGTGGCGACCGTGAGGCTGCCGGGTTCTTCAAGCAAGCGGCGGCGCGCCAAGTGCGGGGCCTCGCGGGGGATGGCATGGGGCGTCAGGTAAAACTCCGCGTCCAGTTCATTCGGGGGCTCGCCGCGATGGGCCCGCAACCGCGTCATGAGCCGAGCCTGTGCCGCGGACAGCAGGGTATTGCCATCGCCGCGTGGTCGTCGGGCGGTGGGGCTTTGCGGAATCGCACTGAGGCTGGCCGCCTCGCGCAGCGTGAGTTCCGCCGCGGGTTTTCCACACCAGCGAAAGCTCGCGGCGCGCGCTCCTTCGACGTTTCCGCCATAGGGTGCGATGGTGAAATACGCGGCGGCGATCTCCTCTTTGGAATAGTGACGCTCCAACTGGATCGCGCGGAACATCTGCGCGCACTTGCCCGTCAACGAGCGGGTGTTGATGTGCCAGCGCAGACGGCTCAACTGCATTGTGATCGTCGAGCCGCCGCCGAGTTTCTGTCGCGAAACCACGCCCCACCCGGCCCGCAGCAGCGAGCGGACGTCCACGCCGGAGTGGCTGAAGAAACGCCGGTCCTCCATTTCCAATGTGGCCTCCAACAGCTCCGGGGCGAGTTGGTCCAGCGTGGTGGGCAGCCGCAGCATGCCATCGCTGCTGGTTGTTAGGAAAACGACCTCGCCATCGCGGTCCAACACCGTGCGCGAGTATTCCAAATCCAGCGGAAGCAGGTCCGGCTTCGGCAACACCCCGTATCCCAGCGCCAGGAGCAACACCAGGATGCCCGCTCCCTTGAGAGCGCGGATGCAGAATGCCTTCAACTTGCAACCGGCGGATGACATGGAATCAATCCCGCGACAGGATGACGACTTTGCCGGCGGCGCCGTTCGACCGGACCTTGGCCTCATACATGTCCTCGGCATAGGGAGGCGGAACCACAAAGGAGCCCGCGCAAGTCGGCCGCAGGGCGTATTTCAGCGAGAGCGACCCCTCGCCTCGCAAGCCGAGATAGATCAAGGCGCGGTCCTCCCGGACGTCGATGTAATCCGTGCCCTGGCGGGTGGCCAGGCCGGGGCGCAGCGACTCCGGTTCGCCGGGCGGAGCAAACTCGAAACCGCCGGGCAACATCTCCGTGATGGCGAGATGGGGCATGTCGGTTTTGGTCGGGTTGCGGATGGTCAGCTTCGCAAACAGCGTTTCACCCAGCTTGCTCTGCGTGACGGGCTCTCCGGCAGCATCGACCAACTCGCGCAGGACCTCGATATGCATTGAGCTGGGGGCCTCCGGCAGGTTTTTGGCAAAACCCTTCTCGATGGTCTGATACCAAGCGCCCATTCCCTCAGGAGATCCCTCGGCGACGAAGAAGCGGGTCATGCCTTCCGGCGCCCTGACCTGCAACTGGCCCGTGGCCGGTTCGGCCAGCACCTTGACCTCCCGGCCCCGCACCGAGGCGATGCCCGCCTTCACGCCACTGCTCTTGGCGAGTTCCGAGTAGGCTTTGAGCGCCTGCACGCTCCAAGCCGCGGAGAGAGTGTGGAAATCCGCCAACTCGATCATTTCGGTGAGCGGCTTCAGTTCGTCGTAGCTGAGCTTGCCGGCGATCTCGGGAAAGTGCCGGCAGAGCACCGTGAACGCGGTCGCTTCGTTGGTCAGCCTGCTGCAGTAATAGTGATAACCATATTCCCAGGTCTTCGGCGGATCCTTTTTCAGCGCCTCGCGGTGCGCCTTGATCAGCGGAGCGGCGGCCGACTCCTTTTTCAGAAGCCGCCACGTGGCGGCCAGCCATGCGGCCGTCGAGTCGCGATGCCACAGCTCCTTGGGCACTTTCGCATCAAGGTAGTCCTGAAGCTTCAACGCATAGTTGGTGGTGACTTCCTCGTTCCTCGTCAGCAAATAAATGGCCGACGCGCGCATCTCGGCCTCCCAACGGGTCTGCCAGTAATAGATCCGCCCGTTGTGAATGCTGGGGTCCGTCACTTTGGCGTCCGCCATGAAGCGCAAGCGCCGCATCGTGGACTGATAGAGCCGGGCGGGCACGTGAATGCCGCTGCTTTTGCAATCCGTCAGGAAGTGCCCGACATACACCGTGAGATAGTCGAAGCCCTCCACCGCATCGGTGGACCAGTAACCGAATCCCCCGTTGCCGCCCTGGCGGCGCGAGAGCTGATTTATGGTATCGGCGATCATCCTGGCGGCCTCCGCCGGATCGATACCGAAATTCGCGTCGTCCCTCAGCACCAGCCACGGATAGGCCCGGCTGGTGATCTGCTCGGTGCAACCGTGGGGATATTCCTTCAAGAACGCCGACAAACCGTGGGCCAGGCCGAGCGGTGTGGTGGAAATGACCGCCTCGCGCTCAGCCAGTTCCTCGAACATCGCGTGATCCACCGCCACATCGTGCGAGCCTCTGCGGAACCAGCCGCTCTGGACCTTAGCCGCGCGCGCCACGCCGGGGCGTACGCTGAAGGAACTGCTGGAAACCTGACGGCTCGTCCCGCTGGCCGCGGTAAAGGTTAGCTCGGCATTGCCGAGCCGCGCGGCAGCGCGGCAGCGGTAACTCACCGTGACTTCCCTGCCCACCGGGATGGTTTGGATTTCGGGCGCGGCTTCGATGATTTCCACACCGCCTTGGGGCTCGACGCTAACCGTCACTTGATCCGTGACCGCATCCCCCTCCAGTTGATTGGCCACCGTCACCGAGGCCGTGAATTCATCTCCGGGAACCACGAAAAGCGGCGTGGTGGACGTCAGCACGAAGTCGCCCTTGACGATGGTCTCATCCTCTTCCACCCCCACCGAATCCGGCGCCGTCGCCACCGCCATGATCTTAAGACGGCCCGCGAAGTATTCCGGAATGTCATAAGAGACCTCTTTGCGCTCGGGACCGCATGGCACAAAGCCGCTCCAGTAGACCACCGGTGCGTCCCGGCGGCGCTTGAATGGATTCAACCCCATTTTCAGGCTGGGTATGCTGGCGGAGTCTCCTCCATCCCCACCGATCGCCAATGCCCTGCGCAGCAGCGTGAACTCAGGCAGCAACACATCCATCAACTGATAGGTTTCCACCTCCAGGGCCGCCGCGGGCAGGAGTCGCGCCAAGGGGTCTGGAGCTTGATAGCTGCTCACCAGATGAATGCCTTCATCGACCGCCCAGATGGCGATCCGCCCTTCCTTGGGCGCGGCGTATCCGATCGTCAGGCGCTCGCCGGGCCGCGCGCGGTCCGGCGTGTCGAGTGTGAACACCATTTCCCGGGCGCCACGCGCGGCAGGGATGGGCATGATGCCGCTGGCCAGCGGGTTCATGAACACATCTGGTGAATCCAGGGCTCTTGCCATCACCACGTGCAGGTAAACCCCGCCTTCAATGTGGTCGGGCAGGCGGATCTTCTGCACCGACGACTTGGTGTCGCATGTGAACCACTGTTGCGCCAACACCGTGTCCCGCTCCACCGTGATCAGGCCCGCCCCGGTGAAGGGCGTGGTCAGGGAGAACTCAAGTTCCTCTCCTGGCAGCCATTTCTTCTCCTGGAATTTGATTTCCAGTTCGCCGCTACGTTCCAGATTCCTTGCCGCGTCCCCTTTGCCTGCCACGAAGAACGGGATCGAGCACAGCGTGTTGCCCGCCGCGTTGCGGAAATCATACCGGAATCTGCCGGGTTTGTCCAAAGGCAGGTCCAGTTTCCCACCTGTCGGCGGCAGGGCCGCGGCCACCGTTTCAAGAGTCACCTCACGGGGCTGCGATTCGTAGGCCAGGTTGCCGTTCCTTTGTTTGGTGAGGACCGATGCGTGTTTGATCTCGACCAGCACCCGCGTCAGGTCCGTCGCGGCCACCGGGGAGCCGCCGGGTCCGATGGCTATCACATCGACGGACACTGGATCGCGGTCGTCGTTATAACCCAGATGCCGGTCCGCCTTGTGGCCGATCAGATAGGCCTGGCGGGAAACCAGTGTGTTGAGTTCGGTGCCCACGCCCCGTCCGCCGTCCGCCTCAAAACCCTCCAGCTCCACCCTCGCCTGCAGCATGGGCGCGGCGTGGGCTTCCAAATTCAGCAGCAGCGTTGCCTGGCCCTGTTCGTTGGTCGTGCCATCAGCCAACGGAATTTCGCTGGATTCGGATCGTTCCGTGCCCGCCAACCCGAATTGCCAACCCGGCCATTCGGAAAAACGGGGCGTCGTTGGCGTCAGGTGAAGCTTGGCCGCGATGCGACGGTTGGCGGCGGGTATGCCGAACAGCGTGTCGAGTTGCACAGACACCGCCAGGCCGTCGGGCGAGGACCATCCGTCGCCGGCGGCGGGCTCGAACTTCGCTTTGATCTTCAGGCGGTCGGGCTGGAATTCCTCCACCCGGACAATCGTCCCGCCAAGATACGCCGGGCCCTGCTGCGACCGCTCCTCAGCCGGTCCGGGTCGCTCCAGGTTGACCCGCCAAGGCCCGGTGGGCGCGGTTTCCGCGGTCGGAATGGTTTGCGAGAAGACGCCACCCGCATCGAGCTTCAGCGGGTAACGGCCGGCCACATCCTCCTTCGCATTGACCACCACGAGTTCCAGCGGCAGTCCGGTTAGGTCTCCCGACCAGTCACGTTGGCGGACGATGCCCCCGACATGGATCGGCTCCCCGGGCCGATAGATTCCGCGCTCGGTGAAGAGTGCGGCTTGAAGCGCGGATCTCTCGCTGTATTGCACGCCCCCGACATCGAACCGCGAGGTATCCAGATGCCGTTCGCTCCTGGCCCACGGGATGAACGTGAGGTCGTCCCCCTTGCGCGCCACCAAAGCCACGGGGGCCTTTTCCCTTTGCAATCCGCGGAGCGAGGAAAGTCCGGCCCGCCCCATCCCGTCGGTGGCGGCATTCTTGAGCACCGAGCCATTTCTGGACAACACCGTGATTTCCACACCCTCGACCGGCCCGCGCCCGGCGAACGATTGCACATAGACCATCCGGCTGCCGTCCCCAGCCTCTTTCATGATGAGACCAAGATCCGTCACTAGAATGAATCGCCGGTCGGCCGGCCGGTCCCCAATCGGGTAGCTGGTCGAAGAGGAACCGGAGTATCCGTAACCGGAATCCTCACCCCGGCCCCGGCCGTAACGCGTGCCCAGCGGCATCCAGTCACTGTCCGGCGAACCTTCCTCCGCGTTTCCATCCTCCGGGTTGCGGGGCCGCACACCCTCGACCGTGAGATAAAACAAACCGGCCGCGGGAGCCGCACCGGGCTGGCGGGCCTGGATCAACGGCGAGAAATCAAACGACGAGTAGTTCACGCTGTATTCGTCTTCCTTCACGATCGCCTGCACCGACTGCTCGTAGTCCGACATATTCTCGAATCCGAATCCACCGCTGAAATAGGGCGACTCAAAGCTGCCGCGGGTCTGGCTCACCAGGTGGTTGATCTGGCTGGTTTGAACCCTGGCAACCGTGTAGCGAAGGTGATCGATTCCACGCGACCGCACATTGATCTTGCGTTCGCCATTGAGGGCCAGCAGTCCGCCATCCCCTATCAGTTCGGTTTCCCTTGGAATATCCGGAAGCGTCGCCACACCCCGAAAATCCTCCGGGGTAACAAATCCACCCGGCCCGGCTGTGTCCTTAGGCAGCCTGACGAAGACCCTGCCTCCGGGTTGCCGCAGCACCCGAAGCCCGAACGCCGGTTCCATGGGCGGAGCATCCGGCGAGGCGATGAGTTCGAATTCGATCTTCCGCGCCTCCTCCAGAACCTCGCCGGTGACATTGTCCGGCGTCCAGGGAATGATTCTCTGATAGGTGTCCTTCCGCTCCGGCGGGAGCATCCAGACCTCTGCGGACTTCGCGATCTCCGAGGTCAGGGCCGGAATGCTCAGTTCGATCAGCACGGCCTGCTCGGGTTCGCCCTCAGGGGTTTTCCGCAGCATGGTGCTTGCGGACCGGATGAAGAAGGAGGAGTCCTTGCTGTAGGCAGTGAGCTTCGTCTCAAGGTTCTCTTTCGTCGGCTCACCCCCGGAAAGCGCCTTCATCCCCGCGCGGAAGCTGAACAGGATGAGGTCCTCCTTTTCGCCGGGCTTCATCAAGGGCGAACGCAGATGAAAGCGCAGCGGATTCAAGGGATCCGGCAGCACCTGGGCCTGGCTGCCGGGTTGAAAGATCTCGATCCCGGTGACACTGGCGACCGAAAAATACCGCCGCGCCTCCTCCGGGGAGACCGGCTGGGAAAAAACCACGGAGGTCACCAGTTGCTGCAGGGCCGGCGTGGCGGGATCGATGTAATAGTTGCGATCGTGGAAGTGCGCCGTCAACCGAGATGAATTCAGTGGGCGCCCGAAGGAGGTCCTTTCACCCAGTTCGCAATCCTCCGCCAACATCTCCGGCCCCGCCTCGAAGCGGTAGGTTCCTGGCGGCAGCCAGCCCCCTGTCGGGAAAAACACCATCCGCTCCGGCGTTTGCCATTTCCACTCCCCCTGCACCTCGGGGTTCATCCGGATCGCCCCTGCGGGGACCGGTTTTCCCACCTGATCCAACGGAGCCGCGGGCCCGCCGAAATGGATCTCTATTGCGGGGCCACTCGCTTTCTGCGCCTGTTCGTTCCAGCCGGGGCTCGAAAGTGAGATATTGGCTCCCACCTCGCGTATCGGCGCCTTGGACAGATCCCGCACCTCCGTTCGGGCGGTGGGGGGCTCTTGAGCGTGGATCCGACTCGCTTGGGCGGCAGCCAGGAGCACACCCAAAACCATCACAGGTAACTTAAAAGGGATTCGATTATTCATGAGTTCCGCAACGGAGGACCTTTGCTAATGCTTTCTAACTCTTATGAAAACGAAACATTCGATTCATGGGCTTGAGACGGTGCGCCGCACAGAGCGACCTTCGGACGTTGGAAAGCTTCGCTGGAAAGGATTTCCTGTCCAGACTTCGTTTCCACTGCAGACCGGAGGTTCAAGGCTGGATGGCCGCTTCCACCATGGCCTGGAACGTCGCCGCCGAACCCTCCACCAGATCCGCCGGGCCCGTCAGTTGGAGAAAAAGGTCACTCAAAACCAGCCACTCAAGAACGAATCAAAACCAGCCACTTGGAGCGCAAAGGCCGGTGGCTGAACGGGGTTCTCTGGAGCCCCGTAGGCAATGGCAAACCTACTGACCATGGCAGAAATAGAGAGAATCCGCGCTCTTCACCGGGATGCGGGCTGGTCTCAACGCAAAATCGCCCGGGAAAAGGACTGTGACCGGGGCACGGTGACGAAATACGCCCGGGCTTCCTCCACGCAGTGGGGGAGGCGGATTCAAACCCCGCGATTTCGACCGCCGGGAAAAGGCAGGGACACGGGGCGCCCTAGCGATTGGGAGCCCTTTGGGCGGCAGATCGAAGAGGGCCTGGAGAAGAAAGGAAAGAGGGGGCACATCACGACAATTAACAATGGCCTTCGTGGTTGAGTGGCGGGTGTGGCGGTTCCATTGCGCATCCCGGGCGCGGCGGTAAGCCGCGTGGGGAAGCGGATGAGGGAAAGTGAGAAGCTCTCGCGGCTCGTCGCCAGGCGCCGGACACAATTGTCAAATATCGAAATGTGACCCCTCGAAATAAGAAATAATGTCAAAATGAAAACTACGACCCCGATTATACGTGCATGGACTTTGGGAAGGGATCATCTCGCTGCCACCGCCTCCGCGCCCGCCCTTCGATATCGAGACCATCGAGCCGTTCGAGGAGGAGGGCCAGCAAGCCTGGGAACCGCCCCAACTCCCGCTGAGCCACGGCCGGGTCCTCATCCTCGATGCCGAGCCGCTTCCGGACGACGGATTGCCAGTCTACCAGGCCGGTTGAGCGGCCAGGCCGAACCCCCTGAGCACCGCGATGGAGCTTGATCGCGCCATGCGCCGGGCGGAGCCGTGTTCTTGCCGACTTGGCACTACGAACGGGTAACTACCGTGGACTCGCGATTCTGTTGGTAAAGCAGCTTGAGCGGGCCGCCTTACGCGGAGTTGTGGAAGCAGCCTATCGTCTTGGATCTCTCTATTCAGGCGACTCAGAGCTTGTTGCAGCCGACCGAACGGAAGCCTATCGATGGTTCGCACTTGCCGCAAGTGTTGGGATGATCGAGGCTGCTGACAAGCTTAGTGATGCTACATTGACCGTTACGGAATCCGAACGAGCGCCTCTAGATGCCTGGGTGGATGAAGCGTTGAGCGACAACGAATTCGAGTTTTAGTTTAGAATGAAAAAGGGTCACCGGGAAAAAACGGGGTCGTAATTTTCATCTTGATATTTGCGGTTGGCGGCTGCGTTTGAGCGGATGCCGAGGGCGTTGCGCATTGAATTTGCGGGGGCCCTTTACCAAGGGATGGCGCGGGGGCAGCGGCCCGCGGCCATCGTGCGGGACGATGGGGACCGGGCGCGGTGGGTGGAGACGCTCGGGTAGGCGGTCACCCGTTCGGGGTGGAAGCTTCTGGCCTTTGCTTTGCCGGGGCGCAGCGACTCCGGTTCGCCGGGCGGAGCAAACTCGAAACCGCCGTCCGGACCGCCTCTTTCACGCGAGCATGGAAGTCATCTCTAAGCTTCGGCGAGATCTCCTCGTAGCGAGTCTCAGCTTCCAACAAATCTAAAATGGCCAAACGTAATTGATTGGCGGTCTGGGCACTCGTCGGGCGATCGGTTGTCTCGCACCTCCAGTGCTCAAAATCAGGGATTTACATGTACCCGGGGCGTCGCCCCGGGCCTGGAGTTTTTACATTTCTGGCTGGACGTTGCCCCAAACTTCAGTGGAACGAGGTTGCAAAGCCGCGAGAGAAGCCGGAGGCTTCGCAGCTTGTAGCCGGTGGTAAAGCGCAGCGACACCACCGGTGTGAGT
>JBGTBW010000149.1:0-7934 GCA_041749135.1 Verrucomicrobiales bacterium
CTGGGTCTCCATCCCAGGACCAGGCCGTCACGGAGGCCGGCCCTCCACGTCTGGTCTGCGATTGGTTACGCTATCCTGGAGGGGCGGGCTCCCGCACGCCCTGTCGCGCCATGGGTCTCCATCCCAGGACCAGGCCGTCACCGAGGCCGGCCCTCCAGGTCTTGTCTGCCAGATTGGTTACGCTATCCTGGAGGGGCGCTCCCGCACGCCCTGTCATGCCATGGGTCTGCATTCCGGAACCTCCATCCCGCATCCCGCATCCTGCATCCTGCATCCCGCATCCTGCATCCTGCATCCTGCATCCCGCATCCCGCATCCCGCATCCTGGAGGGGCGGGCTCCCGCACGCCCTGTCTCGCCATGGTCTGGATCCCGGGACCAGGCCGTCACGGAGGCCGGCCCTCCAGGTCCTGTCTCACCATGGGTCTCCATCCCGGGACCAGGCCGTCACGGAGGCCGGCCCTCCAGGTTCAGGCGCGGAGCGCCGTCCCCGCAACTGCCATTCGCAAGAATGCAGACTGCCCGCCAGGCCTTCGGAACTCTCACGAGTTCCGCTACACCAGCCACCCTCAAGGCTCCCATTCGCTTCCCGTTCCCTGATGGGCGGCTTATGACGATTCCCTGAGATCAGGCTAGGCTTTACCCGAGCGACACGGACTCGCCCGGCTCCGGAGCCCACACTTCCGCCTGCGGCAATTCCCGCATCAGAGTGGTCCGAAGCCATTCCACGGCATCGTCGTCCCCGTGCACCAGCAGGATCTTGCTCGGTTCAACTTCGCGAGCAAAAAGCACGAGATCCTCCCGTGTGGCATGGCCGCTGAAGTCGAAGGTCTCGACGTCGCACTGCAGAGCGACCGGTTCCTCACGCGGATCCAATCGAAGGAGATCCCCCTGACAGGCCCGCCGAATCAAACCCGCCGGAGATTCTGGATCCGTGTAGCCAACGAACAACACCGCGTTCAGCGGATTGTCGAGAAACTGCAATGCGAACCGGTTGGAGACTGTGTTCTCCGACATCATCCCGCTGGATAGCGCATACACGCAGCCCGCGGAATAGCGCAATTCCCCCCCTCGCCGCCGCGAAGTGACTTGGAGATCCATCGCGTCGAGAATGCGCAGGCCGCTCTCCTGGCGCGGCACACGGTCTGCGAAGCGGTCCACGATGCTGGTCATCTTCGTGCTCAGCCCTCCGATGAATACGGGGCACGAGGGGATGCGGCCCCGCTGTCGCAACCCGTGCAAGCTCACCAAGATCTCCTGAGTCTTGCCCACGGCAAACACCGGGATGAGCACGGAGCCGCCCCGGCCCAGAACTCTGCGGATCCATTCGCCTAACCGCTCAATCTCCCCCTGCCGGGAAAAACCGGATGGACGCTCCACCGCACCGCGCGTCGCTTCCAAGACGAGAGTGTCGATGTGGTCGCGGGGAAACGCGGCCGACCGGCTGACGCTCTGGTCTTCGAAATTCACGTCGCCCGTGTAGAACACGCTGTGTCCCGGTATTTCCAAGTGCAGGCCAACCGATCCCATGATGTGCCCCGCATCGTGAAACCGGCAGGTCATCCCTCCCACCGTAAAGGGGCGCTCCAGGGCTCGACATTCCCAAACACGCTCGAGAAGATCCAATTCCCGGTGCGTAAAAAATGGGTAGTCGGAAATGCCCAGCTCTTCCCGCTTTGCCGTCATCACGTTGACCGAATTGTGCAGCATCGCCGCGCCGAGTTCGGCCGTCCCTTCCGTCATGTAAACCGGAGCATGAGGAAACTTCCGCATGGCCAAGGGAAGCGCGCCAATATGATCGAGATGGCTGTGCGACACGAAAATGGCTTCCACCTGCCCATCGCCGATTCGCGAGAACTCCGGCAGCGAAGCGGACCCCTCTTCCCGGGGATGCATCCCCGCGTCGAGCACCACGCGCGTGCCGTCCAGATCCAAGAGGTAGCTGTTCGCGCCAATTCCGCGGCCGCGGGTCAAACTGAGAAACTCCATTCCGCTTCGAAAGGCGCTTATCCTAGCCGAGCGACGGCTCCAGGCAAGTGGAAAGTTTGCATCGCTCAACCCCCTCCTCGCGCCTTGAACTGAAAAACGATTGCTCGCGAGTTCCTTGTCCGGCTATCTCGCAACGGCACACTAGCGAAAGTTCTGAGTCCAATGGCGTCCCTGTCCACCCAATCCCACCACCGAGTAATTGCCGAACATATTGCGATGATGGCCCGGACTCCCGAACCAGGACCGGTTGGCCGCTTCCGCACCCGCGGCTATGGCGATGTTCTCGCCGCTCGCACTGGTCCCGAAACGACGCGCCCGGGCGGAAGGCGTCGATTTCTCCGGATCAGGATTCGTATGGCTGAAAAAGCCTTGCTCAGCCATGTCTTTCGAATGGTCTCGAGCCGCCTCGCACAGCTTTGGATCGATGATCAATGGATCCAGTCCCAACAGAATGCGCCAATGATTCAACTGGGCGATGCCCTTCGCCTCCGCCGGCTCGATCTCTTCGGCCAGAGCGGCGTTCCGCCGCAGCACCGCCCGCGCATTTCCAGGCAAGGGAATCTGCAAGGAGCCGGATTCCGGCAGCAAGGCCTTGAGTTCCTCCGCTGGATCCGCCGGGACCGCCTCAAGCATTTCCTCGCGCAACTGCACCCGGCAGTGACCCACAACCAAAAGACTGTCCCGCAACCTGCGCAGATCAGGAATTTCTTCGACCGGATCTCGCGTCTCCGGCTGATACAGCTTCTCTAGCGAAGCCAAGGCGCTTCTCCCCTCCGCTTCGATGGCTTTCTTCATCTCGCCGTCATCGGTCAACGCACGGATTCGCGCCAGCGTCTCGCGATGCTTTTTGATCGCCCGGGTGTTTTCCACAGTGATCGTGCTTCCGTGCAGTGAGGCCGTCTTGAGTTGGTGTCTTTGCAAATACTCTCTTTTGCGGCGATCCCATTCCCCGTCGAGGTAGCGGAGAAACCCCGTTTGCAGCCGCGCCGGAGCCTCGAAAACCTCGTCATCGAGCAGCGATTCGGCGGCGTCCCGGTCGGCTTCGGCGATAACGGCTTTCAGACGTTCCAACAGCGCGCGGGCGGCGACCGTTTCCTCATCCTCCCCGTTTCCCGCCCAGGCCGCAAGGCACGCGAAGGGAAGGAGCATCCCCAATCGAAAACGCGAAATCCACGTCGCCAGCATCCATACGTTTACATTATTTGCGGTCGCCCGGCAAGGCGGAAGGGCGTGTTTTCACGGCCCGGATGCCGCCTGCCTACTTGGAGCGCGCCCCCGGAGTCAACACTGTCCTCAAGGCTTTCCGGTAGGGAGCGCCCATGGGTAGGGATTCCACTTCCGGCAGAGTCACCCATCGCTCGTCCGGAGCCCGCGCCTCCACCCGCCCTCTCTCGTGCCGATACACATGAAGTGTGACCCGGTGATGCGTGATCGAGTAGCGCATCGTCAGGCCTATCGGAAGCCCGGCCAGCTCGGCAATCGGCCGTTCCGGCAGTTTCCACATCCCCGCCCGCCGGCCCGTTTCCGGCCGTTCCAACAGAATCCGGCCGCGCCGCAACGCCAGGATGGCATGCTCTTCCATAGCCACGATGAGCCTCGGCGCCCCACGCACCGGCAAGATCTCGGGAGCTTCCGCACGACAAAAACTCCGCACCGGACAATCCCCGCAGCGCGGACGCCGCGGCAGACAAATCCTTTGCCCGAGTTCCATCAGTCCCGCGTTGAACAGCCGGGCCCGCCGCGGAGCCACCAATTTCCCCGCCCAGGACCATAGCTGTTCCCGGCCGCTCGCCGAATCCACGCTCTCCCGCCAATCGAAGAGACGGGCCAGAACTCGCGCCACATTGGCGTCCACCGCAGCCGCTGGCCGGTTGTAGGCGAAGGACAGGATAGCCCCCGCTGTGTAGCGGCCAATCCCGGGCAGCTTCACCAGATCAGCTTCCTTTTCCGGAAACTTGCCGCCCCACTGCTCCGCGACGGCGCGGGCCGTGCGCTGCAAGTTCACCGCTCGCCGGTAATAGCCGAGCCCTTCCCAAGCCTTAAGCACCGCCGCCTCGTCGGCTGCCGCGAGTTCGTGGACCCCGGGGAAGCGTTGCATCCAGCGCTCAAAATAGGCTCCCTGCAAGACCGTGGTCACCTGCGTCTGCTGAAGCATCACCTCCGAGACAAGGATGGCGTAAGGATCCGAAGTCTGCCGCCAGGGATCGTCCCGTCCTTCCCGGTTAAACCAAGAAATCAACAGGTCCCGGAACGCCCCCGGGCGGTGCAGCGGATCCCGGACGGCGGGGAAACCAGGCATGCGGGCACTCATTCCGGCAATCCAGCGCCAGCGCAATCCCCAACAACCGCTGGTGGACAACACCACCGTTTCGCACCGAAGCTCCGGGACAAGGCGCCCACCCCATGACCGTTCGCACTTCCTACACCGAAAGGCTGACGCCCAGCCAAGCGGATAAACTCCAGGCCATTCTCCAAGAGAAGGGCTTCGAGTTCCAGGACCGGCCCTACACGCTCTTCTCCGCCCAGCGCGACAAGGTCAACGTGTCCGTCTACACCAAGGGACCCAAGATCCTCGTCCAAGGAAAGGACACCGAGGACTTTGTCCGCTTCGTTCTCGAGCCCCTCGTCCTCGGCGAGGTCCGTATGGGCTATGAAGAAGAGCGGTTCCCGGAAATGTTCCAACCGCACTTCGGCATCGACGAAAGCGGCAAAGGCGACTTTTTCGGCCCGTTGGTGGTCGCCGGTGTCTACGTAGACCGCACGCTCGCCCGCGCTTACCTCGATCTCGGCGTCTGCGACAGCAAACGCATCGGTTCCGATGCGCGAATCCGGCAGTTGGCCCGAGCCATCCGCGAGGCCCCCGCCTCGGTCGTGGAAGTGGTGGTCATCGGCCCGTCCCGTTACAACGAGCTGCACAGCCAGATCGGCAACCTCAACCGCCTCCTGGCTTGGGGCCACGCCAGCGTCCTCAGCCGGCTCGCCGCCAGGCTGCCAGAGTGCCCCAGAGCCCTCAGCGACCAGTTCGCCCGGCCCCGTCTCCTCGAAGAAACCGTCCGGAAGAAAGGGATCACCATCACTCTGGAACAACGCACCAAGGCAGAGTCAGACGTCGCCGTCGCCGCCGCATCCATTGTCGCCCGGGAACGGTTCATCGACTGGCTGGACCAGCGGTCCACGGAACTCGGCTGCCGCTTGCCACGGGGAGCCTCTCTGGAAGTCCAAGCCCTCGCTCAGGACTTGCGTTACCGGTTTGGTGACGAGGGACTCGCGAAGATTGCGAAAATGCACTTTCGGTTTGCCTGCGAATAGGAAACTTCAGATACTTTTTTGGCTCCGGGGGAAGTTCCTACGCTCCGCCCGGTCATTTTCCGGGAAGCAACGTCATGAGCAAGGAACCAGAGACGATCACCAAACGGGATCTGGTCGTCGATATCAGCAACGAACTCGGTCTCACGCAGAACCAGGTTTTCATCGTCATCCAATCCTTCATCGAACACGTCACCCAAGATCTCGCCAACGGAAACGAGGTCGTCCTCCGCAATTTCGGCACTTTCGAGGTCATCGAAACCAAAGCGAAGGTAGGTCGCAATCCCCGCCAACCGGAGAAAGAAGTGACCATCCCCCCGCGCAAAGTCGTCAAGTTCCGGCCCGGCAAAGAACTGAAGGAAGAGGTGGCCAAGCTCCTTTCGCCGAGCCGCGGTTCACGCGGCCGTTGATCCCCGCCCGAGGCTAGACGTTCCGGCGTCCTGGCGTTAAGAACCCCGTATCCAAAGACGCTCCGGAGGCTCACCCCTGGAGATTTTCGACCTCCATGGCCAGCCCCAACGGAGGGCGGGTTTTCCAACCCGCCTCCTAGGATCGGAGGCTCACCCCTCCTGGTCCCTTCCGCTGGCCGCAAAAAACGGCAGATTCGGGTCGATCTCCGCATCCAATCCCGACGGCCGGTCCGCCAGCAGATAAAGGCCCGCACAGTAAGCGATCATCGCCGCGTTGTCCGTGGTCAGCTCGCGCGGCGCCAGAATCAACTCCAAGCCCGCACGGTCACAAGCCTGGTCAAAAGCCTCCCGCAGCCGGCCATTGCTGCTCACTCCCCCGCTTACGGTGACGAGCCCGGTCCCCAGCGCCTGCGCCAGACGAATCGTCTTGGTCACCAGCACTTCGACCACGGCCTCCTGAAACGAAGCGCACAAATCCGCCGCCTGCGGCGCGCCGCCTTCCGGCAGCTTCTCCAATGTGTAAAGCAACGACGTCTTCAGCCCGCTGAAACTGAAATCCCAGCTCCCCGAATCGCGCATGCTCCGCGGAAACGGAAACGCGCCGGGATCACCCTGCCGGGCCCGCCGTTCGATCTCGGGACCGCCGGGATAGGGCATCCCCAGCATCCGGGCCGCTTTATCGAAAGCTTCCCCGGCGGCATCGTCTCGAGTGCGCCCGCAAACCACGTAATCGAACAAACCCCGCATGTGCACCAGGAGAGTGTGGCCTCCACTGACAATCAGCGAAACGCAAGGCCGCGGTCCCTCGGGCCTTCCCAGGAAAGGCGAAAGGAGGTGCCCCTCCAGGTGATGCACCGAAAAAAACGGGCGCTTCCGGGAAAAGGCCAAGCCCTTCGCCGCGGCGTGTCCAATGAGCAGTGAGCTGGCCAGTCCCGGACCCGCCGTCGCCGCGAAGGCATCAATCCGCTCGATTCCCGTCCCCGCCTTCTTCAGGACCCGTTCGAGCACCGGGCGCAGGCAGACCAGGTGATTGCGCGAAGCCACTTCCGGGACGATCCCGCCGAAGCGCCGGTGCAATGGGATCTGCGAGGAAATCTCGGACGCCAGCACACGGCCCGGCAATTCCAAGATCGCGGCGGCCGTCTCGTCACAACTCGTCTCCAGCGCGAGGACCAAGGGACCGCCGTTCATCCGGAACCGAGCAGGGTCTCCAGTTCCGCCGGAGTCGCCAGCAAGGAGCGCGCTCCGGCCCCGATCAGTTCTTCGGCCGCCCGAAAACCCCACAGGACGCCGACCGGCGTCATCCCCGCCCGGCTGGCCGTTTCCATGTCCACGCCGCTGTCGCCGAGAAACAGGCAGGCTGCTGGATTCACCCCCATCAAGCGCGCGGCCTGCAATGCCGCCGCGGGATCCGGCTTTCTGGGAACCCCCTCCCGCTGCCCTATCACAGCGGCGAACCGTTGCGGCGGCAAAAGCCGTTCCACGCAGAGACGGGTGAAGGCATCGGGCTTATTCGAGCACACCGCCAGCGGGATCCCAAGATCCCGAAGCTGGTCGAGCAGCTCCGGTATTCCCGGATAAGGCTTGCTCTTCCGGTCCCAACGCTCGCCGTAATGCCGAAGATAGTTTTGATAAACATGATCCGCTTCCGCCTCTCCCGGAAGCCGGTCCGCCGGGAAGGCCCGTTCCACGAGCCGGCGCGCGCCGTCCCCCACAAAGTACCGATAGGCCGAGACCGGATGCGGGGGGTAACCGGCCTCCTCCAGGGCCGCATTGAGGGACTCCGCCAGATCCTCCAGCGTGTCCAAAAGCGTTCCGTCCAGGTCGAACACGACCGCTTCCACGCCGTTCATGGCCGACCAGACCACAGCCGCTTCCACTTGGCAAGCAACCCACGTAGCTGCCTTCCGTAGTCGAGTAGACCGGAGCCCCCCTGGCCGCCTCTCGGCCGCCCCCCGGTTGTGCCCCGGCCCCTCTCAGAACCGAGAACCGGACAAGCGGCTTTCCCACATCCGGCTCCTGCCAACAGCCTTCAGAGAGGCGAGGCCTCTCCCTGGAGTTCTTACATATCTGGCTGGACGTTGCCCCAAACTTCAGTGGAACGAGGTTGCAAAGCCGCGAGAGAAGCCGGAGGCTTCGCAGCTTGTAGCCGGTGGTAAAGCGCAGCGACACCACCGGTGTGAGTCGTAATTCGATCCGCACCCCGGCAGGGGCGCCAGAAACCGGCCGG
>JBGTBW010000150.1:0-29725 GCA_041749135.1 Verrucomicrobiales bacterium
GATGGCCGGTCTCGGGAAGGAGACCCATCGCGCGACAGGGCGTGCGGGAGCCCGCCCCTCCAGGATAGCGTGAGGGATCTGGTAGAGCCTTACCTGGAGGGCCGGCCTCCGTGACGGCCTGGTCCCGGGATGGAGACCCATGGTGAGACAGGGCGTGCGGGAGCCCGCCCCTCCACAATCCCCAGCCGCAAGTCCTTGAACAAGGGTTGGTAGAGGAACCATTCTCCCTCCCCCCTTGGCGAGCTCTGCGCTCTTTGCGAGAAATGCATCTTCTTTATCCGTGTTCATCTGTGTCCATCCGTGGTTCCCAAGATCAGTCCCTAGGCGGTCTCTTGAGACTCCTTGACCCAGCTGTCGGCATTCTTGGGAATGCAGCTACGGGGACGGCGCTCCTTCGCCGCTTTCGCGCCGGATGCAGAGCTACCCCCGGGTGAAAGCGCCTGCGAACGCCGGTGCAAGGGACCTCCGTGGATCGGAGAGCGGGGGAATTGATCCCGCTGACGCGGGATCTCTGCTCTCGCGGCCGCAGTCGAACCCTACGGGTTCTCGTCCCGTAGCCGAAGAGCAAAACTTTGAAATCTTAGAGCGACCCGTACGGGATTGATCCCGCTGACGCGGAATCTCTGCCAAATGGCTCGCTGCGCTCGCCGCACGAGCCGCTCTCGCGGCCGCAGTCGAACCCTACGGGTTCTCGTCCCGTAGCCGAAGAGCAAAACTTTGAAATCTTAGAGCGACCCGTACGGGACTCGAACCCGTGTTGCCGCCGTGAAAGGGCGGAGTCCTAACCGCTAGACGAACGGGTCATCCGGCGAAGCGGACCCCCAAGAACACCCTGAAAGGCAAAGGCGCAAGGAAAAGATGCGAGATTTTTGCTGCGCGGTCCGTCCTCCTCAGCCCTGCTTTCGCCCTCCACCGACAAATCGGTGGTTCCAGGTTTCCATTTCCCGGTGCAGGCCAGGCTGGACACAGGGGCGGACCGGCCTGTAAGAAGGGGTCGATCCCGTTTCGACTAGACCAGGAGGCGCCCCATGATGAATGCATCGACAGTAGCCGTTTGTCCCCCGCCGCTGCCGGCGTCGTCGCTCCGCCGGATTTCATCGTTTTTGCCCCGCGGGATTTCCGCCGGTTGCGCGATTTTGCTTTGCATGGGTGTTTCCCCGGCCCGGGGAGCCGAGACAGACGATGTTTACTTGCTGGGACCTGATTCAGCTCCGCAGGAAGGGGTCCCGCAGGGCAAGGTCGTGGGTCCGCTGACGCATGCCAGCGACGTGTTTCCCGGCACCACACGCCATTATTGGGTCTACGTGCCCGCCCAGTACGATCCGGCTCACGAGGCCTGCCTGATGATATTTCAGGACGGCCACGCTTTCGTGAGCCTGGAGGGGGACTACCGGATGCCCTACGTCTTCGACAATCTGATTTATCGGAGGGAAATGCCGGTCACCCTGGGAGTGTTCATTAACCCAGGGCGCTCGCCCGATCAAAAGGAGGCGTCTGCGAGCGAATGGGGAGACCGGATCAACAATCGCGCCATCGAGTACAACGAGCTGAACGACACCTATGCGCGAATGATTGTCGATGAGCTGTTGCCGGTGCTGAGCAAGGAATACAACCTGTCGGCGAATCCGGAGCACCGCGGCATCGGCGGCGCCAGTTCTGGAGCGATCTGCGCGTTCACGGTGGCCTGGCAGCGGCCGGACCACTTCCGCAAAGTCATCAGCACGATCGGAAGCTTCACCAACATTCGGGGCGGGCACGTGTATCCGGATTTGGTGCGCGAGAGCGAGCGCAAACCAATACGCATTTTCCTTCAGGATGGTCTCAACGACAACCGGGGACGCCGGCGGGGCGACCGCTACGATCCGGAATGGGACTGGCATGCCCAGAATCGCAAGATGGTCGCGGCACTTACCACCAAAGGATACGACGTGAACTTTTGTTGGGGGATCGGGACGCATTCCAACAAGCAGGGCGGCGCCATCATGCCGGAAATGCTGCGTTGGCTGTGGCGGGACTACGAACGTCCGGACGATCCGATGGACGACAGCAACCGGAGGCTTTTGGTTCCTGCAGATGAGGCGACTGCCTCCCGTGAAGAGGGAGATAAGGCTGAATAAGGAGGCGCCGTCGCCATGCGAATTATCGAAGTTTGGTTCGCGGTTACGCCTTCAAGGGCGCGGGTTCTCCTTCGGAGCCAACCCCGGGGCATCGCTGTGCTCAGCCCCGGGCTATCGAATGGATCCCCGTTGGGGATCTTAGCGGGAAGGATGGCGCGGCAGCGCGCGACCCGATAGCTCCACGGAATAAATCAACACGCTCATCAGCCGTGTCCGTCGTGAACCCGGTGGGTTTGAGTTGCCCATCGGCCTAAACGGCGAGCCGGTGGGGGCGATCGTTTCCGGCCTTCAGTCAACCCGAGTGAGCGTATTCCAGGAAAAACCGTGCGAAATGCGGGCTTGCAACCGTGCATTGCGCGCGCTTTTTCCGGCGCCAGCCGGGTTCTTGCTCACGGCCTCATTCGGATCCAACCAGGCGTTGAGTCGATCAGAAAGCGTCCTTTCTCCCGCCTCTGCGGGCAGTCTTTGTCCTTCAAGTGGGGGTCCGGCAGTGCTGAAGAAACCGGGAGCGCCGGTTCCTGAAGACGCGCCAGAGCGCTTCCCCTTGGGTGAGGCCGGTGACCGCGGAAAACAGGTTCAGAAATGCGACATCGACCCGGCTGATCGCGGCGACTCCCCCTTGCACACGACCGGGCTGTATTGCGACCAGCGTCTCTCGGACGGCATGTCCGTTCGTGAGATGTGAGCTGAGTTTCATGATCAGGTCCTCGGGAAAACTAATGTGGCATTGCGATCTACCTTCTTTAGACAAGCAACCCTCGTGCTTCACTCGAAAAAAGATGTGAATCGCCAAAAATAGCGTCGAGCACGGGCGTTTTTGTGCTGACGGGCAAAGATCCCCGCAGGAAGTCTTTGAGTCTGCAGTCGGCTCAGGAAAAGAGCACGCGGGCAATCTCGGGCTGGTGGCGTTCCGTCAAAGGGTGGCGCGGTCCCAAGGTCTGAAAAAGGCCCCGGGAAAGATCCCGGGCGGCATGTCCGTGGTAATTTGATGAAGCGGCGAGGGTCTCTGCGAGGGCCGTGAGTGCGGCGCCCATGTCGCCGGAGGCGGTGGAGCGGATCGCCCGGGCATAGGCCTCCGCCCCCGGCCCCTCGGGCAAATCCGCGGCGAGATCCCTCGCGAGGAGCCGCGCAAGGGTCACCAGCCCCTGTCCTCGGTCCCAGTACTCCGAGTCCACGGGAAGGGGGCGGATGATATCGACGACGGAAAGGGGATCCTGCGCGAGCCGGGCGCGAGCCAGAAGGAAGCGGGCCTCTTCATGGCCGGGTTCATCCGAAAGGATCGCTTCGAGGAGAGTTCCGGCATCGTCGAAGCGGCCGGATTCGACGGCTTGACGGGCTTGATCGACCTCGGCGGCGTGCGGCGAAGGAAGATGACGGGCAATCCAACGGACTAACCGGTCTTCGGGGAGGAACCCGAGGAACTCGTCCACGATGGAGCCGTCGCGAAATAGTTTGACGTTGGGGATGCTGGAGACGCGGAAACGTGCGGCGAGATCCGGGCGTTCTTCGGTATCGATTTTCACGAGCTTCCAGCGCCCGGCCGCTTGCTGTTCGACTTTTTCCAGGATGGGGGTGAGCATCCGGCAGGGGCCACACCAGGGAGCCCAAAAATCCACAAGCACCGGGATGTCCTTACTGCGCTCGAGAACTTCGGCATCAAAATCAATGGGCTCGCCAGCCATAACCTTTAGACTAGGGCAAAGGCAGGTCCGGCGCCAGCGACAAAGCCGTGGCCTCGCTTTGATGAAAGGAGGGGCGCTGGCCGTGATCGCGGCGGCGATGGCCGGCTTCGCTCTGCCAGGCCAGGCAGCCCCGCACGAGGCGCGCCCGAACTTCCTCTTTCTCTTATCCGATGACCAGACCTACCGGGCGCTTGGGTGTCTCGGCGACTCGCCCCTGCAGACTCCGCAGCTCGACCGGTTGGCTGGGGAAGGAATGCTCTTCTCCCAGGTCTTCAACCAGGGGAGCTGGAGCGGGGCCGTCTGCATTTGCAGCCGGGCCATGTTGCACACGGGCCAGTACTTGTTCCATGCCCGGCAGTCGATCGACCGGGCGCCGCTTTGGGGGGAGACTTTGGGGCGGGCTGGTTACCGCACTTTCGCCATCGGAAAATGGCACAATGGTCAGGCTGCCGCCTTACGCGGATTCCAGGCGGGGCGCGCCCAAGGCGCAGGCATGTATGAAGCCGGGGCGGGGATGTATCACCGGCCTGCGGAAGGAAACCTGTGGACGCCTTGGGAGCGCGCTCTGGGCGGCCACTGGAGCCCGGCTGTGTGGGATTTCGCTAGTGGGAAAGCCGGGGAGAGCTACACCGTAGAGAAGCATACGAGCGAACTCTACGCGGACGAAGCGATCCGTTTCCTGCGCGAAGAGGTCCCTGGCGAAGAGCAGCCGTTTTTCCTCTACGTCTCGTTCAACGCCCCGCACGATCCGCGCCAGGCGCCGAAGGAGTGGGTCGATCGCTACCCGGTCGATTCCATCCCGCTTCCGCCGAACTACCTTCCGGAGCATCCCTTCGATCAGGGCGACGCCCGGTTGCGGGACGAGATCCTGGCTCCCTTCCCGCGCAGCGAGCCGGCTGTGCGCCTTCACCTCGCCGAGTATTTCGCTATTCTTTCCCATATGGACCACCAGATCGGCCGGATCCTCGAGGCGTTGGACGCCAGCGGGAAACGAGATCAGACCTACGTCATTTTCACTTCGGATCACGGGCTCGCCGTGGGACAACACGGACTCATGGGAAAGCAGAATCAGTACGAACACAGCATCCGGGTCCCGTTTTTGGCGCGCGGTCCCGGCATCGTCGCGGGATCTCGCTGTGAGGCCCTTGTTTACTTACAGAGCAGTTATGCCACGACCTGCGAATTGGCCGGAATCGCCATTCCGGAGACGGTCGAGTTTCCGAGCTTGGTCCCGCTCCTCCGGGGGGAGGACCGGGAGCTGCACAGCGCCATTTTCGGGGCTTACAAAGAGTTTCAACGCATGGTGCGAACCCGGCGCCACAAACTGATTCTGTATCCCGAGACGGGCGTGGCGCAGCTTTTCGACCTCGCCGAGGATCCCTGGGAGCGGATGAACCTCGTTGGGACTTCGCAAGCGCATGATCTCAGGGCCGGACTGCTGCGCCAATTGAGGGAATTGCAGGCGGAAACCGGGGACAGCTTGGAATTGGACCCCGCCTGGTTTGCGGACTGAGGCGGGACTGTGGACGGATCGGCTCCGGATCCATTCAGTATGCGCCCGAGCCAGGCTTCCTGAATGGGCGAGGCAAAGGAGCGACGCCTCGGCCTGT
This sequence comes from Verrucomicrobiales bacterium, assembly GCA_041749135.1. Classification (GTDB taxonomy): domain Bacteria; phylum Verrucomicrobiota; class Verrucomicrobiia; order Verrucomicrobiales; family DEV007; genus DATKCT01. Next base: position 5,410 of record JBGTBW010000150.1, read on the forward strand.
GCTTGCTTTTCCTTCGGGATGCACAAGGCTTCCCGGAAGAGCGAGTCTTATCCCTTTTGATGAAAACGGATTTCCAGCGGTGGCGGCGTTGCGTGCCCGGTTCTGTGTTGTTGTTGGCCCTTCTCTTGTGCGGCGCCGGAATGGACGGTCTTCGGGCGGAAGAGGCCGTCGAGGATCGCGCGACCGCAGCAGAGGAGACCGAACCGGCCGAAGTGATCCTGGAGCGGTTGCGGCAACGGGAGTGGCGGGTCCGTGAGACGGTGGCAAAGGTTTTTCCGTCCGTGGTGGCCCTCACGCCCTTGAACGGCTTTGGGGGCGGCAGCGGAGTGGTCGTGAGTGAAGACGGGCTTATTCTGACCGCGGGACACGTCACGCAGGCGACAGGCCAGGAGTTTTTTGCGGTGTTTCCCGATGGAAGCCGTTTCAAGGCTTCCGCTTTGGGGTCAAATCTGGACCGGGACGCAGGCATGGCGCGGATTGTGGAAGGCGGGCCTTTTCCGTACTTGAAGTTGGGCGACGCCGCCGAAGTCGCGGTGGGGGATTGGTGTGTGGCCATGGGTCACCCCGGAGGATTCGAAGGCTCCCGGACGCCGCCGGTTCGTCTTGGGCGCATCCTTCGGCAGAACGACAAAGGCTTTTTTGTGACCGATTGCACGCTGGCCGCAGGGGATTCCGGCGGGCCGCTCTTCAACTTGGATGGCGAGGTGATCGGGATCAATTCTTCGATCAGCGGAAGTCTCGCCCAGAATCTCCACGTTGCCGCCGATGCCTTCCAACAGAGTTGGGAGCGATTGCTCAGTGGGGAGAACTGGGGAGATCTCGCTAAGGCTACGGATTTCGGCCCTTCGGACTTGGGCGACTACTTTGGCCCGCCCAAGAGCAAGGCCATGCTCGACGCCTGGCTGGACCGGCGCAGTGAGGACGGGGTGGTGGTGAAGCAAATCTGGCCCGATTCGGCTGCGGGCGCGGCGGGAATGCAGGCGGGGGACGTCATCATGCGTTTCGGAGATGATGCAGTGGACGATTACGAAGGGTTGCGGCGGCTGCTCGCGAGCCGGAGCCCCGGAGAGCGGATCATTGTCGAGGTTCGCCGCGGCGCGGCGAACATTGAACTGGAGGTTGAATTGGGGGAGCGCGAGGAGAACGGGGAAGAGGAGCCTTCCAGCGAGAACTGATATGAGGGCGAGCAGAATCAATTCGGGAAGGAAGCTGGATCGACCGTTGACGGCGGCCCTGGCGAGCGCGGGGTTGGCGGCTGCGGCGTCTCTGTGGTTGGGCGCTTCCGGCCTCTGGGCTCAGGACGAGAATCCCGGTGTGCCGGGCCAGGATTTTCGCGATATGCTAGAAGAGTTGCAGCGCCAGCCGGATCAGGAAGGAGTCGAATGGCTTTCGCGGTTGATTGAAATCCAGGAGCAACTGCGTCCGAAATCCGAGTTTGAGAAAACCCATCCAGGCACGCTTCGGGAGTTCCGGCCGGTGGTGGAACGTGCCCGGCAGAGCACGGTGCGCATTATCATCGAGGGACGCCAGGCGGCCTTGGGAGCCATCGTTTCCCCGAACGGCTATCTCTTGACGAAATTCAGTGAGGTCGCAGCCGAGTTCGTGGAATGCCACCTCCACGACAATCGCCGCCTGCAAGCCAGGTATGTGCGGCAGTTCGATGATTGGGATCTGGCGCTGTTGAAGATGGAGGTCGAGGATCTTGTGCCCGTGGAATGGGCCGACGCGCTTCCGCTTCCCCTGGGGACGTTTGCCGTGGCGCCGGGGCGGGGACAGGATCCGGTGAGTGTGGGCGTGATTAGCGTGCTGGCGCGGAACCTTTCGGATAAACGCAAAGGGTTCCTGGGCATTACAATGGGACCATCCGACGCCGGGGTGCTGGTGACGCGGGTGTTGCCGGGGTCGGCTGCCGACAAAGGGGGTCTACAGGATGGCGACGTCATCGTTCAGGTCGATGGACGCGAAGTGACCGCCGTCGATGAACTTATGACCACGATTTCAGGATTTGCTCCCCAGGAAGCGGTGACCATCGACTACCTCCGGGCGGGCGAGGCGGCACAAGCGGAGGTGGTGTTGGGGGATCGCGAATCGGGATTGGAGTCGGCGCAGGTCAACCCGGATATTGAAGATCTGACGAGCCAGATGGGGGGAGATGTCAGCCGGCGCCGGGGGGGCTTTCCGATGGCTCTGCAACACGATCTCATCCTTGAGCCCTCGGATTGCGGGGGGCCCTTGGTTGGTCTGGATGGCAAGGTCATCGGATTGAACATTGCCAGGGCGGGCCGGGTTCAGAGCCTGGCCATTCCCTCCGAAAAGCTGCGTGAGGTGCTGCAGACCGTCGATTTGTCCCTTCCCATTTACGCTAATATGGATCTGGGCGAGTTGGAGGCCGAAGTGGAAGCCTCCCGCCTGGCTGTGGATGCCGCACGGGATGAGTTGTTGAAGACGCGTGATCAGCATCGCGACTTGCGGGATCTGTTGCGGCAGGCCCGATCGGCGCAAGAGAGGAACGCGGCGCGGGACGGAGCCATCGAGGGCTCCGGGCTTCGCTACTGACTTGTCAGGATTTCGCGGACGAGCCTCGGCGCGCCCGGCCGTGCTATGGGGCTCCTTGACAGGAGAATCCGCGAGGCTCAGAACTCCCGATCTGGCGGGCGGATACAAGGAGATGGAGGAATGAAGGTGAGCCGGAGTCCCCGTAGCTGCATTCGCAAGAATGCAGACTGCTGGGTCAAGGAGTCTCAAGAGCCCGCCTGGGGACTGGTCTTGGGAGCCACGGATGGACACAGATGAACACGGAGAAAGGAGATGCATCTCTCGCAAAGAGCGCAAAGCTCGCCAAGGGGGCAGGGAGAGAATGGTTCCTCTACCAACCCTTGTTCAAGGACTTGCGGCTGGGGATTGTGGAGGGGCGGGCTCCCGCACGCCCTGTCTCACCATGGGTCTCCATCCCGGGACCAGGCCGTCATGGAGGCCGGCCCTCCAGGTTCAGAACTCCTGATCTTGCAAGCGGATCCAAGGAGACGGAGGAATGAAGGGAAACCGGAGGCCCTTGGACTGCGGCAAGCATCGCCGCTCTCTCCCGGCGCGGAGCGCCGTCCCCGTAGCTGCATTCGCAAGAATGCACACTGCCCGCCAGGCCCTCGGAACTCTCACGAGTTCCGCTACACGAGTGACCCTTAAGGTCTCCCATTCCTTTCCCATTCCCTGATTGGCGGTTCATGATCATTCCCTCAGATCAGCAGTTCTGAAGCCAAGGGGGCCGCCATCGGTGAGCCGAATCGGTCCGAAAGTAAGCGACCGGCCGGAGACGCTGCCTTGACAATCCGATTATCGGATTCCATGATTGAGACATGACCGACCGTAAAATGACCGTCACCGAGGCGGCCCGGCATTTCGCCGATCTGGTGAATCGCACCTACTACCGAGGCGAATCAACCGTCCTGATTCGATCCGGGGAACCAGTGGCTATGGTGGTTCCGATTGGTGGAGCCAGGGTGACCGGTAGAGACTGGCTTTCTAGATGGCGTTCGATGCCCCACCTCGATGTCGAGGACGCCGATGATTTCGCGGCCGGTATCGAAAGCGCACGCGACAATCTCGTGCCGCCGAAGTCACCATGGGATTGATACTCGATAGTTCAGTGCTGATCGCCGCGGAAAGGGGGCGCTTCGACATGGACGCTTTCGTCGAGGCAGAGGCGCCGATGGAGGCGCTTTTCCTGTCGTCGGTGACCGCCTCGGAGCTATTGCATGGGCTGCACCGGGCGTCCCCCGAGCGGCGCGCCAAGCGAGATGCGTATATCGAGGCTTTGCTCAGGGAGACCCCCACGTTGCCTTTCGACCTGCCCTGCGCCCGCCGCCACGCCAAGCTGTGGGCGGCCCTTGAGGCTGCCGGCAACCGTATCGGCGCGCACGACATGATGATCGCGGCGACTAGCCTCAGGTTCGGACTTACGCTGGCAACACTCAACGAGAGTGAGTTTCGTCGGGTGGACGGACTGAAGCTGGCGAATGCACTACCATACACAAAGGAGCGCTAACAAGACGACGCACGCCAACCCGCTACCCGCCCCGAGTCGAAGTGAAGGTGGCAACGACGACCTTCAACCCCGTGGCGCAGGCGCGCTTCCAGTAGCGGCTGGGCGGCCTCTGACGTTGGGTCGAGGGCCTCATTGCCACCACGTCCTGCTGGCGGCGGAACAATCCGGACAAGCCCACCATTCTGATAGTGCTCGACGCCTATGAGGAGGCGCTGCCCAACCTCCGACAACACGCGACGGGGTACCCGGATGCGGATGCATTACGCCGCGTCACCAAGGCCGGCGTTGACGGTTACGGGATGATCGCCGCCGCCGAACACCTCGACAACGAGGGCGTTCGCCACGTCATTTCCGTGCTTGAGCGCGCCGATCCGCGCCCAGTGTGGTTCTGCGTTTGGGGCGACGGCGCCACGCTCGTAGGGCTCAGCCCTCGAGTTTTTACATTTCAATGGGTTGCTGACTACTTACAATCAAAAAAGAAGTCGCTCCCACTATTTTCAGCTTAATCGAGGCTTTGGGCGAGAGAGCTTCTTTGAGTTCTGTCGGAGTGCGGACTCGCCAACGACGTCAAACGGAGAGCGGACATGCCTGTTCGCTGAGAGCCCGGCTCAATCCCTCCGCCAACACCTCGATCGCGCCTGGCTGAAAAGTCCCGTGGTGATCCCCAGGAATCCGTTCCACCCGAACTCCCCCCACAATCAACCGCTCCCAGCCGAATGCCCTCCCCAGATAGGCCAGCTTGTCGTCATTCGACCGGAACAACCAGGCCTTGCCCGGCCAGGGCTCGGCCCGGTAATCACGCAGGGCCCGGAAATGCGCCGCCGCCGCCTCGCGGTAAGCTTCGGGATAAGCCGACATGTCGATCACGTCTTGCGCCTCTTGTCGCCAGCCTTCCCCGCTCCCCTGCACGGCCCGCCGGACTTGGCGTCCCAATCGCCGCACATTTCTCCGCACCGTGTCCACCCAGACCACTGGTCCGCCTTGGGCCATCCGGCGAGTCGACTGAACAATACGCGGAGCCAACGAAGCCGGGTTATGTACGGCGCCTGCCGGCGGCGAACTCTCGATCAGTGCGAGAAGCGCCGTCTCCTCCCCTGCCGCAGCAAGCTGCCGGGTCATCTCGAACGCCACGTTCCCGCCCAGACAGTATCCGCCCAACAAATAAGGTCCACGTTCTTGCACCTTCCGCACTTCCCCGAGATAGGAAGCGGCCATGGCCGGCAAGTCTGACCAAGGTTGCATTGGGGCCTGCACAGCGTAAAGCCGGTATCCCTCCGGAAAATGCTCTCCTAACCGGTAATACTCGAAGACTCCTCCGCCCAATCCGTGCACCAGGAAGAGGATCGGGCCCTGGCCGCCAGTCCGGATTCCCACCAAGGAGGGCCACCGGCTTCCCCCTTCCTTCTCTTCCACGAGCGCCGCCAACCGTTCGGGTGTCGGCGCGGCAAACAAAGCGCGCAAAGGCAAGTCCACGCCTAACGTATCGCGAATCCTTCGCGTCAGCTCGGCCACCAGGAGAGAATGTCCTCCCAACTCGAAAAAGTTGTCTCGCAGGCGCAACGAAGACCGCCCCAATACGTCCGCCATCAAACGGGCCGCCGCCGCTTCGATCCGGGTTCGCGCTGACTCCGGACCGGCATCCCAATCCACCAGGCGCCTATCCACAGACCCTGTCGTCCCATCCAAGGCGGTGGACACCGCGGTCGCCACCGCCTTCCGGTCGATCTTCCCGTTCGGACTGCGAGGTATCGCCGGAAGCGCCGCCACCCTCGCGGGAACCATCCAGGCCGGCAGCCTTTCTGCGAGAGCGGCAACGAGAGTCTCGGCGTCTATCAGGTTGAGCTGCGCGTTGGATTCAGGCACGACCGCGGCGACGAGGATCCACCTTTCACCTGGGGCAGCATACTCGCGCCGTTCCTTGAGCGCCGCCCCAAGCCGTCTCCGGCCCTCCGGGCTAAGCCCAGCCACTCGCTGCCGGAGCGCCTCTCCCATCAGGCCAGGCTTGGATCGAGTCCCCACCGGTTCCTCCAATTCCTTCATTTGACAGCCTTGATAACCACCATGCTCGGAGCCCACCACGCGTCCTGCGTGTCCACAGGCACGGACACCGGCTGCACGCTGAGGGTGAGCGAACGGAAATAACGAAACAAGGCCCGCTGATGCCGCCGGCTCAAGGAGTCGATCTCCGTCGTCAGGTAGCTGAACACTCCACCCTCTCGCAAGTGCGAGGCCATCGCCGGAAAGGCATGTTCTGCGAAAGTCACACTCCGCAGGATGTATTCGATGAACTCCTTTTCGTTCAACGGAAAGGCGTGAAAAAAGATCCCGTCGTAGGATCCCAGCATGTCCTCGACATCCTGCCAACGACCGTGCAACAGGCGGATGTCGCTCTCGGCATGGCGCTCGCGCCAGGGCCGGAAATAGTGCTCCACGCTGTGATCGTTCGGTTCCACCACGGTGTGCGAGCGGACTCCTCCCTCTTGAATGAACTCCGCCGAAACACCCCGCCCGAAACCGATCTCAAGGACGTCTCCGTGCCGTTCAGTCACGTGAGCAGCCATGGCCTGCATCAAAGGGACTTGCCAATCCTCCATGATCTTCTGCGCCGGCAACGCCGCCTGGGCGATGTCCCAGTTCTCATCTCGCATGGCCGAGTCTCGTCCCGGAACCAAGGCCGGCGCCAAGGCGTCGAGATGGTCCAAGTCATCGGCAAACTCGGCCAAGGCCTGCTCCAGCAACCAATCCCGCTGCAACGCCCGTGGGGTTCGCACGAACTCTCCAGGCCGCGCTCTCAGCGTCAACCGGAAGCGCGGTCTCCGCACCTCGCGTTCCATCTCTTTCGGGACCCATTTCTTTCCGGACTCCGAAACAGCCCGCTCCGCCTGCTCCAACAGCGAATGGCGATGAGCCTCTTCTAACTGCTCGAGTTGAAGGCAAAGAGCTTCCACGCCGGGATCCGCCTCTTCCCTTCCGCCTTTTGCCCGGGTCAGCACAACGGCAGCGTCATGCACTCCCGGAAGCCGGCGCAAGGTTTCTTCGATCTCTCCAGGCTCGATGCGGTATCCATGGACCTTAAACTGTTCATCCTGTCTTCCCAAAAACTCCAGAACTCCGTCCTCCCGCCAGCGTCCGCGGTCTCCGCTGCGATAGACGCGCCCGCCCGGCTTCACGCTGAAGGGATCGGAGCCAAAGGCCCGGCGGGTTTCGTCTTCCCGCCCGTGATAACCCGCCGCCACCCCCCCGCCGCCGATCCAGATCTCGCCCGGAATTCCTACCGGCTGCAGTCGCCCGCGTTCGTCCACCACATAGGTCCGCACACCCGGAACCGGCCGCCCAATGGGAACCGGCCGCCCGTCCCCCACCTCGCTCAATTCCGCCGCGGTGGCCCACACCGTCGCCTCCGTAGGACCATACTCGTTGTAAAGCGTCACACCGGGCAGAGCCAAATGATGCGCCTCGACCAAACTGGGCGGACACGGCTCTCCCGCCACGATTACCCGCCGCAACGCCTGCACATGCCCCCGGCCTTCCTTCAGAATCTCCGCATAGAGCGAAGGAACGCACAAGAGACAGTCCGCCTTTGCCGTTCCTATCAATGCCGCTAGCTCCCGCGGGCTACTCGCCTCTTCCGCATTTGGCAAAATCAACGCGCCGCCACTCGCCAAGGTCCAATAGATCCCAGCCACGGAACTGTCGAACGCGAAGCTGGGAATGAGCAAAAAGCGCTTTGGCCTCCAAGGATACCAAGCCAGCCGCGCACAAGTCGAAACCCGGAGATTGCTTCGAGTGACCATCACGCCCTTGGGATTTCCGGTCGATCCGGACGTGTAGATCAGGTAGGCCCCGTCGTCCGGACCGGCTGCGGCGGCCGTCCTCGCACTTGCGCGGCCCGCCAAACCCATGTTCTCTTCATCGATCCAAATCCATTGCACTCCAGGCAATGGTTCGCCGGCCTCCCCCTGGAACTGTCTCCGGCTCACAACCACACGCGCACCGCTGTCTTCCAGGAGAAACCGCCGTCGCGCCGGGGGATAGCCTGGATCTATGGGCACATAGGCCGCGCCGCAGCGCAGCACGGCCAACATGGCGGCAACGGCGTCCGGCGAACGATCCAGGAAGATCCCGGCGCGGTCTCCCGGCCCCACTCCGTGCATCTCCAGGACTCCACACAACGCCTTCACCCGCGCATCAAGCTCTCCCCGGCTCACCACCGTCTGCTCGAACACGATCGCCGGAACCGCAGGATCCGCTTCAGCCAACCCAGAGATGATCTCATGAACCATCGGTGCATCCGGCGCATCCGGCGCATCCGGCGCCGCACCGGCTGACAACGTCATAAGCTCCTCCTTCTCGTCGCTTTCGAGCATCTCCAAAGACGCCAGTGGATTGTCGGGATGCCGCGTCATCTCCCAGAGCAAGGCCTCGTAATGTCCCAGCATCCGCGCCATGGCGCCGCGATCAAAGAGTTCCGTACGGTATTCCAAGAAGCACTCCATCTCCTCTCCTGACTCTGCCGCAAACAAAGTGAGATCGAACTTCGCCGTGCGCGTCTCGATGTACAGAGGAAGGAGTCTGGCCTCCCCCAGATCGATACGGCGCGCCGCCTCATCCTCTCGTTGATGGACAAACATCACCTGGAACACGGGGTCCCGGTTCGCGGCGCGTGGGGGATCGAGTTCCTTCACAAGTTCGTCGAAGGGAAGGTCCAATCGCTCAAGCGAAGCCAAGGCCCTGCCTCTCAATTCACGCAGCGCTTCGCGGACGCTCCGGTCCTCCGCCAACCGGGCGCGAATCGGGATCGTGCTCACAAAAAAACCGATGACGCCGGCCAGCTCGGGACTCCTCCTGTTCGCCGCGGGTATCCCCACCGCAAAATCGCTCTGTTCACTATATCGTCCTAGCAGAATCTGGTAGGCCAGGAGCAGCAGCATGAAGAGCGAAACATCTTCGGAAGCAGCCAGACTCTTCAGCCGCGCGGTCAGGCCTGCGTCCAGCCGCCGTCTCTCGAGCCGGCCTTCATCGCCCGCGGGGAAACGCCGTGGCCGGGTCGTCGGCAAGTCCAAGACCGCCGGAATGTCTTGCAGTTCCGTTCTCCAAAAGTCCAGTTGTTCGCGTCGCAGCCCAGCGGCCAGCCGCTCCCGTTGCCAACAAGCGAAGTCGGCGTATTGCAGCACCGGCTCCGGCAAACCCGGTTCGTCTCCCGTGAGCGCGGCCCGGTAGAACGCTGCGGTCTCTGTCCAAAATACACCCAACGACCATTCATCACAGACGAGGTGATCCACCACGAGCATGAGCAGGGATCCTTCCTCGGCATGCCGCAGAAACACGAGGCGCAGCATCGGTCCCGACTCGAGCTGAAAGGGCAATCGGGCTTCCCTCTCCGCGCGATCGATCAGCGCTTCCGATCCGCACTCGATCTCCTCCAACTCAATCGCCGTCCCGGGCCGGGTCAAAATCTCAGCGCCCGTCCTCCCGGAGGGCCGCAAAACGCTCCGCAGAATCTCGTGCCGCGCGGCGACGCGGGTTGCGCAACGCCCCAACAGATCCGTATCCAGCGTTCCCTCCACCCGGAAACTGCTGGTGACGTTGTACCTCGGCGAATCGGGATGAAGCCGGCGGAGCAACCAAAGACCTTCCTGACCCGGCGCCAAAAGGACCGGCCCGGGCTCCGGCCGTTTGGGAATGCCCAGCGGCCGCCGGCCGCCGGCAGCCACACCCGCCAGGCGTTGCTCAAGCAGTTTGCGCTTCGCCTCCGAGAGTCCTTCCCGGCGATCCGGCGTGGCTGCTCCGCTCACGCTGGCCCTCCCTCCTGGACGAGGCCTTCCGCCTCTTCCTCACTCAAAGCCTCCAATTCCGAAAGCACCGCTAGCTCCACCCGCTCCGCCAAGCCGGCTATGGTGGCGTGCTGAAACACGGTCTGAAGCGGCAGATCCACCGAAAACTCCCGGCAGATCCGGAAGATGACTTCCATGGCCGCTAGCGACGACCCTCCCATCTCAAAAAAACGGGAGCGCCGCGAGACCACCGGGCGCCGCAGGACGCCAGTCCAGATGGCCTGAATTCGTTCCTCCACGGGACCGTGCGGGGGCTCCACATCGATCTCCGCGCCGGCGCTGTCTCCTGCCCATTTCGGGACGGGCCGGGGCAGGGCCCGGTAGTCCACTTTGCCGTGTTCCGTCAGCGGTATCCGCTCGATACGAACGAAGGAAGCGGGAATCATCCCAAGCGGAAGCCGGGCTTCCAAAGTCTCGCGCAGTTCCCGGTCCGAAAGCTCCCGGTTGCTCACGTAATAGGCCGCCAGCTCCATCCGCTCCTCGCCATCCACCTCATCTCGATCATAACCGATCTCGTCAAGGATCTTCCGCACCCGGTCCGCGTCGATCGCGTCGCTCAGCTCATCCAACGCCGCCTCGCGTGTCTTGTGTCCCATGCGCACGTCCCAACTGTAGGGCAAGGCATAGTTATGAAACCCGCGTTCCCGCCGGTGCACGTAGATCCCCACATCATTGATGAGGCAATTGGTCGACCGGCCGGTGTCGTTGGGTCGAATCCAGGGAACCCGCCGGTCCAGGTAACGCATCATCTCCTCCAATTCGACCTCGCAGTAACGATAAAAATCCACGAACTCGATCTCCTCGAAAAGCCGGTCATCCCGGAAACACGCCACATCGAGCCGCCGGGACACGGCGTCGTCGAGCCGGTGATAGACTTTTCGCGCCTCCAAGACGGCCTGATCCACTTCTTCCGGTCGAAAGCTTGCGCTTTCGAAGAGATGCGGACTGAGCCGGGTCTCGAAGAACTGGCCCCTCGACAAGCCGGTGACGATCACCCGGATGCCCCGGGCCCGGGCGCACTGGACCGCCAGCGTGTAAATGGTTTTGAAACACCCGTTGCACACGTTGCTGAACCTGGTCAGGCTGTCCCGGAAAATCTCCTTCATGTGCGGCGTCGAACCAAACTCGTGCCCCACTCCCAGCTTCTCCACCACTCTCCTGATGTTGGCTTTGGCCTGCTCCGAAATGTAACCATTGTCTAACGTGAATGCATGTACCTTCAGCCCCATGTCCACAAGACGGCACAGGGCGTAGGTGCTGTCCTTGCCCCCGCTCAAAAGCATCAAGCAATCGGCTCCTCCGCCCGCTTCCTGGAGTCGCTCATCAAAATAAGCTTGCAACGCTCCCAAATCTCGAAAATAGGCCCGGGCCCGGTCTCGGATAGTCTCGTAGTTTGTGCACAACTCGCAAACCGACTGTGCATCGAAGCGCAATCCCGGGTAAGTCGAATCAAGGCCGCAACGGACACATCGTTGCAACTCCAGCTCCTCTCGCTTTGAGGCAGGCCAAGCCGCCGGAGCTACGACACAGCCCGCAACTTCCGGGTGCGCCTCGAGCGCCGTTTCGATCTCCCCGGGTTCAATCCGGAATCCCCGCACCTTGACCTGGCGATCGATGCGTCCCAGATACTCCAGGACTCCCGGTGCTGCGAAGCGCGCCAGGTCGCCTGAACGATAGAGACGCCCGCCTGGCGCAAACGGGTCATCCACAAACCGCGCCGCCGTCTCCGCAGTGAGCCCACGGTAACCACGCGCCAGCCGGTTCCCTCCGATACACAGCTCGCCCGGCGTTCCTTCAGGAGCCAGTTGACCCTGGCGGTTCAACACGTAGATCCTCACTCCATCCGCTGGACGCCCGACCGGGACGCTGCCCTCTTTGTCTTCCGCGGGATTGAAACGATGGATCATACAGCCCACAACCGCCTCGGTGGGTCCGTATTCATTGAAAATCTCCACTTCTCCGGAGAAGCGTCGCACGGTATCCGTAGCCAATGAGGCCCGGAGATCTTCGCCTCCCACGATAAACCGCCGGATCCGGCTCCCCGCCATATCTAACTGCCGAAGCAAGGCCAGATGAGCAGGCGTCAGTTTGATCACCTCGGCCACGTTCTCGCGGATCACCTCAACCAGGGCCGTATCCACGGGGCCCTCGGTTTGCTTGTAGATGGTCATAGAGCCCCCGGACACCAATGGGAGAAAGAGGGACGTGATGGTCAAGTCGAAGGCCGGCGAAGTGAAAAGTGGGAAGACGAGAGTCTCGCCCCTGACGTAAACGCGTTCCGCCCAGTCCAGGTATCTCGCCAAACCGGCATGATCGACTTCCACTCCCTTCGGCTGGCCGGTCGATCCCGAGGTATAGATCACATAAGCCAATTCGTCCGAACCCGGTCCCGGCAAGGGAACCCCGCCGAACCTCGAAGCCTCGCCCCTCTCTCCCGGCCTCCACACCGGCAAATCTTCCGGCGCAGTATCGACCGGCTCATGCGTGACCAGGCCCGCCGCCCCGGATCCTTCCAGGATGACCCGCCGCCGGGCCGGCGGATGCGCCGGATCCAACGGAAGAAACGCAGCGCCAGCTCGCAGGACCGCCAGCACCGCCAACACCAGCTCGATAGACCGAGGCAGACAAATCCCCACGACTGCCCCGCGTCCAATGCCCCGATCCGTCAACCACGCTGCCTCCCGCTCGACAGCTATGTGCAATTCTCCATAAGTCCAAACCCGGTCGCCGTCTCGCAATGCCGTGCGACCCGGGTCCCGCGCCGCCCAGTCGGCGAAGCGCTCCCCGGCCAGCGGCGGCACATCATCTCGTTCTCGGCCGGTGTCCTGATGAAATTCTTCCAGGATCCGTGTCCGCTCTTCCCGCGTCAGGATCTCGACGGATCCCACCTTTCGATCGGGATCGAGAAGGAGCGCTCGGGCCAGGTTCTCGAAATGGGCCATGGCTCGACCTTGCTCCTCCGTGCCGAACAATTGTTCCGCCGCATCGAACTGAATCGTATACCGGCCCGATCCTCCAAAATCATGCGCTTGTATCCGCAGGACGTGCCGCGGATCGACATATCCTGGGTGCAGCCAGGTTACCTTGGCAGGAATCCCAGCGAAGGAGCCGTAGACAGCAGGCGTGTAGTTCAACACCACGTTAGCCTCCGATGGTCGGTCCTCGTGTTGGGCCCCGGGATGAGCATGGCGCAATACCGAGAGGGTCTCTTCCAAAAACCGGCTTCCCAGTTCGCGCAGGGTCTCGTCGCCGTTCACGCGCATTCGCACCGGGTAGGTCTCCATGAAAAGCCCCATCGTGTCCCGCGCCGCGGCAGGCCGGTTCTGCAAAGGCATCTCGAAACAAAACGCGTCCTGCCCCGAGACCCGGGCCAACCACGCCGCAGTCAACCCACCCAAAACCGCCAAAGTCGACAGCTCCGGCGACAAACTCCGGAAACCCGGTTCGCCCGCCAGCGTTCGCACCCGCACCGAGAGATCCGATCCCAGCGAAAGATCCATCCTTCGGCTTTTTCCCGATTCCGTCCGCAGCGCTTTACCATAAAGGGAGACGGCCGGGAACTGACTGACGCCAGAATCTCGCCAATAGTCCTTTGCCGCCTCGGCGCCCGCGCTCGCCAGGGAAGCCAAATGGGCGTAGACTTCATAATAGGAAAGGGAAGGCGCCAGAATCTCGGTCCTGGTGTCCGCCAGCGCCGCATAGACCTCGCCGGTGCGACGATAGACCAGCTCCACGGAGCGGGCGTCTGTGATCAAGTGATGCTGGTTCAAATACCACACCCACCGGCCGCCATCGAGCTGGGTGAGAACACTATCGAAAAGGAGTTCTCCCGGTTCGAACCGGCGGCCTATGCGCTGCTCGGTCCAACGGCAAAAGGCCGCCCATGGATCCACACTGGCGGAGAAGTCCCGAAGCTCCGTGCATCCGGCGTCCACGTTCCGCCGCTGCTCTTGGAAAGGTTGTCCCGCCCGTTCCCGCAGCACCGTCCGCAGGACGTCGGAGCCATTCACCACCGCGGCAAAAGCCCTCCGGAAGCGCTCAGGATCCACAGGCCCCTCCAAGCTGAACGCAAGGGCCATGTGAAAGAGGGGCCCACGACCCCAGGCCGATTCGCCCAGCCAGATCCGCAACTGCGCCGCGGTCAGCGCCTGCCCGGTCTGAGCCGATTCGACGCCGCCCGACGATTCCGACTTGCAGTACTCCCCTCCACCATTCATTCTTCTTCCTTCGTGATTCGCTAAGTACTGCGGTCCACCCGTCTTTGACAACAGCTCACTGAATCAAATCGAATCGGACCTCTCTCGCCGCCCCCGTCCTCGAGCGGAATGAAAACGCGCCTTCTGACCTCGGATGCGATCGGAAAACTCGTGGTTCGCCACGGTCTCGATCGTCTCATGGACGACCTCATCGCCCGGCTTGAGCGGGCGCTGATCGACTTCGATGAGGCGGTCGTCTCTACCCCTGTCCGCAGCGGCTTCAGCTCCGCCGCGGGTCTTCTCGAGTGGATGCCCTGCCGGATCGAGGAACGTGGTTCGATGATGAAGATGGTCGGTTATCATCCCACAAACCCCAGCTTGCAAGCCCTCCCCACCATACTCTCCTCCACCTTCTGGTTCGATGGCCGGTCCGGCCACCTTCTGGCGATGGCGGACGCCACGTTCCTGACCGCCTTACGCACCGGCGCAGCATCGGCAGTGGCCAGCCGCATCATGGCTCATCCTCGCAGCTCCGCCCTCGGCGTCATCGGTTGCGGGGCCCAGGCCGTTTCCCAAATCCATGCCTTGGCCCGGGTCTTTCCCCTCGAATGCGTCATCGCCTATGACATTCATCCCTCCGCAGCGAAATCCCTGGCTTCGCGCTGTTCTTTTCTCGATCTCCGCTTCGAAACCGTCGATTCCAGCAGTCTCGACCATCTCCTCGATTCCGCCGACATACTCTGCACCTGCACATCCACCGAACCGGGAACCGGCCCCGTCTTTCGGGACCGTTCCACTCTTCGTCCTCACCTCCACATCAACGCCGTTGGCTCCGATTTTCCTGGCAAGTTCGAAGTCCCGCATTCTTTCCTCCGGCGGGCCGTTGTCGTGCCGGATTTCTCCCCGCAAGCGATCGTGGAAGGCGAATGCCAGCAACTCGATCCTTCCGAGATCGGCCCCTCGCTGGCCGCGATCGTTCGGCAACCCGATTCCTGGTCGCACCTGCACGACGCGTTCTCCGTCTTCGATTCCACCGGTTGGGCTTACGAAGATGCCGTCGCCTTCAATCTGCTGCTCGAACTCTCGCAAGAATACCAGATCGGATCCGAAGTCAATCTGGCTTGCGTCGCGGCCGATCCCCGGGATCCCTACGGGTTTTTGCAACCCTCCCCGGCTCAGCCCAAACGCGACTTCCCTGCTCACTCTCCGGCTCCTGCCTGATCGCTCTCCTCTCCGCTCTCCTCGCGCGGCCCACCTCCTTGATTTTTCGCGCGCGTTTCCCTCACTTTCTGTCGATCTCGCGCCCCGCCTCCCGTGGATTTCTCCTGGACGCCCGAACAAGCCGCCCTCCGCGACAGGGCTCTTCGATTCGCTGCCGAGGAGCTAAACCACGACCTCGCCGCCCGGGATCGCGACAGCGTTTTTGTTAGGGAAAACTGGCGCAAATGCGCTGACTTCGGCGTTCTCGGAGCCTGCGTCCCTCAAGCCTACGGAGGCCGCGGCTACGACGTCGTCACCACCATGGTTCTCCTGGAAGCCCTGGGCCATGGCTGCCGCGACAACGGACTCACCCTCGCGCTCAATGGACAGATGTGGAGCATCCAGGAACCCATTCTCCGCTTCGGCAACGAGGAACAGAAGAAGCGCTTCCTTCCCCCGCTCTGCTCCGGAGCCTGGCTGGGAGCCCACGGCATGACCGAACCCGGCTCCGGCTCGGATGCTTTCTCCCTTCAGACCACCGCTGCGCGCAGCACCGGAGGCTACATTCTCAACGGCCACAAATCCTACATCGGTCTTGCGCCCGAAGCCGATCTCTCTCTCGTTTTTGCGAAGACCAATCCCGCGTTGGGTTCCTGGGGCATCTCGGTCTTCCTCATCGAGCGCGGAACCAAAGGTCTGCACCAGCCCCCCGCGCGTCCGAAGATGGGTCTGCGCACCGCGCCGCTCGGCGACTTGATCCTCGAGGACTGCCTTGTTCCAGAAGAAAACCGCCTCGGCCCAGAGGGCGTGGGAATGAGCCTTTTCAACTCCTCCATGGATTGGGAGCGCAGCTTCATCTTCGCCAGCCATGTCGGATCCATGGCCCGGCAACTGGAGCAATGCGTCGATTACGCCCGCGCACGGAGCCAGTTCGGTCAGCCCATCGGCTCTTTCCAATCGGTCTCTAACCGGATCGCCGAAATGCGCCTTCGTCTCGAAACATCCCGTCTCCTCCTTTACAAACTGGCCTGGATGAAACAGCGCGATGAACCTGCCGCCCTCGAAGCCGCTCTGGCCAATCTTCACCTCGCCGAGTCCTTCGCCGCCAACAGCATGGACGCCGTGCGCATCCACGGAGCCCGCGGCTACCTCTCCGAGTTCGAGGTCGAGCGCGACCTCCGCGATTCCGTCGGCGGCGTGATCTATTCCGGCACTTCGGACATCCAACGCAATCTGGTGGCCCGCCTTCTCGGACTGTGAGCACGGCGTATCCGGCCTACCTCCTCTCCCTCGCCGCCGAGGACTCCGCTCAGCGCTTTCCAGATCATCCCGCCTTCACCTTTCGCGACGCGGTCCTGACCTACAGCGATCTCGCCCTGCGCGCGCGGAGCCTGGCCGCATTCCTCCTCGAACGCGGCCTGCCGCCTTCCGGCCGGGTGGGTCTTCATCTCCGCAAATGCCTGGAGCTTCCCGCCGCCCTTTACGGCGTCCTCGCCGCCGGAGGAGTCTACGTTCCCATCGATCCCGCCTCTCCGACGGAGCGCTTGCGCTTTATCCTCGAAGATTGCGGCATTCGGCATCTTGTGGCCGGTCCCGAACGGCGCGCCGTCCTAACTGATCTCGTCCGGGACGGGGCCCGGCTCGATTCCATCATCGGTCTCCAACCGGGAGACGTAGAGGGAGTGAACTGCGTTCCCTGGTCCGAAATCTGGGCCCGGGACCCGCTCCCGGCCCTGCCGCGCCGCATCGAACTCGACCTCGCTTACATCATCTACACCTCGGGCTCCACCGGGAATCCCAAAGGCCTCATGCACACGCACGCCAGCGGGCTCGCCTATGCGCGGATGTCAGGCCGCGTTTACGACTTGTCGCCGCAAGACCGGCTCGGCAATCATTCCCCGCTTCATTTCGACATGTCCACCTTCGAGTACCTCACGGGACCGCTGCACGGCGCGACGACTGTGATCATCCCGGAGGAAGCGACCCTGTTCCCCGTGAGCATGAGCCGGCTCATCGAATCCGACCGTCTCACTTTCTGGTATTCCGTGCCCCTGGCGCTTATCCAGATCCTTCTCCGGGGCGAAGTCGAGCAACGCGACTGCCATTCGCTCCGCTGGGTCCTCTTTGGAGGGGAGCCCTTTCCGGCCGGTCATCTGCGCAGCCTCATGCGCTTGTGGCCTCACGCCCGCTTCAGCAACGTCTACGGCCCGGCCGAAGTCAACCAATGCACCTACTATCATCTGCCCAGAAACCCGGAGGATATTCCCGAAAACATCCCCATCGGCCGGATCTGGGAAAACGCCGAAGGGCTTGTCGTCGATGAAGAAGGCCGCACGGTCTGCCCCGGTCAACCCGGAGAACTTCTCGTCCGAAGCCCCACCATGATGCAGGGCTATTGGAATCAACCCGGCCTCAATCAGCGAGCCTTCTTCGATTGCGAACGAACTCCGGGTTTCCGCGAAAGGTTCCTGCGCACCGGCGACCTCGTGCGCGACCGCGGCGACGGGGAACTCCTCTTTCTCGGACGCAAAGACAGGCTCGTCAAAGTCCGCGGATACCGTCTCGAACTCGACGAGGTGGAAGCCGTCCTGGCCAGTCATCCTGCCGTAGCCGAAGCCGCTGCCGTCGCACTTTCCGCCGGGGAAGGCGAAAAAGAGATCGCTGCCGCTGTCACTCTGCGGGATGAGGGCGGAGCCGATCCCGAAAGCCTTCGGATCCATGCCGCGGGCCGGCTTCCCCACTACGGTGTGCCCTCACGCATTGTTGTGCTCACCGCGTTCCCCCGCACCCCCACGGGAAAGATCGACCGGAACCGGTTGGCCCGGGAATGGGCCGGCGTTTCCTCAAGCGGCGGCCTCTGACCCCGCTCAGTTGCCTGGGGACTGGTCTTGGGAACCACGGATGGACACAGATGAACACGGATAAAGAAGATGCATCTCTCGCAAAGAGCGCAAAGCTCGCCAAGGGGGAGGGGGAATGGTTCCTCTACCAACCCTTGTTCAAGGACTTGCGGCTGGGGATTGTGGAGGGTGGAGGCCCGAAGCCCTTATTTCAAGCGGCTTTCCCGCGACTCCGCACATAGACGCCGATGTCCGCAATGCTCCGGAAATGCTCGGGCACCAAATCCGCCGGGCGCGCCTGGAATTCGAATGTCTTTTCCAGCCAGGCCACCAATCGCATGACGCGCACGGATTCCAACACTCCTAATTGAAAGAGGTCCGTTTCAACCGTGAGCCCGTCCAAGGCTTCTCCCGCCAGAAGTTCGCCGCGCAAATAGTCTAGAATCCGCTCTTCCATACTCGATCGCTCTTCGTCGCTCGCTGAATCCGGCCCACCTCGCCCGAAACGGTCAATCCAGACCAAACGCCCGTTGCACAAACCACACCGCGGCGATCACGGCCAATATCAGAGATCCTCCTTTCAGGATCAACGGGACATACAGCTTTTGCTTCCGAAGCAAAAACAGCAGCGGAAACGCCAAAGAGACAATCGCCACCTGACCCAGCTCCACGCCGATGTTGAAACCGATGATCACCTTCGCCAATTGCTCCATGTGAAAGGGCAGATGCCCCATGACCGAGGCAAATCCCAGCCCATGAAACAAGCCCAACCCAAGAATGATCCAAAGCGAGCCCTCGCGCACCACGCCAAAGATGTTGTTTGCCGCCACGAGCACGATGGACAAAGCAATCACCGATTCCACCAGACGCGAGGGAACTTTCACAATCTCCAGCGCCGCTAAAGCCAATGTCAGGGAGTGCGCCACGGTGAATACGGTCACAATCTTAAGAATGTTCCACAAAGCCGGCCGGAAACCAGCGACCGGAGCCCAGCGGCCCTCCTCCCGCCGCAATACCGCCGGAAGAATGAGCGCCAAAAGAAACAGAATATGGTCGATTCCAATCCAAATGTGGAGGATCCCCTGCCAGATCATGTCCCGCGGCCGCATCAGCGAGATCTGGGGCACGGCGGTGAGATCGAGGTCTTGCACCCGTTCTTTGTGCTCGAATATGAGCGCCAAATGCTCCCGGCCGTAGTCCCTCTTCGTCTTCTCGTTGTATTCGATCATGAGAAAACCGCGGTGGCGTTTCCCGACCTCGTAAAAGAGGTTGTGCTCGAACTGCAACACGTCCGGAACGGGTCCCGATTCCGACCGGAAAAAGTACTGCCCGAAAGTTCCTTGCGGAAGTTCAAGCACCTTGCGCTCCGCAAACGTCAGCGGCAGCACCCGTTCCCCAGCCCGGATGGCGAACCGCTCCCGGATATAGGCCTCCACCCGTTCTGCGGAAGCGTCAACCACCGCTTGCGGGTCGCCGCCCACATCCATGCCCCATTTCTTGTTGAGATCCTGGAAGTTCACCTCGAAGCGCCCGTCCAAGCTTCCCTCGCGCACGTTGAGAAAAATATAGTCTTCGCCCAGGGCGTGCGCGGATGCGTCAGGAGCCCACATGAGTCCCGTCGCCAAGATCGCCAAACAACAAATCGAGAAACGAGCGCACCGTTCGTTCATAAGGACGCGCACTACATCACCTCAGGCGCAGCGCCGGCAAGCACAAAGGGAAGGAACCCCAAACCGCCGGAGACCACGTTTGCAGCAGTCCGGGGTCCCTCGCCCACCCAATCTTGAGCCGGAAAAGGCGTTTCTCCCCGCGCCTACCCCTCCTTCGCCGCCAACCGGACGATGCGGGCCCGCCGATCGTAGTGCGCTACCGCAACCGACAACCCGTCCGGATGGAGATCCAACTCCCGGGCCGTGTTCGGCAAGCCCATCTGATGAAAAGGGCCATCCTGTTCCCCGTTCCAAAACAGCAGAAACCCACCCCCGCTTCCCCCCGAACAGCCGATCAAAAAACCATCCGGATGATACTGCGCCCGCCAAGCCACGCCGTGCAACCCGCCGTCCGAAACGTGCTTGCGCCGCAGCTCCCGCGTTTCCCAGGAAAAGCGCAGGGCCAGCGGCTCGTTGATCGCCCCAAGGGGATTCGGAGCGTTATGCAAACCGGCGCAGGCAAGCTCCGCGGCGTCGGCCGAAAACCCCAAGCTTCGCACTCCGCCGTAGTCGACTCCCTGTCCTTGCTCCAGGGTGTGCAGCAGCCCCGCATCGAATCCCGTCTCCTGCGCGCCAGTCTCCAGATTCCACACCAGGACCCGCCCCAGGAGATCGCCTGACACGAGCCACCGTCCTGAAGGATGAAACGTTAGGCTGTAGACATCCCGCTCATGCCCAGCGAGTTCCCGTACCGCGCTCCCATCCTCTAGATTCCACAGTCGCACCATCCGGTCATTGCCCGCGCTGGCCACATGCAATCCGTCGGGGCTCGTCGCAACCGCGCGGATCCATCCCTCGTGCGCGCGGACCCGGCGCAACGGAGCCGGCTCCTTTTCTTCAGCGTCCGCCCGCCACCACAGCAACTGATCGTCGCTCCCCGAAGAAATCAAGGTGCGGCCGTCTGGCGAGAATGTGAGACCGAAAACCCAGCCCTCGTGTCCGGCGAACACGGTCTTCGTTCCCGATGCCAGATCCCAGCGCACCACGGCGTTGTTCTCCGCTCCGGCGAAGAGCGCCCGGCCGGCCGGATCGAAACGGCAAACGATCAACGGGGCGTCGTGCTCCAGTTCGCGCGCCACATGAGCCTGAGCCGGGTCCGCCTTCATCACCTCTACAGCAGTGCGGGCGAGTCCGTTAGACGAGCAGTTCCGAAATCGGCTCGAAAGCAGGATCGGCCATGGGCACTTTGCGCCCATCGATGGTGAAATGCCCGGTCGACTTGAGCCCTAAAGCGGAAAGATAGGTATGAAAGAGATGTCCGGCATCGACCTGGCGCTCCTTGACCTCCATCCCGTCGGCGCTGGTCGCTCCAATCACAGCTCCCGCCTGAATCCCCGCCCCTCCCAAACAGATGGACCAGGAGGCGCCCCAGTGATCCCGCCCGTACAAGTGGTTGATCTGCGGCGTCCGCCCAAACTCGGACAGCACCACAACCAAGGTGCTCTCCAACAAGCCGCGCTCGGCGAGATCGGACACCAGCGTGGCGAATGGCCGGTCGAACTCTCCTAACTGTTCGAAGTGGAAAGAAAAGTTCTCGTTGTGGGTGTCGTAGTTGGAATGAGTCACCTGGACGCAGGTAATCCCGTTCTCGAGCAAGCGCCGGGCCAATAGACAGTGCCTCCCGAAATCGTGCGTCCCGTAGCGTTCCCGGTCCTTCTCGGATTCCCGCTCCAGATCGAAGATCTCGCGCTCAGCCATGAGTTCCCGGGCTTGTTCGAAGCTCTGCGTGTAGGCCTCGGTCTCCGCTGTGCGCCGGCGATCGGCGAAACGGTCATCGATGCTCCGGCGCAGTTCGCTGCGGCATTGAAAGACTTCCTCGGTCAACGACTCTGGACGCTCCGTGTGCTGCGGCGGATTGCCGTTGCCCAACACCACGCTGGCGTAGCGCGGGCCCAGGTAAGCCGAGTCCGCGCTGCGTCCCCCTCCTCCTCCCGGAACGATCTTGATGTGCCCAGGAAGCGCGCTGCTCCCTTCCAAGTCCAGGGCCCGCGCCACCACCGCCCCGATCTCGGGGTAATCCGCCGCCGGAGTCTGACGCCGGCCGGTGATCATCATATAATCGCCTTTGGCGTGGTCGTTCTCGTTCGTGTTGATCCCGCGAATCAGGGCCAGATGATGCATCTGCTTGGCCGTCCACGGAAGCAGTTCACTCAGATGAATCCCCGGAACGGAGGTCGGAATGGCCCGGAAAGGGCCGCCCGCGGCCGTGCCCGGCTTGGGGTCCCAGCTTTCCAACTGACTCAACCCGCCCGCCATCCGGACCACCAGCATCCGCTTTTGCCCCCGAGCCAATTCACGAGCCGTTGCCGGATGCGTGAATACACCCAATCCGCCCAAGGCGAGCCCCGCCCCCGTCGCCAAGCTCCCACCCAAAAAACGCCGGCGGGCGACGAGATGTTCTTCCGATCCACAAGAATAATGGCATTTCATGGCGAGTTCGCAGTGAATGGTGGTTGTCTTGTCAGTGTTAGTCCGCCGCCCCGGCGGCCGGTCAGTGATGAAATCGAAATTCCGTCGAAGTAAGCAGCGCCCAACACAGCTCCTCCAACGCTTGACCCCGGGCCTCGGCGCGCCGTTGCAAATAGGCCTGGACCTCCCGAACCTCCTCCTCTTGGGGAAGACGGCTGAACACGGAAAGATACAGCTCCGCCGCCAGCGTCGCGCTATCGTCCATCTTCAGCAGCCGATCTGTTAGGTTCCCGTTCCCCGGAGCCAGCCAGCCGCGGACCGTCCCGCCGTTCGAGAAGAACAGGGCCTGGTCCACCGTGGCGAAAAAGTCGCCCTGCGGCTGGCCCGCGCCGCCACCGAACAAGCGGATGAACTCGGACTCAGCACTGCGGATCTTTTCCCGTAGGGCGGCTTCCACGGCTGCGCCCTTTTCGTCCCCAGCCGATGCATCCTGCTGGGCGCTCTGTGCCGCATCGTACTCGGCCTCCGCCGCCGTGCGTTGCGCTGATAGAAAACCCGTCGCCTGCATCATGCTTCGGCACAATTGCTCGGGAGTCAGCGGCGTCAGACGAGCCGCGGCAAACGTCCGTTCCCGCAACGCCAATACGGCCGACTCCAGCAGGGCCTGGGCCTTTTCCGCCTCATGCAACGCCGTTCGCGCCGCCTCTTCTTCACGCTCCCATTCCGCTTCCCGTTCACGCAAACGCGCTCTCCGTGCTGTGGCCAAACCCGCCGCCTCCTCCGACGCGCGCCCGGCCTCGTCCCATGCCGCGACGGCATCCCGCCCGGCGTCCAGCAATTCTTCCGCCTCGGCCGATCCACGGGCGATCACGGCCAGAGCCGCACGCAACCCCTGCTCCGCCGTTTGCAGCGCTGGATCCTCCGGAAGACGTTCCCGGACCGCCGCAGCATCCCGCAAGGCCTGCTCGACCACCGGAGCCCCTTTCTGCATCTCCTCAAGGCGTTCCGTGAGGCGGGTCTGCTCCGATTCCGTTCGGGCAAGCTGTTCCCGGCAAGCCGAAGCGACACCGGCCTGCTCCCCGGCCATCCTTTCCAACTCGGTCGCAGCCGCGGCCTCATGCACCCGCGCTTGGGATAGATGTTCCAGTCTCGCCGCAGCCCGGGCCCGCGTCCGCCTGGCCTCCTCCAGTTCATTCAGTTTGGTTAGACGCTCCATTTCTTCCCGGGCGCTGGCCTGCGCGAGGTCCGCCTCTCGACGCTGTCGTTCCACATTCAGGTAGACCTGCCGGGCTTCCGCCAGCCGGGCTCGCATTTCCTCATGCTGCGGACGCAAAGCTTCCCGCTTTTCCTCTTCCGCCTGCCGTTCGCTATCCTCTGCGGCCAAAGCCCCAGACTTCTCCTGCAAGGCTTGCTCGGCAGCGGCTCGCTCCTGCTCCGCCTGCGCCGCACGGTCTCGCAACGCATCGGCCGCCTCTTTTAAATTCTCAAGTTCGCGCAGGGCTTCCGCCGCCGCCCCGGCGCTTTCCGCTGCTTTCGCTAACAAATCTCGCAACTCCCCTTTCACCGCAGTCTCGGCCTGCGCTTGTTCCCGCGCCGTCGCCGCAGCGTTCCGCTGTTTCACCGCCTCGCGCAACGCCGCCGATGCTCCCTCCCACTGATCGAAGGCCGGCTTGAG
This sequence comes from Verrucomicrobiales bacterium, assembly GCA_041749135.1. GTDB lineage: Bacteria > Verrucomicrobiota > Verrucomicrobiia > Verrucomicrobiales > DEV007 > DATKCT01. The sequence goes on from JBGTBW010000150.1 coordinate 29,315, forward strand.
TTCCGTTTCCAGCGCTTCGACAGCGTCTCGCGACTCCTTCCAGAGCTTGGTCGTCTCTGCCGCCAACCGGCTTGCTTCTTTCTCCCGGTCTGCTGCCAACTGATGCGGGTCCCCACCCACATCCTGACCGGCGTCCAACGCTCGTTGAAAGGTCTTTGTCAGGACTAGCTCGCGCACAAAGGCCCGGACATCGTAGCCGCCCTCCCGGAGCGAGAGGGCCAGAATTTCGAGCAATTCCGGATTCGCCGGCGGATTGGACGAATGATGCAGATCCACCGGTTCGACCAATGCCCGGCCCATAACCATGGCCCACAGCCGGTTGGCAAAGTTTCGCGCGAACTGGTCCCCCGCGCCTTCAAGGAGGGCGTCGCCAAACAGGGCCCGGCGACTCGCGCGCGGCTCGGGCGGCAG
>JBGTBW010000151.1:0-29894 GCA_041749135.1 Verrucomicrobiales bacterium
GCTGGAAGGGTATGTGGCGCGGGCACTCCTGCCCGCGAACTCTTGAGGTTCCATCGGCGGACAGGAGTGTCCGCCCCACAAGTAGGGCGTCATCTGCCGAGAGGCGGTCTCGCTTCGGCTCAGCGATTTTCCTCCCTGTCCATGACTTCCCTCGATAGGTCAGGAGTTCTGAATCTCCGGCCGCCGGAATCGCGCCGGCCCAATTCGACTCGCAATCGGCGCTGGCGCCCCTGCCGATCCGGCTCACAGTTCGGCCGTGCCCCGCCCGGCTACGCTTTCGCCGCCCCTCAGCCGCTCCCTGGTCCGGCTCGACTCCGTCGATGCCCAGCTCGGCGGCGTCCCCGTCCTCCACGCCATCACCTGGGACATTCGCAGCCAATCCCATTGGATCCTCCGCGGCTCCAATGGCTCCGGCAAATCCACGCTCCTGCGCCTCCTCGCCGGCTCACTCTGGCCCAAGCCCGGGCAACACACTCACCGCGTCTACAGTCTGGACGGAGCCCCCACCTGGAGTCCTGCCGCGGCCGCCTCCTCCATCGCTTCGCTCAGCCCCGAAGACCAGGATTTGTATTTTGTCAGAGAATGGAATCCGCCTGCCCGCGATGTCGTGGCCACCGGCCTCTTCCACTCCGCTCTCCTCCACCAAGACCCCAATCCCGCTCAACGGGAGCAGATCGAAGCTCTCCTCCGCCGCCTTCGCCTCGATCCGTTCGCATCCCTTCCTTTCCTCGAACTTTCCCAAGGTCAACAACGCCAGATCCTCCTGGCTCGCGCCCTCGTCCGCAGACCCGCCCTGCTCCTACTCGACGAGTTCAGCGACGGACTCGATTGCGTCGCCCGCGGCGCCTTCTACGAAACGCTCGCCATCACATCCCGCCACGGAACGGCCCTGGTGGTCGCCACCCATCGTGAGGAACCCATCCCCGGCGTCGATTGGAACCAAGCCTGGATGCGCCAGGGACGGCTCGCTTTCCAAGCCCCCACACCGTCGCCCAAAACCCGGCCCCTCTCCGTTTCCCCGCCCGCGGCCGAGACCGGGATCCCCTCCGCGGACCCCATCCTCCGGCTCGAAAACGTCACGCTCTATCGAGGCGACCGAATCATCCTGAACAAGGCCGCTTGGGTAGTCCCCGCGGGCTCTCAGTGGGCCGTCCTCGGCCGGAACGGGAGTGGAAAAACGAGCCTCTTCCTCCTCCTCGCCGGCGAACTGCACGCCGTGGCCGGCGGACACGTCGAACGCTTCGGCCGCACTTCCCTAACGCTTGCCGAGATCCGCCAAAGGACCGGTTTCTTCCATCCGGAGTTGCACGCCTGGCTCGATCCCGAAACTCCCGGCTGGGCCGCCGTCGGCGGACCGCTCACCGGAGCCCTGGCCGCCGCTGAGCCGTTGAACTCCGCGCATGCCCGCCGGGTCCGGCGAGCCGCCGCTGCCCTCGGCGCCGAAGATCTTCTCCCATCCCTGGTTTCCACCCTATCTTACGGCCAAGTCCGGCGCCTCCTCCTGGCTCGAACCCTTGTGCACCAACCCGATCTGCTCCTCCTCGATGAGCCTTTCGACGGTCTCGATCCGGAGACTCGCCATCGCCTCAACGAAGCCCTCGAAGGCGCCCGCGACCGCGGAGTCACGGTGCTGCTATCCACCCATTACGACCACGAGATCCCGCCCTGGTTCCAGCGCCGCTGCCGGCTTGAGAACGGCCGTGTGCGAGAGAATCTTCCGGTTGAAGACTTCAAACTCCGCGGGCAGGCGCCCGCGCCACAGTATTCCCCTACCGGGGGCGGACCCTCTTGATCGTTGAGCCGCAACAGCTCGCGGGAAGCAGTGCAGGTTGCTGGAGTCAACGCCAAGGGAAGCCGGAGGCCCTTGGACTTCGGCGAGCATCGCCGCTCTCCCGGCGCGGAGCGCTGTCCCCGCAACTGCATTCGCAAGAATGTGGACTGCCCACCCAGGCCTACGGAACTCTCACGAGTTCCGCTACAACTCTAACGCCAAGGAAAGCCGGAGGCCCTTGGACTGCGGCGAGCATCGCCGCTCTCTCCCGGCGCGGAGCGCCGTGCGTGCGGAAGCTTGTAGAGTGCGCCAGTCCTCTGGGGTTTTGACTGGGGACGCGGAGTCTCTGGGAGGCCGAAGCAGGGTTGGGATTGGCGGAGTTCTGTGCGCGCCCGAAAGCGGCGATTCTCGCCGCAGTCCAAGGGCGGCGGACAAGCCGCCGCTAAGAGGCCCCGTCGAGCCACGCCGGAGGCTCTTGGACTGCGGCGAGCATCGCCGCTCTCTCCCGGCGCGGAGCGCCATCTCCGTAGCTGCATTCGCAAGAATGCAGACTGGCCCGCCAGGCCTTCGGAACTCTCACGAGTTCCGCTACAGCTCTAACGCCAAGGAAAGCCGGAAGCCCTTGGACTGCGGCGAGCATCGCCGCTCTCTCCCGGCGCGGAGCGCCGTCCCCAAGCCCAGGCGCTTTCATCCTCCGAGAAAAGCGCGGCGCAGCCGCGCACTCCAAGGACTCCGTCACCTCAATCCGCCGTTGCCGACCCTTTCACCGGCAAGCCGATGAGGTAGTTCGTATCGAGATGGATCATGCCGGAGGCCGAACCTCAGCAGCCAAACGTTCCTCGCGCACCTCGCGCACCTCGCGCAAGTATTGTTCGGCGTGCTCCGGCTTCAAACGCGCTTCCTCCTGCAAACTCGATCCCACTGTCTGGTGTGGGGTACGCTCCAGGAACATGAGAGCGCGCCTTTCCGCCTTCGCCATAGCCGTCCATTGCCTCCTGTTCAAATGTTAAGTCATCCACTCCGCTTCTCGAACACTGCTCCGGCCGCTGCCGTAGCAGCCACCACCGCCAAGGCCGCCGCGGCAGGCCAGGCCGGTTGCGCCACGCAGAGCCCGCCAAGCAATGCGATCACGCATGAAACCATCCGGACCGCCGCAAACTCTCCCGCCGCCTGCACCAAGAGCAACAAGGCCGCCGTCGCGGCGATCATCATCCCACCCGCCTGAAAGAACTGTTGCAGTTTCAGAGTCAGCATCGGCAGATTGTGATCCCGGGCCGCACCAATCACGGCGACAATGATCACCATCGCCACGGCAAACACCACCAACACAGTAATCTGCTTCGCCGTGTTCATCGCGGAAAATCTAAGGCAGAAACGGCGGACCGGGCAATCTCCTTTTCCGCTTCGGCTTACCGAAGTGGGCGTGAACGGTTCACAGACGCCGCAAGCCGTCTTCGCTCATCGTCAACGGCAATTCCTCTTCGACCTCGTCGATGCGCCGGAGGATCTCGTCGTCCAACACCACGTCCGCAGCCCGCAACGACTCCTCCAATTGCTCCTCCGTAGTCGCTCCCACAATCGTCGAAGCCACAAAATCGTGCTGGCGGCTCCAGGCCAAAGCCAGGACCGTCACGCTCAGTCCCGCCTCCGCCGCGATCGCTGCGAACCGTTGCGTAGCCTCCAGCGTCCGCGAATTGACGAAGCGGCGCGCCATCCTTTTTTGCCGGTCGTTGCCCGTCTCCAAATAAGCGCTGAAGCGCGCTCCCTCCGGATACTTCCCCCCGTTGTATTTCCCGGTCAGCACACCTCCACCCAAAGGTGAATACGGCAGCAAACTCACCCCTTCCCGCCGGCACACCTGCGCCAGCTCGCTCTCACAGCGCCGGTTGATCAAGCTGAAATTGTTCTGCACCGTGTCGAACCTCCGCAGTCCGCAGGTCTCCGCAGTCCAAAGACTTTTCATGAGCCCCCAGCAAGTCTCGTTGCTCGACCCAATGACCCGCACCTTACCGGCCTCGACGAGTTCCGTGAGCGCGCCCAGGGTTTCCTCCATCCGCATCCCGTGATCCGGCCAGTGCGTTTGATAGAGATCGATGTAATCCGTTTGAAGCCGCCGCAAACTCCCCTCCAGCGCCCGCACGATCTGATGCCGGTCCAGAGTCGTCATTCCGTGCCGGACCGGCGGCGTGAACCACCCGTGACCCGGCCCTGTGATTTTCGTCGCCACCAAAACCGCGTCCCGCGGCTTGGTCCGCAGCCAACGGCCCACGATCTCTTCCGTCGCCCCAAAAGTCTTCTCGGATGGCGGCACGGGATACATCTCCGCCGCATCCAAGAAATCGATGCCGCGATCAAAGGCCATGTCCATCAGACGAAAAGCCGTCGCCTCGTCCGCTTGAATGCCGAAAGTCATCGTTCCCAGACAAATCTCGGAAACGACCAGTCCACTGCCTCCCAATCGGCGTTTATGCATGACGGATGACCATCTTGAGATTACCGGCGCCCGATGGCAAGCCCCCCGAATACGTTCTGCTCCGCACTCCGCCTTCTCTTTTAGCCGGCCGACCACTTTGACCTTCCCCACCGCTCCTCCTTTCACTAGCTTCCGCTGCATGCCCGGCGATCCCCGCCGCCTTGTCATCATTCCCAGCTTCAATGCGGGATGGAGAGCCCCTGAAGTCGTCCGGAATGCGCGGAAACACTGGGGCCCTGTTTGGATCGTCACCGATGGCGCGACCGACGGCACCCCCGCCCTCCTCGACGCTCTCGCCCGAGAACTCCCGGATGTCCGCACCATCCATCTGCCGCTCAATCGCGGAAAAGGAGCCGCCGTCCTCGAGGCCGTCAAGCTTGCCGCCGGCGCCGGTTTCACTCACTTCTTGTGCCTCGACTCAGATGGCCAACACCCCGAGGACCGCATCCCCCAGTTCATGGAGGCCTCGCAGCGCCATCCCGATGCCATGATTCTCGGCAAACCCGTCTTCGGACCCGACGCGCCCCTGATCCGCGTGCTCTGGCGAAAGAACTCGAACGCGCTCACCGCCCTCGAAACGCTCGGCGGCGGGATCGGCGATTCCCTCTTCGGCATGCGCGTCTATCCCATCGCGCCTTTCCTTTCGGTCATGCAAGAAACCGCCTGGGCCCGGCGTTTCGATTTCGATCCCGAAGCCGCCGTGCGCCTCTCCTGGCGCGGCGTCCCCGCTGTCAATCTCGACACGCCGGTGCGTTACCCTTCTCCTGACGACGGCGGCGTCTCCCATTTTCGCTACCTTCGTGATAATCTGCTGCTGACCTGGATGCACCTGCGTCTCCTTGCCGCCTGGCCCTTCCACATCCCCTCCATTTTCTGGCGGCGCTACCGCAACATCGACGAGCGCCCCTCGCCATGACTCACCCGTCTCCCCATGCCCGCAGCATTGCCTCTCTGTATTCTTCGCCCTATCATCGCTGCTACGCCGCCTCCAAACTCCGAACCGACCCCCTCTATAGCTCCGTCGCCGCTGTCCTCCTCGACCAGCCGGTCCCTCCGCCGCTCCTCGATGTGGGTTGTGGAATCGGCATCCTCGCCGCCTACCTGAGGGAATGCGGTTACTCCCCACCCATCCTGGGGCTCGATTTTGATCCGTCCAAGATCGGCGCCGCCCAGCGCGTCGCCGCCCGATATCCCGCTCTCGAGTTTCAGGTCGCCGACGCCCGTCAAGGACTGCCCACGTTCTCAGGGAGCGTCGCCATCCTCGATATCCTCCAGTTCTTCCCCGCCCCACAGCAAGAGAAACTCGTCCGTGAAGCCGCCCTTCGGGTCTCCCCGCAAGGTTGCCTCATCCTCCGCAGCGGGCTTCGCGGACCCGGGTGGCGCTTTCAAGTCACCCGCGCCGCCGACTATTTCGCCAAGCTCGCCTTCTGGATGAAATCGGCGCCGGTCGCCTACCCAGACCAGAAAACCCTGGCCGCCTGGCTGCAAGATGCCGGATTGTCCGGCGAAATCCGCCCCCTCTATGGACGAACTCCATTCAACAACTACCTCTTCGCCTTCCGCCGCCCAACACCGTTCGTTCGATGAATAGACAATATGAGATTTCAAATCTCAGAGTAGACCCTGAACGCCGTTTTTACCAGTCATCTGCCGGTTTTACGAGGAAACCGGATACTTGCGGACGCTTTTGACCTTAGGGAATTCGTAACTGATTAGCGCTCACGAGAATTGACCCGGGGTTGCTCACTTTTGCTGACCCACTCTGCCGAGGCCGAAACACCTCTCAACCCCCTCGAAATCAGTTGCTTGGAAGAAAAATAGCGGGGAGTCACTGACCATAAACCCTCTCTAATAATTCCCCAATCTCTACTTCCTCTTGCGAAATACCCACAGAGAGATCACTGTAAAGAATCCACCATTCTCCGTCAGGCATGCGGCGAGCGAACGCAATTATCACTGGAGGATCGCGATCAACCTCAATGCGCTTGCCAGCCCGGTCATATGGGATATAGGTAACATATCCCACGAATCGCGCTCCATCATCAACAAACACATCGGCCGATGCAGGCAACTGCGTTTCCAAGGACAATTCGTATACCCTATACTTAAACTCGCTCAACAACTGATCATGCACTACACTTTGGCGAAACCGCTCGAACCTCTTCGAGAAAGACCAAAGCTGCCACATAACAATCAGCCATGCCGCGCTAACAGCGACAGTCAAACCTATCCTCAATCCTCTACTCACGATTCGAAAACTGCTGTCTGCTAAACCTGGATCCAAGAGCACGGCCGGGGACGCGCCTTTCACAAGGCCGGCAATGTTTAATGCGTGCGTCTGTCCGCGTCCACGGAAAACCCCGGAAAAGGATCTGATTCTTGACACGCTTGGCGATGGGGGCCGCTCGGATAGCGTGAGCGGATGGGCCGGGTGGCCGGGGCTGCCCGGATCAAAAAAGTCCCCCCGAAAGAAGCTGGCGGGCACGGCAACAAGCCAGTCCCCCCTATTCACCGCAAGGTGTGGACGAATGCCGATGGTCAGCGAGTAGTGGCTCCGTCCCCGGATTCGTAGCGAATCGTGCCAAGCGCGATCAGTCCCGGATAGTCAAACACCGATTTCCCGATCTCGATGCGACCATACATGGCGGTCCGCTCATCCTGAACCTTCTGGGCGCGGCCAATAATCCGCTTCTCCACATCGGTGTATTTAGGAAAGCCCATCTGATGGAATTGGCCAACAATGTCGGAAGATGTCGGATCGAGGTGCACTTCTTTCAATGACTCGCGCTCATCTGCCAATACGAGGAGAGAAGTAACCAAGAGAACGGCTGTAGTACCTATCCACTGCATTTGCAGCGAAGCTTTTCCACCGAACGTGGGAGGCCAGCCATGACGGGAGCTGGTGCGCCCCGTGCAACATTCGATCCAGGATTTCAGGGCGGTCATTCGACGTCTGATTCCGGAGCACGCGGCGTGACAGATCCCGGCATTGGCTGTACCGACTGGTTGGGCCTTTGCGTCGAGGCCGACACTGCGAGAAGAATTCCCTCCCGATCGTGGTCTAGCTCGATCCGTTCGATGACAGGCTCCAAATCCGGGCGCCGAACTAACTTCCAGGAAAGGAATGCTACAAACCGGTAAGTCCCAAACTTCCCATTCTTATGCCCCATGAGATGGGCTGCACCTTCAACGCGAAGTCCGTCGTTCGACGGTTTGGAGCTCTCGGGAACCAAATCGTCGATCCACTGCCTCCGGAGGTTCTTGTCGCTTGAACCCATCATGGTCGCGTTCGTGACGCGATCCAGTCGCCCCCAAAACATGACATCTTTGAGAATGGCTTCTTCGTTCATTCTATTTGCCCAACGTCGAGGCCACCGAACCGCCCACCGAGAGCGAGGGTCGCCTGCACGGGAAGCTATCCAATCGAAGGGCCGCGTCAAACTCGGAGCGGGTGGGCGGTTCGGTGCGCCGTTTTGTTACGCGTTAAGCTGTGAAGCGTGGTTTCCATGTGCCGTGGCTGTCCTGATACCAAAACTCTACTGCTGCACCGGGCGGATAAACCCGGGAGCCCTTCCGAGTCTTTTGAATTCGGATGGTTCCGTCGTGCTGCCGGTCGAGCGTCCAAATGTCACCCGCGTCCTTGCCGCCGCGAGCATGGATGATTGTTTGTATGGTCTCGCGATCAATGTTGGAACCTGCGTCAACGCGAATATCAGCCCAGTTGACCGCCGCTTCTGTTGTTTCTCGCTCGCTTTGCCGAGACGCGCATGCACCGAGAAGCGCGCAGGTTGCCAGCAAGAGGCTCTGAAAAATGAGTCGTTTCATCGGTGTGCGGAAGCGTCGCCTAACGTCGAGGCCACTCACCCGCTACCGAGAGCGCACCTCGGGTTCCTGAATTAGGGTGCGAATCGTCATTGAATTTCGGATGCCGGGCGGGTAGTGGGTTGAGGTGCGCCGTCTGGTTCCGCTTTGAATACTGTTCGGATCGCACGCCAAGGAATGTTGATTGGTTTAGAATCGGCAACATCGTCAGCAAGGATGAGAAAAGCTCCGTATTGCGAATCGCCGGCCGCCGCGATTCTTGCGGTCTTTCCACGGTGTGGCTTCTTCATGATCTCGACGTAATCGCCCTCCTCGAACGGCGCTCCGTTGATACGTTCTCGCATCCGGTATATTGGCGGCAGAAGACACGATCCGAGCACTAAGGATCCGAGGTAGGCAATAGCAGACGAAAGCAAGATCGCTACTCCAAGGCCGACAGATGAAAACGAAACGCCAATAATAGCGAATGTTGGCAGGAAGTGAATGAGGAGCCCAATCGTTGCCCCTGTGACAATCCCTCCGATCCAAATCTTCCCCAACCAGTCTTCCGCGAAGAACACTTGGAGCTTCGTACGCTTCATTTCATTAGCCTAACGTAAGAGGCCACCGGACCGCCCACCGAGAGCGAGGGTCGCCTCGCGGAAAACGTTATCGAACTACGGCGGCGCGTCAAACTCGCAACGAGTGGGCGGTTCGGTGCGCCGTCTTGCTCGCCTTTAAGTGGTTCGAATGAGGTCTCCCAAGCGAGAGGCGATCCAGTTATTCAAGCTCTCTCCCTCACTCGAACTCAACTCCACCAATCTTCGATGAAGCGATGGATCCACTCGAAGGAGGAATCGTCCGGAAAATGGCTTATCTGGCTCCTCGCCACGGCTTTTGCAATACTCAAGATACTCGTCGATAGATTCCTGAAACGCCGATTTCAATTCATCAACGGATCTTCCCTGAAAAGTCACCACATCACGGAGGCCTGTGACCTCTCCGTGAAAAATCTCGGCCTCGTCGTCAAATCGAACGGCACATCCGTATCCTTTGTATGTCATCATGGCTGAATTCCCGCTTCGGTTAAGAACCTCCGCATCGACTTGACCGCTCCCTTATCGGTTGTTGGTTGGGGATGCGGCCGCTGAAAAACCGCCCTCACGCCATTCAAGGCGATCCGAATCCTTGAACCGCGACCCTCTGAGAATTCTGCCCCGAGGGCTTCCAAAAGAGCTTCGATGTCAGCCCATCTGATTGCCCCCGGAACCTGATTCTTGAAGATCGCAGCAAGAGTGTTTCGGTGACGGTTGTTCAACGAGATTAATGATACTGATCTCCGGTATCATTGCAAGCGGAATTCTATTCTCAGGCTTCAGAGGCCACTCACCCGCTGCCGGGAGCGCGCCTCCGGTTTCTGATTCAGGGTTCGAGTCGTCATTCAGCTTGGGTGGGCGGCCGGGTAGCGGGTTGATGTGCGCCGTCTTGTTCTGCTTTTATGTTAGCTTCGTAAAAATAGCAAATCACCTCCCTCCGAAAGTATAAATACCGAATACCGAGGACAATTGGAAGCAATACTATGCAGGTGAGGATGCTCGAAGGCAGCTCTTTGTATTCAGCAATTATAAACGCGGAAAATCCGATCGCAACGACACCCAGCATCAGTGCGTGTCGAATCCACGACTTTCCCTTGCCCTTGTAGACCAAGGTCCCGAGAAACAGCATTCCGAATCCAACGCCCATCACCTGTAATCCGCTTCCTTCTGCCCACAGGTCATGTAGGAGCACCGCATTTCCTGCTTCGTCCTTCCAACCGGGAGTAATCGAAGCCACAACGGCAACCGGCCCCAGAACCCAACATAGGATTGTAATTGCCCGTAGCGTTGAGGGAATACTACGTATCCGCTCCCAGACTCTGCACATTCGAGCCATCATTTAAGCAAAACGACAAAGCTCACCGATGCAGGCGGTCAGTGGCGTCCGAATTGCCAAAAGCCGTCGCTCGCCCGCGTTCGGTGCAGCGCCCTTGTTAGCCCTCGTGTTCATTTGATTTGCCAAGATTGCAGTCGGAACACAGCGTTCGCAGATTGCCAAGCACTGTCTCGCCGCCCTTGCTCCAAGGAACGGTGTGGTCCACGTGCAACTCAACTCCCATCGTCGTAGCCGGGCTTCGACCACATACACAACAAGTAAACCGGTCACGGTGAAGCACTCTCCAACGCAGTCGCAGCGAAGGCTCGCGACCTGTGGAGCGACGCTCCGGTAACGCACTGGATGGGCTCGGTGCGGGAGACTCGATCTCAGCAGAGTTCGCGTAATCAACAAACGCCTTCAGTGCAGCCGTCCATCCACCAACCCGGCGGTTGTACGGTGTCTGAGATATAACTGATGGCTCGCGCGCGAGCTCGCTCCGACGTGGATGGCGGCCATAGTGCTGCCAGAGAGTGAGCAGGTTCTCGAAAAGGCGCTCGTCAGAAATGTCAACCTCGTTGCAGAAAGAAAGTCCCGCCGCGATGAGCGCCTTATTCCAAGAACCAAACCGACGGCCAATGGTCGTGTCTGCATAGTCGCCATGCTGCCGATACTGAGGCTGCGAGACAGCCGTCGCCCCAAGCGCCTGAGCAACGCGTTTGAGATCGGCGAGCAACTCGGCCTCGCTGACAGGCTGACCTGAGACGCGAGAAAGCTGAAACGCAGGTTTGCTCATGGGCGCGTGACGAGAGGAAACGTAAAGGTGTATCCGCGGTGACGGCGGGGACAAGCGGGGATTTCTGGAGGGACGTGGGCTCCGTCAGGGCGGATACACTCCTGTTGGACTGAGCCGCTGAGAGAAAGGACGCCGTGCTACAGGGGAAAGTAGAGGGGGTGCACGAATGCGCAGAGCGCTACCGGGGGCGAAGACGCGGTGATCGCGCGCCAGAGGGGGCCGAAGTAAAGGCGCCGGCAGGCCTCTGGAGGCTGCTGTGAGGCGCAAGACACGGGGTAGGACGGTCAGATCCCGCCACGGACACGCAGTAGTCCCGGTCCGGCGCCAGGCGCGGCGTCGAGAAGCGAGGTGTCTGGGCAAGCACTGTGCGCTAAATGGCTCATGAGCTGTCGAAGGGAGGCGGACGACAACGCTCCACGCTCCCGTAATCTGGATCCGCAATGGATGTGTCACGTCGGCAACCGAACCAAAGCGAAAGATTTGTTAATTGTCGAGATGTGACCACGGGCTCCGCCTCGCATCCCACACCCCGGCCAAAACGGCGCAACCCGGGCTATTCCCGCGCATTCCCTTGATTCAACCACTGAGCGCTCCGCCTGAGGTTCGGCTCCGGGGTCTCCAGAAGGAGATGAAAATGGAAAGCGACGCGTTTGTAAATTGTCGAGATGCGACCCGAGCAGCGCGAAGCACTTCGTAGGGACGCTTACCTCCTTGTCCAAGCTGAACGGAATCAAGACGATTCCGACGGTTTCCCTTCAACTTCACTAGCTGCTCTCTCGACCGTCATCCATCGCCTAAGTTTCTTGTTGAGTTCGTGCTCTAACTTGAGTAGATCCGGATCGACCGCTCGGATCAGCAATCGTCCTTCACTCTCCTTAAGCGTAACGCCCCAAAGCAACTTATATGCACCATTAAGTTCTTCTTGGCTCCAGCGCTGATAACCATGATTTTGATCACTCCACTTCAAGAACTCTTTCCAACTATGAGGGAGACGCCCTTCGTTCTCTGCAGCATAATCGAAAATATCTCCCACCAATGCATGAGACCATGCTGTGGAGCTCACGTCGCGTAACAACCAGTAACCGGCCAAGACAAAGCACAATAATCCACCGCCGACTACGGCAGCATAAATCGCGTACTTTCTCATAACGGTCAACTTCCCTGCGTGTGTACACTCATGGCAAGCAAGGGAATAGGCGCCTGGCGATATCTCTGCTCCGCGACGCAGATCGCGATAGCTCGGTCCGCAGTTCACCATGCTTGCCACGAAGCTCAAAGCCACCCGGCGCACAGCAACCCACTCTCACCTTGAAACGCTTTGATGATGTCGTTACTTGTACTCGAGTGACACTTGCCGAATGGCGAACCATCGGCGCCATCTCATTTTGCCGCACGCTGACCAGCTCCCGCGTCGAATAAGTTAGCACTTTCACGAGACTATGAAAAGGAAGAACTCTTAAATCGCGAGACTTACGAATCAAGGACCGAACAGCCATCTCCACGCGTTTCGAAATAAACGATTCAGGTCACCGGCAGCCGCCCGGAAAGCGGGCATCGGCAGCGGATCCGACGCCCGAAAAACTGGGCGTGCAGAAAAACCGAGGCGCAGGGCGGCTGTTCGGTGCACCTGCGGGTTCGATGCTTCATCATCCCGTGCCAAACAAGCACCAGTAATAATCATGTGCAGACAAACGATCATGCCTTTCTCGGCCAGAGTGTGGATGAACAGCTACAACATCCTTAGGGGTCTTACCGTTGGGGAGTTGAACGAAATCCACGGCGTTTCCCGACAGGTGAGCGCTGCGTGAGCCGTCACTGTGGGAAAGCTCGAAGATCACGTAACCCATGCCCGACTCCCCCGCATCGTATAGACGCTGCGCGAAAGCCTGCGGCAAGCGAGAAGAACTCTCCGCAATCTGCTCAACGTCCTGAATGCGGACTTCCCTCTTTCTCTTATCTTGGTCCGGCCAAACGCCCCAGACTCGAATGTAATCGTCCGCGTTCACGACATAAACGAAGTCCTGCCATCGTCCATCCTTGAGCCTCACCTTGCAAGGATAATACTTGATTATGCCATCGCTGACAGCCGGAATGCGCTCTAATTGGACTCGCAATTGATCCGACAGCGGTGGGTACTTCCGCGCGCCTGGTGAAAATGGCTCATAGCGGAGGGTCTGTTCGTTCCAGCGGCGCATCGTCATGCTTTCAACGTCAGAGTCCAGTCACGCGCTGCCGAGAACGCGCTTCGCAATCAGTTTTAAGTCTGTAGCGTTCATGGAAATCTCAAGTCACAACGGGCAGTGCATTGATCTGCGACGTCTTGTTATCCCTGAATTAGTGTCGGCGCTCGATTGCCGGACTGCCTCCCAACGTGGAGCAATATTCTGATGCAGCGCCGCCGAACACAAGATCGAGCGCGCCGCATCCCAGCGCCTCATAGAGTAGGAGATCATTCGTTCTGCTGACGGTCTTGCGCTTCCTCCTTCTTCTTCATTCGCTCGGCATGGCACTCGTAGCACCAGGCCGGCTCGTTGTAGATATTGCCCTTCTGCACCTCAAAATACCGCTTCTGTTGAGCCGCTGTCCAAACACCCTTTCTACCGCACCCCCGACAAACGTAATCGATGTCCACGTAGTAGTACTTAGCCGCATATCCTTTCGCGCCAACCTGCTTGTCGGGATCTCCGGCGAGGGCTCCTTCTGGGATCTCCACACCCTTAACCAATCGCCCCGCTTTCTCGAGCTTGGCCAACCGCTTCTTCTCGCGCTTCTGCTTGATCGGGTTATTCGACACGTTTCTTACATAAAGGCCATCCACCCGCTACCGGAATCGCGGCTTCGATTCGTGATTGAGGATTGAAACTCTCATAACGCTTTCGATACGGGGCGGGTAGCGGGTTGGTGTGCGCTGTCTTGTTCTGTTTTGGTAACCGTCGGGGCCTGGAGACTCTATCGTGCCACAACGGGGCTGCCTGCACAAGCGGGATAGTGTCGGGAATGAGTGGTTTTCGGGGCTATCCGGGTCTCGGACGAGGAAGACGCCGGTCGCACCGGGGGAAGGCGCCGTGCAGGTGTGCCCCGGCCGCACACCATCCGGTCTCACGACCGGCCCGCCGCAGTCCGCGGGAAAATCGGGAGTCGATCAAACGTAGCTTCGACAGTCATCGACAGCTCGGCGATCAACCGTTCCTATCTTTTTGTCACAGAACGTCACGCATCACCCGCGCGTGGCGGTGCGAGCGGTTTTGGGTTTCGATGGGGTGCGAGCTGGGGGAAGTTGACAGGAGGGAGGGATGGCTGAGGCGAAGGGGGCGAGAGGGGCCGGGAGTTCTGGGCGGCGTTCGATAAGCGTTTGGCGGAGTGAAGCATCCCCATCGCCCGGCCGCAAGTTGGGGTGGAGGTCACACGGTGTTGTCCGTATCCGGCCGGAGCACCGCCGGCAGCATGGCGACCGCCCAGATCGTCACGCCCAGGGCCCACGACAATCCGGCGTAGCCATAATGAAGGAAGCGGGTCGCGGGCAACCAATCCGCACTCACCCGGGTCGCCATCGCCAACACAATGAGCCAGGTCATCACCACCACCGCCGGAATGGCGGCAACAAACCGGTGATCCTGCCCGCTGTGGCCGAGGATCACCCGGCTGGCCACCGTGAAGATCAACAGGCTGAATCCACTGATCATCACCACATGCAGGAACGACGTGACGTGGCCCGGCGAAACCGCCATCAGAACGTAGCCGAGCGGGATCGAGACAAGCGCCAGACGCAGGCCGAACCCAAGCGAACCGGATGCCTCACGCGCCTGGTGCAGCGGAGCCTCACGCCAAAAGTAGACCAGCAGGCCGAACGCGCGCAGCAGGGCGCCGGCGCGCACCATGCCGCAAGCCTCCAGCACGAACCCGGTCATGACCACGAGTCCGCAGGCGCCCGCAAAGGCCGCGCGCCGGCCCCATCCCGGGGGCAAAGTCATGGCCTCCGGAAAGGCCTGGCGATTGGGTAGGCCGAAGAAACGCGGCAGCAGGAAAGCTCCGACGCCCATGACTGGGAAGAGCAGATAGCCTTGATAGCGCAGCAAGCCGCTCAGCCGCTGCAGCCAACCCGGCAGCGGCAGGGCCGAGTGCCCGGCAATCAGCAGAATCAACGTGCCCGCCACCGCCGCCAACAGGCCGATGATCACCAGCACGAAGCTCGGCGGCGGCACGTCCTGCCGGTGCGGCAGGCGCAAGGCCAGAACGCCCAGGAAGGCCAGCAGGGTGAACAGGAACAACCCGTCGCCCGCGCCGGTCCGGCCAGTGAAGTGCAGGCCGGTGATGACGACCAACGCAGTGGCAAATCCGATGGTTTCCCTCGCGGTCAACCTTGGCGCGCCCAGCATGCGGGGCAGGGCCGTGCCCAGGAAACCAAAGACGAAACAGGTGAAGAAACCTTCTATCATGATCCGCGCGTGAAGCACGCCCGGATAAACCGTCAACAGATCCCAGACGAAGGCGGGCCACAGCAGCACCCCGAACAAGCCGATGAGCGTGCCCAGGGGAAACAGCAAGCGGAACGGCTCACCGCTGTGCAAGAGCAGGGCGAGACCGCCATACGCCGCTTCCCGGAACGCCGGACGCAATCCGCCTTGGTTTGGCGGCCGTGAGTTGATCCTGGTCAAGGTTCCGGTCAGGTTTCGCCGGTGAAACCCTAAGTTGTGCTTCCAACAAACCATACCTGGCCCCTCCGATTCAAAACAAACCGGGAATATGCTGGCGGACTTGACGCCATGCGCAGGCCGCGAGCAATCGCATGTCCATCCGGTCCGCGATCCCAGAAAACCACAGGGGGGACGCCCCTCCGTTGTCGTTGGGAGCCCATTGAAAGAGAATCTTGTCCTGGCAGCCGCTCTGATCAAGGATGCGTCTGACGAACCAGAAGCTTCAACCCCCTTGGTTGCATCGATGACCCGACAGAAAGCACCTTCCAGCCCGCGTCCCGCGCCTCTTTTCGCGCCGGTCGATATCGCCTCCTTGGTTGTGTTCCGCGTCGGCTTCGGAGCCATCATGCTATGGGAAATGTACCGCTACGCCCAGTACGACTGGATCGCCCGCTACTGGATCGAACCCGGCTTCCACTTCACTTATTACGGCTTCGACTGGGTCCGCCCATGGCCGGGCGACGGGATGTATTACCACTGCGCCGTTCTGGCCTTGCTGGCGGCCGGCATCCTGTTTGGGTTTTTCTACCGGATCTGCACGGCCCTCTTTTTCATCGGGTTCACCTACCTGTTCCTCCTCGAGCAAGCCCGTTATCTGAACCACTTTTACCTGGTCTCCCTCCTTTCTTTCCTCCTCATTCTGGTTCCGGCTCACCGGGCCTTTTCCTTTGACGCCCTGTCCCGCCCGCGCCTGCGTTCTTCCACCGCCCCTGCCTGGTCCCTGTGGATTCTTCAGGCCCAAATCGCCATCGTCTACTTCTACGGCGGGCTGGCCAAACTGAACGCCGATTGGCTCCGCGGAGAACCCATGCGCCGATGGCTGGCCAGCCGCTCGGAACTGCCTGTGCTCGGCCCGTTCGTAGAAGAAGAATGGATGGTCTCCATCTTCGTCTATGGCGGGCTTCTCCTCGACCTCCTCATTGTGCCTCTCCTTCTCTGGCGCAAAACCCGCCTCCTGGCCTTCCTCCTGGGCGTGACGTTCCACCTCACCAATGCCTGGATTTTCCAGATCGGAATCTTCCCCTGGTTCATGATCGTGGCCACGACGCTCTTCTTTGACCCGGATTGGCCGCGCCGGCTGCTCCGCCGGCCTACCCGTCCGGCCCTCATCGCCTCCCCGCCGGCCCCAGCCGCCGCAGGCCTCATCACCGCCTTCTTCGTACTCTATCTTGCGATTCAGTGCCTGGTCCCCCTGCGGCACTTCCTCTATCCCGGCAACGTCAGTTGGACGGAGCAGGGACACAAATACGCCTGGCACATGAAACTGCGATCCAAATCCGGCCGCGGCGTCTTCGAGGTAACCAATCCGGCAAGCAACGAGACTTGGACCGTGAACGGCCTCGACTATCTCACCGACTGGCAGGCCAGCAAGATGTGGGGGCACCCCGAACTCATCCTCCAGATGGCTCGCCACTTGGCCGGCACCCTCCGTGCCGAAGGCTATCCCGAAATTGAAGTGCGGGCCCGTGTCTACGCCACACTCAATGGCCGAAGACCTGCCCTCCTGATCGACCCCACTGTCGATCTCGGCCGCCAACCCCGCGATTGGCGCCCGGCCCCATGGATCCTGCCGTTGCTCGAACCTCTCCCTCCTCCTAACAAAAAGAGCGAAAGGCCGGAGACGCTCGCTTCCGGCGAAGAACCCTGACTCACATCCTCACTTCAAGTGCGGGCCTCTTTCGCGAACCCACTCGACTCCAGCCGTCCCTCCAAAGATCTCGCAAGCGCCTCGGACCCCTTGCCCGCGGTCTCCCAACATTTAAAACCTCTTGGCCCTTCCAGGCTCTCCTCAGGCGTTGACAAGATCCAGAGCGCCGCCGTCGCAAAGGGCGGGATTGCCGAAACTTTCGATGCCGTGGCCAGCCGCCTGGGCGATCGCCAGCCAAAGGCGGTTGTGCGCGACTTGTTCGAACGTCAGACTGCGCCCCATGCGGAACCCAAAGCCGTTGCCCAACAGAACGAATGGTATGTCTTGGAGTGTATGCGAGTTCCCCTTCCCAAGTTCGTTGGTCCACACGATCAAGGTGTGATCGAGCATACTGCCTTCCCCGCCCGGCTCGGGCGTCGCGGCCAGCCGTCCCGCCAGCCCGGCGATCTGTTCGCAGAACCAAACATTGATTTTGGTCAACTTCTCCTGCGATTCGGCGTTCAGGTCGGGATCGTGCGAAAGGGCGTGATGCCCCTCCTCGATGCCCAGCCAACGCATGCGCGCTCCTCCCACCGAATTGGTGAACTGGAATGTGGCGATCCGGGTCATGTCATTGCGCAACGCGTTGACCAAGAGATCGATCTGCATATTCGCCAGGGCCGGCATGGAATCGTTGTCGTTGGCTACATTGTCCTCAAGTTGAGGCGGCGGAACATCCCAGGAGCGGTTTCCGCCCTCCGCCAATTCCACTTCCAACTCTCGCACGAAAGTCTCGTGCTCTTCCAACAACCGCCGGTCCTCGCTTCCAATCCTGGCCTTAACCCGTCGCAAATCTTCCACGACCTCGTCAAGAATGCTCCGCACACTCTCCCGGTCCTTCATCTGTCCGTAGAGTTTCTCGAACATCAGATAGGGATCATCCACGGGAGCCACCGGCTGATTCGGCCCCGCATACACCATCCGTGTCCACGGATCCGCCCGCTTCGGCACGCACACACCGAACTCCAGCGAGCCGAAGCGCGTGCGCGTCTCCGATTTCTCTTGATAGTAGTTTTTCAGTTCCTGATCGATGGAGATCCCGCTGCACCAACCCGCCGGCGTGTCGGACCCGCCTTGAATGTTCCCCGGAAAAAGCTCCTTCCCCGTCAACAAGCAGCTCATCCCACGCATGTGGCTGTCGCCGTCTCCCCGGACCTTGTTGGCCACGCCCCGCAGAAGCAACAAGCGGTCCCGGAACGGCGTCAACGGCTCCAGAATGGGTTTCAACGTGAACTCTTCGCCGGTTTCGTCGGGCCAGAAGACCGGAGGAACGATGCCGTTGGGACTGAAGACGATGATGAGCCGCTGCCTCGACGGCGCTCCTTGAGATCCCCAGCTCAAGCCGGGCAAGCCGGCCACGAAGGGAAGCGCGGCGGCGGACAATCCAATGTCGCGAAGGAAGGCGCGGCGGTCAGGGATTCTCATGGTGGGCAAGCTTACGGTTTTCGGGAAGTTCGTGCCGGGCAGCCACGGCAGCCATATTCACGACCAGCTCCCGAATATTGCATTCGGAGGCCTCAAAGGAAACCCCCAATCTCTCGGCCGTCTCCTGCCCGTAAGCCGCGATCGGCTGCTTCACCACATGAGCGAACAATTGCTGAATGAATCCTTCCCGTGACGGAGCGCTGGCGGCGGCGTGCTCAGCCACGTCCCGGGGTCCCTGCAGCCGCAAGATCTCGCCCGCCAACGTGGCGTAATCGCTGGCGGCATCGACCGGCTTCCCGTTCTCCTCGGTTCGAAACCGCCCGACGGCGTCGAAGTATTCCAAACTGAAGCCCAGTGGATTGATTACCGAGTGGCAACCCATGCAGTTCTCCGATTTGGTCAGCTCAGCCACCTTCTCCCGCATCGTCAAACTCGGATCGAAGCGGCTGTCCATAAACTCAATGGCCATCGGCGGCGGTTTCAGGGCCCGGCCGAGCACCTTGCGCGTAAGAAAAACCCCCCGGTGAATGGGTGAACTCGATTTATGATAGGAAAAGGCCGTGAGCAGGTAGGGATGCGTGATCACTCCAGCGCGTTGCGCAGGATCGAACGCCACCTTCTCGAACCGCTCCTCCTCGGCAGTTTCCACCCCGTAATAGCGAGCCAAACGCCCGTTCAAAAAGAGGTAATCGGCCAGCAGCAACTCCCGGAAATCGCCCGAGCCTTTCCAGATCACGTGGTCGAGGAATTGCTCCAGCGATTCGCGAAGATCGGCCAGCAGAGCCTGATCGAAGCCGGGAAAGGTCTCCGGATCCCGCGTGACATCCTCCCCTTCCTCCATGTTGAGCCAATGATGGAAAAAGCCCCGAACCTTTGCATGAGTGCGGGGATCGTCGAGCATCCTCCGCGCGTGGTTTTCGATCTCGACTGGAGAATCGAGCGCACCGGCCCTCGCCGCCTTCACCAACTCCGCATCCGGCAGCGAATCCCACAAGGCATAGGACAAGCGCGACGCCACATCGAAGGAGTCCGGCTCAGCGCGGCCCGCTTCCAAATACAGGAACCGGGGCGACTTGAGCGCCAGCAGGATCGTGCGCTTGAGCGCCAGATCCGGATCCTCAGGCGTCTCCGCGAATCGTTCCGCCACAAAAAAGCGCTTGTCCTCCGGCGACATCGGCCGGCGAAACGCACGTTCCACAAAGCGAACCGCAAAGTCCTGGAGTCCAGCGGCGCGATCGCTTTCCTCGCCGGAGACGCCGGAAAGCTCCCGCACATTCTTCTCCACATGCACTGCAACTTCAACCGCTGCACGGGTCGTGGCGTTGTGCCAGGCTTGTGAAACGGATGTGCCCCGCTCATAACCCGCGCTGCTGTCGTCAGGAGGAAACTCCGTCGTCACCACCATGATCTCGGGCACGCGACCGGGAGACAACACCGTCGACGGAACCAACTCCTCGGGACGGTGCGGCGGCTTCCACCGGAATTCCAGAGAAGCCGTCTTGTCCTTGAATTTAAAATACTCGATCCGGACCGGGTAGACCCGCCCTTCCAACAAACGCACCACTCCGCGCTCTTCGCGCGGCTCAGCTCCGGAACTCACCCAACCATCGATGAGCGGCGTGTCCTCGCCGTTCACCCACAGCCGCGCTCCATTCTCCGTCTTCAGACAAAACTCGTAATCGCCCGTCTCCGGAGCGGTCAGTCCGCCGCGCCATCGCATGGAAAACTCCTCCGCTCCAATTTGTTCGGAATCAGGGCTGCCCTCTCCAAACTGAAATGCAATGGCCGGATCGATCCGTTCGAAGACCGCCTCGTTTCGGCGCATGTTATGCGTTTTGTAGTAATCGCCTTGCAGGCCTTGCTCCCCGGAGGGCTCGGCTCGATCTCTCTCTTCACGAAAAGAACCCACCAAGTCGGCGACCGAATTCACGTACTGCTTCACCGTCATCCGGGAAAGATCGACTCGCACGGGCATGATCTGAGCCCGGGCTACATGGGAATAAAACGTCTCGTGGATGTAGCTCGCCACTGCCCGGGCCTCGTCGCCCACGCAAAGTTCCGGCTGTTCCTCCGGCATGGTCTCCTCGATCCGGCGCGCCAACTCTTCCACACTGAGGTCCCCATGAAGCGTCTCGTCGTACTTCCCGGCAACGCCTTCGCCCTGGGGTCCATGGCATTCTAAACAGAGCGTGCGGTAGATCTCTGCTCCGGATGGCTCACCCATGGCCGTGCCCACCGGGAGCAGGCAAACCAGCAATGTGCACGAAGCCAATCCCTTGGCCCCAACCCATGACTCAACCGTCCGTCTCTTCATCATTCGCGATCTCTTCTCTAGACGCCTCCTGTTTCGACAAACATTTCCCCGGTCGTCCCGCCGTCAAGCGGACGAACGTCTCGTTTCCATCCCTACGAGCAGCCGCCAGCCGTGGTTTTCCACGCTGCGCTCGAATCTCGGAGCAGGCCCGAAGTCTATCGCACTTTCGAGTCCTCAACAAACGGGATCTCGTTCAGTGTATACCAGGCCTCCGGATGCAACAGCGGCCGTCCATCCGGACTGCGAATGCCGTCCAAATGCAATCCGTGCACGTGCCCGACAGTCAGGGGCTCCACACGAAGCCGGACCGTCTTGCCATCTTCCGACACCGCGGCCGCGGAAATCACAGGTTCCTTCTGGTCCACCTCCGGACTGCCATAGTCCGATTGGAAAATGTAGGTGAAGGCCTCCATCCGGTAGGAAGCTGGATCGGCCGCCATGGCTGCGTCAGCCGGCTCAGTGAACTCGATCTCAAACCCCTCTGCCGTCGCCCGCATGGCCAGGAGTTCGAACGGAATCCGCCCGGTCCAATCAATCCGTTCGAAGTTGAAAGGTTTCCCGCCGCGCGCACCCCAACCCCGGTCCGATCCCCCCACGAAGAGTTGGCCCTCGGCCGTCAACCGGACGCCGATGAGACCGGACTGAAAGCCTTCCACGAACGGAATGGCCGCTCCCTGATACACTCCGTTGACCTTCTCCAGATACACCCGGGTTACATTGGAATAGGTTTGATCCCCGATGAATAACTGATTGCGGAAAGGTCCGAACTTCCCATCGGTGTCGTCGCAGGCAATGCCCGTGGGCGATTGCCCCAGCCTTGCGTGGGGAAGAATCACCGCCGTGGGTATGTACTCGGGAATCCGGGCCCGCTCGACGGCGATGCGGCTTCCGGAATTGGGCTCCGTGGGACGGGGACCCATGGCCTCACCGGCTTGGTCATACCATCGATTGCCGCCGGGATGCCCTTGGAAAGACCCCGGCCGAAGATGTTTGAGGGAACTCGATCCGTTCCAGGGCCCTTGATTCTCCGTGTAAAACACCTCCCCTTCGCAGTCGAATCCCACTCCGCCCGGCGACCGGATCCCCGAACTCGACGGAATGGTCCGGCCATCCGGCGTGATCCGCAGGGCCCAGCCTCGATAGGGAGCCTCGCTGGTGAATGATCCTGTCAAACACAAAGCAACCCAAAGGTTTCCCTCCCGGTCGAACCGGGCGCCAAACGCGTATTCGTGATAGTCTCCGCTGAGCCCCCAGCCGTCCGATACGCTCTCGAAGACATCCCCGCGGTCATCCCCGTCCTCGTCCCGGATCCTCACCACCTCTTGGCGAATCGTGGCGTACAACCAACCGTCTCGCCAGGCCAATCCCAGCACTTCGTGCAGCCCTTCGGCGAACTTCACATAAGAAACGGCGCTGGGGTCGTCCCCCATGGCCCCATCGACCAAGTAAATGTCGCCGCGGCGGGTGCCCACCGCCAGCCGGTCTCCCGGCACAAGCTCGATCGCTCCCACCTCCAACACGATCTCCGGCGGGACCGGCAATGTTGTGATGGGATAGTAATCCGCTTCCACCGGCGCTTTGCTTTCGGAGGCCGCAAGCGGCGAAAACATGTTCAAGGCCAGCAGGAGAAAGGTCGCACGTTCCATCGTCATAAGCGTTCGCGGTGCTTGCAGGTGGGTTTACTGAGGCCATCCGTAGGCGACCTGCGCCGACCGGCTCGATTCACTGAGTTGCAGCAAGAGTTCTTCGCCCCCTTCCGCCTTGCGCAGAACCACATTGAGGGCGGGGTCCGGCCTGACTGTAAAGCGTTCGTCCACGACAAATATCCCTCCATCGCCGGCTACAATGGCCGATCCCCTGGCGACGCGGAAGAAAAGTCTCGCAGGCGGCTCTTCGTCCCAGCGCAGCGTGCGGACCACGCCCGCTTCCGGAGAGGAAAATGTTGCGCGCGGCTCCATCTCGTCCTCCAAGTGCAATCGTTCCCAGTCGAAGGAAAAGACGGGCCTCCGGTCGCCATCGAGCCGGTAACCGCGAAAGCGATAGCCCGCCGGGGGATTCTCCGCCGCGGGCCACGGAGTATCGTCCTGCTCCAAGACCGCCAGCGGTTGGCCTGCCGCCGCGGTGAACACGTCGTAGCCCAACGGCGGTTGAAAGCCTGCCCCGCGGTCGGTCCAATGCCGTTGCGCATCGATGAAGGCTCCGCGCCAAACCAAAGCCAGATTCATCGGACCGGCGTCCCACACCACATTGATGCCGCCTGGATAGCCCACCGCAATGCCCCGCGGCGATGCCCCTTGGATGAATTCCCGGTAGATAATCGGTTCGTCATCCGGAACGAGGGGAATCCCCGGTTGAAGCGGATCACGATCTCGTTGTCTCCGGCGGCGCGAGGGAGGAACCCACTCCGACAGAACCGTTTCTTCAAATCCTGGCCCTGACCAGGCCAAAAACAATTCCTCTTCTCCCGATCTCTCAAAATACCCCAGACGCAGCTCCTTCCGGCCCTTGTCCAAGTGAAGCCGCCGTTCCCGGATGGATTCGGACCCGTGGATCCCGTCGTTGTCGATGATCTTGCGCCCATCGAGAAACAGATTCGCGCCGTCGTCCGAAGCGAGGTAGAAACGGTATTGGCCGTCCTGGGGCACGTCCAAATACCCATGAAAGTCCACGGCGAACTCTTCCCTATAGTCGTCCAGACGAAATCCCAACAAGCCTTCGTCCAATTTGCCTTGGCGGTGCGGATTAAGCGTGTCAAAATCCGGCACCCGTTCGAACGCGCCTAAGTAAAACCGGTAGGACAACTCCGCGATGCCCTGTCCTGGTCCGGTCACCCGCATGATTCCGTTCATGAGCATGGCGTGACCCGGAAACGTGCACACATAGGGATACACCCCCGTTTGCTCGGGAACATCGATCTCGAGGGTCTGCGTTTCATGAGGCTGCAGCATCCGGGAAGCGGCGAGTACGCCCGGGTGATCCGGGATCCAGTCGCGTTCCAAGCCCAAAACTCCCATTTCCCAAGCGGCAAGAGCCACTTCCATGCCCCGGTCTTCCGCGGGCGCACAGAGCACCCAATTGTGGGGCAGTTCATCCGCGTTCTCCAACACGAGCCGAAGCCGGGCCCCAGCGGGAACGCTGAATTCCGCGACGTCATAGCGCATCCGTGCAGCTAGGGTCCGGATCGTGACGGTCTTCTCGGCCCGTGGCGGATCCTCGCCTTCATCCTGGGCCACGATAAAACCGCTCTCGGCGGCCAAAAACGCCAGCAGTGGGAATAGGATCCGTTGCATACTCAAAGGAAAGGAAACCCCCCAACGCTTGATGACGCCGGGTCGTCTGTCCACGGAAAGACGCCCAGCCCGGCGGCTTGGCCGGGACTCCGGAATTCTTGCGGATCCCGCTGCGTGGAGGGGGAGGGACGTAGTGGAAACACGCATGAGTTCCGAAATGGGCGGGAAGACAGAGACTTCGGAAGCGTTGCCGCTTCCGCTACGGAAGGGGCAACAGCTCCCAGCGGCGGATGAGGATTTCGGCTCCCTCACATTGAAGCATGAGTTCGCCGGCGCGCGGATGGCAGCCGTGGGCTTCGTTGACCTGGACTCCGTTCAACTCAACGGATATGCTGTCTCCGCGACAGGTGCAGACGAGGCGGTTCCATTCGCCCGCTGGCTTTTCGACGGCGTCAGGAGCGCGGAATCCCCGGAGGTCTTCCCATGCGGGGGAACGGTTCCGCCAATTCAGGCGTCCCCAACGTTCGAGAGTAGCCCAGTCGCCTTCCGGATCCCACCAGGGCCAGCTTTCGGCGTCGCGGACGGGTCTCACGCGGGCGCGGAGACGCGGAGCGAGGAGTTCACCGTCGCGGCCGGTTCCGCGGATGAGCAGGAGGTCGCCGCATGCTCCTTCGAAGAGATTGCATTCGATGGCGGCCCGGTAGGCTCCGTCGCCGTCATGACTGTTGCCGTCGGGGCCGATGGCGTGCAGGAAGAGCCCGGAATCGAGGGCTTTGCCGTCGCGCGGACCGCGATCGAGGCCGCGTTGATCGCCCCAACGCCATTCGAGGACGGCGACGTAGTCATGATAGGACCGAGTCGTCCGGATGTATCCGAAGCCTGCGCCGGAGATCCGGAGCAATCCGTTGTGGACGCTGAAGACGGCATGCGGGTCTTCATGACCGCTTCCGTGGAGCCAGGTGCTCAGGCCATCGAGGTCGCCTCCATTGAAAAGAGAAATGGCGGCGCTTGGAGAAATGGGACCGTCCGCATCCTCCGGCTCTGCTGAGTGAAGCGACTGCCCAAAGCCCAGCGCGAAGATTGTGAACAGGGCCGGTAAGCGTGCGTCGCGGATCATGTTTCGCTTGGGGAGGGAGGGTTGGGACGGGTTTCGCCACCGGACTCATCGGCCGCGAGCCTGCGCAGTTCGCGACCGAAGCCGCCGGAAAGGATGGGAAAGCGGCGCCAAGTGCGCGGATCAAGGTTTTCGTCGTCGACGTGAAAACTGCGGGCGTAACGCTCGCGTTTCCACTGGTTCCGGCAGAAAAGGCGGAAGAAGCGGTTTGCCCAGAGGTGGAGCTGAGCGGCGGAGTATTCGGGGAACTTGGCCTGCAACTCGAGGAAGGCAATCAAACCACTCGCATCGCAATCTTTACCTCACGGTTGTGAGCGAGGCAGAACTGCGCTTCAGCATGGAGATTTTGCCGCCCGGCCGGCGACGTGATGCTCTCGTGGCCGGGCCGGAGTCCATGCTCAAAACTCCAGATCTGGCGGGCGGATACAAGAGGGTTCAGCGCTGAGCCGAAGACCGGCACAGGGATGTCGCCGTTTTTCTGATGCCCCGGCTTCAAAAAAAGCGGCCGAGCCTTTTCAAACCACCCCCGTTGCCAAATCATCGGAAGCTTCAGAACTCCTGATCTCGAGGAATTTGGATGGGCTGGAAGGGTATGTGGCGCGGGCACTCCTGCCCGCGAACTCTTCAGGTTCCGTCGGCGGACAGGAGTGTCCGCCCCACAAATAGGGCGTCATCTGCCGAGAGGCGCTCTCGCTTCGGCTCAGCGATTTTCCTCCCTGTCCATGATCTCCCTCGATAGGTCAGGAGTTCTGAGCTTTGCAGCTTCCGCTACGTTCCCGCTCCCCTGGGACCACCGCAACGCTGCCCAGTCGCCCCCCCGCCCCGTTGCCAAATCATCGGAAGCTTTGCAGCTTCCGCTACGTTCCCGCTCCCGGGATCCCCAAAGCCCTGCCCAGTCATCGACCGGCCGCCTGGCGCTTTCCCCGCGATCGGTCTCCACCCTTTGGCGACTCTCCTGAATTCGCAGCAGGGATTGAAAGTTGCTTTCTTCTCCGTTCTGAGTGAGGTGCAGCCCCGGCGCGCCATGCCCAGAGACGAGTCCATTCGCAAGATCCTCCTCATCGGTTCCGGACCCATCGTCATCGGCCAAGGCTGCGAATTCGATTATTCCGGCGTCCAGGCCTGCAAAGCCTTGCAGGAGGAAGGGTACGAAGTGGTGCTCGTGAACTCGAATCCGGCCACGATCATGACCGATCCCGAGTTCTCCTCGCGGACCTACATCGAGCCCATCACCGCCGCCATCGTCGAACGCATCATCGAAGCCGAGAGACCCGACTCCCTCCTCCCCACCCTCGGCGGACAAACCGCCCTGAACACTGCCATGGACCTCGTCCGCAGCGGCGCCCTCGACCGCTTCGGCGTCCGTCTCATCGGAGCCAACGCACTGGCCATCGCCAAGGGTGAAGACCGCCAGCTCTTTAAGGACGCCATGATCCGTATCGGACTCGACGTCGCCCGTTCCGGTGTCGCCCACGGCCTCGATGACGCTCTCCGCATCGCCGAGGAGATTGGCTCTTTTCCCCTCGTCATCCGTCCCGCCTACACTCTCGGCGGAACCGGAGGAGGCATCGCTTACAACCGGGAAGAATACGAATCGATCGTTCAACACGGCCTCGACCTCTCACCAGTCAATGAAGTCCTCATCGAGGAGTCCCTTCTCGGTTGGAAAGAATTCGAAATGGAGGTCATGCGCGACCGCCGCGACAACTGCGTTGTTATCTGCTCGATCGAAAACTTCGATCCCATGGGCGTCCACACCGGCGACTCGATCACGGTCGCCCCCGCTCAGACCCTTACCGATAAAGAGTTCCAACTCATGCGGGACGCCTCCTTCGCCGTCATCCGGGAAATCGGCGTCGAAACCGGAGGCTCGAACATTCAGTTCGCCGTCAACCCCGCCGACGGACGGATGATCGTGATCGAAATGAATCCCCGCGTCTCGCGCTCCTCTGCACTCGCCTCGAAAGCCACCGGATTCCCCATCGCCCGCATCGCCGCCAAACTCGCCGTTGGTTATACGCTCGACGAACTTCCCAACGACATCACCCGGGAAACCCCCGCCAGCTTCGAGCCGACCATCGATTACTGCGTGGTCAAGGTCCCGCGATTCGCCTTCGAAAAATTTCCCGCGGCCGACCCTTCGCTCACCACCCAAATGAAGAGCGTCGGAGAAGCCATGGCCATCGGCCGCACTTTCCGCGAAGCCCTGCAAAAAGCGCTTCGCTCTCTGGAAACAGGGCGGGGCGGTCTGGGGGCCGACGGACGCGAACCGCCCCCTTCCTTCTCCGACGATGCCGTCCGGCGAAAACTCAGTGTCCCCAACGCGGAACGCGTCTTTTTCCTCGGAGAAGCCTTCCGCCGAGGATTCGAGTTGGACGAGATTCACCGGCTCACTTCCATCGATCCGTGGTTCCTCCGGCAGATCCAAGACCTCGTCCACGAACGCCAATCCATAGAGAGCAACCCCGGGAGCTACGACCTCCGTAGAGCCAAGAAACTCGGTTTCTCCGACCGGCAACTGGCCTTCCTCACCGGCTCAACTGAACCCGAAATCCGTGCCCGCCGCATCGCCGAAAACGTTCTGCCCACCTACCGCCTCGTCGACACTTGCGCCGCTGAATTCGAGGCCTTCACCCCCTATTACTATTCCACTTACGGCTCCGAAACCGAAATCCGCCCTGGCGTAAAACCCAAAATCATGATCCTCGGCGGCGGCCCCAACCGGATTGGTCAAGGCATCGAGTTCGACTACTGCTGCGTCCACGCCTCCTTCGCCCTGCGCGCCCTCGGATACGAGACGCTCATGGTCAATTCCAACCCGGAAACCGTATCCACCGACTACGACGTCAGCGACCGGCTCTACTTCGAACCTCTCACCCTCGAGGACGTCCTCAATATCTACGAGGCGGAACAATGTCACGCCGCCATTGTTCAGTTCGGCGGCCAAACCCCGCTGAACCTGGCTCGCGATCTCGAGAACAACGGCGTTCGCATCATCGGCACCTCGCCCCGCAACATCGAACTCGCCGAAGACCGCAAATTCTTCTCCTCCCTCCTCGAGAAACTCGGTCTCGCCCAAGCGCCCTCAGGAACCGCCAGCTCCCGCGAAGAAGCCCTCGCCATCACCGCCCGCATCGGTTACCCCGTCCTCGTCCGCCCTTCTTTCGTTCTCGGTGGCAGGGCAATGATGATCGTCTACAACGATGACGAACTCCTGCAATACATGGATCAGGCCGTCGAGGCCAGCTCCGAACGCCCCGT
This sequence comes from Verrucomicrobiales bacterium, assembly GCA_041749135.1. Taxonomy (GTDB): domain Bacteria; phylum Verrucomicrobiota; class Verrucomicrobiia; order Verrucomicrobiales; family DEV007; genus DATKCT01. The sequence goes on from JBGTBW010000151.1 coordinate 28,478, forward strand.
CCTCGTCGATCGCTTCCTCGACGAGGCCACCGAGGTCGATGTCGACCTGATCTCCGACGGCGAAACCACCGTCATCGGAGCCATCATGGAACATATCGAACAAGCCGGCGTCCACAGCGGCGACAGCGCTTGCGTCATCCCCTCTTTCTCCCTCAGCGACACTGTCAAAACCCGTATCCTCGAAGCCAGCCGCAGCCTGGCCAAGGAACTGGAGGTCCGGGGACTCATGAATATCCAGTTCGCCGTCAAAGAGGGCGAAGTCTATGTCCTCGAAGTCAATCCCCGCGCTTCCCGCACCGTGCCCTTCGTTAGCAAAGCCATCGGGGCTCCCCTAGCCAAATACGCCGCCAGCATCATGGTCGGCGAGACTCTCGCCGGACTCGGGTTCACTCGCGAAATCGTCCCCGCGCATTACTCCGTCAAGGAAGCCGTGTTTCCCTTTGTCCGCTTCCCTGGAGTCGATATCGTCCTGGGGCCGGAAATGCGCTCCACCGGCGAAGTCATGGGCATCGACGCCGATCGCGGGATGGCCTATGCCAAGTCCCAGATGGCCGCCTCCGCTCCCCTGCCGTTGCGCGGAAACGTTTTTGTCAGTGTCAAGGATCGCGACAAAACCGTCATCCCGCCGCTGGCCCGGGATTTTCACGAACTGGGCTTCAAGCTCTTCGCCACCACCGGCACCGCCGCCGTAATTGAAGCGGCGGGCATCCCCGTCAAACGCCTTCCCAAGCTCGACGAAGGCCGCCCTCACGTCCTCGACATGATTAAAAATGCGGACATCCATTTCGTGGTCAACACGCCGGACGACCGGGAAACCCGCGCCGACGAGATTCGCATCCGCAGCGTCGCGGCAGCCGCCCGGATTCCGATCATGACCAATATCAGCGCCGCCCGCGCCTCCATCGAAGCCATCCGTTCCCTACAAAACACCGCAATTCAAGTCCGTCCTCTCCAAGACTATCATAGCCGCATTGCGCATGCGGAAAGCCGCAATCCATAAGCCTCAGAACTCCTGATCTGCGGGAATTAAGGTGCGGTGTTGTTGGCGGCCGGGTAAGCGCGAGGCCTCGGCGAAGAGTTTGGCCATAATTGATTAGCGCTTTCACCGGACGGCCTGTGTCGGGCTTTCAGCCCTCCAAATGAACGGGTTACGAAAACCCGGGGCGCTGCCCCGGGCTGTAACAGCTCGCGCCGTTGGCGCTTCTCTGAGGGCTGAAAGCCCTACACAACTCAGCCCGGGGCAACGGCCCCGGGTCAGGAGTTTTTACAGAACTGACCTGCAGGGGAGGCCGAAGACGCAGGGATCCCGAAGGGATCAGAGCTTGTAGCCGGTGGTGGCGCGCAGCGACACCACCGGAGAAGGTCCATCCATCACCAGCACCCCGGCAGGGGTGCTAGACCGCCGCCCTCTCCCTTC
>JBGTBW010000152.1:0-5348 GCA_041749135.1 Verrucomicrobiales bacterium
CAGGTCGCCGGGGACGACGACCCTCCAGGTCATGGCTAGCGCGATAGGTCTAAATATCCTGGAGGGGCGGGCTCCCGCACGCCCTGTCCCGCAATAGGTCTCCATCCCGCGACCAGGCCGTCACGGAGGCCGGCCATCCAGAGCCGCTCGCCCGATGCTCAGGAACTCAGCTTGACCAACGTGACCTCAAATTCGGGGTCCCCGGTCAAATCCGCACCGCCCTCGAAGATACGGAGCTTCACCTTCTTCTCGTCGACTTTCTGATAAACCATCACCACGGCCCTTTTCTCGCCCTCCGGCGACCTGTAATCGGCCCGCAACACCGGTTGCTCGCCTTCGAGCGTCCACACTCCCTTGGAAAGACCCCCTTCCGAATCCACCGCCACCATGCGGATCGAATCGTTTTCCGTGTCTTTGACGATCAACCCCGTTCCTTGCCGCTCCGGCGAGGTGTATTGCATGGAAACGGCATGTCCGCCGACCTCCCAAGCGTAGGCGACCTTAACCACCTCACCCAGGCTGGCCTCGTCGCCCCACTTTCCAATCATCCAGTCCAAACCACACTCGCGAGCCTCCTCTTGAAGGCTGCCCGCAACGAAACCAGTCCAAGCGGCCAAAGCCACCGTTCCCACTAGAAACTTCACCAGGGTGTTCATCTCTTCAACAAAACCGGCTAAGTGGGCCTTTTGTCAACAGCCGCCCTTCTCCCCGCGGCCCTCGCCTTGCCTTCCACCGTCGCGGTCGCGGTCTTGATCGCGGTCCCGCCCTCGGGATTCCGCCTCGTCCATCTTGGCCATCAAATCCTTCATCCGGGAATCTGCGGTGACGAGCAATGCTGTGAGATCGGCCCGAAGCTTCCGGTGCGATTCTCGCCGGTCCTCGTTTTCCCCTGGCTCATCCATTCGCCGGCGGAACTCGGCGATCTTCTCGTCGCCTCCAATTTCTTTCCACGCCGCAAAGAACAGGTCGCGTTCTTGGTGGGAAAGCACATCCAGCCGGAACGGAATGCCGTCAGGACGCCCGCGATCCGGCCGGCCGCCATTAAAAGGAAACTCTCCGCGCCCGCCGAAGCGTTCCTCGACCTTGACCAGCAGGGCATCCGCACTCGGATCCAGCTCCAGTATGGTTTCGTTCAGTATCTTCCGGTAAGCGGCAAAGGACTCCTTCGCCGTCTTCTGCGCCTCCGATACCGCCTCAGTCGCGTGGGCTTTCTCCATCAACGCGCGCAACCGGTCCCAATCTTCGCGGCTCATGCGAGGCGGCCCATCGTCCGGCGGCCGGCGGCCACGGCGCTCCCCGTCCCTCGGCGGCTCTCCGGGCCCACCCCTTTCTTCCCGGCTGCCCCTTTCTTCCCGGTTGGGGGGATCCGCTGCGGCGGACCAGGGCATCAGCCACACGGCCGCCAGGATCCACACCGGAACCAGCACTCTCTCCAACCATCCGAATTTCATCTCGTTGACTTCTTTGGCTACCAAACCCCCAGCCCCAGGAAAGGTTGCGCTTCGGTTCCCAGTCCCGGAGGTCCCCGGCCTTGCAAAGGATCCTCTTCCATACTAGATGGGCCACTCCATGCCAATAGCAAATCCCAGCCAGTTCGCGGCCATGCTCGACGCCGCCCAGAGGGGAGCCTACGCCTACCCCGCCATCAACGTCACGTCGCTTCCCACCCTCAATGGAGCGCTCCGCGCCTTCGCCGAGTCCCGCTCCGACGGCATCATCCAGGTTTCGACGGGAGGCGGCCAATTCGCCTCCGGCTCGGCCGTTAAAGACGCCGCTCTCGGAGCGATCGTCCTTGCCGAAGCCGCCCACCGGCTCGCCGGCCACTACAACGTGTTTATCGGCCTCCACACCGATCATTGTCAGCCGGGCAAGGTCGCCTCCTTTCTCGATCCCCTGCTCGCAGAGACCGAACGCCGGCGCAAGCAGGGCCTCCCCAACCTCTTCACCTCCCATATGCTCGACGCCTCCGAACTGCCCCTCGGAGAGAACATGGCCCTCTCCCGCAACCTTCTCGCCCGCTGCGCCGATTCGGAAATCGTGCTCGAGGTCGAAGCCGGTGTTGTCGGCGGTGAGGAGGACGGCGTGGACCACTCCGGTCATCCTGCAGAGAAACTCTACACCACTCCCGAAGACATGCTTGAGGTCCATGAAAGCCTTCGAGGAATAGGCCGCTACCTTTTTGCCGCCACCTTCGGCAACGTCCACGGCTCCTACAAACCGGGAGCCGTCCAACTCCGTCCCGAGATCCTCAAGCGCGGCCAGGAGGCCGTTATAAACAAATACGGAGCCCCGGCTGAGTTCGATCTCGTCTTCCACGGCGGTTCCGGATCCACCCTTGAAGAAATCCGGGAGACACTCGCTTACGGCGTCGTCAAAATGAATATCGACACCGATACCCAATATGCCTTCACCCGGCCCATCGCCGATCACCTCTTCCGCAATTACGATGCCGTCCTTAAAATCGATGGAGAAGTCGGGGACAAGAAGCTCTACGACCCGCGCAGTTACCTGAAAGCCGCCGAACAAGGACTCTGCCAACGCCTCAAGCAAGCTTGCGACGATCTACTCTCCACCGGCCGGACTCTCTTCGGCACGATCTGACTTCTCCGGACCCTGCTCTCTCGCCCCCCACCATGACCGCCATGGCTCAAGACCGTCCCGCCGGGCAATCCGCCCAATCCGAAAATCCCCTGACCAACATCCTGGTCAATGTTCTGGTCCCTGTGGTCGCCCTCAGCTTTCTCAGTAAAGAAGGAGATCGCTTTTACCAAATCGGGCCGGTCTGGGGCATGGTGGTCGCCGTCGCTTTCCCGGTTCTCTACGGAATCCGCTACTTTCTCCAGAAGCGGAAGTGGAATTTCTTCTCGGTGCTCGGAGCCGCCAGCGTCCTGCTCACGGGCGGGATCACCCTGTTGGTTTGGAAGCAAGACGGCACCATCCATTCCAACGCAGCCTTGCTCTTCGCCCTCAAAGAAGCCTCTATACCTCTGGTGTTCGGACTAACTATTTTCGGGTCCTGGTGGACGGCCACTCCCCTCGTCCGGGTCTTCCTTTACAATGGCGACTTCTTCGACGTGCCCCGGGTTGAGCAAGCCATCCAGCATCACGGCCGGGAACCAGCCTACCGCAAACTGCTCTTTCGCAGCAACCTGCTCCTGGCCGGCGCCTTCTTCCTCAGCACGATCATGAACTTCTTCCTCGCCCTTTACTTCCTTACTGGAGTCACGGAGAGCCGGGAGGCCTACAACGCCGCCGTGGGCCGCCTCACGGGTTGGGGGTTTCTGGTCATCGGCTTGCCCATCACCGCCGTGTTTCTCCTCCTCATCTTCGGCCTTCTGCGCCGCCTCAAGACCATGACCGGTCTCGGCCAGGACGAAATTCTGCTCATCAAATCTTGATCACCGGCCATGTCCGGCCGACGCATCACCTGGTTCCGGCGCCGTTCGCTCTGGCTTCCCACCCTTCCCGGTTGGATCCTCCTCGCCCTGCTCGCCGCACTCTGCGGAGCCGCTTTCATCGCCGTTCTCTATCCCTTCCTCTCCAGCGCCAAACCCCTTCCCCAAGCCTCGATCCTGGTCGTCGAAGGCTGGGTCCACGACAACGCCGTCCGGGAAGCCCGCCACATCGCCGGAAGCGGAGGTTATGAGCGAATCTGCACCGCGGGCGTCGACCTTACCAAAGGCAGTCTCTTGGCTGAGTATGGAGACTTCGCCACCCTCACCGCCGCCACCCTGGAACGGTTGGGTATGCCGCCGGATCAAATCCTCGTTGCGCCTGGAGGAGCCGGTCACAGACACCGGACCTACTTTTCCGCCGCCGCCGTCCGCCGCACCCTCCAGGACCACGGAGCCCTGCACGGCAACATCAACGTGCTCACCGTCGGACCGCATGCCCGCCGCACCGGCCTCGTCTACCGCAAGGTCTTTCGCGATACCCCCTGCCGCGTGGGGGTGATCCAGGTCCCGCCCGAAGACTATGATCCCCAGCGGTGGTGGACCACCAGCAACGGAGCCAAGACCGTGATCACCGAAGTCATCGCCTGGTTCCACGAATTCACTGTCGATGGCGGCCGCGATGCCCAGGACGACAAGGCCCTCACATCGCCATACCCCCATCCACAGCCAAAACCTGCCCGGTGATGTAGCGCGCCCCTTCCCCCGCCAAAAACACCGCGGCGTGCGCCACGTCGTCCACTGTCCCGAAACTCCGGCAGGGAATCTGCCCCAGCACCACCTCCCGCAATTGCTCCTTCAAGACGCCGGTCATGTCCGTCAAAATGAAGCCCGGTGCGATCACATTGGCCGTCAATCCACGACTAGCATACTCACGCGCGAGAGATTTGGTGAATCCAATCAGACCAGCCTTGCTCGCCGCGTAATTCACCTGACCAGCGTTCCCCATCAGTCCCACCACCGAACCAATACTGATGACCCGCGAAGAACTCTGCCTGATTAGGGCCCGTTGAAAGGCCTTCACCGCATTGAAAGCCCCCTTCAGATTGGTGTCCAGCACCACGTCCCAATCCTCCTCGCTCATCCGCAAACACAGCCCGTCCCGCGTCACCCCCGCGTTGTTGACCAGGATGTCGGCCTTTTCGAAATCCCCTAGAATCCGCTTGCCGGTTTCCTGCATCGCCTCGAAATCGGACACATCCACCGCGTAAGCACGGGCCATGCCAGGATGCCGGGACCGGATCTCTTCCGCGGTGGCCTCGGCGTTCGCCTCGGAACGGCTGATCACCGCCACCGCAGCTCCCAACTCGGCGAATCGCCTCGCCACCGCCTGTCCAATACCCCGGCCCCCGCCGGTCACCACCACGACTTTATGAGAAAACTCGCTCATGATTCCCTTTCTCTCACCTGCAACCCGCTACGTTCGATTTCAAATTTCAAATCGGAGATCGGAATGTCCATATCTGAAATCTCCAAATAGAAACTGAGGACCTCTTTTACCCGTCATCTCTTGGTTTTACGAGGGAAACTGGACAGCCGTGGACGATTTTGACATTAGCTAAATCGTAATTGATTAGCGCTTTCACCGGACGGCCTGTGTCGGGCTTTCAGCCCTCAAAATGAACGGGTTACGAAAACCCGGGGCGCTGCCCCGGGCTGTAACAGCTCGCGCCGTTGGCGTTTCTCTGAGGGCTGAAAGCCCTACACAACTCAGCCCGGGGCAACGCCCCGGGTCAGGAGTTTTTACATATCTGGCCTGCAGGGGAGGCCGAAGACGCAGGGATCCCGAAGGGATCAGAGCTTGTAGCCGGTGGTGGCGCGCAGCGACACCACCGGAGAAGGTCCATCCATCACCAGCACCCCGGCAGGGGTGCTAGACCGCCGCCCTCTCCCTTC
>JBGTBW010000153.1:0-7672 GCA_041749135.1 Verrucomicrobiales bacterium
CGCGGGCACTCCTGCCCGCGAACTCTTCAGGTTCCATCGGCGGACAGGAGTGTCCGCCCCACAAGTAGGGCGTCATCTGCCGAGAGGCGGTCTCGCTTCGGCTCAGCGATTTTCCTCCCTGTCCATGATCTCCCTCGATAGTTCAGGAGTTCTGAGGCTTCCGGGCATTTGGAGGAATCGGAACCGTTTCCTCCCCTTGGGGGTTGAACACGCCCTTCACTTGACCGCGGAGAAGACGCCGTCCCAATCTGGGGCCGGAGGGTGGTCAAGGCAGGCCCGGCAGCGTTGGAGAAGGAGAGCGGCGGGGGCGGCCAGGGGTCCGGGCGCGGCAGTAGGCGGCAAGCCTTCCAGAAGGCGCACGGCGGATGGGAACTCCCGCTCGAGGTAGTGATTGAAAGCGCGTTCGTAGATCTCGCGCAAGCGGAGGGTTTCGGGGCCGACCTGAGAGCGCCTGCCCAACAGGGTATGGACGCTAACTGGAGTTTGGCGTCCCTTGACGCGGATGAGGTCGAGGAGGCAGGTTTCGATTTCGGGTCCGGCGGCGAGGCGTGTGGAATCGCTGAGGAGGATGGGGGTGCCGTAGAGGCTGTTGGCTCCTTCGAGCCGGCTGGCGAGGTTGACGGTGTCGCCGATGACGGTGTAGTTGAGACGGTCTTCGGAGCCCACATTGCCGACGACGAGGTCGCCAGTGTGGAGGCCGATCCGGGTGGGAAAGCGGATGCCCAGTCCTTCTTGTTCCCACTGCCGGTGGAGAGAATCGATGGCGGATTGGCAATCGAGGGCGGCGAGGCAGGCTTTCAGGGCTGCGTTGTCGACAGGGACGGGAGCGCCCCAGAAGGCCATGACGGCGTCGCCGATGAACTTGTCGACGGTGCCTTCGTGTTCGAGGATAACGGCGTTCAGGCGGGTGAGGTAGGCGTTGAGGTAACGGACGAGCTCTTCGGCTGGAAGAGTTTCCGCGATGTCGGTGAAGTGGGCGATGTCGGAGAAAAAGACGGTGAGGGTCTGTTTGCGGCCTCCCGAGCGGGCGGCTTGGCCGGAGGAGATGAGGGTGCGGACGAGTTGGGCGGGAACGTAGCGACGGAAGGATTGGAGGCTGGTTTTCATGCCATTGAGGGCATGGGACATGGTGGCCAACTCAGCGATCCAGGGATTGACGGGAAAGGGTTCGCCTTCGATGTCGAGGTTCTGGATGCGTCCCATCTCGGTGCTGACGCGCCGGAGTGGTTTGCTGACAAAGCGGGCCAGGATGATGCCGGCTCCGACGCCGGTTAGGCCCGAGATCAGGCAGGTGACGAGAACGGGGAGGACGAAGCGCCGTTCTTGAGCGGTGACGCTGGCGGCGGAAAGATCCACGCCGAGGACGGCATCGACGGTTCCATCTGGAAGGCGTAGGGGGGCGTAGCCGGAGAGCCAGGTTCCCCAGTGGTCGGTGACGAACTCGGAGTTGACGGTGACGCGTCCCCCGTGCTCAAAGGCTTGGTCGAGGGTGTCGCGGGCGGCTTGCAGTTCGAGTGTTGATCCCAGGGGGGAGAAGTCCGGACCGTCTTCCTCAGCATCGACGATGAAGCGGTAGGTCCATCCGTCATCGGGGTTGCCTTCGCGGCGGACGGTGTAGACAAAACGCGCGTCCACTATGGCTCCGCGGATAGAGCGTAACTGGGTGCGGATGGAGGCGTAGGCTGGGGAATCCTCATCGGAGGGCTGGAGCAGGCCGGCGTGGAGTTGCGGATCGATTTGGAGGGCGCCGACGGCGACGGCGGTATGGAGGCGAGCGCGAATGCTTTCCCGGGCAATGCCGCTGCTGAGCCGGTACATGACAGCGGCGAGGGCGAGGGAGGAGATGAGGGCGAGAGCCGTGAAGGTTACGGCGAGTACGGCGCGCAGAGAGAAGGCTCCGCGCTGAGGAGGAATCCGGCCGTTGGGTTCGGCGATCATGGACTGGGCGGGGATTGCCGGAGGGGAGGAATTGGAGACGAGTTGTGATCAGAGGCCGCGGGAGAGGCTGCGGGGACGATAGTTTGCGCCTACTTCAGAGACGAATTCGCACAGGGCTTTGAGCGGATCGGGTCCGCTGATGAGGGGATGACCAATGACGACGTATTCGGCTCCCTTGCTCACAGCGTGGACGGCGTCTTCGATGCCGAAGCAGCCGGCTCCGACCGGGCAGTCGACCGCGGCGAGGACTTGATCGAGCCACTGGGTCGAGTCGCGGGAAGGGTCGGCGCGGCGTTCGTCGGCGCTGTAGTGCAGGTAGATGACGTCGGCTCCCCAGGCGGCGCATTGGCGAGCGCGTTCAGCTTGGTTCTTGACGCCGATGGTATCTACGACGACGCCGATGCCAAGTTTCTTGCCTTCATCGATGGCGGAACGGACCGTCTCATCGGAGGCATTGGCGCAGACCGTCATGAGTTGTCCGCCCTGTTCGTGTGTGCGTTGGACGTTTTTGAACCCGGAATCCATCGTTTTGTAGTCGGCGAGGACGACGCGGTTGGGAAAGGCGGCAGCGAGGGCTCCGATGGCCTTGATTCCCTGGCAGGTAATCAGCGGCGTGCCGGCTTCGAGCCAATCGATGCCGGCCTCCAGGGCGATGCCGGCCATGGCCAGAGCTTCTTCGATGGTGGGGTAATCGAGGGCGATTTGAGTGACGGGGGGATGGAGGGCGACCATGGCGGGTTATGCTGACAACTTCTACAATATCCCGGGGCCTTGGGATGTTTTTTGTTTCCGGATGCAGCGTAGGCGCTTTTGGGTCCGGCGCGCAGCATCTTCGTTTCCCCCGGTCCGCCGGGGAATGGTGAGGTACAGTTCAGCGAGCCAGCCGGAAGAATCCGGTGTGGCTGGAGAAGGTGGAGATAGGCCAGTGAGCGATCGATGTCCGGCGGCGCTGCACGGAAGCGCCGTCCTGTTTTCTGCTCGATTTCACAGCGTGGTTCCGGTGAGGAACGCTTCGCCCATTTCGAGTTGGAGAATGTTGGCCGTGGTCACCCGGGCGATCTCGCTAAGCGCCTCGTGGGTGAGGAAGGCCTGGTGCGCGGTGATGAGAACGTTGGGAAAATTGAGCAACAGCGACAATTCATCGTCATGAAGCACCTGACCTGAGAGGTCTTCAAAAAAGATGCCCTCCTCTTCCTCATACACATCCAGCGCCACGCCGCCGATGCGGCCGGCTTTAAGCGCCGCAATGAGCGCGCTGGTGTCGATGAGTTTGCCGCGGCTGGTGTTGATGATGAACACGCCGGGCTTCATCTGCGCCAGCGTCTGCGCGTTGAGCAATTGGAGCGTCTCCGGCAGAAGCGGGACGTGCAGCGAAACGATGTCGCTCGCCGCCAGCAGGGTGTCCCGATCGACGTAGCGGATGCCATATTCCGTCGCCCAGTCAGGCGCGGGAAACGGATCGTGAGCCAACACTTCACTCCCGAAGCCCCGGAAAATCTGCGCGGTGATGCGGCCGATTTTTCCGGTCCCGATGATGCCCACGGTTTTGCCGTGCAGATCGAAGCCGACCAGGCCTGTAAGCGAAAAGTTCAGCTCCCGTACGCGGTTGAAGGCGCGATGGATTTTCCGGTTGAGGGTGAGCAGCAGCGCCACGGTGTGCTCGGCGACGGCGTGTGGAGAGTAAGCGGGCACGCGCACCACCGCGAGGCCGAGTTCGCGGGCTGCGGGCAAGTCCAGGTTGTTGTAGCCCGCGCAGCGCAGGGCGAGGAGCTTCACGCCGAGCGCGGCGAGGAGTTCCAGGCAGGAGCGATCCGCCTGATCGTTCACAAAGATGCACACGGCCCTGGCTCCTTTGGCCGACGGCGCGGTTTCGGCCCTGAGCCGGAATTCGTGGAAGCGCCAGGCGACGCGCTCCGTGCCGGGCGCTTGCGCGAGGTATTCGCAGTCGTAGGGTTTCGTATCGTAAACGGCGACTTCAATCATGGGGCTAAGTGTGCCTCGCAAAGTCATCGGACTGCCGCCGTCGATGAGCAAGGTTCCGCCGTCGATGAGCAAGGTTCCGCTGTTGATGAAGGCGCCCTCGACCTGGAGCGTGCCTCCGCCGCACCGGGCCAAGCCGGTGTTGATCCAGGATCCCTCGATTTCGAGGAGGTCGGATTCGTGTTCGAGAGCGTCGCCAGACTTGAAAACGTGAGGTCGCCGTTAGGAACAAAGCTGGCCGTCGGATGGACATCAAAAAGTGGGAGATCCGTGGCGTTTGGGCTTTCTAGATTAGGAAGATTGAGCGCTTTGATAAAGGAAAAAGCACAAGAAATGTGGGCTAGCGAGGGATGGTGAGCACGATCAACGGACGCGGGCGACTTTGCGGCGGACCCATTTTTCAAACTCGACGATGCAGTATGCGGCGAGGCCCACGCCGGCGACGTAGAGCCACGAGGGGGCGTCGAGCGGCGCGGTGTGGAAGAGGCGGTTCATCACTGCCGTGTGGGTGAAAAGCAACTGAGCGCCGAGCATTGCGGCGATGCCGGCGTAGACGAAGAGGTTGCTCCACAGGCCCAGGCTGAACATCGAATGCAGGAGGCAGCGGCAATTGAGGAGGTAGAAGCACTCGACCATGACGATGACATTGACGACGGTGGTGCGTGCTTCGAGCAGGCTTTTTCCGCGCACTTGCTGCTCCCAGAGGAACGCGCCGAACGCACCGGCAAACATGAGCAGCGTGACGAGACCGGTGCGCATGAAGAGCGGAACGGTGATGATCGGCTGCTGGGGGTCGCGCGGCGGGCGGAGCATGAGGTCACGCTCCTTGGGCTCGAAGACGAGCATCAAGCCAAGCAGGACGGCGGTGACCATGTTGATCCAGAGAAGGTGCACGGGCAGCGCAGGCAGGGCGGCGCCGAGGAGGATGGCGCTGAGGAGAATGGCGGCTTCGCCCGCGTTGGTCGGCAGGGTCCAGACGATAAATTTGGTGAGGTTGTCGAAGACTCTGCGTCCTTCCTCGACGGCGGCTTCGATGCTGGCGAAGTTGTCGTCGGTGAGCAGCATGTCGGCGGCGCTCTTGGCGACGTCAGTGCCGGTGATGCCCATGGCCACGCCGATGTCGGCCTGCTTGAGCGCGGGCGCGTCGTTCACTCCATCGCCGGTCATCGCGACGATGTGGCCGCGCGATTGGAGCGCGCGGACGAGCTTCAGCTTTTGCTCGGGCGCGACGCGCGCGAAGACGCCGGCGCGCTCGGCGAGTTCGGGCAGATCGGTATCGGAGACTTTTTCCAGCTCGCGGCCGGTCACGGCGATGAGTTCGCCGTCGCTGCCGCCCTGGAGGCCGAGTTGCAGCGCGACGCTGCGGGCGGTGAGGGCGTGATCGCCAGTGATCATTTTCACCTGGATGCCGGCCTCCTGGCATTTGCGCACCGAGACGATGGCCTCGGCACGAGGCGGATCGATCATGCCTTGCAGGCCAAGGAAGGTGAGGCTTTCTCGCACGTGGTCGTGGCGCAGTTGATCATGGTCGTGCGCCACCTCACGGCGCGCGAAGGCGAGCACGCGCAGGCCTCGCGCGGCCATCGTCTCGACGGCGGCGTGGATGGCCGGGGCGTCCAGCGGCGCGAGTTCGCCGTCGTCCCGGAGAGCCTGCGAGCAGCGTTCCAGCAGGCGCTCGACGGAACCTTTTTTGAAGATCACGCGCTCTTGGCTCTCGCCGCGGCTGTGCAGCGTGGCCATGAACTGGTGCTCCGACTCGAAGGGGATCACGTCGAGCCGCGGATGGGCGGAATGCGTGCCGGCAGGGTCGAGTCCGGACTTCTGAGCTGCGACGATAAGTGCGGCTTCCGTCGGGTCGCCTTCGACCTTGAGGCGGTCACCGTCGCGAACGATCTGCGAATCATTGTTGAGGAAACCTGCAAGCAGCGTCTCGCGCAGCGCTGCATGCCGGTCGAGGGCGGCGCGCTGCCCGTCGGCGAGCACTTCGCCGCACGGCTCGTAACCGCTGCCGGTCACCTCGAAGAACTTTCCGTCCGCGAAGACCCTTTGTACGGTCATCTGGTTTTCGGTTAGCGTGCCGGTCTTATCGGAGCAGATTACCGTGGTGCTGCCGAGCGCCTCGACCGCGGGGAGCTTGCGGATGATGGCGCGGTGTTTCGCCATCCGCGCGACGCCGACGGCGAGGGTGATCGTGACGGCTGCGGGCAGGCCCTCCGGGATCGCGCCGACCGCCAGAGCGACGGCGGCCATGAACATTTCGACGGTCTCTTCCCCGCGCCCGGCGCCGATCACAAACGTCAGCGCAGCGAGCCCGAGGATGACCCAGAGCACGAGCTTGCTGAATTGCGCGATCTTGCGGGTCAGCGGCGTGGAAAGGTCTGCCGCCTCGTGAAGGAGCCGCGCGATCCGGCCGCTCTCCGTGTGGTTGGCGGTGGCCGTCACGACGCCCTCCGCCTGTCCGTATGTGACGAGCGTGCCGGCGAAGCTGAGGTTCTTTCGGTCCCCGAGACCAGACCCTTGCGTGAGCGTGCCGGCGTGTTTCTCCACCGGAACCGACTCGCCAGTCAGCGCGGACTCATCGACTTGCAGGCTCCGCACACGCAGCAGCCGCATGTCCGCCGGAACCTTGTCGCCGGACTGGAGCAGCACGATGTCGCCGGGAACCAGGTTCACGGAGTTGACACGCTGCTGGCGTCCATTGCGCCGCACTGTGGCCTCGGTGAGGACGGTTTTTGAGAGCGCCTCGATGGCCTTGCCGGCTTTGCCCTCCTGGAAGAAACCGACGAGCGCATTGACGAAGGTGACGCCGAAGATCACGGCGGAGTCCACATACTCGCCTAGGAAGAGCGTCACTCCCGAAGCCAGGAGGAGGATATACATCAGCGGCTGTGCGAACTGGAGAAGGAAGCGCTTCCACTCGCTCATCCGCCTCTGCGAGGTCATCTCGTTTGGTCCAAACTGCTGCAGCCGGGCTTCCACTGCGGCCTCCGTCAGCCCGCTGGTTTGATGGCTTTCCAGCAGTTGCAGCACTTCCTGCTCCGGAAGTTCGTGCCACAGACTCTGGGTGAGTTCGTTCATGCGCGGATTACTGAGTGTGCGGAGAAAGGCTGCACCCGGCTCATGGGTCGACCGGGTTGCCTTCTTTGATTAGAGAAACTCCCGGGCGGACCGCTTCGAGCAGCGGCTGGCCCGAGGTGACGATGATGACGCGGGCTCCACGTTGCTGCACCGTTCGCGCGAAGCGAGCACAAAGATCGTCTGCGAAGCAAACGAGCCACACCAGTCCTCAGGAATTGTGTTTCACGCTGCAAGGCGCAGAGCCGATTCGCGCCGCGGAAATGATGCGCCTTGAGGTAGGCGCCGGCGGTGACGAAGAACGTGCCGTTGGCGGCGAGTTGATGGACCGGTGCGTGCGGCCACGCGGTGTTCGGCCCGGCCATGGTCCGAAGGCAACACGGCGCGCCTCACCCTGCAATACTGATAGTGACCCGCCGGCCTCGGGGAAAGCGGTAGAGGACTACCGCGGTCTAAGCCGCTTCGCGTTCGCGAGGCGCGCAAGGTGGTTGTGGGAGCTTTTGGAGTGCGCCAGTCTCAGAACTCCTGATCTCGAGGGATTTGGATGAGCTGGAAGGGTATGTGGCGCGGGCACTCCTGCCCGCGAACTCTTGAGGTTCCATCGGCGGACAGGAGTGTCCGCCCCACAAGTAGGGCGTCATCTGGCGAGAGGCGGTCTCGCTTCGGCTCAGCGATTTTC
>JBGTBW010000154.1:0-53528 GCA_041749135.1 Verrucomicrobiales bacterium
CTTGGGAGAAGATCTGAAGCAAGCGGCTGCGCAGCTTACGTTCCTCTGGGTGAAGGGAGGCGCGGTTCATGGCGGGCGAAGAGGAGGTGAAGAAGGGAGTGGGAAGCCGCCTGGTCTCTGATATACGAACATATATCAGAAATCAAGCGGAACACTCTCCTCCAAGCCAATGCGAAAATGCTCCCCCTATCAAGCCAGGCCAGACCGGCCTCATTTCCCTGGCTGAACAGCGTTTAAGACTTCCTGATTTTTATTGCTTCGGAATTGCTGGCCAGCGCGGGAGCGGCGGGTTGGAGGGGGAGGAAGGGGTGCGGATTGGTAATCCTGGTTCATTTCCGCTAGTTTCAGGCGGAACCGGTGTTCGATGCCGGAAGGGCGCCAGGCGATCACTCCGTCACAAGGACATCATCCAAATACCAACCATCCCCGTTGGGTTCCGTGTCGTCGCTGAGGAACTCGAATTCGATGCGGACCTGCTGTCCGAGCGCCTCTTCCGGCAGACGCAGGACAGCTTTCCGCCAGTCCGTCGTGCTGCTCTCACCGGTGAAGATGAGCAGTTGCGCGCGTAACAAACTCCCGTCCTCAGCCAAGAGGTTGACCTGTCCGCCCTCGACGGGGTCCGCGTCGAGGAAGTGCCAGAACTCGAGGGTTGCGCGGACACGATCCCTAAGGTCGATGAGCGGGCTGTGCAGGAAAATGCGCGAAGCATTCCCGTAAGGCCCGCCGAGGTTGGTTCCGTAGACGTTGCTTCCACTGTGAGCGGTGCTGGGACCCGAGGCCGGAGAACCCAACTCCCAGACCGTGCTGCCGCCGTCTCCAGGCTTCGCTCCAGTGAGCCATCCCTCCGCGCCGGTCTCGAAGTCTTCTGTGAACACGGGGACAGGAGGCAGAAGCCCGACCCGATAGATGCGCAGCGGCCCTTCAGGATCAGTGTCCGTATAGGAAGTCTCCGCTTCCGTCGCTCCGCCTTCTGGGTAGCCGCTCACCAGCGCTGTCCATGTATCCGGACGCCCCTCAACCGACGCCTGCACCTCGAACAAGCTGCTCGGCGTGGAAGTCCAGCGAAGCACGGCTGGCCCTCCGGAAGGAGCGCGTTGAAAATCGACGATCCGGATGTCGCCGCCGGGACGGCTGAGGGAAAGACCGCGGTTCACAGCCCGGGTTCCGGCTCCATTTCGTGCGATGGGGAACAGCCTGGGCGAACCTTCTTCAGCTCCGAACACCTCGAGGTAACTGCCGAACGCGGCCTCAAACATCACGACGCGAATGGGATAGTCGCCCTCGGCCAGAGTGATGCGGCCCAGCGTGCGGCTGTTTCCGGTTAGACAGTCGCACGTCAATGTGTCGGTTCCCACTCCGAACGCCGTGCCGGTGGCGTCGGCGATGATTTCCTCGAAGTTCTGTCCCTCGATCTGCAGCTTGGCGCCATCGTCGCCCTGAAACCCTATCCAATACGTGGCGGTCTCAGGGATCACAAGCATGGCCGTGGCTTCCACGGCGAAGTGGTTGTCGTTGTCAGGAGTATCATTGGGGAAAGGCAGGTCGCCCGGCAGGATTCCAGCGGCGGCGGAGCCGTCGTCCGGGTCCTTGAAATTCACGGCGTCATACTCTTTCGTTTCGAACACGCCGGCCAAAACCGTCTCAGCCACACTCAGACTTTCGACGGGATCTCCGCCCGGAGGGGAGGCCTTGACCGTCCACCCTTCGGCGCTCACGCCAGGGACAAGCACTTCAGCCGGCCCTTCGATGTCTCCAGGGAGCGCCCATTGATCAGACGAAGCGTCCGTAGTGTGCGCGCCGGGGGCGGCGTAGAACTCAAAAAAATCGCCCCCGCTCGCGTCCCACGTGATGATTTCGACGGGGTAGTCTCCGGCCCCGAGGCCTAGCAGAATGCCGCGCGTGTCGCTGTCCGCCGTGTTGCCGGGATGCCCCATGACGGAGCGGTCGATGGGATCAAGCTGTCCGGCTCCGTGCACCGAGTCGAAGACCGCTCCCACCACCCGAAGGGCAAACCCGTCGTCGGAGTGAACGCCGAGCGTCCAGTCCCCGGAAGCAGGGATCCGCAGGAATCCTTTCGCCACGATCACGTAGTTATCCTCCGGCATTCCGAGCACGGGATCCTCCTGCGCTGGGTAACCAAGAGAATTGAAGAAGATGCCCCCGCTCCGGAAATTCAGGTAGGGAACCACCGCGTCGCTGAAACTGCCCGGGAAGCCTGGAGCGTCGGCGGCGTTGGCCACGGCGAGAGCTTCAGAGAGACCGTCCAAGCCGCCATCGACGAGCTGTTCGAAATCCCAAATCTGGCGAAGACTCCACTGTCCGGCGCTTCCCTCCGGGCCCGGCAAACTGCCGGTGGGCAGAAGGGATTCCGGCAGGGTGAATTCGCCTGTCCGGCCGACTGGCTGCCCATTGTCATCCGCCGCAGTGATGGCATAGGCATGGGAAGACCCGGCTGCGAAGGGTGGGTCCGGAACGTAAGTAACAAGCGTGCGCGGCAAATCCTGCTCCAACAGGAAGGATACAAGGGCATCGTCTACGCGCAGTTCGATGCTTTCTGGGTCCACCGCGGTGGTCTCGCTGTCGGTAAACTCGATGGTCAGCGACTGGACGGCAGCCTCCACCCGGGTCACAGCAGCAGGAACCGCAGCTCCCGGATCCTGCGGCACTATGAAGAACTGGTCGCCCGCAAAGGTGTTCAGATCCACTGTCAGCGTGGACCCCGCGACAAACCCGCCTTGACCGTTCGTGCCGAGGTTTCCTTGGGGAGCCGAAAGTCCACCCAACAATTGGTTAGAAAGGAAGTCGTGGTTCGATCCGTTGATCATCGCGCAAATCCGCACGTCTCCTTCGGGGGATCCGATAATCGAGAGCGGGATTGCGAGTTCCAGCCCCGTCTGCACCGCCCGGGCCAGGTCCGGATCCGCCTCGCTCTCACCGCCCCCGACTCCCCCGGCGTTGCTGTTGTTGAAGCCGAGGAGGACGCCATTAGATGCCTCAAATGGGCCGTTCGAAGGAGGATTCTGCCATTGGAACCGGCCGATCGATCCTCCCTCGTTCGCTCCGATGCTCACGAAATCGAGATCGAGAACCTGTCCGCCGGCGTTTCCGTGCCGGAAAATGAACAGGTAATCCGGCGCGAACCCGTCGTCGAAACGGAAGCCTTCGAACAGAGCCGCCCAATTGTCGGTGTTCGCGTTGGATTCACCGTCAATGACGTTCTGGCCTCCGGGAACCGCATCGATGAAGATCTCCAACTTGTTAAAATTGTTCTCCAAGTTCCCTGTGAGCACCAGGTAGAGCACGCCTCCGGCGATCTTCCCGTAAGCGGCGTTCAGCTCGCTGAAGTTGTCGCCGAACCCGGTGTTGACCGTTTGAACGGCGACCGGGTCGCCGTAGTCGTCCTGGGCGATGCTGCCGTCGATCACCACCGCGCGCGCGGTAGAGAAAAATCCGAAAACGAAGACGGGCAAAAAACGTGCGGAAGAAACGAGTGAGGGGCTCATAGCACAGGGTCGAAGGTTGAGCTGTCGGGGTTCTGTAATCTCGCACAAAATTCCGCACAGCGAGTGAATTTGGCTTTCCCGGAAATGAGGCGGCCGGCGCTCGGCGGCTACTCGCCCTTAGTGAGCATGAGCCGCCCTGCGGGTTGCGCCGGGTTTAGCCTGTGGCTTTGTTGCTCGCCGGTCTGGCTCGGGCTCTGGAGTATCGGGGTCTTCGGGTAGAGCGACAGGCGAATCGTGCCATCGAGTATCAAGGGGAGAAGTTCGAGGAAGAGTTTCGGGCTGATCTGGTTGTGGAAGAGATTCCTTCCGCCCCCTGAAGCTCCAACCCGCCCCGGGTCCCAGAGGCGCCGCGGGACCAGGCCCGAACATGAAACCTCCTGGCAGGAACCCTCGCTTGCGCCGGAACGGCTTTTCCTGCAAGCTGCCGCGCAATTCCAGCCCTTCTCATGAGAAACATCCATTCCGTTCTGTCGCTATTGAGTCTCTCCGCGGTCGCCGGTCTCGGTCTGGCCTCCTGTTCCAGCCCGGGAACCTCGACGGCCGGGAGGAATTCCTTCTCCTTCGACCCGCCTGCCAAGCCGCCGAGCAACCCGGGGAACGTGACGCTGAAGCTCAGCACCAGCGCGCAGCGGCTCTACGTCGTGGAGGGCAACGAGGTGCTGCTCGCCACCCCGGTGTGCGTCGGCGTCGCCTCCACCCCGACGCCCAAGGGGCATTTCCGCATCCGCTCCAAAAACGAGACCCGGCGACGGCAAAGCCAGCCCGGGGCCGGCTACCCGATGCCCTACTGGCTGGAGTTCTACAGCCCCGCCTACGGGATGCACTGGGGCTTCGTGAAACCCTACCCGGCCACCCACGGGTGCGTGCGCATGCCGCTCAAGGCGGCCCGCAAGGTCTTCCACATGGTGCATGTCGGCACCCCGCTCCATGTCGCCAGCAGCCAGCCGTGGGACGAGACGATCGGCAAGACCTTACCGGTCCTCGACGACAGTTCGTTGCCCGACCCGCCCAATTCCTACATGCTCAGCACCCGCGCCATGCAGGACATCAAGCAGGGTAATCTCTGGAATTTCTAGAACCCAAAGCGCGTAATTCCTCCACGGCTGACGCGGGAAAATGCTCATCGGCATAGAGGAGAGCCATCCTCATGCTTCCGCATTTTCACGGAGGTTTTGCTCGATTTCGTTGGGATGCGCGTCCAAGTAAACCCAGGCCCGGCCGGGATCCTCCGCGCGCAAAGCCGGGTAGCTCAGCAGCAGTTGGGCCTCGGTCGCGCCCTGGCGACGCGCTTCTTCCAGGGCCCAGACGGGGATGCGGGCGCCGGCAATGCAGGCGCTGCCGCCGCAGACGCCGGGCGTCTTTTCAATGCCGGGGAACACCGGTGAAGTTTCACGCTCCAGGTAATGAGGAGTTCGGCTTTCTCGCGGGGCGAGAGCAGAAATTGCTTGAACCACAGAGGGGGAGATTGCAGACACCTAAAGAATTGCCGCCCGAGGCGCCTCCTTGCCTGCAGTGAGACTCCCTGGCGACGCGACTCCTGGGCCTTTTGATCCGTTCGCCTTCAGATCGGGTTGGTTCGCGGGACGCAGATGCGGTCAGAGAAACCATCGTGGACCGGGCGGTTGCGTCCCGGACGGGTGTGGCGCATGCTGGCTTCATGAACCCAGATCAAGCCGCCGGTCATCGCCCCCGCAAGAGCGCCTGCGCTGCGGCCGGGCTTCGGGCCGAGATCGAGCGGGTGGCAAGAATGACCATCGAAGAAAGGGTGAAGGCCGCCCTTTCCATTCGCGGGCGCTTCACCTGGCTGGAGCCGGTGAAAAAGACGCCTGAGCCATGATCGATCCTGAGGCCAATCTCAAGGCGGCGGAACGCGTCGTGGCCGTGCTGGAACAAAACGGAATTGGCGCATTGGTGATTGGCGCCGTGGCTCTGGCTGCCTACCGCTACATCCGGCAGACCGAAGACATCGATCTGGGAGTCAATGCCGGGCTTCCGGTTCTGCGGGCCGTCGCCGATGCCCTGAGGCAGGACGGCTTCTGCGTCGAGCTGCGCGAGCCCGATGGTGACGATCCGTTGGGCGGGGTCATCGACGTGGCGGGTCCGTTCGGCGTGGTTCAGGTCATCAGCTTCGCGGACCGGTTTCCAGCGGTGATCGACGATGCCTTGAAACAGGCTCACCTTGAAGTCCGCCCCAGAAGTCGACTCCGCCTCATCCCCGTCCCCCACTTGATCGCCCTCAAACTCTATGCTGGCGGTTACAAGTCCAAGGCCGACATTGTCGAACTCCTCATCCGGAATCCAGGCCTTGATCTCGACGAGATTCGTCAGGTCTGTGCCGGATACCGGCTCCGCGGACTCGATGAATTGATCGGGGATCTGCCCTGACGCATCTTCACAGTGCAATGACGGGATGCTATCGCACTCGGCAGCCTGTAGTTCTCACTGGCAATCCGTCGTCAGGCGCTCTGGTTTTGGGGCGCTTCATGAGGTGAAGGCAGATCAGGGTTGTTGGTCCGCGCCTCGTGTGTTGCCAGCCTCGATTATTGGGTTGGTCCTCATCGTGAGCGTACTGCTCTGGTGGCGATAGACACTGGCGAACGATTGCTGAACAGCCAGGTATCGTCGTACCAGTGGTCTTCATAGAGTCCGATGATGGCGAAGCCTGATTCTGTTTGGCCGCCGATCTGCGCCGCAAGGGAGTGGCTGAACTCGAAGGGCTCATTGGCCGTCAACTTGGCATTCAGCTTGCCGGGAGCCAAGTTCTCTTCATCCGAGTAGGGCAGCGAGTATCTGACGACGAGTTCTCCTGTGGTCTCGGCTTCGTCATGGTCGAATAGAAACACCGCAGGGTTCATGAAACCTGACAGCAGAGAGCCCCCAGGACGCAGAACGCGATGGCACTCCCGCCAGATTGGCTCCAAGTTCCTGGCGAACACGTTGGAAGCCGGATGGAAGATGAGATCGAACGATGCGTCGGCGAAGCAGTCCAAATTCGCCATGTCGCCGCGGACACACCGGATGGCGAGTCCTTCCCGTGTGGCAACGAGCTGATCCTTTTGCAGTTGTTCGTCGGAAAGGTCAAAGCTGACAACATCAGCTCCCGCTGCAGCCAGAATCGGAACCTGCTGACCACCGCCTGAGGCCAGGCATAGAACGTTCTTTCCCCTGACGCCGGATAGCCAAGCCTTGGGGACAGGAGTTTTCGGGGTGAGGAGCACATCCCAACGGCCCGCCCTCGCCTCGGCAATCATGGTTTCGTCGACGGGCCGCGCCCAGACGCTGGCAGACATGACGCCGTTGTTCCAGCTTTGGCGGTTGCGCTCAAGGTAGTTCATGACGGCTGAGGGATGCATCGGACATCAGCGCTGTTTGCTGAAGACAATGCATTCTTATACTCTTGGTCTGCATTGATCCATGCGCCTGACGAAAGCGGGTGAACAGCGGAATGTGCTGGCTGGCCGACCAGACCGCCCAGTCGCCGAGTCATGACAGTATCTTGGTTGGGGATCAACCAGCGAGTCAAGGAAACCCCCTTACCCCATTTCAGCCAAGATCTCATCGAGCACTCCCGCTCCTGTCTGGCCTTCGGCGAGCGCCTCGTAGCGCAGGCGGATGCGATGAAGAATCACGTCTTCGGCGAGGGCAAAAAGATCTTCGGGAATGGCATAGTCACGGCCGTGGAGAAAAGCGCGGGCGCGGGCTCCCTTGGTCAGCGCGATCCCGCCGCGCGGGCTGCAGCCGAGTTCGAGACTTGGGTGGGAGCGAGTGCGGTGGATGAGTTCGATGACGTGCTTTTGGAAGGTTTGGCTCACGTGTACTTCCTGCACTTTCTCCATCACGCGCAGCAGCTCGGCCGCGCCCCCCACGGGTTCGTGAGACAGGATGTCGAACTCGGTGCGGGCCACTGCATGACCGGCCGCGTCCTTCTTGAGGCCGAGGGCAAGGTTGCGGCGCAGGACTTCCTCCTCTTCCTCGCGGGTCGGATAGTCCAACCGGTGACAGAGCATGAAGCGGTCGAGTTGCGCCTCAGGGAGTTCGAATGTTCCGCTTTGTTCGATGGGATTCTGGGTGGCGATGACGACGAAGGGTTTCGGCAAATCGAAGGTCTCGCTGCCGATGGTGACGCGCCGCTCCTGCATAGCCTCGAGCAACGCGCTCTGGACTTTCGGGGCGGCGCGGTTGATCTCATCGGCCAGCAACAGGTTCGTGAAAATCGGCCCACGCCGGGTGCGGAACTCGCTGTTGCGCTGATCGAGGATCTCTGAGCCCAGGATATCCGAGGGCAGCAGATCGATAGTGAATTGAACCCGGGCGAACTTCAGGTCGAGGGTTTTGGCGAGAGTGTCCGCCAGCAGGGTTTTGGCGATACCCGGAACCCCCTGAAGCAGGATATGTCCGCTGGTCAGCAGCGCCGCCAGCAAACGCTCGACCACCACGTCCTGTGCCACCACCACCTCCGAGATTCTGGACTGAATTGCGTAAACGAAGGAATCGAGCGCCGGAGCATGCATGGCCGGGAAATGTGAGCGCAAGAATGAGTTTTTCAATCGCCGTTCCAAATCAACCGTCGCGATCTCTCCCTTATCTCCCCGGCGGAGCCGCATCGGCCTGTCCCCCGCCTGCGATCTATCGGCCTCGGCAACTCCGTTGAACGGCAGGCGGAGACGAGGGCGCGTCGCACCCAGCGCTTGTCCTAACTGAGACGTGCCTGGCCTGCCCCGTCAGGGGATCGATTCCGACGGAATGGACGGCAATCGGGCGCCGCGCAATCCTATGAGAAATGCGGGGGTGCTTGCGGAATAATCCTGGTCACCGCGGCGCAGCATGGGAAGGATCACGTCATGAGCCGCTATGGAGACGAAAAGGTTCTCGTCGTGCCCCGCCGCGTCCTCGATGAACTGGGGACATTTCAGGGTCTCTCTTTCGACGTCGAACGCTACCTCCCCAAGCTCCTGAACCCCTCCTCCAACTTCTTTCTCGACCGCGCCGCCGCCGAAGGCGATCCCGGCCATAAGCAACTCATCCCCTATGCCCTCTTCCATCACGATGGCCGTTTCCTGCGTTATGTGCGTGGCTCGGGCTCAGGCGAGCAGCGCCTGGCTTCCCTCGCCTCGATCGGGATAGGCGGCCATATCAACCAAGGCGATCATGAAAGCGCATCCCTCGGGAAGGATCCCTACGTAACCGGAGCGGAGCGGGAAATTCGGGAGGAACTCATCATTGGCGGCCCCTACCGCCAGCGCATCGTCGCGCTCATCAATGACGATTCCAACGAGGTCGGGAGCGTCCACCTCGGGATCGTTCACGTTTTCGATCTCGACAACGCCGACATCCAGGCCAACGAACCGGACATCCGCGAACTCGTTTTCCTCACTCCATCTGCTCTTCGCGCCGAAAGAGACCGCCTCGAGACTTGGTCGCAGTTCTGCCTTGAGATCCTCGACCAGCTTGCCAGCCCCTAACCCCAATGCCTATAGAAATTCGCATGAGCCCGGGAACCGCCTTCAAGGGCGTGTTGATTCATTCAGGGATAACGTGCGGTTTTGGGATCTTGCGCCATTCAGGGCGCGGATTCTCCTTCGGAGCGGGGGTGTACTCACCCCGCCCTGCGCCTTCGGTTGCACGCGCCTGGCCCGCACGGGGCTCGCCTGCTCCTCGCGACGAAACAGTGTGAGAAATGCGGGCCAAGCCGGCGCTTCTCCCGGGGTTGTGCTTTCCCCTCCCTTCCCGTATCTAATTCACCGGCCTGACCCCAGGCCGCTCACGCCATGGATCGTCAATCTTCGACCGTTCCTCCCAGCCGCCGCGAATTCCTGCACAGAGGAGCCGGAGCCGCATCCGCGGGTCTGGCCGCCTCCTGGACGGGATTCCCCGCCATACTGACTGCGCAGAATGCTGGGCCGCGGCTCCGAATCGGATTGGTCGGATGCGGAGGCCGGGGAGGCGGAGCCGCGCTGCAGGCCCTCAGCGCCGACGACAACACCGAAATCACCGCCGTCGCCGACGTTTTCCCCAATCCGATGGAGAGCACCCTCAGGTCCCTGCGGCGGGCCCGCCCCGATCAGGTCAACGTCGACCCGGAAAGGCAGTTCCTCGGGCTCGATGCCTATCAAAAGGTGGTCGACAGCGGAGTGGATGTCGTCCTCTTGGCCACGCCGCCCGGGTTCCGCCCCCAGCATTTCCGGGCCTGTGTGGAAGCGGGCAAACATGTCTTCGCCGAAAAACCGATGGCTGTCGACGCGCCCGGCGTCCGCTCCATCATGGATTCCGTAGCCGAATCCAAGAAAAAGAACTTGGCCGTGGTCGCAGGCTTCTGCTGGCGCTACTCCAGTTCCGTACGCGCCGCTTTCGACCAAGTTTTCGGCGGAACCATAGGAAACGTGCTGACCTATTACGCCACCTATTACACCGGCCCAGTCAAACCCATGCCCCCCGCCGACACCCGGCCCGACGGCATTTCCGACGTGGAATGGCAGGTGCGCAACTGGTACAACTTCACCTGGACCGGCGGCGACGGTCTGGTCGAGCAAGCCGTCCACAGCGTGGATAAAATCGCCTGGGCCATGCGCGACCAGCCCCCCATCGCCTGCGTCGCCTCGGGCGGGCGTCAGATTCCCAACCATGAAGGAAACATTTTTGATCACATCAACGCGACCTACGAATATCCCGAGGGCGTCTTGGCCTTTCTCGGTTGCCGCCAGATTCCTAACTGTTTCGGCGAGAACGCCGATTACATTATCGGCTCCAATGGTCAATGCGTCCTTGGACGAGGAGCCAACCCTTACATTACCGGAGCTGCCCCCTGGCGTTTCCGCGGAGAAGACAACGACATGTATCAGCAGGAACATGATGAACTCTTTGCATCCATCCGCCGTGGCGAACCGATCAATGACGGAGACCGGATGGCGTCCAGCACTCTGCTGGCCATCATGGGCCGCATGGCTGCTTACACCGGCCGCCGAATCACCTGGGATGAAGCGCTCAACTCCCAGGAGGATCTGGCCCCCGACGATCTCCCCTGGGATGCCGCGTTTCCCATCGCTCCCATCGCCCAACCCGGCGTGACCAAGTTTTCCTGAAGACGCTCCCTCCGTCCTCACCGCTATGTATCGCTCACCGCGCATTCTTGCCTGGGCCTTGTCCTCTGCGAGCGGGATTCTCTCGTTACCCCTTTTCGCCGCCGATTCCCCGGAACAGGAATTCACCCGCTTCATCCAACCCATCCTCGAGTCGGCCTGCATCCGGTGTCACGATTCCGATAACGCCGAAGCGGATTTGCTCATGACCACACGCGAGGCCCTCTTGGCAGGAGGCGATTCCGGAGCCTCGCTCGTTCCCGGTAAACCCGAGGAGAGTCTGATCCTCACACTCGCAGCACTTCCCAGCGACGATCCCGACGTCATGCCTCCCAAGGAGGAGCCGCTGGATCCGGAGCAACTCGAACGGTTGCGCGCCTGGATCGCTTCGGGCGCTCCCTGGCCGGAAGGCGTCGTCCTCGAAGACAAACCGCGCATCACCTTTCGTGAACACATTCAACCCCTGCTCGAAGTCCACTGCGTGAGCTGTCACAAACCGGAAAACGCGGAGGGGGATCTCGATCTCACCACCCGCGCCAAGGCCTTTTCCACTGGAGACAGCAGCCCCTGCCTTCAGCCCTACGCCCCCGATGAAAGTCTTTTCCTCATCCTCGCGTCCCTGCCCGCCGACGACCCGGACCTAATGCCCCCGGCCAAGGACGGAGGCCCGCTGCCTGCTCAAGACATCGAGCGTATCCGGCTTTGGATCTCTCAGGGAGCCGTTTGGCCTTCAGATCTTGAACTCACCCAACGCGCCAAAGACTCAAGCGAGCAACCGCCGTCTCCCGATAATCTCGAACTCGTCCAGCGGATTCGCGATTTCATCATCGAAACGTCCGGCGAATCCGCCGCAGCGCCCCTCGAGCCTTACACGCACACCGTCCCCGTCACCGATGCGGTCTACCACATGGTTCCCGTCCCCGGGGGCGAATTCACTCTGGGCAGCTCCGCCAGCGAAGAAAACCGCGCTGATGACGAAGGCCCCGCCATCCGCGCCGTCTTGGAGCCATTCTGGATAGGAAAATATGAGGTGACCTGGCCTGAGTACAAGCCCTTCATGATCACTCCGGTCGATCGCTACAAGGATGGCGCCAAAAAGAATCCCGCTCCCGGAGACACTGACCTCGATGCCGTGAGCATGCCCACCACCCCCTACCAAGAGATGAGCTTCGGCATGGGCCAGGACGGTTTCCCCGCCATCAGCATGACCCAGCACGCAGCCAACAAATACTGCCAGTGGCTCAGCCTCCAAACCGGCCATTTCTACCGGCTCCCCACCGAAGCGGAATGGGAATACGCCTGCCGCGCCGGAACGTCCACCGTTTACTCCTTCGGCGACGACCCTTCCCAACTCGGGGACTACGCCTGGCACTTCGAAAACAGCGACGGCAAGTATCAACCCGTCGGTCAAAAGAAACCCAATCCCTGGGGTCTATATGACATGCACGGCAACGTCGTCGAATGGACCCTCGACCAATACTCGCCCGACGGATACGCGGACTTCGCCGCGCTCGCGAGCCCGGCAATCGAGCCTTTTCGGCGACCCGTGAAGCTCTACCCTCGCGTCGCCCGCGGCGGACACTGGGACGACGATCCCGAACTGCTGCGCAGCGCCGCACGCACGCCTTCCTCCGCTGCTTGGAAACGCCAGGATCCCCAACTACCCAAGAGCATCTGGTATCATACCGACGCCAAATGGCTCGGCTTTCGGCTGGTCCGCCCTGCCAAAGTCCCTTCCGCTGAGGAAATGTTCTATTACTGGAACTGCGGACGTCCGGAAAAGGTCGGTCTCCCCCATGACGAGTGACCGGGCTTCCTTTGAGACTTCGGGACTCTCGGGAAAAAAGTGAGCAGCTTTGCTGGTGTCCCTTACCAGTCCATCGATTCCTCGACGGCCGTCAACAAGCGCCGAATATCATCCGGAAACACGTTGCCGATCGTGGCGATCCGGAAAGTATCGACCTCCGTGACTTTCCCGGGATAGATCACAAAACCGCGCTCTTTCAGCCGGCCGTAGAACTTCCGAAAATCGTATCCGGGCTCCCGGGGACTGAGAAACGAGGTGATGACCGGCGACCGCCACTCCGCCGGCAACAAACAGGGAAAGCCCAAACGCTCCATTCCCTCCACCAGGATCCGATGATTCTCGGAGTAACGCGCGTGACGCGCCGGCACTCCCCCTTCCTCCTCCAATTCCCGCAGGGCTTCCGCGAAGGCCCGCACGGTGTGGGTAGGCGAGGTGTAACGCCACTTCCCCCTGCCTTCCTCCATCGTGCGCCACTGGTCATACAAATCGAGGGCCAGTGATCGCGCCCAGCCTTCCGTCTTTTCCAACTCGGATCGCTTCGCCAAGACAAATCCAAAGCCCGGCACACCTTGGATGCATTTGTTGGCGCTGCTGACGAGAAAATCGATGCCCCAATCAGCGGCATCCATCGGAATGCCTCCAAAACTGCTCATGGCATCCACGAGGAAACACCGTCCCAAACGCCGCACGATTCGCCCAGCTTCCTGCACCGGGTTGAGCATGCCGGTGGTCGTTTCCACATGCACCATCATCACGTGGGTGATTCCCGGGTCGTCCCCCAACGCCCGCTCAAGATGCGCCAGATCCGGCGGCCGGAGTTCGCCGCTGTCCTGAACCACGTGAGAGATGCGCAATCGCGCCGCAATCTGCGCCAACCGGTTTCCGTAGGCTCCATTGGCCAGAATCAAGAGGCGCCCGTCCGCCGGGAGCGCCGTCCCGATCGCCGCCTCGACGGAAAACGTGCCGCTGCCTTGCATCAACACGCAGGTGTAGCCCTCCTCTGCGCTCACCAAACGCACCAGCGCTTCTCGAATCGGCGTAACCACTCCGAGGTTGTAGTCCTCGTCCCATGTGCACCAATCGCGCAGCATGGCCCTGCGCACGGCTAGCGACGTGCTCAACGGACCCGGCGTCAGCAACAGGTAGGGATTCTCGTCTTCCGCTTTCATTCCATTGCCCTACCAAGGGAGCGAAAAGGTCTTGACGTTGCTCATCGTTTTCATGGTTTCGATTACGCCCTCCTTGACCCCGAGCCCCGAATCCTTGACTCCGCCGAAGGGAGAATTCTCGATCCGGTATCCTGGAACCTCGTTGATGTTGACTGTGCCGGTGCGAATCCGCTTCACCGCTTCCAGTGCGGCCTCCAGACTGCGGGTGACGACGCCCGTGGACAGGCCGTAGGCGGTCCCGTTGGCCAGGCCGATGGCGTCATCGAGGTCTTCCACCCCCAGCACCGGCGACAGTGGACCGAACGATTCCCGGACCACCATTTCCGCGTCGCGCGGAACGTCGCCAATAACCGTGGGCACGAGCAACGCTCCCCGCCGCTCGCCTCCCGTCAAGACCCGCGCTCCCCGTTTGACCGCGTCCTGCACGACGTCCACGAGTCGCTGCGCCGCCGCCTCATCGATGACCGTCCCAACCCGCGTCGCTGGATCCGCCGGGTCGCCGCACACGTACTCCCGCGTTTTTTCCACCAGCCCTTCGGTGAAGGCTTCCAGGATCGATCGCTGCACCAGGATCCGCTTCACCGCCGTGCAACGCTGGCCCGAATTGCGGTAACTGCCTTCCGCAGCCAAGTGCACTGCCAACTCCAGATCCGCGTCCTCCAACACAATGAGCGGAGAATTCCCACCCAGTTCCAAACACAACTTCTTGTATCCTGCCGTCGCCGCAATGCGTTTCCCAACCGCCACGCTCCCGGTGAAAGAAACGAGTTCCACGCGCTCGTCGCGCACCAAGGATTCCACCACCGGATCCACCGGCCCCACCAGGGTGCTAAGCATCCAGCCCGGCAATCCCGCTTCGTACAACAACTCCGTGAATCGCAAGGCCGTCAGCGGGGTCTTCTCCGAAGGCTTTAGAATCACCGGCGCACCCGCCGCGATCGCCGGAGCGATCTTGTGAGAAACTTGGTTTAAGGGATGGTTAAACGGCGTGATGGCCGCCGCCAACAACACCGGTTCCCGCAAAGTGAAAATCTTCCGCTTTTTTCCCTGCGGCGATATGTCGCAGGAAAACACCTGCCCGTCATCCCGGAGCGCCTCTGAAGCGGCGAACTCCAGAACATCCAAGGTGCGTCCCGTTTCATACCAGGTATCCCGCTGACACAACCCGCTCTCCAGGCGAATCCACCGGGCGAATTCATCCCGCCGCTCCTCCAAAAGCCGTCGCGCCCGCCGCAGAATCTCAGCGCGCTCGTATCGCGACAAGCCGTCCCTCCCTTCTCCTCCCGTCTCTTGGATCGCCCGCTCCAAAAGCGCTGGCCCCGCCAGCGCCACGGAGCCCACCACACTTCCATCGTAAGGATTCCGAACTTCCAGCCGTCCTTCTCCCGCCACGGCTTGCCCCGCAATGTAGACCGGCAAATCCATCGTTCCTCAAGCTCCGCCGGTTTCCCGTTTCACCGTCGCGTTGCAGGCAAGATCGAAAATGTCGAAATTGCGAAGCTCACCCGCACCCAGCAGCGGATAATCCCTATCCAATGCCTCCGTGACGATCAGCGGAACCATCTCTTCAAATCGGCCGCCATGCGAGCGCAACCCGCCCTCTAGGAGCCGGAGATCGTGATCCGCCGGAGTCCTTCCCAAAACCACGTCGATCCCGCTCAAAACGCTCAGATCTCCGATCCGGTCGCCCGGCAACTCCAGAATCCGGACCGCCTCCTCACGGGTGAAGACTTCCGTCACGCCCTCCCGCCCGCGCAGCCAATCCACCATCGCCGGGAGGCGGGTCAGGTCGTCCACATGGACGCTAACAAAAGACCCGAGCGCTCCGTGATGCACCACATACGGGTCGGTGATGGGACAGAGCACCCGCAGCCCCCCTCCAAACTCCGCCAGAAGTTCGCTCTCCAAAAAGATCACGTTGGGCGTCCCGTCGGGCCGGTTCTTCGCGTTCATCCCGTGATCCGCCGTGATCGCCACAACCGCCCCCGCATCGATCAGCCGTCCGGTCTCCCTGTCGATCGCAGCGTAAAACTCCAGAGATTCCGGAGTTTCCGGACCGAACTTGTGCTGCAGATAGTCTGTCAGAGAAAGATAGAGAAAATCAGCCAGCCCCGCCTGCGCCAACGCGACGCCCGCCTCCAGCACATACAAACTCGCTTCCGCGCTGTAGATATCCGGCTTCAACCGCCCCACCAGGGCTTCCACATACGCAATCCCGTGCGTTTCTTGACGCGCTTCATCGACCTTCTCCGAGGAAAAAGCGATCCCCTGCATGCCCTTGGAGAGCAAGGTCCGCAGCTTGTCTTTGGCCGTGACGAAGGCCACCTTTCTTCCCGCTTCCCCTGCTGCGGCCAGGATCGTGTCGCAGCGCAGAAACTCCGGCGCGTTCATCATCACTTCCTGCCCGGTTTCCGGGTCGAGAAAAAAATTCCCGCTGATCCCCGTCGTGGCAGGCGGCGCACCGGTGACGATGCAGGCGTTGTTGACGTTGGTGAAAGACGGCAGCGCCCCCCGCGCCAAGGTCCTGAACCCGCCGCTTCCCAATGCTTTTTCCAGCCGCGGCATCACGCCGCAGCTCAGCGCCGCGTTCAAATAGGAATCCGCGCAACCGTCGATGCAGATCACCGCCACTGCCCGGCCGGACGGCGGCGCATAAGCGCGCCCGTTTACCTCGAATCCAGTCTCGCAAACAGTCGCTCCAGTGTGCATCGGCGAAGTTGTAGCATGTTCCGCCGCCGATGTCAGCCCGTCCCAATGGGATTGCGGGCGAGAGTTTTTTTGCTGCTCCGGCCGGATCTGAGTTCCTGCGGCTTACCGGCGTTCCGCAGCCGCCTCGGGCTCCGCATCGGGCGAGCCGGCTGGGTCCGCCTGGACCTTCCGGGTCACCCAGCCCGGGACCCGCACCGGCACATAGGACTCCAAAGCATCGAGAAGCCGTTCCCGGTCGTCGTCCACCAACAACAAGCCCCGGTGCTCCGGAAGCAAAAACCTCTCTTCCACCATTGCGTCGAGAAAGTGCAGCAGACCGTCGAAATAACCGCAAACATTCAGCAGCCCGCAAGGTTTCTCCACCAGCTCCAACTGATTCCAACTCAGAATCTCGAACATCTCGTCGAGGGTTCCAAAGCCCCCCGGCAAAACCACGCAAGCATCGGACAATCGCGTCATGAGCGCCTTGCGCTCATGCATGGAATCCACGGCGATCAACCGGGTAACTCCCTCGTGGCCCACTTCCAACGCCATCAAATGACCGGGAATGACCCCCGTGACCGACACGCCTGCGCCCAAGGCCGCATCCGCCACGGCGCCCATCAAACCGACCCGTCCGCCGCCGAAAACCACGTCCAAACCCCGCCTTGCCAGCGCCGCACCCAGTTCTCTGGCCTCCCTCAGAAAAACCGGATTTCGCCCCGGACTGGCTCCACAATACACACAGACGGACTTCACGCCGATGAGACTAGCCGGTTTCCGCCGCGTCACAACACCCCGAGCGGCTTGAGGAAAACCGTAATTCCGGCAGTCCCCCGCGCCGGCGCCGCTGCCGGCAGCGATCCCAATGCCGCTTTCCATTGCTGCGGTGCGTTGATTGGAGAGAGCGGGCTTTTCTCGCGCAGCGCAGGGCGTGATCCAAAGCGCCAGGGGGGCTGGCGCGTCGCTACGACCCATAGGGACTGTGTTGCGCTTGCCTCAAGCTTGAACAGGGTGTACTCACCCAGCCCTGCGCCTTCGGCTGCGCGCGCCTTGTTTGCACGGGGCTCGCCGGCCCTTCGCGACGAAACAGCATGAGAAATGCGGGTTAGGTTCCGCACTCCTCGGATCCCGCCATGAGCGAACGGAACAGCTACAAGGAAACTCTCAACCTCCCTACAACGGATTTTCCCATGCGGGCCAATCTGGTGCAGCGAGAGCCCGAGCGCCTTCGCGCCTGGCGCGCCGCCAGCCTTTATGAACGCATTGCCGAGCGCCGCCGTTCCGAGAACTGCCCTGATTTTATCCTCCATGACGGCCCTCCCTTCGCCAACGGCGACGCCCACATGGGCACAGCTCTCAACAAGCTCTTGAAGGATTTGGTGCTCCGGTCCCGCTGCATGGCGGGCTTCCACACGCCGTTCATCCCGGGATGGGATTGCCACGGGCTGCCCATCGAGTTCAAGGTCGTCCGGGAAACCCAGGATCTCCAGCCCGTGGAGATTCGCCGGCGCTGCGAGGAATACGCCCGGAAATACATCGACATCCAGCGCGAGACTTTCCAGCGGCTCGGTATTTTCGCTGACTGGGATCACCCCTATCTGACTCTCGATCCCGCTTACGAGGCCGATGTCCTGCGAGTTTTCGCCAGGCTCGTCGAAATGAACGCGGTCTACCGCAGCCGGAAACCCGTCTCCTGGAGCTTCGGGGCCCGCACAGCCCTGGCGGAAGCCGAGATCGAGTTCCGCGATCGCACCGATCCGGCCATCTATGTCCGTTTCCCGCTGGAAGACGAGCGCTTCGGGCCGCAAACCAATCTCGTGATTTGGACGACGACGCCCTGGACGCTGCCTGCCAACCTCGCCGTGGCCCTCCATCCCGAGTTCCAATACGTCGTGGACAACTTCCGGCATGATGACGGGCGCTGCTTCCGTCTGGTCATCGCCAAAGACTTGCTCGATACTTTCGAAAGCGAAACCGGGTTCCGGGCCCGCCGCGACCCCGATGCCATCATCCACCACGGCTCCGCCTTCGCCGGGCTGCGCGCGCGTCATCCCTTTCTCGATCGCAGGGCCTTGGTGATCACAGCGGGTTTCGTGACCAAAGACACAGGAAGCGGCGCGGTCCATATCGCTCCCGGTCACGGGCAAGACGACTACTTGGCTGGCCTCGAGCACGGACTTGATATCTTGTCGCCGGTCGATGATGACGGCCGTCTGACCGACGAGGCAAACTTGCCGGACCTCACCGGAACCCGGGTTTTCGACGCCAATCCCGCCATCATCGCTCTGCTCGAAGAACGCGGGGTCCTCCTCGCTGCACGCGACTACCTCCATTCCTACCCACACTGTTGGCGCTCGAAAACACCCATCGTTTTTCGCGCTGTTCCCCAGTTTTTCATCCGGATCGACGCCCTCCGGACCAAGGCCCTCGAGGAAATCGACCGGGTCCAGTGGTTGCCCTCCTGGGGACGAAACCGCATCGCCGGGACCGTCGAATCCCGGCCCGATTGGTGCATTTCCCGCCAGCGCACTTGGGGCGTGCCGCTTCCCTCATTTCGCCAACCCTCGGGCGAGATCCTGCTGGACGCCCAGCTCGTGCGCCAGGTCGCCGATCTCGTCGAAGAGCATGGATCGAATCTCTGGTTCGAACTCGATGACGACGCCTGGGCCGCGCGTCTGGGCCTTCCGAAAGGCGTTCTCCGCGGCAACGACACGCTTGACGTGTGGATCGATTCGGGCAGCAGCCATGTCGCCGTCCTCGATCGCCATCCCGCTCTGCATGTCCCCGCCGACCTCTACCTGGAAGCCACCGACCAACATCGAGGATGGTTTCAGTCCTCCCTCCTGCTGAGCATCGCCGTGCGCGGAGCCGCTCCTTTTCGCTCAGTCCTCACCCACGGATTCGTCGTCGATACGTCCACCGGAGAAAAGATCTCCAAATCCGGCGACAAACCCATCAACGCCGGGTTCTTCTACGAAAAATACGGCGCGGACAACTTGCGCTTGTGGGCCGCCAGCGTCGATTGCACCCAGGAAGTTCCCTTTTCCATCGAGTTGTTCGAACAAGTGGTCGAAATCTACCGCCGTCTTCGCAACACCTTGCGCATTTTGCTAGCCAACTTGTCGGACTTCGACCGGGACCTCTGCTCTGTGCCGGATGAGGACTTCACCTTTCTCGATTGCTGGATTCTCGATCGCCTCGACGCCGTTCTCCGCCGCTGTTTGCAAGCCTACGAAGAATACGACTTCCGCCGCGTTTTCAACGAGTTGAACCAATTCTGCACGGTCGACCTCAGCAGCCTTTACATCGACATCACGAAAGACAGGTTGTATTGCGACCGGCCGGATAGCCTCCGGCGCCGTTCCTCTCAGACCGCGATGGCCCGGATTCTCGACCACCTCACCCGGCTCATCGCGCCCATCCTCGTCTTCACGGCCGACGAAGCTTGGGAACATGCTGGGCATGCTGAATCCGTCCATCTCTCACGCTTTCCCGAACCAGATCCGGCACGCCGGGACGGCGCCGCCGTTTCGCTGATGGACCAAGTTCTGCGCTGCCGCACCTTGGTTCAGAAGCAAATCGAGGATGCCCGGCAGGCCAAGGTCATGCACCGCAGCGACGAAGCTCGCGTCGTTCTCGCATTACCCTCGAATTCCCCACTTCGCCATGGCGGCATCGGACCTTCCGAGCTGAGTGAAATCTTCATCGTCGCCGGCGTGGAACTTCAAGAGGGCGCCGAACTCTCTGCCTCGGTCTCTCCCAGCGATAGCCCGAAATGCGCGCGCTGTTGGCGCTTTGACCCCACCGTGGGCAGAAATCCTTCTCATCCCGTTCTCTGCGACCGCTGCACCGAAGCCGTCGAAACCCGGTCCGTCGAAGCATGACCTTTCTCCGTGCATTCCTTCTGATCACCCTGCCGCTGTTCGTCCTCGATCAGGTCACCAAGGCCTATATCGTCCGGACGTTCCGGGAGGGCGACCATTCTCCCGTGATTCCCGGATTCTTCGACATCGTTCGCGTGCACAACACGGGTGTAGCCTGGGGTCACTTCAACGGCACGTCCCATTCCAATCTGGTATTCGGCATCGTCGCGATCGCCGCCATCGTCTTCATCGGCTGGCTTTGGAGACGCCAGGCCTTCCCCAACGCGCCATCGCGCCTCGCCGTCTTTCTCCTGCTTTCCGGTGTTTTCGGAAATCTCACTGACCGCATCTTCCGCGGTTACGTCGTCGATTTTCTCCTTTTCTACGTGGACCACTGGCAGTGGCCTGCATTCAACGTCGCGGATTCCTGCATTTGTATTTCGGCGGGACTTTTGATCCTAGCCGCTTTCCTGCCGGAACACAAACCGGCTGAAGCGCCGGCTCCCGCAGCGGAGTGAACATTTGCCCTTCCTAAGGAGTCGCCCTCCACAAGCCGTTCATGAAGGTCGCCGTCGAGTTCTATTCCGTGCTCCGGGATGTCGCGGGACTGGAACGTCTCGACCACGAGGCCCCGGACGAAGGGATCTTTCGCGTCGCCGATCTGCTCGATGCGTTGTACGGCATGTTTCCCGGTCTCCGCGATTGGGATTCCCGGCTCCATATTGCTGTGGATCTCGAATTCACCCACCGCGACGCACGCTTGCGCGACGGCCAGGAAGTCTCCATCATGCCCCCTTTCCAAGGCGGTTGACTCCCAACTGCGCGGCATTCGCTCGCCCCTCTTCTCGCTTCGCTTCTCGTCCCCATGATTCCACCTGCTCACCTTGATGCTCTTCTCGAGTTCCTCCGCTTTCCCAGTATTTCCACGGATAGCAGTCACCGCGCTGACATGCACGCCTGCGCCGGTTGGCTCGCCGCCCGCCTCCGCACCGCAGGTCTCGAGGCGGTAATCCGCCCCACCGAAGGACACCCCGTCATCGTAGCCAAGAACGCGCGCCGGGAGGGCCGTCCGACCGTCCTCATTTACGGCCACTACGACGTTCAACCCGTGGATCCGCTGAACCTGTGGATCCATCCGCCCTTCGAACCCCACATCGAGAACGGAATTATCTTCGCCCGGGGAGCGACTGACAATAAGGGGCAAATTCTCGCCCACGTCCTAGGCGTCGCCGAAACCCTCGCAGAGCAGGGCGAGTTGCCCGTCAATCTCACCTTCTTGATCGAAGGCGAAGAGGAGATCGGCAGCACTCACCTCGAAGCTTTCCTCATCGAACATCGCCAGGAACTGGCCTGTGATATCGCCGCCGTCTCCGACACCGGCATGCTCGGGCGCGGCATCCCCACCTGCACCTATGGACTGCGCGGCATCGCCTGTGCGGAACTCCTCGTGCACGGCCCCGCCCAGGATCTTCACTCCGGAATCTATGGTGGAGCCGTGGCCAATCCCGCGACCGCGGTGGCCCGCCTCGTCCATTCCCTGCACGATGAGGACGGTCACGTCGCCGTGCCCGGTTTCTATGATCGCGTCCGGCCTCTCGAAGCTTGGGAACGAGAGGCCTGGGAGAACCTGCCCTACGGCGACTCCGACATACTTGAACTCACCGGCGTACCTGAACTCTTTGGCGAGCAAGGTTTCGGCTCTCTGGAAAGGATCTGGGCGAGACCAACTGCAGAAGTCAACGGCATCGGCGGTGGTTACCAGGGCGAAGGATCCAAGACGGTGATCCCAAGCACATCCATGGCCAAACTTTCCTTCCGGCTCGTCCCCGATCAGGATCCGGCGGATACGCTCGAACTCGTCCGCCTCCACCTCGAATCGCAATGCCCACCCGGGATCCGCATCACTTTCCGCGCCGGACACTCCGGGCGCCCCTACCTGATGGATCCCAACAGTCCCTACGGTCGAGCCGCAGCAACTGCCCTGGAATCCACCTTCGGTCGCAGTCCCTGCTTCATTCGTGAAGGAGGGAGCATCCCCATCATCCGGACGATTCGCGACGTGCTCGGAGCCGATACCCTCATGCTCGGCCTGGCCCTTCCCGATTGCCGGGCCCATTCGCCCAACGAAAACTTCCCCTTGGAGAACTTCGAGGCAGGGATCCGCCTCAATCGCCATCTCCTGGCGGCGCTGGCTGAGCCTGGTTAGGGTCTCCGGAGATCCCAATCCTCCGCAACCGCAAAAAAAGAAGAGCCGAGGCCTCCTCCGGCGCTTCGTGAAGGTCCCAGTCGCCGCTAGCCTCTCCGTTAAACTCCGGCCACGATTGCCAGTTGTCGAGATCCGTGCTGGTTTCCATTTCATACCTGTCGCCCTGCCGGCCCCGCCACCGGATGCGAAAACCGTGATCCCTGGAATCCGCCCATTCCAGCATCCCCGCCTCGGCAAGCTCTTCGTTGTCGAGGATGGAAAACCCCAATGGACTGTCCGCCGGCGCCACGTTCTGCAGGTTAATAAAGGCGAGCAGCGCCGTCTCCGTGTTCTCGGCAAGCAGGTCGTCATAAATGGCTATCTCCACTTCCACAGTCTCTTGGGCTGGAGCCACCTCAAAGAAGAACGGATCCGGAGCGTAATCCTCTCCCGGCAAAGCACTTCCTCCGGCCGGAATCACGAATCCCTGGATCGGGCGTCCGCTCGGCTCCGATAACTTCAGGACCAACCGGGCTGCGGCCTCGCCTTCTCCCACCTCGGTCCAATCCCCATAAATCACCGGCTCGGGATCATCGTCCAGGATCGTGACCAGCGCCGGACCACCGGTCGCTTCTCCATGACTGGGATCCACCAATTCTACAGTGAACGTCTCCTCCTCTTCGTCGAGCACATCGTCCACGATCGGAATTTCAATGAAGGCGGACTTCGTTTCCGCAGAGAACTCCACGATCCCCGATTGCATCGTGAAGTCGCCAGGAGCAAGAGCGGTTCCCGGCACGGTCCGGTAGCCTACCGAGGATGATTCTTGACCCAGCCTAGATCGCAACACCTCAAGCCGAACCGAACCGCTGGATTCACTCACCGTCATAGAGCGCACCGTCCACGCGTCCTCTGGGTCGTCGTCAAGGATCGTCATCTTCGCAACCGTCCCTGAGACGGCCACATTGCGCACTATACCGATCTTGAACTCCAACTCCTCCGTTTCCTCATGAATAAAGTCATCGACCAATCGAAAACTCCAGACCGGCTCCAACGACCCCGCCGGAAACACCAACAGCGACCCGGGCCATACATAATCCGCGCCTGCCGTCGCCGTCCCTCCGGTGATGCTGAGCTGAACGGTGATCTCGAAGCCGCTTCGGCTGGAAAGCCGAAGAGGCGCCGCGACGTTTGCGTCTCCTTCCCTGACAACTCCCTCCTCCACCAGCAGCACGGGACGCGGATCGTCATCGGCAATAACGATCTCTGTAACAAACGATCCCGGCTGAGCGTGCCTTATCCCCACGCACTCCAGGAAGATGGACTCCTCCGGTTCATCCATCTCATCATTAGGCAGAAGCACCTCGATCACGGCGGAGGTTTGCCCGGGTGTAAATCGAAGGACGCCCGTCTCCACCGGCGCATCATCGGCCGTCGAATCCGAACGTCCAACGAATCGCCAGCCATACTCCACAGGCACGGCTGCTGGACCGCTGAGCGAGACCGGAATCGCGATGAGTTGCCCTTCCGTCGCCGCCATTCGGACCGGCGTCTTGAGAGCTGGAAGCGGCTCATCATCCACTAAGGAAATTGCCGCCTCCGGATTGTAGGTCACGCCGTTCATGATCTCCGTGACCACGAAATAGAAAACCTCCTCTTCCTCGCTCCATGGATCGTCCACCAAGGCTATCTGCACCCGGGCCTCCGTGTCTCCAGGCGCGATGACTTGCCAGCCTGAGGCCGCCAAAAAGTCCTCTCCCTCCAGTGCCGTGCCACTCACAAGAACATAATGCACGTCCACGGGCGATCCGCTGGCGTGAGAAAGCCGCAGGATAACTTCTCCATAAGCGCTTCCTTCCATGGCCGGAAGCGCTTCCACGGTCAGTTCAGGCTCCCCGTCGTTGTCGATCACCTGCAAAAGGGCTTCCCCACCTTCAGGATCCACGACTCCGCCGCCCTCGACGACTTCCAACCAGAGTCTTCCGGTTTCCACACCTTCCGCCACGGCGTCATCCTCCACCTCCAAAACCAGGGTGCGTTCCGTCTCCCCTTCCTCAAAACAAAAATCCCAACTCGCGCGACTAAAATCCAATGCCGGATCCAGCGATCCCTCTCCATTATACTCCTGCACCGAGAGTCTCACGCAACTCGCTGCATCCACTCGTCCCGACCGCAATACGGTGATGGCCGTGCCCTCGGGATCGCCCTCCCTGGCGACATAGGCGGACTCCCCTAAACGATAAACAGGCAGTTCCTCATTATCGACAATGATTACCTCCACGCGCAGATTCTCGCCCATGCCTGCGCCCATCACTCCGGCTATTTCCACGACAAGCGACTCCGGACCCTCGGAAAGGCCGTCTTCGACGAGGGTGAGCGGCACGGTCCACCGGTCCACTCCCGCCGGGATCAACACACCTGATGCAAATCGCTCCGGCAGCAGGTAGTCCTCTCCCTTTTTCGCCGTTCCACTCCACAAAAGATCGACCGCCACCGGACGGCTCACCCTGTTCCCACAGTCCAGAACCAAGTCCAAACCTCCGCCGGATTCAGCGATCGACTCAGGCGCATCCGTAAAACTTATTCGGACGAAAGACTCCGGGTCGAGAGGATTGCTGTTCTGCATGAACTCCTCCGCCTCGGTGCTGCCGTCTCCATCGGAATCTCCATGCGGATCCACCCTGACTCCTTCGCCAAACCATTCTTGAACCCAGGCGTCGGGCAGGCCGTCGGGAGGCTCCCCCCAACCGTCGCGCCTAAGGGAGAGCACATGCACCCATTCCTGAGCCGAACCGTGCGTGGCGCTTTCCACCCGAAATAGCGCCCGATCATGATAGCGTCCGCTCTGTGCAGAGAGAGGCGCAAGTTGGAAGAATCCGATGGGCCTGTAGACGATGTCCCCATCTTCCGCTTGAAACTCTCCGTAGTTTGAAGTTGAGCGTGCAGCATAAAAACGCAAAGACCAGGGAGCGATACCCGCGCTTTCTCCGAGCGGGCCGCGTTGCGCGGGAACGCGCAGCAGCTCCGGAACGAGAAATGCCCCGCCTCCAGCCACCGTCGGCGCCTCAAGGTTCGCTGGAAATGCCGGAGGGGGCAACGTCTCGGGGTAGGCTCGTTCCAAGCTAACGCGATCCCAAACATCCAGCCGCGCTCCCCGGGAGCCGCCATGCACCACTGCGTACATCAGGGCATTCCGAAGTTCAGAGTCCGCTTCCTCGGGATCTTCGCTGGAGTGCGCCAGCCCTAACGCATGCCCGATCTCGTGCGCCAGGACTTCTTCCAGCGTCGCCGGATCCGAAAGGATCCTCTGCCGATGGTTTAATATCACATAGCCGCCAGTGGTCCGGTGAAACTCCTGATGGAAGACGCGACCGCCGCTGCCCATGCCCAAGGCTCCGCTGGTGGTGAAGAGTCCTCCAAACGCCACTAGGTTAGGATCGAGGATTCGCTCGTGCAGATCGTGCAGTTGCAGCCGAATCCGGCCGTCCCTTCCGGAGTGAAGATCCGCGGCGCCCTCGAATACCGTCACGGCCTCGAGATGAAAGCGCAGCCCGGATGCGGATTCCCAAGCGGAAAAAGCCCGTGTTGCGGCGGTGAGCGCGGCGTCCTGGGAGAGACCATCCGGCAGCGCTTCGGCATCCACGATGTAGGGAATACTCTGCCCGGAATCGCCGTTCACCCAGCGGGAGGGATAAGGGTCCGCGCCCACCGGGAGCGAGAACGGCGTCAAGCCGTTCGTCGCCGCTTTCTCCAATGCCGTCTTGCCTTTGGCGGACTCGTGCCCGCCCGGGCCTTTCCTTAGACTGCTTTTCGTCCCTTCCGGAAGCCAAGTCGCGGCCTCGAGACGAGGGGCAAGACCCACGGCTCCCCAAAGCAAGCTGATACACAGGATCCAGACCTGTGCGACTACCCGGGCTATGGGCATGCCGCACCGTGCAATACTCCGCTTCGATCGTCCAGCGCTCCCTCCAGCCCCTGGGCGTTCCTTCGCATGCAGCGCCCAAACAGTTTCCATCACAACGAGCCCGCCCACGGAACCCGAAACCGCTTGTCTCCGCAATGGGCCCCCTCTCCGGCTGCCAAGCGATGCTTCGAGGTTTAACGAGTTACGCGTAAGCGGTAGAATCGCGCTTGCTGGTTGTTCGGAAGACCAGCGCCCAAGATGATCCGCTCGTAGTCCGAGCCGGCGGCCGGGATAGTGTTCACTATCCAAGAAGGTGCTGCTCGCCAGGTGGAGAGATCTGCGGATTGCTCGAGTGCATAGCGAAGCAATCGATCTTGGGCGCGCCGGCGGTAGGAGATACGCAACTCCATGGTTTCACTCGTGGCGGAAGGCTCCAACCAAACACGCAAGGGCTCGCTGTCTTCGCGCCGCCGCGGATCAAAGCCGAATGCATACTCTTCGAGGTTCTTTCTGCCGTCGCCATCGGCATCCGCCATCAGCCCCCAGAGAATGGGACCTAATGTGGGTTCCGAGAGTTCAGCAGAGTCGAAGTGCTCTTGTTCCCAAGCGAGCAACGATGCCGCCGCCGCGCTGATCATCAACGGGTCTCCCGATCCTCCCGATGCGGAATTTCCGAGGACGAGGACAGCGACTTGCTCATTTGCGTGACTGCGTTCGTTGTCGGTAAGACGGTCCTCATCGATGGCCAAGGCGATGGAGGTTGCTGTCAACGGAGTCGTTCCATAGAGAACTGGCCATCCGCCATCGTTGACATCCATCGCTGCTGAAGAGCCGACGGCCGCCACAGGATCGGCAATTCCCGATACCGAATACAGGATGGGCGGAGTATTTCCCATTCCGACAATCGTGTCCGCTCCCACAAAGGCCGAATAGTCAAACTCTCCGACATTTCCTGTCCCCGCTTCGATCACGATGTACCCTACCGTCTCGTTCGCACGCGCAGTGACTGGATCTTCACCCACGTGCTTTCCGGTCCACAACTGGCTGCTGCTGGGAGGATTCCCGGAGCTCGAGCCGCGCGCCCAGAAGACCGA
Organism: Verrucomicrobiales bacterium; assembly: GCA_041749135.1. Taxonomy (GTDB): domain Bacteria; phylum Verrucomicrobiota; class Verrucomicrobiia; order Verrucomicrobiales; family DEV007; genus DATKCT01. The sequence continues at coordinate 27,293 of JBGTBW010000154.1, forward strand.
GAATCGCGGGTCGTTGCTCGTTTGGACTTGACCCAACACTACGGGATTGGTGTAGGGCTGCTGATAGCTCCGGCTCTGACCAACCCAAGACGACTTGCGATCCGTGAGCGTCGAGTTGTAGCGGACCGCCTCCATTTTCACCCCGTCCACCGAGAGAGAATACACCCTCTCCTCAGCCACGACGTAGTGCACAGAGGCGCTGACGGCCGCTGTGAGGTTGTCAGCACGAGCCAACATAATCTCAAACGAATCGCCGCTCGCGTTCCGGATCCGCGGCACCAGAGGCACTTGGGTGTTGCTGTATTGCGGCGTGGCGACGACCACCATGGAAGCGTAGGTCCGATCCAGTTCCACTTCCGTCCAGGCCGCGCTCGATACGCTGGCCAAAACTCCCGTCTCGAACACTTCCGGGGGAGCAGGAGGTCCTTCCGGAATCAAATCGTCCACGCGCAAGCCATGGTAAAGGCCCTGCCTGATCTGACTGCCCGCAGGCAGGGTCACCGCATCCAATTGAAACTGCGCAGCGGCGCCCAGTGCATTGGGATCGTTGATACGGTGGAGCTTCGGCGGGTTGGAACTGTCTCCCACTACGTAAATCATTCCGTCGGGGGCCAGCGCAATGTCTCCGGCGTAGTCCGAACCGGCATAACTATGCAGGACGACCTGCGTCGCCGCGACGGCGCTGCTTCGCACCGCCGTCGTCGCGGTCGGACCCGGATCGGCCGTCAGATCATACTGATACAGCGCGCCCGACGAAGGATCGTTTACATACAACTTCGTTCCGTCGTGAGAAAACTCGAAGAACGCGTTGCCCCATGGCAATTGAATCCTGCTCCCCGAATTCACGACGCCCGTCGCCGGGTCGAAATCGTAGATCTTCATGATCGGCGGCGACCACGCCACGGCGAGGCGTTGTCCGCCAAGGCTATAACGAAAGCTGCCTCCCTTTCCGTCCAGGTTGAAGTTGCTCACCGGGGTTCCAACACCGCTGCCGGTGATGGGATATGCGGCGCCTGTGCCGATGATCAGCCAGTAATCGCTCCCATTGGAATGGGGAACAATCGCCCAACCCTCCTTGCCCGGAGTGCTTCCAAACACTTGGACGCCCGCGGCGCCCACAACGGAACCGTTGGCTCCCACGGAAAGGTCTATTTCCGTAAAATGAACACGTCTTTCGTTCCCTCCGGTCGTGAAAATATACAAGTTTACCGTGGGATCACCCCCAGGTTTCGGGATGATCATGGCAGGAATCGAGTTGTCCTCGTCCAACCCGGGGCCGAGAGTGCCATTGGCTCCGGTCAGGATAACCCCCGTTTGCGCATTCCACGCGGTTCTGCCGTCCGAGTAGACAAGCCATTCTCCGGTGTACCAATCACTCCACGTGCCGCCGCCGCCCAACGGAAAACCAAAGGGTTGACCGCCGCCCACGGTGAGATTGCGGCGCTCGTCCCATGACAAAGTGACGCCGTTGCCGAAGATCCAGTTGTCCCCGAATAGATGGCCGATGTTGTAGACTTCGATCGTCGTTCCGCTCGAGCACACAGGAGGCGCAATCCCGTCGTCCACGCAGATCGTGAAAGTCGTTGTTTCATGTTCCGACCACTCGATTCGGTCTTCAGCCGGCACGAAACAGAGCCCCTGAATCGCCGTAGTCGCAGCCGCGGCTGTACCCAAAAACGTATAGGTCCCCGGGGGTCCCTCGACGAACCCTCCCAAATCCGTCAGTTCGCCCTTGACCGGGTCGTCGATGACCACCGTCACCGTCAACGGCTGCAAACCGTTGCTGTCGACCTCTCCAATAATCACCGTCGCGAAGGGTTTGGCGATCTCGTCGTCTCTATGAAAATCGATCGCCTGCACGCCTGTGAGCGTCGGGGCATCGTTGGCGCCCTTTACCGTCAGCACCACTTTGGCGCCCGAGAAATCGGAGTCTGCGGCCACCACGCGGATCATCACCGCAGCCTCATAGGTTTCTCCCGTATCATCTTCCACCTCGTAGGTGAAGGTCTCGATGCCGGTGAAGCCTGGATCCGGCGTGTAGAGAAACGCGTCTTGGCTCACATTGAGCGACACCATCCCGTCGCCGCTTGGACCGCTAGAAAGTCCTGCCAATACCGGAGTTCCGCCCGGAACACGGCGATCGTTTGCCAAGACATCCAAGAAGTTGTTTGCCGTGTCCGATTCGACGGTGAACACGTCGTCGCCAGCGAAAATCGACCCCGCCTTGATTGTCGCCATCGCGGAGCCGGCGCCGCCCCGGCCATCGGTAAACTGATAGGTGAAGGTCTCCGTGCCGATAAAACCGGCCGTCGGGGTGTAGAACAGGAACGTCCCGTCTGGCGCAAGCTCCAACAGACCGCCTTCTGTCGGGGCGCTGAAGCTCGTGATGGACAAGGGCAATACCGTAAAGGGAAACACCCCGTCATTCACCAAGACCCGCAGGGCGTTTCGCGTGCTGTCGCCCGCCACACAGTAGAAATCGGCGCCGCCGGCGAGTTCACCGCTGCGGTTGATCACATTTACCGTCACGGAGGCCGCCTGCCTCGGATGCGTCGCCGCTCCAATCTCGTAACTAAATGTGTCTTGTCCGGAGAATCCTCCATCCGGAGTGTAGATGAGCGCCGACCGTGCAGCATTCCACACGGCTGTCCCGTTACTGGGAGTCTGGACAAAAGTGATCGCGATCGCCCCGTCATCCGGGATCAACACGTCGTTGGCCAAAACCGGCAGCGTGTTCGCACTGCTGTTCCAGTTCACGCCAAACACGTCGTTTGCGGCGTGGAACCCATCCTCGATGACCATCACAGTAACCGTGGCCGCGCCAGTCCCGCCAAAGGCATCTTGCGTCAGGTAAGTGAAGGTTTCTGTGCCGAAAAACTCACCCGCAGGCGTGTAGAGCACGGAGCGGCCATCGGCAGAAACGGCGACCGTCCCTCCGTTCGAGGGAGTTCCCAACCCCGCCGCGCTTACTGTCCAACCGGCTGAGTTGGCCGGAAGCACGCCGTCGTTCCCCAAAACCGGCAAGGGATTCAGTTCGGTCCCGCCTACTACGTAGAAATGATCGTTCCAAGCCCGCAACGCCCCTGTGCGATTGGGCACCGTTACATAGACATCGGCTCCAAAACTTGTTCCCCCGCCAGCCGTCGCCAGATACGAGAACTTCTCGACGCCTGTGAATCCGGCAGCCGGCGTGTAGCGCGCAAAGGTCCTGCCTCCTAACAGAATAATGCTCGCCACACCCCCCTGATCCGGTGTCCCGAGACTCGTCAGCGCGATCGAAGCGCCGCCCGGCAGAAAAAGATCATTGGCCAGCAAATCCAAATCCGCAGTGGCTCCGGGAGCCACTTGAAAGCGGTCTTCCTTTGCGGCCAAGGGTCCCGCCGCCGGGATCACCTCCACCTGCACTTGGGCCATGCAAAAACCGTTCGGGCCATCCGCGATTTCATATTGGAAAGTTTCGACTCCGATGAAACCAAATGGCGGAGTGTAAAGCACTCCATCGCCGCCTGGACTCACCGCTGCAGAACCTCCTCGGTTGGGAGCCCCCACGCCAGTCACCAGAATGCCTGAACCCGGGTCGATCCCCATATTCACGTCGTTGAGCAGGACCGGAAGGAAGACGCTCGTGGATCCCGCCGCGACCTGGAAGCTGTCTCCGTTCGCGAAAATCAGGCCGTCATCAGTCGCCTTATACTGGAACTCGTCGGTCGCCGTCTCGCCCAGTCCTAGCCATTCGAAAAGCCCGCCCGGCTGGTAGTCGAAGGATCCGTCTGGATACAATGTCACCATCGCGCCCAACAATGTCGCAAATGTCTCGGCAGGAATCGCCCGCAACACATCGTCGGGAGCACTGCCGTTCATGTCGATATCGATGTCGTTGGCTAAAGCTCCGTCCGCCGCGGAGATGCTCACGTCGAAGTCCTCTTCAACCATGGCCATGTCGTCGAAGGCCATTGGCGCGTCATTGACCCCCGTCACTTGGACGAAGATTGTCGCGGTGTCGCTTCCCCCGTTTCCGTCGGATATCCTGTAATCAAAGGAGTCCTCGATCACCTCCTTCTTCGACAACATCTGAAGCATCGGGGCTCCCGTGGGGTTATAGGTGATGGGGCCGCCGGCGCCCGCCAAGCTCACTGCGGCCCCCAAAGTGCTCGTGGGCAATGGCAGCGACGCGACCGTCAGCAGGTCGTCTGGAGGATTCCCATTTTGGTCGACGTCGGTGTCGTTCGCCAGCACGGCGGCTCGCGTAATCATGACGGCATGATCCTCGTCCGTTGCGAAGGGCCCGTCATTGTTCGCAACCGGTGGATCGTTCACGCCAGTCACCTTGATGCAGACGGTCGCAATCCCTGGTGCTCCGTGAGGATCGATCACCAGATAACTGAATCGATCCTCCACCATCTCTCCGGCCGACAATGCATTCAACACCGCCGATCCCCGGGGATCGTAGGTGATGCTCGACTGAGTTCTGTCCGCCCTCAAAACAAGCTGCACATGCGCTCCCAACTCGCTCGTCGTCTCGAGGTCGCTCAACTCCACCCGCGTCGGATCCTTGTCCCCAAGCACAAAGCCGAATGGCTTCACCCAGCAGATCCGCAAAGCCAATCCACTCTCGCCCGTGTCCGGGTCCGTGTCGTTCAACAGCAGACTGTCGGCCAAAAACGTCAACGCCGCATCCTCCACCGTAGCCAGAGCCGGCATGGACGCCGGTTTATCATCTTGCGGCGTCGGCGCATCGTTCACGCCGGTCAGATGCACCGTCACCGTCCCCGTGGCGCGCAACAAGTTCGCGGCAATCTCGGTGGCATTCGCTCCCCTGGGCAAGTTGGGCGTGATCCCATTCGCGTAATCGAGAATGACGTAATCAAAGGCATCCGTCGCCGTACTGCCCTGCGGCAACGCCTGAATGGTCGCAGAAACAGTCGGATCATAGTGCACAGCCGCCCCCGCCATTGGCGTGTGGAGGATGGTCAGCGCTGCCCCGAGGGTGCTTTGCACCGCGGGCAAACTCTGCACCCGGATCACGTCCGTCCGGTCCGCGTCGAAATCGTTCGCCAAAACGTCAACCTCCAACGCGCTGTCCTCATCGGTCTCGACTTCGTCATCGAACGCGATCGGCGGCGCGTTGCCTTCCGCCAACGGAACATTCATCGTATCCTCGCCAGGCGTCGCCGTGCCCGGCAAGAAACCGCCCAGGAACTCGCAGTTCCGCGTCACCGACTGGTTCGCTGCACGCAATTCATCCGCGGGCGTCCCGCTCTGCCGGAAACTGGCAAGGTAGGTGGCCGTCGCCACCATCGCTCCCCCGGGACCCGGCTTCCGCACTTCCACGATCCCTCCGTCCTCTCCCGCTTCCAGATCCCCGGAAACCGAGGCGTTCTGCACCGCTACCGACCCCGGAGGAGCCGGCGTCACCGTGAGTCCCGTGTTCTGCGCCACCAATACCCCGGCGCCCGGAACAAGATTCACAGAAGAAAACACATGCCGCAACGCCCCTTGAACCCAAACTTCGTAGCCATTCAAGTTCAACGTCTCGGAATCCCGGGGATTCACGATCTCGATATACTGTGCGCCCCCAACCGGTGGATCGAACTGGATCTCGTTGATCACAATCCGCTTGAAGGTGTTGGCCTCAAACGCGCCCGCGTCTGGAGTCGTGTCCCGCCACACGTCGCGCTGATCCGTCGCCAAACCCGCCGACGCGAGGCCCGCAGCGATCGCAGGACTCCCCACCGGAAGCGCATGCGTCCGGGTCTGGCCGCCGTTATCCGCCAGCGGAAGCAGAGTGAGCGTCTGCGAACGGCGGTCGGATGGCTGATTCAATAAAGTCAGCGTCTGCGGGGTTCCCCCTTGCGAGATCATCACCTGCGTGTCGTCGTCCGCAACGTTGCCCCCGAACGAGATGATCCGGCCCGCTCCGTCGGGATCCAAAGGATTGGCGTCCCCGTCGGCAAACAGGCAATTTCGAAGATTCAGACGCGTGTTAAATACATTCGTCCGAATTGCGCTGCCGCGTTTTGCCGCGTCGACGTTTCTATAGAAGGTGCAATGGGCAACATCCACGTCGAACGGTGTCCCCAAATCCGAGTTCTCCACGTAGAGCGCTCCCCCGCCCAGACCGCGCTGGCTGCTCTGCGTGTTCTCCGAAAACGTCACATTGAATAGCTCGCAGCGCTGCGACGTATTCAGCGAGATCGCGCCCCCGCCCTCCCCCAGATTCTGACCGGTGCGGTTGAACGCGAACAGCGAATGGGAAACCGTCAAACGCCCGTCGTCGACATCGATCGCACCGCCCCACTGCTCGGCAAAACAGTCGAGGATCTCCACATGATCGACCACCAGCGCACTCCCTGGCCCCACCGAAATCGCTCCGCCATTTCCGAACTCACTGCTTTCATCAGTACCGTGAGTCAAGCTTATGTAAGAGAGATGCAGATACGACGCGACCGCAGGCGTCGTGTCCGTCGCCGCTACGCCCACTTGAAAGATTTGCACATCCGCCGTGCCGTCCCCATCTGAATCGCCGCTGAGAAATAGCTTCTCGGCTCCCGGCCCAGTGATCGTGAGATTCTTGTCGATGACGAGGGGACTCTCCAAGCGAATGACAGCCGAAGAGGCCAACGCATAGACCGCGTCGAGCTGGAATACGACATGATCATTGCTTTGCGCATCGTCCAGGGCTCGCCGGAGCGAACCGGCTCCCGAATCGTTCAAATTCACCACCACGCGGGCCACCTGTTCCACGCGCACGAGCAGCGAAAACGATATCTCGATGCGCGATCCCAAGCGATCCGTGATGCTCGCTGTGAAAAACACTTCGATTCCCGGTTGCCCAGCCGGCACGGGATAGCCGGGATCAATCGAAAACTCGAGGTCCTGCAGGGCTTCCTCCATCTGCGTCACGTTGCCCGTTCCCACATAAACACCCGATCCAGGAGGCGATTCGACAATCCGCCCAGTGATGTCGGACAAGAACCCCTTGCCCGCATCGTCGAGCTGAATCCGTACCGTGATCTGCTCGTTCCGGTCCACGTCGGACAACGTGAAACTGCTCCCGAAAGGAAGAATGCTGGATCCAGACACCACCATCCTCTGCCCCGAAGGCGCGTTGGTGACGACCGGGTCGTCGTTTTCCGAAACCACGACGACCCGGACCCCATCCCGCACCACAAGGTCTCCGCTGCGGTCGTCGAGCACCACCCGAAAGGTCACCGTTTCGTTCTGACCAGGAGGCAACCGGTTTGCGCCCGGTGTAAACGTCAATCCCTGAATCGCTGCCGTCGCTTCGGCCGGGGTCCCGGTGAACAGATACTTGGCGGCGTTCAGCCCGTCCACCGTGAAACCGGGGACTTGCGATCCCTCGAGCGTTCCCGGCACGGGAGTCGACGCTGTGTTGGGCGGCAAACTCGACAACACCTCGATGGAGATATCCAACGCTTGCAGGCCTTGTTCGTCCACATCGCCGATCTCAACCGCCGCAAATGGCTTCACCGTCTGGTTGTCCGTGATCGATCCCAACGCAGCAAACTTGATAAAGGTCGGTAAATCGTTGACGGGAACGATGTCAGCCGTGGTTCGGTTATCGGCTCCGAGGCTCTCTCTGTTCGAGTTCAGCAGCGTCAGCGTAAACTGTACTGTCTCCTGCGTGGAAAACTTATTCGGAACCGGCTGAAAGGCCAAACGCCGGACCGCATTCGTCGCCTCGCTGGCGGGTCCAGCAAACTCGATCAACCCTGCTGATTGCGAAAACCGCAAGGGAGGATCGCCGACTTCCAGGAACGTGCCGAGACCATCGCTTAGCACATTCTCGCTACTGCCGGTGATCACGATGCCCGTCACCTGCAAATAGGCGACGTCCGATCCCGTGATGGTCACGGCTTCGAAGAGCCGCCGAGCCGAATTATCCGGAATGACAAGCCCAGAAACCGTTCCACGGATGTTGCCCGTGATGCTCGGAGTCACAACCGTGATCTCCACGTCCACCGTATTCGAATCTCCCTCCTCATCCTCGACTTCCAGTTCCAAGGTTACAATCTCCGGAACAGCAAGATCCACACTGGAAGCCACATAGCGCAACGCCGCGAGCTGCGTCAGAGCTTCCTCGATAGTAACATTTGCAAACGTTACCGAATCGTCTGCCGTGGAACCGTCTGCGAGAACGAAACTTCCGTCGGCAATGGTGAAAACCTCCGTAACCGTAACCGTCATCAACTGTCCTCCCCCTCCCGCAACGATATCGGGATCGAAGATGTCAAATCCCACGAAAGGCAACAGCGACCCCCGGGTGAATACAAACTGTTCGTCCAATCCCAGAAGAATAAGCGGAGGATCGTTGACCGAAGTGATGTTGACCACTACCGCAGCAGTGTCATCCGCACCCTCAGGATTGCCGCTCGGAGGCTCCTCGCCGTCTGACACGGCCAAGCTCAGCGTGGTGGTCGTTACATCGCCAACAGGAGCTATGTTAGGCACAGGTTGAAACACGAGCGCCTGCAACCGATCCTCAACATCATCCTCCAGCCCAGTCACAGTGTAGACGCCCGTGTCGATGCCCGTCTCCTCAAACGGGTTGGTCGTGATGCCGCCCCCCTGATGCAAACTGCCGTGCGCGATGTCGGACACCGTCACCGTCACAGTCAACTCATCCGCGGGATTCCGGTCCACGTCGTCTACTGTCACTCCTGCGAACACCGCCACGCTTCCATTGTCATCGCCCGATCTCGGACTCGTCACGTTGTTGATCTCCGCCGGATCCTGAACCGCTTCTACCGGCACGTCGGAGGTGCGGATGCCGCTGCTGAACGCCGTCGACCCGCCAGTAGTCCCACCCGGGATAGCAAAAGTGGTCAATTGTGTTCCCTGCGTCCCATCCCAAAGCCGGAAACTCAGCGTGGCCGTTTCGGCGTTCTGATCGTCGCCATCGTACCGGATCCGGTCGCTGGAACGGAGCAAAAAGACGTTCGTTCCGGTAAGACCCGAGGGCAAATTCACCCACGCCAAAGAAGCATTCCTGTACTGCCAGGTTCCATTGCCGCTGTACATCGTGATGGCGATGCCCAGAGTGGAGTCCGGTTCGTCGTCGTCATCGATGTTCAAGGGTCCCAGCAGGTTCGCGTGGACGCCTGAGCCGCTGAAGTTGATTCCAATTTCGAGAATCTCATCCTCGGTCATGTCTTGGCCGAGTCTCTGCAAGTCTGGCATACTTCCTTGCGGAGTGTTGAAGACTGGAGCGCTGTTGAACACGTCAACCTCAAACGTTCCCTGCACGCTGTCTGAGTCGTCCGTGGCGGTGATGGTAACCGTAGCCGTCCCCACAGCGAGCGAGTTGATCGTTAACGTCGAGCCCGTCACCCCCACCGTCGCCACGCCCGCCGGGAGGATCCCCGCAACATACGTGACCGTGCCGTCACTATCGGAGAAACCATCATCCAAGTCTACGTTCGTTGTTTCCAGTGGCTGCATGCTCACATCGGGAAGTCCGTCGTAATCAATGGCGCTGGCCGGAGTCAGACCTCCAGCCGCAACCAGCCAAAGCAGGGGCAACAAGAGCGCCCGGCGAAATTGTGTCAACGAGTCCATGGGCATAAGAGCAATCTTCCTCACTTTCAGGGAATGGCCGGCGGAAGGTCCTCCGCCGCCGCTGCCTGTGCCGGTAGCGCCGTTTCGATCTTCGCCAGTGCTTCCGGATAAATCTCAATCACCACACCCTCACGGAGGCTCCGGGCAAACGCGGTCTCCATATCCCGGATCATCTCCGTACGAATCTCCTTCCGAATCTGATCGCGCACCTGATCCAAGGGAATCTGCGTCGCCCCGCGCTCGTCCGATTTCCTCACCAGGTAGACTCCGCTTGCCGTCGTCAACACATCGCTCAGCCCTCCCACTTCCAATGCGAAGCCAGACTTCACGATCTCCTCTGGCCAACGGTAGGCTACCCCTTCCTCCAGCCAACCGGCGTCTCCTCCACGATTCCGGGTAGCCTGATCCTCGGTGTAATCCACTGCCCATGCCCCGAATCCCGGTCCATCGCCCTCTCCCAAAGCCAACGCCTTCTCCCGCGCTTCCCGCATTCTTGAAATCAACTCTTCCCGCTCATCCGCCGAAGCACCTGCCGCTAACTTTCCACTCAGTATGGCCAGACGTGCCCGGGCGCTGCGGCTGAACCGGTCCGGGTTTGCCGCGTAGCGTTGCGCAATGTCCTCTTCGCTCACCATCGCCTCCCGGGTCGCTCCGCGCAGATGCCGCTCCTTATAACTGCTGATCAGAAGATTCTCCCAAGCCCGCCGCACTTCCGAATCCTGATCCAAGCCCTCCTCTAAAGCCTTCTGCACGAGAAGGCTGCGCTCAATCATGTTCTCGAGCAGAACCGGCGGCGCCGGAGCCAGTGCCCCGCGCTCGATCCGGCTCGCCAACTCTTCTTCAACCTCGCGCACCAAAATCACTTGGTCCCCTACACGCGCTGCCGCCACAGGCGCATCCTCCGTCGCCGGCCTCCGAGAGCACCCAGCGAGCAGGACAAGCACGAGAGCCGCGGACAACACCCTTTCCGGTCGCCGTCGTGCTCGCCGCTTGTTCGCGCTCAGTCCGTCCATCATCCGTTCACCTGTTCTAAAGTTTCGCTCTCGTCTGCTGGCCTACGGCTCATAGCGAAGTTGCACCCGGAAGAAGCCCACTCCGGCCCCCACCTCCTGCGAGGCGCCCTCAAAGCGTCTCCACCCAGCGGGAACTTCGAGCCCTGCTGGAACGTCTGCTTCAACGAACCCTCCCTCATTCCACTGCCGGATATCGCTCGAATGCTCCACCTTGACGCTGACGCCCGCCAGCCCAGGCCGCACTACAAACTCCAATCCCATCCGCCCGTTTCGCTCGATCAGCCTCGGCAATCTCGAAGACCCCAGATCAGGTTTCCTGCCGTCCAGATTGAAGGCAAAACGTTCCAACACGGACAGCCCCAGGCCCCCTGGGTCGCTGCCAGCCAACTCGCGCAGATTCTCTTGGCCCGGCCAACGGCTCGCCGCCCACTCCGCAAAGGACACCGCCCCGGGAAGCACCACCAGTCTGGCGGAAGAGGATTCCCCCAACAGATAACTCGAATGCTCCGAAAGCTGCAAAGTCAGGTTCATCGCATCCTCCGGCGCACCCGCCCCACTCTTCGGCCGCACTTCAATCACACGGCTTGTCTCCCCTCGTCCGAACTCCAGATACTGCGGCAAAGGCTCCAGCCAACCCAAAGCCGCAGCACCGCTCCAAATCAACTCGACCACGATTTGACGGTCCATCAATTCCTCCCGATTCACGCGCACCACCGCCGGCGCAGCAGGCGAGAAAGTCGTCTCCGCTCGCAGGATACTAACACTCAGCTCAGGAGCAAGATCCCGAATAAGCAACTCCGCGGAACTCTGGGCTCCGACGTGATACGCGGACCCCTCGTGCATCTGCACCCGCACCGTTTCCGCACTCTCGACCAAACCATCGCTATAAGGATGAACCAGCACAGTCATCTCCCGGGCTCCAGCCGGGAAAACCCAGTTCTCGGGCAAAGCCTGATAATCCACGCCCGCCGTCGCGGAACCGCTAAAAACAAGCTGGAATGAAAGCGCCGCCGCCACGCTGCCCCCGCGGCGAATGAGGAAACTGCCTGGCTTCAATCCGTTTTCAGTCGCATCGGCCGTCCTCACCACCGTCAACAGCGGCATCGCATTCAATTCGCCTAACAGAATAGCTCCCCGGCCTACCAATTCAGGAAGCGACTCAGCCGTCAGAGAAACCCCTGCCAACCGCACCACAACATCCGGATCCCCGTCCGTCCGCCCTGCCGTCCGAACCTCGAGCCGGGTCCCATTGTCCGCCTCAGGCACAACCCGCACATAGTCTTCCGCAATCCCGCTTACCCCAGCAAAAAACCGGGTAAGATCGATTTGATCGCCCTCTTCCGGATTGAAGTCCTCGATCCGGTCCACCCGGGACGCCACATCGATCACGAAGCGATCGGCTCCGCGGTTTCCCACCAACACATCGTCTCCAGCACCTCCAAAGAGAATGTCGTCTCCGAACCCGCCCTCCAGGTAGTCCGGACCCGTGCCTCCGAGCAACACCACGCGAGACTCCGGACCATACGACTCAGCCAAGTTCGCTAAGTACCCTTCCTCAGTCATCGCGCCGCTGACGGACCGCACCGTCTCCGTTCCGTGATGATCCAACAGATCCCACACCACCGCGCCTCCGTAGCGGGCCCACAATGCCGCCTTGACACGCAAGGCCGACGTCCCCGAGCGTCCGGGCAGCGGCGTTGCGGAATCCGCCAGAATTTCCCAACTCAGACCGTCCTCAGGAACGAGTTCCTCGCGAAAGTAGCGCAGCCGCACCTCACTGCTCTCCACACCGGCACGCAATTCCCCGTCCCGCTTCCGACCTGGGAGCAACACACCGCCACGTTCCGCGGAACTGCCGTCGAAGAGCGCTACCTCAAAGGTTTCGCGCGGCAAGCGCGGAACCGCTTCCCCGTCGCGCCGGAACTCCAGTAAACCCATGTGAGCCTCCGCGGCGGTGATCTGGCTTCCGGCCCGAAGCACGCTCCCTCCTTGTCCGTCCCGCAACACAAGCGAACCGTCCTGCGGAACGCGAGTAATCACCAAGCGGACGTCCTCTGGAGCCGAGTCCGTATCGATCACACGTAGCGGCACCCCGGAAACGCCGGCTCCAAACACGTTGAACTCCCTCCGCGCAAGCCTCGGGATCCGGTTGTCCTCGAGTGGAGATAAACCCGCACGCAATTCCTCGAGGTTGTTCAATCCGTCTCCATCCAAATCCAGCAGCGCGTCCGCCGCGCTGAACGGATCCAGGCCGTACATCTCTTCCCACCAATCCGGCAATCCATCCCCATCAGAATCCGCCATCGGCTCGCGCAACTCGAGATCGACCCGGATCGCTTTGGCGCGGTCCGGTTGACTCACCGCTACGCTGCTCATCTCATCGCGAACGATCAACGCCTCCGCTCCGTTCACGCGAATCTCAGCGAATCCATACGCCGTCTCGTCGGAAGGCAGAGGAAGCGACTTTGGCGCAGTCTTCAATCCCGTCTCCGCCGCCGAATGCGGAACGCGCAATTCGTAGGAGTAGAACCCTCCCTCCAGAGGCTGCAAACCCGTCGCAAAGGTCTCTTGCCCGCCCCCTGGCAACCGGAAGGTCCAGGAAAGAACCCCTTGAGTCACCACTTCCTCGACGTTCCCAGCGCGGTTGACGATTCTGCCGTAGAGCACCGTATCCGGTTCAGAAATGGCTGCGCTCCAAATGGGGCCCACACCCCCGAGCGTCCAAGCCAATACGGTCGCCGCCAACATCCTCAATGCCCGTCCCGGGCGGCACATGCGAGAGTTCATCCGATTCATCGTGAGGCGTCGTTCAAAGTGTTAATTGCCCGAGAACCCGAAGTGATCGAGCAGGATGCGAATGTCGCGCACCGCCCGGCTCGGATCGCGTTCCTCCGTGTCCGGATCCACCACCGGACCGTGAATAAAGGTCTCCAAACCTTCCTCCGGATCGGCATGAAGCGTGAAACCAGGGATAATCAACAACCAGCGGTTGTTCCACACAGAGCGTCCTCCCAGACGGGTGTTCCAAATCACCTCGCTGTCATCGAACTCATCCGTTCCGACGTCCGGATCCGAATGATAGGCCCGGAACATCGCGTGCCGGCGCGGTTCCCCTATGGGCTCGCTCAAACTGTCCACCAAGGGAATGAACGCCCCACTCTCAGCCGCCGCTCCGCTTATCGGATAGGGCACCGGAATCCGTGAGTCGATCAGGTTCCACGAGCGCGGCGTAAAATCGTCGCTGTAGGGCATGCGCTGAAAATCCGTCCCCGCCGGGATCAGGTAGACCCGCGGCGTCTGAGTCAGTTCCGTGTTGTCATACCCCTCGAACCACACGCCGACAGAACGGATCTTCGTAGCGAAATCGCTGGCGTTGAAGGTGTGATCGCCGCCGGCTTGCACCAGCCCGAACACATTCTCGCCAGGCACAATCGATGTCCGGAACGAGAGCACCAGTCCGGGCTGAGGGCCACCCGACAACGGCGTAAAGGGCCGGCAGTGACGCCGGAATTCCGGCATCGCCCACAAGTCCTCCACATAAAATCCCGTCCCCGGCGTCGCGTCCGACAAGAGTTCCCTCCACAATTCCGACCCCTCGTCGTCGTCCGTTAAGCGCAACAACTCTCTCCGGATCGAAAACCGGCTCAACTCGTTCGAGGGATTGGCAAACCCCAGTTGATTGCGCAAAGCCGCAAAATTCGCCTTCATTTGCGCCATCTGCCCAGCCAATCCGCCGCGCAGCTCGGGGTTGCCGTCGCCATCCAGATTTCCCAAATAACGGGCCCCCACGATCTGTGAAAGGATAGGCATGGCCGACGCCGCATGATTCTCCGGCAGGCTCGTTTCGTAATCGTAGGCTTTCCCTGCCAAGTAGGCGTAACGGACCGCCAGGTCGAAAGCCGACCGGTAATTCTGCAATGCTGCTGAGCGCGCCACCCGGAACGTCATATCCTGATAGCGATTGCGCTGAGCCAAAACCGCCACGCGCTTGTTATACGCCTCGCGCTCATCAAGCGCGCGCTGCCCCTCCGCAATCTGCGTCCGGAACTCTTCCGACTTCTGCCGCATCGAGTCGAGTTCCTTGAAGATTTCAATCCGGAGCTTGGCCTCGTCTCCAATCATGTTCTCCAGTTCAACCAACGCCTCCTGCAATCCGTAGTCCCGCTCCAGATTGTCCTTGGTGAATTCGAGCACGTGTTTTGCCAGATCTCGAATAAACTCCGTAGTGTCCACCGCCTTGTCCCACGCAATCTTCGTGGCGGTAAAACCGGCCTTACTGAAGGATCCCGTCACAGCGAAAGCGGCGCGGATTGGAGCCAAACTATCGCCTGGCGACACCGCCAACCCTCCCGTCGGAAGATTCTTCGGCACCGCTTCCCCTGCAACGTGAATGGCGTCGTCGCCAAGTGCCTCCGCGATGATTTCATTCGCTGCCGAAGCCGCTTTGAAACCGAGAATCAGTCCGTTGGCCGCCTCTTCGGCAACAAGGAACACTCCGTCGATTGTCCGAATCGTGACGTCGAGGTCAAACTTCGCGTTGAACAACTCGATCTGACGCCACAAACCGCCTTGGAAGGCATCCCATGCGGCGATCGACGACGCCAAGGCCGCCTCTTGCTGCAACATCTCGTGAACCAAATTCTGCAGCTTGCCCGGTGAGCGGCGAATCCCCCATTCCGGCGGAGCCTGGAAGGTATAGCCGCGCGCCATGATCGGCAGGACGAAGTTCTGAAGATCCACTCTGCGGTTCGCGTCGCCCGTGTAGTGAACGTCTGCGTTCGCCTGAAACTTGCTCCGGAAATCGGAAATGCTGCTGCCTACAAAGGTCGGCGCAAAACGTTCCCGGAAGTCTCCCCGTACCGGAATCACTCCGTTGTTGTAGAGAAATCTCCCAGAGCCGCTTCCTGCGACGGAATGGATAAAGGAGTAATCGGCGCCAGAATCTCCTCCGTTGTAGGAGTAGCGCCCCAGGCTGGCGTCAAACGCCAAGGTTCCCCCAAAGGTCACCGTGGGTCCTGGCACCGTTTGGGCGGAGATCTCGCGCACATCCGCATACATCCAGGTGATGAGATCAGGCCCTTCATAGCCTGCAGGATAGATCTTGCCGGAGCCGATGGTGCCCAAGTAGGGCGTGCCGAAGATCTCGATCAACTGGTTCCGGTAGGTCAAATCTTGTTCAAAGACCTCCCGCTGGAAAGTGTCCTCCTGATCGCCAAGCTCCCGCAACTTCGCTTTGTGCGCGTCCGCAGCTTCGTAGAGCGCCACGGCGTTCTTCAACGCGGTCATGGCCCGCACATAGATCTGTTCGAAGTGCATATGCCCTTCCCGGCCCTCGTCGTCGATCACATACCCGGCATAGTAAAGGATCGGGTTGATGTCGAAAGGCACGGTGTCTCCCGAAACCCCCGCAGGATTGATCCCGTCATTGGCATTATCGAAAACTTTCTGAATCTGCGTCAGGTTCGCAGAGATCACCGCGATGTCCTTATTCGTCGTCCTATCCACTTTCTGAATGCCTTCCAACTCTTCGTTCGGATGCACAGCCGGAAGCAACGCGTTCGCCGTAATCCAGTCAAAGTAGGCTCCCTGCCCAGCCCGGCGCGCCCATTCCTCGACGCCCCAACCACGCGCAGCGTTCGTATCCGAATACCCCTGCCACTGACCCCCAGGATTCTCGACATACTTCGATCGATAGGTTAAGTCCACAACCTCCGCACCGGCCTTCGCCTTTGCCGCCGCCGTCGCTGCAAACTTCCGTTCATCCCGGAAATCGACCTCGATCACGACGTCCAAGAGATTGTACAACTCAGAACGGGACTCCCAGTTGTACAAAGACTCCCGCAACAAGTCGTACTGCGTCTTCAGAGCGGTCAAGTAATGCCCCCAGGCGTCCCCATGGCCGTGCGGGTACAACAACAGCGCATCGCCCTCGTCAATGAACCCGTCCGTATTGGCGTCGTGCAGATTGTAGTTCACAGCGTATGCCGGCTCTCCTTCGCCCTTCGTGAAATTTGGGAAAAGCCGGTTGTGGAAGGGACGGCCCCGGTCGCTGTCGATCCCGCGCAGCAAGGACAGTTCCTCCTCCGCCAAATCCGCTGCCTGATTCTGAAACGCGAATACCGCTGGCGATATCGACCCATCACCGACGCCGATTGTCGGGTCCACCGCGTCCACATACGCCTCGTTCCCCAGAAGCGTATAGAAATCGAGCAGGCGCGTCGACGCGAGCTGAATGGCGTTGCCCAAGCCCGGAGTCACCGGAATGCCGTTGCGAACCGTGAGATCCAGCGCGCGTTGCAGAATCGTTTCATACAACTCGATGAGCCCCACGTTCTCGATCACGTTCTTTGCCGGATTCAACGCCACCGGCCCGGTGAACGGCCCGCCCAATTGACGGAGCATGCTCGACCAGGTAGCCGGGTTGTCCCCGGTGAAATCGCGGATGCGCGCCTCGTACGGATTCACCGCGTCGAGAACCCGCTTAATCCACCCTTGCACCAGTTGCGGGCGGTAATCCGGCATCCCGTCCAAATCGTTGTCCTTCGGCGATGAGTTCGCGGCTCCTGCCCACTCATAGGGGACCTCCACCCATTCGTCGTCCTCTTGATAGTGCCGGTAGCGCACAAAAAACAGCGTGTCGGACAGCAGAATTTCCGGCGCGTTCGGACTCCCCTTCAACGTCAACTGAGAAAACCCTCGCCCCGAGTTGTCCGGAAAGATCGGCTGGGGATTTGTGAATAACTTCCACGGATTGGGCGTTCCCGGAGCCAACAAGTCCGGAGGCGGAAACGTGCGTCCATCCTCTACACGGTACCACCATTCGAACACCAACTGCTCCGCGTTCGCCGCAAAGTCGCCTTGATGCCGGATCACAATATTCTCGTCAAACACATTGTCCGACAAAATGGTTTTGATCGCGCCCCGGTAGCGCTGACTCCGGTCGACCTTAATGACAAACACAGAAACAGGCGAGCCGCCGAGACTGGGATGATTGTTTTCCGCGATGGTGACGAAACTGACGTCCGGAAGGGTCGAAGTCGGATCCAGAAAACCAGGGTTCGCCGACAAGGCAAGTCCAACCCCTAAAGCTTGCGCCTGCTGCGCTTTGTTCTTGCTGCGCGAGAACTCCTGAATGCCGGTGAACAACTCCAGACCGTCCGCAGTCCCGTCCCCATCCGTGTCCCGCTTCGTCGGATCTTGCCCATTGAAATACTCCTGCAAATCCAACAAGCCGTCGTTGTCAAAATCGCCCGTTCCATCGCGGCTCAGGTTTCCGAAGAAACGCTGTTCCCACGCGTCGTCCATGCCGTCGCCATCCGTGTCGACCGGAGTTCCCCCGCCGGTAGTGCTCACCACTCCGTCGGTCAAGACGACCGGTTCTCCAGCCGCGTCCCGGTCGATCTTCCGCTCGAGTCCGATCCGGTAGGCGTCGTCCGCAGCGGCCAATCCAGGAAAAAATCGATCCTGTCCGCTGGCGTCGGCAGCTCCGTTCCCATCCTTATCGAGCAAGGACGGATTGCGGCTGTATTTGTGAAGTGCGGCCACGGCCGCCTGCCACTCGAAGTTCTCCAGGGCGAGTTCCGCCAACGCCGTCACTTCGGACGGAGTCATCAGATTAGGCTCAAGCACATACACCGGAGGCGGGGCCGCAGTGAGACTGGCATCCCCGATGTCCTTGTCATTGAGCAACCCGCGGATAGTCAGATTCTCAGTAACGGGATCGTAATACACCCGTTTCTGCAAGGAGGCTGGAAGCTCGGCGAAAAACCACTTCCCTTCGCTGACTCGAATGATTTGGGTGTTTGCCGGCTGAAAAGTCACCGGGAGCGAATCCCGTTCGACCGTGATGCTCCGTTCCTCCAACGATTGAAAGATCCGTGCGGTGTAGACATCGAAGGCCTCCTGATCGTCCATGTCCGGATTGAGATCATCATAGACCACCTCTCCGGCCGCCCAGGCCAACACCCCAGGCAGACCCGGAGTCTCTTCTTCCCGCACTCCGCCTTCGCCGTCGGGCACTAAGACCGTTGGATTGTCGGCTTTGAATTCCCCGCCTGCAAAGGTCACCGTTTCGCCCACTTTCAATACCGGTGTGTTCACCGGCCATTCCGACTGGTAGGTAATGGCCTGTGGCACATCGTTGCTGTCTCGCGTGATGGCCGTCGGCTTGTGCGCCGGAAAATCCGCCTGCCCCGTGGCGCTGAAGTTCGGCAAGAATGGCAAGCAATCGCCTACATTCTGGGCTCCAATGAAAGGATCGCTTCCCGCGATGCCGTTTGGCGGCCACCAGAAATCCGGCTGAAGCGGATAATAGAAATAGACCTGAAACCGCGCATCGTCGCCTCCCGACACCGACCAGCTCCCACCCTTGTGATCCTCCCAATAGGTGAGTTGCGTGGGATTGACGTCCAGACCGAAGGTCTCAATGCACGGCGTCGCGCCAATGACCTGACCCAAGGGATAGAAAGGGATCACGGGTTTGCCAGCTTCGATCGGTTTGGCGACGCTGAAGCGGTAGTCATAGTTTCTCGGCCCCAGGTTGCTCCGGTTGGCCTCTTTTACGACCTCATACACACGCATCTTGAACTCTCCGTCCACCACATCGAAGAACTGCGTCAGCACATAGGGATCCGAAGAATAGGTGGGACCCTGGGTCCTGATGTTCAAATCGTTGTCGCGCAACGCGAAGGCCGCGCCCGGCAACGGCGACGCCGTCGCAAACCGGCGCGACGGCGCGACCAAAGCGTGTTCCTCGTTCGGATTGTATCCGGCCTGACTCGCATCGGGTTGAATATAAATCTGCAACTGCTGAAAACGGCTGAGATCGTACGTCGTCGCCGGCGGAATCGTCTCCTGACCGATGATGGAGCCCTCACCATCCAGAATATCGACCGTCACCGGACCCACGACCTCCTGATCGAAACCGTTCGTATCTACACTGTCGCTCCCAAATTCGCTGGCAATCACGATCCGTTTCAACCCCTGTGCCGCCGTGGGCCAAACCGGATTCAACCGCTCGGCCTGATACGGCCACAGCAACTTGTCCCGGCTCTCGTACCAGACCACAGTCAAATCGTAATCCTGAGACGCCTCAAACTCCCGGTTCACGGGAATGATCGGACCCGTCACCTCCGTCCGGTTATGCACAAACAGATTGTAGCGCGCCAAGGGGAAGAACACATACCCCGTGTCCAAGCCGGCCGTGTCGTACGGACTCGTCACCTTCGCTCCGATCGGAACATTGCGCACCGGCGGCAAGCCGTCGGTCCACAGCTTCGTCTCAACTACTCGAACACGGAAGGTCTCAAACTGTTGGCCGCGCCCCACCTCGTTCAGTTCTCCAAACATCAACACTGTACGGCCCGGCGTATTGCAAAAGAATCGCTTGTCGTCGCCCACCGATGCGCCGTTCTCGCTATACTTCACCGACCGGAACACGGCCAGGTCGTCGGCGCTGGGATCCAAATTCACCCCTGGAGTGTTCGCCACATGGCGGTAGTGCGGTTCAACCGGGTAGCGCAGGAACAGCCGGATAATGATCCGCAGGTTCGGATCGACGTCGTTCGTGCGCCAGTAGGTCAGCACTTCACCCGGACGCAAGGGATACATCTTCCGGCCGTTCCCGTCCCACAACACCATGTCGTCGATCGCACTGCCGTCCGGGGCCTCCACCACATCGATCCGGTCCGGAGCCAAGTCCATCCGGATCCGGCCCAGCGCCGGAGCATCCAACCCGCTGAAGGTGACAAAATCTCCGATCCGCACCGTCTCTTCATAAATCCGATCGCCGTAGTCCCACATGACCCGCGCAGGCCGGATCAGGTCAAAGACCTCGATGCCGCGATACACTTTGGCCCCTATCGGAAATGTTCCCAACGCCGTCAAGAGCCCGGACGATGGAAAGACAATGCCGTCTCCGCCCAGCCATCCGCGCACCTGCTGCGTTCCCTCGGCTTCCACGGTCAGAATCTGCACCGACGTGTGCTCGTCATAGTAAAAGGTTCCCGCGCCGACTTGATCCTGCTGCGGCGGCAATCCCAAGTTCGATCTCTGCGGCGGGTCGCTCACCACGTGAATCAATGGAAGCCCAATCGACGCCGGTCCCGTCGTGCTGACCTGAATGCCGTTCTGCTTGATCAACACCCAGGTGACCTTGGCAGGGCCCTCCATCGTGAACGGGCTCAACTTGTGGCGCTGCTCGACAGTCGGAAGCGGAAAGAAGTTCTCCTGCGAAAAGTTGTTGGGATTCACATTCGTGTTCGGCGGACCCGATGCGAAGTAGCCCACTACGAGATACCGGATCGAACCTCCAGCCGCCTCCACACTCTGAATGACGCCGTCAATCTCAGGAGCGGCTTGATCCCCAATCCCCAGCCAGTGCTTCTGCACCGTCGGCTCCGGACGTCCCGAGGCTGGAGAAGCCAATTGGCCCAGTGCAGTGCCCCGCGTGCCCGCCAAATCGAGATCGATCGTCAAAGCATACTCAGTCACCCAATTGAAGGTCACCGTCAGATCGGACTGTAACTGAGCGCTGTAGACGAATTGCCCGTCGTCCGTAATCGTCCCGTCGCTCAACGTATACCCGGTCGGCCTATAGCGCGTCGCCGCCTCCTGACGAATCGTTTCGCGAGTCGGATCGTTGAGTTCCGTACCATTGATGTCCTGGTAAATGGCCTCAGGAACCGACACTGTAATCTGCGACCCCTTGATTCGAGGCTCCGTCCGCGGCAGCGCGGGCGTCCCTCCAAACGGCAACACCTGAGTGCGGCTCACCCCATATTGCGAAATGACGGTCAAGTCCACCCGCAAAGTGAAGCTCCCATCCGGCTCGAGCACCACCAGAAAACCCTGACCGCCCACGATGTTCTCCAACAAGCCGGGATTCCCGTAAGTCAACGTTCCGTTTCCAATGAACTCGCCCGCGACAAAAAGCCGCTGAAGCGTTTCGTTCCAGCTCGCCGCCGTATCGATGGCTCCCGTCGTAAACGCCGGCGCCGCCGTTTTCTCCGTCTGAACCCAGACGTACTCCATGTTGGAATTCAGCTTCGCGAAAAAGCGGCTCTCCACGGCAGCAGCCTTCGAAACGAAAGTTGTCCCGCCGTCCCCGTTGAAGTCCGCGCTCGCAGGTCCATAACTCCCAGTCAAATACACATTTCCCACTTCGTCCGCATCGACCCGGTGACCCCGGAGATCCGAGCTTCCCTTGACCGCAGCGCGCCCCTTCATCCGTAACGATGAATCCAACTTCACTGTCTCAATGTCTTTGCCAGTGGCCGTATCGTCCCGAAGATCCGATATGCCGTTCCAATATCCCGTCGCGTAAACCCATCCCCGCGAGTAATCCAGATCCCGAAACTCGCCTCCCGTTCCGCGCTCATAACTGCTCAAGAAATGTGCCTTTAAATTCCCTAAAGACGGATCGAACTTGAACACAAAACCCGTGTTTCCCCCAAACGACCCAGGCGCAAGAAAATGCTTCGTCGTTCCCCCGTCGTCCGAATACTTCACCCTCGCCGCTTCGTCGACGCTGCGGTCGAACATCTCGTAGCGAACCGTGTGAAACCCCGCCGTCAGCGACACTGCTCCCGTGTCGCGTTCCGTTTCTCCATGCAGTTCGTTGTCCGTGTAGATCAATACGCCGTCGATGTAAATCCGCTGGCCGTCATCGGAGGAGATGAAAAAGTTTCGCGTCACGTCCTGCGGGACATAAAACGACGTCTGCGCCACCATCACGAAGTCGTTTCTCCGTCCACCAGGGAAGTTATTGGCATAATTGATGATCGACGGAGACCCAGTGGCCACCACACTGCCAGTGTTGATCACGTTCTGCGCCGCAGTGAAATTATTCACGGTCGTGCCGGATTTCTGATAGATCCGCACTGACCAGGTGTTCCCCAAGCCTAACTCACCGAGTTGATTGGCGCCCGCCGCCAAGGTTCCGCCCGCATACACGTCCCCGATTTCATCGACCACCAGTGAGTTGACGGCGTCGCCGCTCGAATCGTTCCCGAATTCCCTTTCAAATACCAGTGAACTCAAATTCGCCGCCAAATTCGCTACCCAGGCATCGGTCCCCTTCGTGCCGCCCACATATACCGCCCCAACCACCGAGCCGCCCAATGGAACACTCAATGGAGAATAGACAACATCCCGAATGACAGCGCCTCCCCCAATAGCGAGCGTCGCTCTCGTCGCGCCGTCCGGATCCACAAGGATCACTCCGCTCGCAGACGCAATATAGATCGCATCCGCCGGTCCCACCATGTTCGCTACCGTTTGCGGCACTTCGAAACCGATCGACATGGCGACCGGCAAAAAGGTCTGTGCAGTCGTCGTCGACGCGCTCAGAGTCTTTTCTAGAACCAATCCGCCCGCCTGATCATACTTCTTCAAGTGCCCCTGACTGTCTCGAACCCCCACCAAATAGGTGAACCCAGCCGAATCGACGGCAGAGTCCTTCACGCTGAACCCTCCGAGGCCCTCAGCGAAAGAAGTCTCCGCTCTGAGCCCTGAAAGGCCCAGCATCGTAAAGGCCATAAAGACGGCGGCCGCCCATGCAGCCCTCCGGTTAGCGAAATCTCCTGTGTTCATGCTTGGAAAACGTCGTGACCGCTCGCAGCGATTTCGTCAGTCGTTGAGGGTGGCGTCCCGGCTGATCCGGTCGAGCACGAACGATCCCCTCGTCCGAAGCCCAAACTCACCGGCTTGACCCAAGGGTTTGTGCAAACCCCTCACCTCCTCCTCGTAAATCCCCGTCAAACGGTCCACTCCACGGTCCGTTGTGTCAAAATCGTCGCCTCCTGCAGGCTCAGCAACCGTCAACCGAAGGTGTCTGAGAATGTCAAACCCGCCGCGGTGCGAAGGATGCCGCCGGTGCCGGAACGGATTCGTGGGATGATAGGCCCCCAGGAAGATCTCTCCTTCCAATACTCCCCCCTTCTCCAGTGCACCGCTCAGCTCCAACTCATCCAACGAAGTCCCGTCCGCCATCTGAGACAAGGTCTGCAAACGGATCAACACTTCCGACCGCACCGCGTTGGTCAACGCGACGTTCCGTAAACCCTCCGCATACTTCGCCACCGCCGCCTCAGCCGCCGCCGTGGCGGCGATCGACGGCGATCCCTGAAATGAACTCCCCTGCACAAAACCCTCCAACGAATGCGATAAACTCAGCCCCCCGGCCGCAGTCACCGCAGATTGCGATGCCGCCAACGCGTCCGCCAACGCCTGGCTCGCATTCGTCGCCGAAAGCGCAGCCGCTGTAGCGGCAGCCGTCGCCACCGAACCCACCACATCCCGCGATTGGGGATCGCCAAACTCGAAGGTCGCAGACGCCAACCGCCTCGCCAATGCATAGTCGGGAAACAGCCTCGGATCGGTCAGCAACTTCTCATTCACAGTCAATGGATTCGTATCTGCATCCACTATCGCCACACTCTTCAACAGCCGCGCCGTTCCCCCAGCATCCACATGAATCAACAAGGGAATCTCAAGCCGGTCCGCAGTCGGCGTCGTCACGTTCGGCGGAGTCTGCACCCGCACGTTGTTCTCATCCACCGCGCTTACCACCTCATTCACCTCATTCAGGACCACATGGCCCGCCCACAGCCCCTCCGCCAAGTCCGCCCGGACCCCCGCCGGATACAAGAACGCGGCCGAAACCGCCCAAGCACCCCAACCCACCGCGCTTCGAATACTCAGCATTCTCGTCATTGATCTCGAAATGGTTGTTGAGGCCACGCCTCAATTAAAATCCAACGCTTAACCCTCCGTCTCGGCATATACCGCCACCCAATACTCGGTGCCTGCATCCGAACGAACCCGCAACAACCCTGCCGAGCCGCCTACAATGTCTGCACTGTCCCGGACTCGGAGGGTGACCGCCCCTTCCGTCCCGGCTTCCATCGCAGGCATGGCGTAGGCAGCCGGCAACGGAGCTGTGAAATTCTGAACTTCCTGTTCCAGCACCCCACGGAATACAAAGTCCAGTGGCATTCCGCTCTCACGCAAAAGCGTCACCTTCACCGGATTCGGAGAGCGGTTGATCACGGAAAAACTGCCGTTAAAGCGCCCCGGCCCATACCGCAAATGATCGCCAAAACGCAGCCGCACCTCGCTCGGCCCCTGATAATGCGATCCTCCCTCGCTGTACACCCAGTAAGCCTCTCCACGCCGCATCAGCGTCGTGTCCGGATTCTCCACTCTCCGCCATCGCCCCTCCGTTAAACGATAGACCGGCTTGCCCGTATGCGCCGCGATCCCGCGAAAATACTCCCCAAAGGTCGGGGCCGCCGCGGAGTCCACCGGAAATCCCACGAGATTGTAGCTGTCCGCCTTCCACACGATCCGTTTGAGATACACTTGCCCCGTGACGCGCCAGACGAAATTCTCGCGGCTATGAACCAAAAACGCATTGTGCGAATGCATCGCGTGCAATCCGGAAAGAAAACTCTCCTCGCGCTCAGGCCCATACCAGACTGACCAACTGTCGTCGTTGGCAAGAATCTTGCCCGGATCCGTGGCGAACTGACCGCGGCGCACCGCCCTCGTATACTGAGCCGCCACATCCACCGGCGTACCCGCAAACAACCGTGACGGAGCTGTGTCGAGTGGTTCCACCTCCAGATGCACGGCATTCCAGCCCTGCTTGAGATCAAAAGTCTGAGTCCGCACTGGAAACGCCGGAGCCGCCGAAAGATAGGCCGCGCTGCCCGCAGCGATGCATCCAACAACGGCGGCCCTCAAAAAATGCGTGCAGCCCCTTTGCCGGGTAACTCGATCTAAATCGTTCTTCATCACGGACTAGTCCAAGCAAGGTTTAGCTCCGGCAACTCTCTGGGATCTTCCCCATAGAGGGCTCGGAACTCGGTCGCGGCACGTTGTAGCGCATCCAAGAAAATCTCATTCGACGCCAAAAATACATTGTCCTCTCTCTCCCCCCCCCGCAGGAAGAGAATGCGGCTCTTATCAATTCCGGCCCTTCACGGTCAACTCTATTTAAAATATTTGTTCTAGAAAGATGAGACCGCAGTCCCCTGACCCTCAATTCCTCCCAATTCTTTCGCGTTTCATGGAGTCCTGCGCCTCCACCGCACCAACGCAGTGAGGTCAGGCTTCTGCTCCAGCGCTTCAGATACAGGAGGTGAAATGAGGGCTAAGAATACCCGTCGTCCGCCGTCTACTTCCGTATACATTCCAGTCCGGACGCGCCGCTCGGCCCACGATTCCTCTCTTTCCTCCGCTGCCGGGAGATCTCCGCCCACAGATCCGTCTTCCGCCCTCCTTCATCACTCCCACCCCATTCCCTCGCTCAATTCTCCATGAAAACGCTCCTTCCCGCTCTCCTCCTCTTGCTCGCCTCTCTCGCCATGCCTCCCCGCGTCTCCGCCCAGAACGAAATCGGCTATGTCGAACGCTTCGCGCTGGCCGGCGACCGCGACTCCGTCCTCCAGGAACTCATTCCGGGTTCCGAGGACTATTATTACTTCCACGCCCTGCACTTCCAGGTCCAGGGCCGCCGCGCCGAGTTCGACGCCATCCTCGAACAGTGGCGGAAACGGTTCCCGGACTCCGGCCGTTTCAAACCCCTCGAAGACCGCCAGGCCCTCATCGATTACTCCTCCGATCCGGCCAAAACCCTCGAT
>JBGTBW010000155.1:0-40579 GCA_041749135.1 Verrucomicrobiales bacterium
CTTCCTCTTGCGTAAGGATCCGGCTTTCTTCGAGGAAGTCATCGGATCCTATCTCCCCAATAAGATGCACGTCGCCTTCGTCGACGAATTCTTGACCCAGGCCGACCTGGCGCACTTTCTCGATACCTGGGCCTTCGGCCGGCTCAATGCCGCGGAAAAAGCCCTCCTTGGCTTCCGGCTGGGCGGCGACCCTCGGGACCGCATCCGGCGGCATCTGCGCGACCTGCTTGATCTGCAGCCGCGTCCGCCCTCTGACAGGTTTCCATGGTTCTCCACCGCCCTGGCCAGCAAGAGCCTCGACCGTTCCTTGAGCGAGCTGGAGGATCTTCGCCATCTCCATCGCTTTCAGGCGCAGGCCGATGCACCAGCGGCCACGTTCGCCCCAGCTTCCCCGCCGGCTCCCGGGTTGGCCGGAGAGTTCGCGGAGGGAGCCCGGCCCGAGCGGCGTCGCGCTTTGTCGGACCGTTTCAGTGAGTTTGGTATTCGAGAAGACGCTGAGCTTGAGGAACTCGATAGCCTCGCGAATGGCGTCCGGCATGCCGGGTTGGCTCGAGGAGGCGCCGTCGAGGCGTTGGGTGAGGAGATGGCGCGGGACAAGGATGAGGATGCCAAAGCTTATTTCAAGAAGGATCAACTCTTTCGCGAATCCGTGGAGGCCTTTTACCGGAAGATCGACCGCACCAAGGAGTGGGCCGAAAACAATTACCATCATCTGCCCCTCGACCAGCAGACCCCGGGGCTCATTCCGGTCAACCGCTTCTGGAACGACCTCGCCCTCTGGGACGGCCAGGGCAACTTCCTCTCCATCCATTTCCCTGAGGCCACCTCGAATTTGGCCGAAATGATGCTGGCCCTCGCCCTGCTGGATCTCCCCTTCGAAGCCCCCGAGCACCCTACGGAAACCGAGGGAGCCCGTTTCTCTTTGACCGCCGCCTCCGACATGATCGTCTTTCGCCGGCATGTGCAGGAAACGCCCAAGGCCGAAGTCCCCTCGTCCCTGCTTCTCAGCCAGAATTTCTTCGCCCGCGCCACCCAACAGCAGGCGCTTTCCTCCAACGAGCCGGTGTCCTTTCTCTCGCCGGACTCCGAGTTTATCACCGCCACGGTTTACGGCAGTGAGATTGTCGCCACCAATCCCTCCTCCACTGCTTTGAGCCTCGATCTGCTCGCTCAGAT
This sequence comes from Verrucomicrobiales bacterium, assembly GCA_041749135.1. Taxonomy (GTDB): domain Bacteria; phylum Verrucomicrobiota; class Verrucomicrobiia; order Verrucomicrobiales; family DEV007; genus DATKCT01. Next base: position 1,177 of record JBGTBW010000155.1, read on the forward strand.
TCCCTCCGGCTCCATCCCCCTGTTCCAGGGCAAGCCTACCCAAAGTTGGAACATTCGCGTGGAACCCTATTCCACTTTCCGTCAGGAACTGCTCTTCTACTTCCCGCAACCCGGTTCCTTCGCCCTCTACCCGGCCACCGCCGCGCTGGAAGGCAAGGTCATCGGCCAGGCTCCCGCCTTCTCCTTCACCGTGCTGGCCGAGCCCACCGTGCACGACACCGAGTCCTGGGACTACCTTTCCCAGTGGGCATCGCCTGAGGAGGTCCTGGCTTTTCTACAGAAAACCAACCTTCATCGCCACGATCTCTCCCGCATCGCCTGGCGTATGCGCGATGCGGCGTTTTTCCGGCAAACCCTCGACCTGCTCGAAGCCAGGCAGTTTTTCCATCCCTTGCTTTACTCTTACGCCCTGCTGCACAACGATGCCGCGGCGCTGCGTCAGTTTCTCAAGCAACGCGAGGATTTTCTCTCCCGCTGCGGGCCCTACTTGCAAAGCGAACTGGTGAGCATCGACCCGGTGGAACGTCGCTATTACCAGCACCTGGAGTACGCCCCACTGGTCAACGCCCGCTCGCACGTGCTGGGCGGTCAGCGGCGCATCCTCAACAACGCTTTCCATCAGCAATACCATCAGTTCATGCAGTGGCTCAGCTACAAGCCGGCCTTTTCTCAGGAAGATCAGTTGGCGGTGTGCTATTATCTCTTCTTGCAGGACCGCATCGAGGAAGCTCTGGCCCGTTTCGATGTGCTTGATCCCGCTCAACTGCGCAGCACCCTGCAATACGCTTATCTGGCGGCCTACGCCGCCTTGTGCCGGGAACAACCCGAGGAAGCCCGGCGGCTGGCGGCCCCGCACTGCGAGCATCCTGTGCCCCGCTGGCGCGACCGTTTCCTGACGGTCATTCATCAGCTCGACGAGATCCGGGGAGCGGATCCGCAAGCCCCCGATGAGCAGGATCGCGAGCAGAGCCAGAACGTGCTGGCCTCCCGCAGTCCCGCCCTCGACCTCAAGGTGGAAGGCGACACGGCCACGCTCATTCACCGCAACTTGGAGGAAGTCACCCTCAACTATTACCGGATGGACATCGAGTTTCTCTTCAGCGCCAATCCTTTTGTGGCTCAGGACAGCAACCGTTTTTCCATCATCAAGCCCAACCGGAGCGAGACCCGGCGCCTGGATCCGGGAGTTTCGGAAACCACCTTCACCTTGCCGCGGGAGTTCGCCGGGCAAAACGTCTTGGTTGAGGCGGTGGCCGCCGGCCTGCGGCGAGCCCAGGCCCTCTACAGCAACACCATGGAAGTGCTGCTCAGCGAAACCTATGGACGGGTGGAACTCACCCATGCCCAGGACCACCGGCCGCTTTCCAAAGTTTATGTCAAAGTCTACGCCCGCAATCAGGACGGCTCGGTGGCCTTTTACAAGGATGGTTACACCGATCTGCGGGGCAGATTTGATTACACGGCGCTTTCCACCGACGAACTGGACCGGGTCCAGCGTTTCGCCATCCTGGTGTTGAGCGACGCCGACGGAGCCGCCGTTCGGGAAGCCGCTCCGCCACAGCGCTGAGCATCAGAACTCCTGATCTATCGAGGAAGAGAATGGATACAGGGGAATAAGAGTGAGCCAAAGCGAGACCGCCACTCCGTGAATGACACTCTATTTGTGGGGCGGACACTATTTGTGGGGCGGACACTATTTGTGGGGCGGACACTCTTGTCCGCCGAGTGAGCCTAGAAAGTTCGCGGGCAGGAGTGCCCGCGCCACATAGTCTTCCGGATCATCCAAATTCCTCGAGATCAGGAGTTCTGAGCCTCCGCAAGGAGACTTGGTTGGATGGACTTCGGAACTCTCACGAGTTCCGCTACACCAGTGACCCTCAAGGTCTCCCATTCCTTTCCTGAAAAGTCCTGGGCGCGCCTCTCCACCCGGACGGCTGCGTCTTCGCCTCTCCTCAATCTTCTTTCGAAACTAGAACCAAGCTTTCTTGGCCTTAATGTAGGTCGCCTCGAATTCCGCGTCCGACTTCGTGAGATAAATGATCCCCTCAATCAACCCAATGATCCACATGGCCATCAAGCCCAGGTAGCCAATCACAAAACAGGTCAACACCACAGAAACCAAAGAGATCACCAGCATGATGATGCCTTCCTGGTTGTAGCCCAGGATGAACTTGTGCACTCCGAAAGTGCCCAAGACGATGCCCAAAATTCCGGCCAAAAGCTTTTTCTGGTTCACCTCCGCAGCGGTCAGCGCCCGGGTCTCTCCGGGACCGGACACCGGCGGCAGACCCGGATCAGGAGGAGGGGGAGGAGGCGTACCCGGCGTGGGCGGTGGGGGCTCCGGCGGAAGCAGAGAGTCCTGGCCGGGTCTGATCCCGCCTGGATCTGCGGGCGGAATCGACCCTCCGCTGGGCGGCGGGATGTCACGGGGCTTGTCGGATCCGGGGTCGGTCATAAGCTTCCGTCTGTAACACCTTCCGCTCGAATCGAAAAGGAAGTTTCTCCACTTTTCTGCACGCCTCGCTCCACGTCTCCGCAAACCGCCGGCCCGTTCCGGCCAGCCACAAGCACAAGGCGACCAGACCTGCCGCGGCCAGCGATGATTCTTGGCACAGGTCCAGCCGCGCGTTCTAGCCCGCATTCCTCATACTCTTTCGTCGCGAAGGGCCGCCGAGCCCCTTGCGGACAGCCGAGCGAAGCGAGACAGCCAGCCTCGAAGTGAGGACCAAGCATGAGGCAGCGCAGGCTCAAAAGGTTTTCCGCGCGTTCGTTCTCTTATTCCAATAACTGGCGCAAATCGTCGTCGCGCAGGCCGCTCATCACTGGCCGCTGGTCATCGAGGGCGACGTCGATCACGGCGTTCTTCCGCCGTTGCAGATCGAGGATCTTCTCCTCCACGGTGCCCTTGGCGATCAACCGGTAAACGGTAACGGTCTTCCCCTGCCCGATCCGGTGGGCCCTATCGGCGGCCTGACGTTCCACCGCCGGATTCCACCAGGGATCGTGGAGCACTACCGTGTCCGCCGCGGTGAGATTCAACCCGTAGCCGCCAGCCTTGAGACTGATGAGGAAAAGCGGGATCGCCGCGTCGTTTTGAAAGCGGTCCACCTCCGCCGCCCGGTCAACTGTCTGACCGTCCAAGTAACAATGTGGCCATCCCCGCTCGCCGCACCATTCCCGCAACAGCCGGAGCTGACCAACGAACTGGCTGAAGAGAAGGACGCGGTGTCCGCCTTCGAAGGCTTCATCCAGCAATTCTCCCAAGGCGTCGAGCTTGCCGGAGGCCGCTGTGCCCTTGGCCAGTCCACCATCGCGATTCTCGTTTCCTTCCACCAATCGCGGATCGCAACACACCTGACGCAAACGCAGCAGCGTGGTCAACATCAGCATCCGCGCGACTCCCTCGCCGCGCTTGGTCTCCGCCTCGATGGCTTCGCGTCCGGCGCGCAAAATCGCGGTATAGAGATTGCGCTGCGCCGGATGGAGTTCACAAGAACGGACCTGCTCGATCCGTTCCGGCAGGTCTCGCGCCACTTCCCGCTTGGTCCGCCGCAGAAGAAACGGCGCGATGCGATGGTGAAACCGCCGCGCTGCCGCCGCGGGCGGCGGATCCGTGCGGAGGGGCAACTCATAGCGGGTCCGAAAATCGTCCCTGCTGCCCAGATACCCGGGACAGACGAACTCCAGCAGCGACCACAGCTCGCGCACGGTGTTCTCCACGGGCGTGCCTGTCATGGCCACTCGCAGCCCCGCCGGAAGGCGGCGAGCGGCGCGCGCGGTGCGGGTATCGGGATTTTTTATCGCCGTGGCTTCATCCAGCAGGGCGCAACGCCAAGCGCGCCGGCGCAGCACTGCGTCATCCTGCAAGAGGATGCCGTAGGTCGTCAGGACCAGTCCATCGAAGGGCTCATCCGGAAGCTCCCGTCCGCTCCCGTGGTAGGTATGCACCGGTAGTTCCGGAACGAAACGGCGCGCTTCCGCCGCCCAGTTGCCCAGGAGACTGGTTGGACAAATCACCAGGGACCCTTTTTCCTCGCCTCCCAGGCGCCGGTGCAGCCATGCCAAATAGGTCAAGGCCTGGACCGTCTTCCCCAATCCCATTTCGTCGGCCAAAACGGCGCCGAGCTTTTGTTCCGCCCGCCGGCACAACCATTGGACGCCTTCCCGCTGGTAAACGCGCAGCCGCTCCCACAGATCTCCACGCAACGTCTCTTCGTCTAACAAGATCGGCTCCGGCCCGGAGTCCGGGTCCCGCAGTCCCACCGCCTCGGCCAGATAGCCTTCCTGCGCCGCCTCGATGCGGAAGCGGCCGTCGCGCTGCTCCGGATCGACGTCGCGCAGGACTTCCTCGAGTTCGTCGCAGGCGTCCTCGTCGACTACCCAGCGGCGGCCGTCGCCTTTGCGATGGTCCGCTCTCCCGCCGCGCAGCAGGCGCAACACTTCGTCGCGCGGCAACCGCGTTCCGTCTTCCCCGGCATATCCGATATCAACATCGAGCCAGCCCGTGTCCCGGCCCCGGACTTCGAGCACGGGCCGGATCACTTGAACCTGGCGAGTCAGCGCCGCGAAACGCGAGCCTATCACAACACTCCATCCGGCGGCCTTCAACCGCGGCAAAACCGAGGCGAAGAATCGCAGCACCTGACCCTCCCCACGCAACGCAAGTTGCCCGGACGCATCGGGAGCCGCAAAACCAGCCTGGCCCAACATTCCCAAAGCCCGTTGCTCCGCTTCAACATCGCGAGCCAGGAAAGATCCCGGCGCCTCGGGGTCCGGAACCGGAAACCCCTCGGCCTCTTGCCCGCAAATCACCTTCCGCTCGCCGTAGACAGCGCCCAGTTTCCCCGCCAGATGACTCAAGGAGCCCTCCAGAGTGAGGTGCAGGGAGGGAGCGATCCGGCGCACGGCGGGCAGCGAACCCAACCCGCCTGCCTCAATACGAAAAAGGACCTGCAAAGCATCCAGGCGGCGCGCTACCCAGCTTCGACTCCGTTGCAACACGCGGGCCCCCGGCGCGCATGTGGCCACAAGCTGTTGGAGTTCTGCAATGGGAATGCTAGGGTCCCGGGCCGCCGGAGCGAAGCAGCGCCGGTCTCCCAACCACATCCAATAACCGGCCTCCTGCGCACCTGGCCCCAAAAGCGCGCAGTTCTCCGGAAGCGCCAGCCGGAGCGCAATCCCTCCCTCCGGACCCTCGGGTCCCGTGGCTTCTTCGAGAAAGAGCGTAGGCCGAACGGGAATGGAAAGCACCTGGATGCTCTCCTCGCCTCTCGTCACCCGCGGATGGCCGGTGATGCTGGCCAGGAATTCCGGGGCTGTCCCGCCGTCGAGGACGAGGACCGCAGGCACGCGGGCAATTCCAGCCCGCGCCAGCCACTCCCGCAAGGCCTCATCTTCGATAGACGGATCCGCATTCGATTCCGTCAGGCTAACGGAAAGTCGCCCCCGCCGCAACAGTCTCTCCCATTCCCCGGTGAAGAGGACATCGAGCGCCGCCGGGAATTGAGGCGTTGCCATTAGCCCATGCGTTCCCAAGCCCGCTGCCGGAGGCCCCGGCGCTCCCGCGCTCTTGCTTTTCGACGCGTCTTTGGCCTCGCCTCGCAGAACGGCCAACACCACCGCCACCGAGTGCGCACACAAGGCTCCAGTGCTGCGCGATTCCCGGCAGGAGCAAAGATTTTCGACGTCGCTTCTTCCCCGCGCCACCAGTCCCGCGCGGAGGGTCCGTCCCCCTTCAAGCACCGATCCGGAGAACGACGGACCTGATCGAGCGGCCCGCTGCACCGCGCCCGATATTTCGATTCGCCTGCCGTCCCGCAGGGCCTTCCAACCCGCAGTTTCGCCGAGCCACTTCTCGTTGATCTCAAACTCCTTCACGGCCCCTTTGGCTTGCGCGCATTTGCCGCCTCACGTATGCACTGCGAAAGCGGAACCGCCTTCGATGAAGATCGTCGCCATTGCAAACCAGAAAGGCGGAGTGGGAAAAACGACGACTTCGGTCAATCTCGCCGCGTGCCTGGCCGAGGATGGACACCGCATTTTGCTGGTGGATCTCGACCCTCAAGCCAATGCCACCAGCGCGCTCGGTTTCGCCGCCGAGGAAGGCGATAGTCTCTATGAATGCCTCGTCGATGCCTCGGCTCAGGCGTCCTTGAAGATCGTTCAGACCGCCATTCCCAATCTTGAATTGATCCCTGCTCACCTCGAACTGGCCGGGGCGGAGATCGATCTGGCCCGCCGGGGAAACCACTGGAGCCGCCTCCGCGAGGTGCTCGATCCGTTGGCCAGTTTGGACTATGAGTTCTGTTTCCTGGATTGCCCGCCCTCGCTGGGGATCCTTATGACCGCAGCCTTGGCGACGGCCCACGACCTGCTTATCCCCGTGCAATGCGAATACTTCTCGATGCAGGGCCTTCTCAAGATTCAGGAAATCCTGGAGACGCTCCGGCAAAGTGGAGCGAACCCCAACGGACGCCTGGAAGGCATTGTGCTGACCATGTATGATTCTCGCACCAGGCTGGCCCGGAGCGTCATCGAAGACGTGCGGCAATATTTTCCAGCCCAGACCTACGACACCGTGATCCCGCGGACGGTGAAGCTTGGCGAGGCGCCCAGCCACTGTCTGCCCATTATTCATTACGACCCTTCCGGCGCCGGAGCCACGGCTTACCGGGCCTTGGCCAGCGAGTTTATCGAACGCCGCAGCCGCTACCGGATCACCTGAAGCCTGAGAAGCGCAACGCTGTCCCCATGGGGCGCAGCGCGCCGCAGCAGAAAGAGCATGAGAAATGTGGGCTAGGTTGAATGCCTTCTGGGATTGGGAGAGTAGACGGTTTCAGGAGAAGAACCTTTCCCGGCTCCAAGAACCGCGTAAGCGCGGAACCTCAAACTGTTCCTAGCGCAGCCTTCCTTCCCCGTCCGAGGTTCCGCCCCCCGGCGGGGATACCTCCCCCTACCGTTTTCGTGATGCCCCGGCTTCAAAAAAAGCGGCGCTAGCTTCAGAACTCCTGATCTGGCGGGCGGATAAAGGAGATGGAGGAAAGAAGGTGAGCCGGAGGCCCTTGGACTTCGGCGAGCATCGCCGCTCTCTCTCGGCGCGGAGCGCCGTCGTGAGCGCTGGCGCTTTCACCCGGGCTGGGGACTGAATCCGGCGCGAAAGCGGCGAAGGATCGCCGCAGTCCAAGGGCGGCGGCTTCCGCCTCCGCTGAACTCAGTGACCCTCAAGGTCTCCCATTCCTTTCCCATTCCCTGATTGGCGGCTCCGGCTTCAAAAAAAGCGGCGCCAGCCTGCTCCCCGCCCAGAGCGCCTCGCCATCCTTCCACCCCCGGCAAGGATACGGCCCCTGAAGGGCGTGTCGATTTATTGGGTGATCCCGCGCGGGACTTGATGGAACGGTTGGCAAGGCGCGAGGAGGGAGCGAATTGAAATTCGTGGCCGGCGAGCAACAAAGCCAACGCTTTCAACAAGTTCCGCGCGAAGGGTCGCGCAGTTGGCCGGCTCGCGGAGCGAAGCTTTCGCCCTGCTCTGACGGGGCCCGAGGCGGCGTTGCAGAATAAATCGACACGCTGAAGGCGGTTCCAGGAGAAAACCCTTTCCCGGCTCCAAGAACCGAGTAAACGCTCTGCGAAGGCTCGGGGATTCTGGCGGAATCCTCCCCTGGATCCCGTCGCTACTGCGAATCCCTAAAGGCATGGGGGCTAGGTTGCGTTTTGGACCATTCCCTTCACATTAGCCCACCATGTTTCAGTGGATCATTAAGAAGATCGTCGGCAACAAGAACCAGCGCACGCTGCGGAAGTTGTGGCCCACGGTTCAGGAGATCAACCGGTTGGAACAGGCCCTCCAGGGGCAGCCGGAGGAGGTCCTCCGCGAGAAAACCGCGGCCTGGAAGGAGCAACTCTCGACCATCGAAGATCCCACCCTCCTGGCCCGGGCTGTTGACGCTCTCCTCCCCGAAGCCTTCGCCGTGGTGAAAAACGCCGCCCGCCGCCTCGTGGGAGCGGAAATCCGGGTCTGCGACCAGCCCCTCGCCTGGGACATGGTCCATTTTGACGTCCAACTCATCGGCGGCATCGGCTTGCACCGGGGAATGATTGCGGAGATGGCCACCGGAGAGGGCAAGACTCTGGTCGCCACCCTCCCCGTCTACCTCAACGCTCTCACCGGCCGCGGCGTCCACGTGGTCACCGTCAACGACTATCTCGCCAAGCGGGATTCGGAGTGGATGGGCCAGATTTACTCCATGCTCGGGCTCACGGTCGGCTGTATCCAGAACGGTCAGCACGATCCGGCGATTCGCCGGGCGCACTACGCCTGCGACGTCACCTACGGCACCAACAGCGAGTTCGGCTTTGACTACCTGCGCGACAACGGAATGGCCCAATCCAAGCTGGCTCAAGTCCAGCGCGGTCATTACTTCGCAATCATCGACGAGGTCGACTCCGTCCTCATCGACGAGGCCCGCACCCCATTGATCATCAGCGGTCCAGTCACCGTTTCCAACCAACAATACGAGCGCTTCAAACCGATGGTCGAGCAGATCGTGCGGAAACAGACCGTCCTCTGCAACGAACTCGTGGCGGAAGCCAAGAATGCCCTCGATGCCGGGGACCAGGCCTCCGCCGGCCGCATCCTCTTCAAGGTCAAAGTCGGGCAACCCCGCAACCGGGCCCTCATGCGCATGCTCGAAGAACCGGAGATCCGCCGCCTCATCGACAAGACCGAGCTGAGTTTCTATCAAGACAGCCAAAAACGCGAACTCTTCGCTATCAAGGAGGAACTCTACTTTACCCTGGAAGAAAAATCGCACGACTCTGACCTTCAGGAAAAAGGCCGGACCTTCCTCAACCCCGAGGATCCCGATGCCTTCGTCCTCCCCGATCTCGCCGCCGCCTACAGCGAAATCGACGGAGACGATTCCCTCGACGCGCAACAGAAGATCCAGCAGAAAACCGAGCTGCAGCGCAAACTCGATTTTCAGGCCGAGCGCATCCACAACATTTCCCAACTGCTCAAAGCCTATTGCCTCTACGAGCGCGACCGCGAATACGTCGTCGAGGAAAACAAAATCGTCATTGTCGATGAACACACTGGACGAAAGATGCCCGGCCGGCGCTGGAGCGATGGTCTGCACCAGGCCGTAGAAGCCAAGGAAGGCGTCAAGATTGAGGGAGAAACGCAGACCCTTGCAACCATCACCATCCAGAACTACTTCCGGCTTTACGAAAAACTCGCCGGCATGACCGGAACGGCGGAAACCGAAGCGAGCGAGTTTCACGACATCTACCGTCTCGACGTCCTGGTTATTCCCACCAACCGTCCAGTGCGGCGGGCCGACGAGAACGACCGCATTTACAAAACAGAACGGGAAAAATTCAACGCCGTCGTCCAACACATTGCTGAAGCCCATGGCAAAGGGCAGCCCATCCTTCTCGGCACCGCCAGCGTCGATACCTCGGAGAAGCTTTCCCGCCTTCTCAAGCGGGCCCACATTCCTCACAACGTCCTCAACGCCAAACAGCACCGCCAGGAAGCCGAGATCGTCGCACGCGCGGGCCAGCACGGAGCCGTCACCGTTTCCACCAACATGGCCGGGCGCGGCACCGACATCAAACTGGGCCCGGGGATTACGGATGTGGGCGGATTACTCGTGCTTGGCACCGAGCGCCACGAGTCCCGCCGCATCGACCGGCAACTGCGGGGACGTTGCGCCCGCCAAGGCGATCCCGGAGCCTCCGTCTTCTACTTGAGCTTCGAGGACAGCCTCATGCGCAATTTCGGGGCCTCCGAACGCATGACCCGTATGATGGAACGTTTCGGCCTCGAAGAAGGCGAGGAACTCCAGCATCCCTGGTTGAGTAAGAGCGTGCAAACCGCTCAGAAGCGCGTCGAAGCCCGCAACTATCAGGCGCGCAAACGGATCCTCGAGTTCGACGACGTCATGAACCAGCAGCGGACGGTGGTTTACGGCTACCGCAACGAGATCCTCGAAGCGGAGAATCCGCACGAACTCATCGACGAAGTCATCCGGGAAGCCCTCCCCGCCCGCGCGGCGGAGTTCCTGGCCCCGGACGGCGAAGGCCGGCGCGACACCAGCGGCCTGCTCCACTGGGTGAATGGCGCGTTCCCCCTCGGACTCACCGAAGGAGCCGCCGATTTGGACAACAAAACCAACGAGGCCATCAACGACTACCTCGTCGAGCAAGTGAAAAAGGCTTACGCCCTCAAGTCGCAGCACGAGAACCCTGATCACGTCAAGTCCTTGGAGCGTCACATCATGCTCAACGCCGTGGACAAGCTCTGGCAGGAGCACCTCTTCAAGATGGATTCGTTGCGGGAAGCCGTTTTTCTCCGTTCCTACGGCCAGAAGGATCCTCTCATCGAGTACAAGAACGAGGCCTACGCGATTTTCGTGGAACTCATGGACAACATCCGCCAGGACGTTTTGCAGAACCTCTTCCGCAGCACCACCAGCATCGAGGGCTTTCAGGCTTTTCTGGCCAAATTGCAGCGCCATCTCCGCACCAACGAAAGCTCCATGTCCGTCGCCGGCGGCGGAGCCACCTCCACGGCCAGCTCGGGTGCCGGCCCCGCCAGTCCCCCCGGCCTTGATGGCCCCGAAGACGAGGACGACCTCCGGCCCAAGATCACCATCCCCGTCCGGCGGGAACTCCCCAAGGTCGGACGCAACGAGCCCTGTCCCTGCGGCAGCGGACGCAAGTTCAAGCAATGCTGCGGACGTTGATTTTTGCCTAACCTATTATCATGTCCGAAGCGCCACCCGTCTACAGCCGCAAAAACCCCTGCGCGGCCCAGCTGAAAAGCGTGCGCCTGCTGACCATGCCCGGGTCCGAGAAGGACACCCGCCATTATGAAGTCGATCTTCGTCACTCCGGTCTGACCTTCGAACCCGGCGATTCCTTGGCCCTCTTTCCCAAAAACTGCCCGGATCTCGTCGAGGAAATCATCGGGGTCTTGGGCCTCGACCCCGAGGAAACCGTAACCCCGCCTTCCGGTTCCGCCACAAGCCTCCGCAACGCCCTCATCGCCGAATGCGTCGTCACCCAGCCCGACCGCAAACTTCTCGCCGCCATCGCGGAACGATCCGGAGAAAAAGGCTCCAGCCTCGCCGCGCTGCTCGACCCGGAATGCCGCCAGGACCTCAATAATTATTTGTGGGGCCGCGAAGTCATCGACCTTCTCCTGGCTTATCCCGAAGCGAGATTCGCCGCTCAGGAATTCATCGGTCTCCTGAAAAAACTGCAAGTCCGCCTCTACTCCATCGCTTCCAGCCTGTGCGCTTACCCCAATGAGGTGCACCTCACCGTCGCCACCGTCGTTTTCGAGAGTTTCGGACGGAAACGCAAAGGCGTCTGCACCACCTGGTTGGCGGAACGCGTTTCCCCCGGCGATCCGATTCCCTGCTTTATCACCCCGGGAAAAGGATTCCGTCTTCCCCCGCCGGACGATCCCACTCCCATCATCATGATCGGGCCGGGAACCGGGATCGCCCCCTTCCGCGCCTTCCTCCAAGAACGCCGCGCCAACGGAGCCCAAGGCAAGGCCTGGCTCTTCTTCGGCGAACAACGGCAAGCCAGCGATTTTTTCTACAAGGACGAATGGGAGGCCTTGCTCACCGACGGCACTCTCGACCGGTTCGACACTGCCTTTTCTCGCGACCAAGACTACAAAATCTACGTCCAAGACCGTCTCCGCGATCAGGCTGCCGATCTGTGGCGCTGGATCGACGACGGAGCCATCGTCTACGTCTGCGGAGACGCCGCGCGAATGGCGGTCGATGTCGACCGGACCCTTCACGAGATCGCCGCCACCCAAGGCGGGCTTGGATCCGATGGAGCCGCCGCCTACATTGAACAGATGCGCAAAGACAAACGCTACCGGCGCGACGTTTACTGATCCTTCCGCCGCGTTCGCCCGATCTTTCGCCTCATGCCCGAAGAACGGATCGGCCTCTTTGGAGGCACCTTCGACCCGGTCCATCTCGGGCATCTGCAAATAGCGGAGACGGCCTGGCGCTGCAGCTCCCTGCGCCGTGTTTTCTTTATTCCCTGCCGCCAATCTCCGGGAAAGGCCCTGGATGAGGCCGCAGAGCCGCAGCACCGCCTGGCCATGCTCGAAATTGCCTTGGAGAACCTGCCCTGGGCCGAAATCAGCCGCATCGAACTCGAGCGTCGACCCCCATCCTATAGCTGGCAAACCGCAGAAGCTTTCGCGGAACGCTTTCCGCCTTCGCACTGCGAACTCTGCTGGATCCTCGGAGCCGATCAATGGAAATCGATTCATCGCTGGGCTCGCCCCCGCCGCCTGGCCAGCCTGGTGACTTTCCTCGTGTTTCCCCGCAATGGAGACGAGTACTTCGCACGCGAAGGGTATCGCGCCGAGTGCCTGCCCTACCGCGTCGAATTGTCCTCCACGGAAGTGCGGGAATCGTTCCGCGATGGGCATTCCGCTGAGCGCCTTCTTCCCGTGAAGGTCGCCGGCTACATCCGGAGGCATCATCTCTACGGATCCGGTTCGAATAGCTCCTCGCTGTAGCGGAAGACGCCAGTCTTCCGGCCCATGGCGCGACAGGACCTGGAGGGCCGGCCTCCGTGACGGCCGCGTCCTGGGATGGAGACCCATCCCGCGACAGGGCCTGGAGGGCCGGCCTCCGTGACGGCCTGGTCCCGGGATGGAGATCCATCGCACGACAAGACCTGGAGGGCCGGCCTCCGTGACGGCCAGGTCCCGGGATGGAGACCCATCGCGCGACAATACCTGGAGAGGCTCCGGCTCCGCTACGCGGCCCCGCGAATCCTGCGCAATGTAGCGGCTGCGAGCTGAACCTTTGACAGGCGCCCCTCCTTTCCTTATGCTTCCCGCTCATGATCAAGAAGCTTACCGCCCTTCTGCTCCTCTCGGCCGGATGGAGCAGCTCGTCTATCTTGCACGCCCAGGAAGGCAGCCCCCTGCTCGATCCGGATGAAGCCTCCGCCTCTCTGCTTGACCTCGGCGAGACCACCGACCCGGACGCGGCCGTGTCCCTTGACCCCAACCGCTCCGCTGCCGATCCCTTGGGTCCAGGCTCCCGCGCTCTCCCCAACACGATCGGCCCGGAGGACCCCGAACCCAGAGAGACCTGGATTCTACCAGAATCCATCCAGAACCTCACTCGCGAGCAACGCAACGAGATTGTCGATCTTCTCAATAAAGCCACGACCTACATCCGCGGTATCCGGTTGCAAGAAGGCATGGACGCTCTCAATCAAATTGAAGCTCACACCTCGGAGTACTACGTCACTCACAACCTGCGCGGGGCCATCTACACGAAGCTGCGCAGCTTCGACAAAGCCCGCACTTCTTTTCGCAGAGTCCTCGAGCTGCGGCCCGGTCTCATGGAAGCCCGCTTCAACCTCGCCGAATTGGATTTCGTCGAGAAAAACTTCACGATCGCCTTCGAGCAACTCGAGGAACTCAAACGGGACTATCCCCAGATGGATCCGAGCACCGCGAAGATGATCGATTACAAAAGGTTCCTGTGCTGCCTCATGCAGTCCACAGCACCCGGCGACGCCATGGACAAGAAAGCCCAGGCCATCCTCGCCACCTTCGATTTTCTCGATGATGAACCGGCCTATTACTGCGCCCATGCCGCCTTATCCTACAAAGCGGAAGACACCCCGGACGCCGAAATGTGGCTCAATTCGGCTCGCGACATCTACGGGATGGAAGCCCTCGGCGTCTATGTCGATTCGATGATCGAGATGGGCTGGATTGATTCCGTGTTTTAGGATCTTCAGCTTCCCCGGAATGGACGCGCTGGCCGCCTTCCTCCGGGACCTCTTCGACACGGGATCGGTGACCGTCGATCCCGTGGACGGCGCCCACGCCTGCTCGCCCGCCGGTCTCGATTCAACGGCGCCCGCGTCGTCCATCCTGCGGGAGCAGGCCGCCGCGCTATCCCTAGACATGCCGCACATTGCTCCGGACTACCGGCCTGAGGTGGCCGCGTGGGCCGCTCGCACCTTTCATGAAGTCTGCCGGCTCCTGGTTTGGCCCGGCCGGGAAATTCCCCAAGACTCCCCTCTCCGAAAGCCCGCTCCCAATCTCTACGATGCCGCAGCCTGCTTCAGCGCCGACGTGATTCTGCAATTCCTGCCCGGTCTGGTCGCCATGGCGCGGCGGACCTCTGCCCCGGAAGCTCTCACCGGCTATCTGCTGCAGCTTTCCGGCGCCTGGCCCCTCTCTTCAGTTGGCATCCCGGATGTTCCGGCCGATCCCCGCCGCCTCGAACCCATCGCCGCTCATCCTTCACTAGCGACTCTCTACTCCGACCGCGTTCTCTCCCGGTCCGACGCCTCCCGGCTCGGTCCGGCTTGGCTCGAAATACGAATCCGGGACGCGGCGGGAGCCTACCCGCACCTTGTTCCCGCTGAAATCCGCGCGCTGCTTGGCATCGAATTGCAAAACCTGCCCTACTGAGCGGACCCCAGCTCTGGATACAGCTTGCCGAAACCCCGATTCGGACTTCACCTCGGAGCGCTTATGGTGTTCACTGCCGCCATGAGAACATCCTCCTCTCGCGCTGCCCGCCTTTTCGGTTCTCCCGCTGTCTGCCTTCTTGTCGCACTGCTCGGCCTATCTGCCCACGGCGAAGAGCCGGACTGGACGCCTTTGTTTCCGGAAGACGGTCCGCCGAAGGGTTGGGTCGTGCGAGCCTGGTCAGATGTCAGCCAGCCAGGGCCCGAAGGAGCCGTGTGGATCGTGCGCGACGGCGTTCTTCACGGTGCTGAACCACGCGGTTCTTGGCTCATGTGCGAAAAGGAATACGCGGACTTCGAACTCGAGTTTGAGTTCAAGCTCGGCGAAACGGGGAACAGTGGTTGCGCCCTGCGCGCCCCGCTCCGCGGAGACCCTGCATTCGACGGCCTCGAACTTCAAATGGCCGATCTGCGCTACAATCCCTCGGCTAAAGATTCAGAACTCACCGGTGGACTCTATCGCGCCGTGGCTCCGAAGGAGCAGGTGTATCGTCCCACCGAATGGAACCGCTACCGCATTCGCCTCTCCGGCAGCCGGATGAAAGTCGATCTCAACGGCACGCGCATACTCGACCTCGATCTATCCCGCCAAGACGCGAAAGTCCTCCGTCATGACGGTTCCGAAGCCCCTCCCATCCGGGATCGTCCGCACAAGGGCCACATCGGGTTTCAAGAACTCAGCCGGGATGGACAGATCCTGATCCGCAACGCCCGCATCCGTGAACTGCCGGCAGAAGAAACGACGGAAGAAAAAGACTGAGCAGTCCAGGCGCGCGCAGAAGGTTTAACGAAAAAAAAGGCATTCCGGCCCGGTTCAGACCGGATCGGAATGCCTTGACGTATCTTTGAATCCCCGCTCGTGCCGTCCGAGGGTCGAGCGCACGTTCCCGTGGCTCATAAGATTGGGGGCTTCCGTCCTGACATCTGCCTTCCAGTAAGGGCCTGACATCAGTCAACCGGGGCCACCCCCGTACACATTTCAACGGTTCGGGCTCGCGTCTCCTCGTGTGGGCGAACACAGCAGACAGATTTCAAAGATCCGTGCGCCCAAGGACCGCCTCTCGCGAAGCCGTCCTTAAGCACGCTCTATTCTCGC
Source organism: Verrucomicrobiales bacterium (assembly GCA_041749135.1). Lineage (GTDB taxonomy): Bacteria > Verrucomicrobiota > Verrucomicrobiia > Verrucomicrobiales > DEV007 > DATKCT01. The sequence goes on from JBGTBW010000155.1 coordinate 16,814, forward strand.
CTACGGCGCTCTTGATGTCAATAAAGATGCAGCGAGAAGCCCCCGAAGCACACTGCCTATGCACCAACGTGGCTTGGGAAGACATGCTTTGAAAGCGGCAGCACATGTTGGTCCGTGCTCATCACGATCGCTTGCTCGATGGAGGTGAGAATCTTTGGAGCCGCCTCCGCGCTTTGTCATCAGGCGGGAAGATGGAGGTCAAGGTCCCTCGCCGCCAGAACCGCCCGGGGGCTGTTCAGATTCATCACCGGGCGGTCGCGCGCTCATGTGCGATCATGGGGGGAACGTGCGCACGGCACGAGGACTCAGGCACGGGTCGTGACGTGACCTGCGAGTGGACAAACGCGCCGCTCAGCGCGAGCAGCGCGCTGGCCGTGACCGGGACCGGCTTCATCCAACGCACACGCAACACTCTGATTGTGCCGTGTCAACGCGCCCGTCCGGGCGCCATGTCCGTTGCTCCGCGAGCGGAAAAAAGTATGGACATGAGAGGCAATTCTCAGCTAGCCTGCGCACGATGAAGCCTCACACACCAACCTCCCGCTTCACATGTATTGCCGCCTTGGCGGCCCTTGCTGCCTTTCCGGTTTTTGCAAAGGAACCTTTGTCCAGCCCCGTCCAAACGACAGTCGTGGAAAGGAGCGTGCTCGAGGAATATCTCGCTCCCTCAATCTCCCTTCGTTATGACTACGACTTTCCAATGGACCTTGAGGATACCGCGGGCGACCTGTCCATGCACGAAATCACGGCGCAGATGCCGTTGTTTCCGGTGAAGGGCGAAGAGTTCTTCATGCTGGTGAGCCTCTACTATCGCCTCTACCTCGCGGACATCGGCACGGGACCGGTGAATGGAGACTTTGAGCTGCACACGGTGCGCGTGCCCATCGAGGCCGCATGGCTGAGTCCGGCGACGCCTTGGTTTATGTATGGATACCTCGCACCTGGGCTGTCCACGGACTTCAGCCGAATTGATGGTGATTCCTTCGATCTCACGGCCAGCCTGAATGTCGGATACCGCTTCAGCGACCGCTTTGTGCTAGCGGCGGGCGCTTATTACACGCGCGACTATGGCGATGATGTTATCCTGCCAAGCCTCGGCCTGCTTTGGTTCCCGTGCGATTATTTTCGGCTGGAAGTCTCTCCTGTCGGCATCGTGCCGGAATGGCGCATTACGGAGAACACACGCCTGAAAGGGCGCATCGCCCCCATGGGTGGACGCTGGACGGTTGATGACTCCCAAGCCGCGAAAATCGAGATCAGCGGCGCCAAAGCTGGTTTGGAGCTGGAGCATCGGCTGTTTCACAATTGCTGGCTGAGTGTCGGCGCTGGCTGGAATGTCCTCGCCGACATTGCGATCGAGGACAACCACGGCCATGAAGTGGTGGATGACGACCTGGAATCGGGGCTGTATGTGGGCGCCCGGCTGATGTGGGAGTTCTAATCTAAATGAGGGCACCCCATGAATCCACATCCATCCATCATCCGTCAGCCCGGCGGGGGCGAAGTCATCGATGCCTACGGCGACAGCGTTCAGTTGAAGTTGGGCATACCGGATACCGGCGGCCTGCTGTCACTCGGACTCCTCACGACACCACCAGGCGGTGGCCCCCCACTCCACCGGCACACGCGTGAAGATGAACTCTTCATAATAATCGAGGGCTGCTTCAGGTTTGTCAGTGACGGCCAGGAGTACGAAGCCGGCCCCGGCGCCGTAGTCTTCCTGCCGCGCAATTCCGTCCATACATTCAAGGTCATCAGTGACACCCCGGGGAAGGCATGGGTGCAGGTGTTCCCCGCGGGCTTCGAAAACTTCTTCCGCGAATCCGCGGCCATCTTTATCGAAGCGGCAGGCGGCGCCCCTGACATGGCGCGGATCATGGAAGTCGCGGCACGGCAGGGCATCGAAATCCTCGGGCCCCCGTTAAGTTAATCCTGTTGTTTCAAAATCTGCGTCGCCTTTTCCGCCGGGACACGGGTCATGGTGCTTGTAGAGCCCTCGATTGATCCCTCTCCTGGGTGCACCAGGATCTTCGCAGAGTCTTGCCGGACAATCCAAGGCAGTCCGCGTATCCGGAGAGATGGACATTCCCCGTGAGGCGGTCCGCGGTCCGAAGCAGGAGGCGCTGGGGAGGCGGGAGCGATGGGGCGCCGCTTGATGGAAGCGGCGCGCCCGCGGCGGGGGGCGGGGTTGGGCCAGGGGCGTGGGAATTGCCGGAGGAGCTGGGCGGCGGGTCCGCCCGTTCCCGTTTGACTTGACCGAACAGTCAATTCAAAGTGACCGCTATGCCTCCCATCTCCACCGCTCGAATCAGGCTCCTGGAAGCCATGATCGAGACCATCTGGCGGCGCAGCTATCGCGCCGCCTCCGTCGACGCCATCTGCGAACGCGCCGGCGTCCGGAAAGGCAGCTTCTACCACTTCTTCAAGTCCAAGACCGCCCTGGCCGCCGCCGCCCTCGACCACCTCTGGGCAACCCACAGCAAACCCGCCCTCGACGACATCTTCTCTCCTTCCCGTCCTCCCCTGGCGCGCTTCGAGCGCCTCATCGACCACTGGTACGAGCGGGCCGTGGAATGTCAGCGGGATCATGGCCGCGTCCTTGGTTGCCCCTATTTTAGCCTCGGTTCTGAAACTGCCGCCGCCGAACCCGAATTGACCGCGAAAGTCCGCGAAATCCTCGATCGCTACCAGGGCTATCTCGAATCCGCCCTGTTGGAAGCCAATGCCCGCGGCGACATCAGAATCGACCGGCCCGCCGAAACCGCCGCCTGCATTTTTTCCTTGATCGAGGGGTGCTCCACCCAAGCCCGGATCCATAACGATCCCGAGCGGGTCCGTCATTTCCGCGGCGCCCTCGAACGTCTGATCGGAGCGAAGATCCGTCCCACCTCGCAGGTCTCCACCGCAGAAGTTTGAGATCAGCCGGATGTCTTCTTTACCAAACCGTCAACTCCTCGGCGCATGAACTCCCGGTCCCTCTCCCGCCAGACTCTCGCCTGGGCCGGCGTCCTCATCCTGCTGCTCCTTACGGCTTGGTTCGGATGGAAGGCGCTTCGCGATGCCCGGCCGGAAAGCGGAGCCGCAAAGCGAGCCGCCGCACGGCCAAGCACCGTGATAGTCCAGCCAGCCGTCGAGCGGGATGTGGTCGAGACGCTTATCGCCACCGGCACGTTGCGGGCAGTCCGGAGGGCCGAGGTCGCCGCACGTGAAGCGGCGGCCGTCGAGGCCCTGGGCGCCTACGAGGGCGACTTGGTCCAAGCCGATGCCGTCATCGCCTGGCTCGACCCCAGGCGACTGGAAGCGCAATGGCAGGAAGCCAACGCCGCCCTCACCGCGGCCAAGGCCGAGTTGACCCAACGCGAGGCGGAGCGTCAACGAACCGTCCTTGATGAAGAGATGATGCGCGGTCTCTGGGACGAAAAGGCTGTGGCCGAACGTGAGTATCTCGACAGCGTCCGCGAATTGAAAGTGGCCGAAGCCCGGGAAAACGCGGCGCGCGAAGGCATCGAAGCCGCCCGGAAAAGGCTCGACTTGCTTGAGGTGCGCCGCACCGACCTCGAAGTTCGGGCTCCCTTCACCGGCCGGGTCGTGCAGCGTCATACCGAAGTCGGGGAATGGTTGAAAGAAGGCGACCCGGTGGTTACGCTCGTGTCTACCGGTGAAATCGAAGCCTGGCTGCAGCTTCCCGAACGCCATGCCGAAGCGCTCAAAATGGCGGGGCCGGAATCCGTCGAAATGCGGCTTCCTGGGCGATCCGAGGCGATCCGCGCCGACAAGTTGACCCTGATTCCCGATGTCGAAGGCCGCTCGCGCCGTTTCACCCTGATCGCCCACATTCCAGACCCCGAGAACAGCCTAACGCCGGGCAGTTCCGTCGAGGCTAGAGTTCCCATCGGCCGGCCGGAGAAACGGCTCATCGTTCCGTCCGACGCCGTGCTCAAAAGCTTTTCGGGCGACCATGTGTTTATCCCCGAGGAGAACGGCCAGGGCCCGCCCATGGCGAAACGGGTGCTGGTCGAGGTCTTGTTCGAGCGTTCTGGAGAAGCCATACTCGCGGCCGGATCCCTTCGCCCCGGTGATCTGGTCATCGTGGAAGGAAACGAACGCCTCTTCCCGAACACCCCCTTGGATCCCAGGTCCCCGGATGAAGTGAGGGCCCTCGGCTCCCAAGGAAAGCTCGAAACCGTGCAGACCCGGTGAACGGATGAAAGGCTTAATCGAACTCCTGCTTCGCCAGCCGGTCACCGTCGCCGTGGGCGCGATGCTCGCCGTATTCACCGGCATCCTTGCCATCACCAAAGTGCCGGTGCAGATGACTCCCGAGGTATCGTCGGTGGTCATCGCCGTCACCACCAACTGGGAGAACGCCTCGGCGGGAGAAATCGAGTCGGACATCATCGAAGAACAGGAAAAGGTGCTGGGTGAGGTCACCAACCTCAAATCCTTGATCAGCACCAGCGCAGCGGGTCAGGGCACCATCCGGCTTGAGTTCGCGACGGGAACCGACATCCAAAAGGCGCAGGACGAGGTTCTCCAGAAGCTCGACGAAGTCCCCGGCTACCCAGACGGCGTGCTGCGACCCGTGGTCGAGGATTTCGATCCCGATTCCGCCGATTACATCGCCTGGATCGGTTTGTTCTCGACCGATCCCGCCTTCGACCCGGGACAGCTCTTCGACTTCATGGATCGCAGCATCAAGCCGCGCTTCGAGAGGATCCCCGGCATCAGCCAGGTCGGAGTCCGCGGAGCCACCGCATCCGAGCTTCAAATTGTGGTCGATCCCGCGGCTCTCGCTCAACGCGGGATCACCTTCGCCGATCTTCGCTCTGGCATCGCCGCTGCTAACGTCAACTTCTCGGGCGGAAACATCGAAGTAGGCAAACGCGATCTCCGCATCCGGGCGACGGGCCGCTTCGACACCCCGGAGTCGGCCGGGGCCATGATCATTTTTCGTGACGAGGCCGGACCGGTCTACCTCAGCGATGTGGCCGAAATCCAAACCGATTGGAAGGAACCTACCTCCTGGGTGCGGTCGCGGGGACAGCCGGGAGCCTTTTTCAACTTCCTGCTGCAACGCGGCGCGAACCTGCTGGAGACCATGCGCGTGCTCCAAGCAGAGGTCGAAGAACTCAACGAACCCGGCGGGCTCCTCGCCGAACGGGCCCGTCAGCTCGGCCTCGACGGGACCCTCGAACTGGTGACTACCTACGAAGCATCCACCTACGTCGAGGACGCCTTCGGCCTGGTCCGCTCAAACCTCATCCTCGGCGGGGTCCTGGCCACCATAACCCTCTTGTTCTTCCTGCGCAGCCTGCGCGCGGTCGGGATCATCGCCGTGGCCATCCCCATCTCGACCATCGCTTCCTTCACCGTCCTCGTGATGTTAGGCCGGTCAATCAACATCATCTCCCTCGCGGGACTCGCCTTCGCCGTTGGCATGGTCGTCGACAACTCCATCGTCGTCATCGAAAACATCTTCCGCCACCTCGAAATGGGCAAGAAACCGGCGGCCGCAGCGCGCGATGGAGTCATTGAAGTTGGCGGAGCCGTGCTCGCCTCGACCCTGACCACGGTGGTCGTCTTCGCACCCATCCTGTTGATCGAGGAACAGGCCGGTCAGCTCTTTCGCGACGTGGCCCTTGCCCTCATGGCCGCCGTGAGCCTTTCCTTGATCGTCAGCCTGACGATCATCCCAGTGGCTTCCGCCCGCTGGCTCACCGAACATCGGGGAGGCGACGGCCCCTCCCTGTTTGACCGGGTCTTCGGCTCGCGTTTCTTCCGAATCCTGGGACGCCCTTTTCATCCCGTGCTGCGCCTCTTCGAACGGCTGCCCGATCTGTCCGCGAGCGCCGTGGCCTGGCTCACCACGACCTGGACCCGCCGGCTAACGCTTATCGCTGCCTTCGCCGTCGTCGCCATCGCAGGAACCGGGATCCTGTTGCCGCCGCTCGACTACCTCCCGAAAGGAAACCGCAATCTGGTCTTCGGGCTGCTCTTCCCCCCGCCCGGCTACAACTTGGAGGCCCTCTCCGTCATGGGTAGCCGCATCGAAGAACGCATCCGTCCCCTGTGGGAGGCGACCCCGGATAAATACGGAATCGAGACCCGCCTCTCCGGCGGGAAAATGGTCATAGAAGACAACCGCCAACCGGTTCCGCTTCAGGATGGCTCAGGGCGAAGCGTCCTTCCCCCTGCGCTCAGCAATTACTTCCTTGTCTCATTCGAAGGCCGCATGTTTCACGGCGGAATCTCGGCGGATAAGTCTCGCGTAGCCGACCTGATTCCCGCCTTCAACGCTGCAACCTCCGGGACGGCTGCTCCCGATACCCTCGCCTTCTCCCAGCAAATGCCTCTGTTTCGCGTCGGGGGAGCCACTGGTTCTGCTGTGCAAATCGATTTCCGCGGACGAGACCTCGAAGCAGTCTCCGGCGCGGCCGCCGCGACCATGCAAGAACTCCTGTCCACCCTGCCGCCAGGCTCCAACATCACGCCGGCTCCGCCCAATTTCGCGTTTCCCCTCGATGAAATGCGCATCGTTCCCGACGACACACGGTTGCGGGAACTGGACATGACCCGATCTGATCTCGGTCTGGGCGTGCAAGCCGGCAGCGACGGCATCGTCTTGTTCCGCGATTACGAACAGAACGGCGAATTGAAGGATATCAAAATCCTAACGAAACGCGAGGAAGACCAACAGCCTCTCGACCGTCTCCTCGATCTTCCGGTCGCCTCGCCCTCCGGGGCGATCGTCGATCTCCGCTCCATCGCAACACTCGAACGCGTGCGGGGCCCTGACCAAATTCGTCACGTGGATCGCCAACGGGCCGTTACCTTGGAACTTACCCCTCCTCCCGGAGCACCTCTGGAAACCGTCATCGAAAACGTCAACGAGATCGTCGCCGGGATGAAGGATAGGAGAGCCATCCCGCCCGGCGTGGACGTGCGCCTCGCTGGCTCGGCTGGCAAGCTCGCCGAGATCAAAGAATCCTTGCTCGGCGACGGAACCTTGACCGGCACGGCCGGCAGCAGCCTCTTTTTGGCTTTTGTCGTGATCTACCTCCTGATGGTCGTGCTCTTCCAAAGTTGGGCCTACCCTCTCGTGATCATGCTCAGCGTTCCGATGGCGACATTCGGCGGTTTCCTCGGCCTGGCCATCGTCCACGGCTGGAGTCAACTCGACCGCCATATGCCCGTGCAAAACCTCGATGTGCTCACCATCCTCGGCTTCGTCATCCTCGCCGGCGTCGTCGTCAACAACGCCATTCTGATCGTCCATCAAACGCTGAACTTCATGCGCCATCAGCAGCTCGATCCGCACAAATCGATCGTCGAAAGCGTGCGCAGCCGGGTCCGGCCTATCCTCATGTCCACTCTCACCTCGGTAGGAGGCATGGCTCCTCTGGTGCTCATGCCAGGCGCAGGCTCCGAACTTTACCGGGGGCTCGGAGCAGTGGTGGTCGGCGGCCTCTCGGTAAGCACAGTTTTCACCGTCTTTCTCGTGCCGGTGGTCCTCAGCGCCCTCTTTGCCCTCAAGCAGCCCGAACCGGCTGCCCAAGGCAATCCCGCTCCCGCCTAACACCTTCCACCCACCGCTTTCCGTGTCTCCTTTCCCGGTCGCCCTCGCCCCGCTCGCCCTGACAGCCCTGGCGCTCGCCTCCTGCGCCGTCGGGGTGGACTACCAAACGCCCAGTTCGGAACTAGAATCCTCTTTCAAGAACGCCGGCTTCTCCCCTCCGCCTCCCCAGGGCTCGTGGTGGTCGCTTTTCAACGATCCCGATCTCCATCGCCTGATTGAGAGCGCGGAGAACCAAGCTCCCGATGCGAGAGCGGCGTTGGCCCGCTACGATCAAGCCCGGAGCGCCCTGGGTTTGGCCCGCGCGGATGCATTCCCCTCCGTGACCGGCGACGCCTACGGCCGCCGCCAGGCCGACAGTCCCAATTCGAACTTCTCTTCCGGCACCTACGAAGACTATCGCGCCGCGCTCAATCTCTCTTGGGAGATCGACCTCTGGGGACGCGTCCGGCGTCAGATCGGGGCCGCCCAGGCGGATATGGACGCCGCCGGTTACGATTACCAGGGGGCTTTGCTCTCGCTCCGCGGTGAGATCGCGCGCGCCTATCTCTCGCTGCGCTTTGCCGACGCTGAAGTCGCTCTGCTCGAACAAACTGCGACGCTGCGCGGCGAAGCGCAGCGCCTGATGAAGACGCGTTTCGAAGGCGGAATCGACAGCCAGATCGACTACGAACGCGCCGTCACCGAGTACGAAAGCGTGAAAGCTGAACTCGAGCAGCTTCGGGCCCAACGCGGCCGTTACGAGAATGCCCTCGCCGCACTGACCGGCTGGAGCGCCTCCGGATTCCGCCTCCCGGAGACTGGCCGGCGTCCTGCCATTCCCTCCGTTCCGGCGGCCGTGCCCTCGGACCTCCTGCGGCGCCGTCCCGACCTCGCCGCAGCCGAGCGCCGGTTGGCCGCGGCCAGCGAGAGGATCGGACTGGCAATTGCCAACTACCTGCCGCGCCTGAGCTTGAACGGAGAAGGCGGGGTCCAGTCGCTGCGCGCATCGGATTTGTTCGATTCCGGTTCGGTGCTGTGGAGCTTTGGACCCGAACTCCAAGTCCCTCTGCTCCAAGGCGGGCGCGCTTTCGCCGACAAGGCCCGGGCGGAGGCGACTTACCGCGAGGCGCTCGAAGTCTATCGCGCGACTCTGCTCCAAGCCATCCAGGAAACGGAAGATTCCCTGGGTGATGCGCGCGACCTTGCCCACGCGGCGAATTCCCGGAAACGTGGAAGTGAGAGCGCCTCCATCGTCGCCTCTCTCACCCGCAAACGCTACAGCGGCGGCGCCACGGACTATTTTGAGGTCGTCGACGCCGAGCGCACCGCATTGAACGAACAGCGGGCCCAGCTCTCCGTCGATCTCGCCCGCGCTCTCGCCAGCACTCGCCTTATCGAAGCGTTAGGTGGAGGTTGGACCAAGTAGCAGGAGAGCGCGACGGATTTGGTTAGGTTCCATCCCGGGACCAGGCCGTCACGGAGGCCGGCCAGGTCTTGTCTGACAGATTGGTCACGCTATCCTGGAGGGGCGGGCTCCCGCACGCCCTGTCCCGTCATGGATCTGCATCCCGGGACCAGGCCGTCGCGGAGGCCGGCCCTCCAGGCCCTTTTCGGACAGATTGGTTACGCTATCCTGGAGGGGCGGGCTCCTGCACGCCCTGTCGCGCCATGGGTCTCCATCCCGGAACCTCCATCCCGCATCCCGCATCCCGCATCCTGCATCCTGGAGGGGCGGGCTCCCGCAGGCCCTGTCGCGCGATGGGTCTGGATCCCGGGACCAGGCCGTCACGGAGGCCGGCCCTCCAGGTCTTGTCTGACAGATTGGTCACCCTATCCTGGAGGGGCGGGCTCCCGCACGCCCTGTCGCGCCATGGGTCTCCATCCCGGAACCTCCATCCCGCATCCTGCATCCCGCATCCTGGAGGGGCGGGCTCCCGCACGCTCTGTCGCGCCATGGGTCTCCATCCCGGAACCTCCATCCCGCATCCCGCATCCTGCATCCCGCATCCTGGAGGGGCGGGCTCCCGCACGCCCTGTCGCGCGATGGGTCTGCATTCCAGGACCAGGCCGTCACGGAGGCCGGCCCTCCAGATCTTGTCGCGCCATGGGTCTGCATCCCGGGACCAGGAATTCTCAGCCCAAAGCCAGGCCAGATCCAAAAGCCCCGCTCCAGTCTCCCCGGAACTGACCTCCGCCCGCGTGGAAATCCCTGGCGCTCCGAACTCAGGCGCTTTGCTTGCCCAATATCCCCTCCGGCCGCTATCCTGTCGGCGAAACCCCGTGACCCTACCCCCGCCATGACTCCCTCTCCCCATCACCTCCTCCATCATCATCGCCGATTCTGGTCTGCTCCTTCGCGCCGCCGAAGCTTCTTCCGCGATCTGTTCGCCTTGGGAAGCGGAACCGCTGCACTCGGCCTCACGCAGGACAACCTGCGCGCCCAAGCCACGCCAGGCGCCCGAAGGCCCGAAAGCGAGGAATACGGGTCCCGCGAACCGAACATCACCGGAGAACCGCCAAACTATCCGGTCAAGCTGCGCATCACTCGGCTGGATACTTACCTGGTGAAACCCCGCTGGCTCTTCCTGGAAGTCCACACTGACGAAGGCGTGACCGGCCTCGGCGAACCCATCGTGGAAGGACGCGCCCGCACCTGCGCCGCCGCCGTCGAGGAAATCGCACCCTATTTGATTGGCAAAGACCCCCGGAATATCGTGCACCACTGGCAGGCCATTTATCGCCACGCTTTCTACCGCGGCGGCCCCATCCTCACCAGTGTTCTCAGCGGCATCGAGCAGGCGCTCTGGGACATCAAAGGAAAGCTGCTCGGCGTCCCCATCTATGAACTCTTAGGAGGCCCAACCCGGGACCGCGTCCGCGGCTATGCCCACGTCCGCAACCGGCCCGACCGCCTCCGCAGCGGCATGGAAGAAGGTTTCACTGCATTCAAAACTGGGATTCGCGACAGCCTCGAATCCGGAATTGTCGCATCCAAACACTTCGTTGATCAGGCCGCTGAAGCTTTCGCCGAATTGCGCGAAATTGCTGGACCTCATATCGACATCGGCATCGATTTTCATGGGGCCATCAGTCCCCAGAACGCCAAGCTCCTTATCCGCGCTCTCGAACCCTACCAACCCATGTTCATTGAGGAACCGGTTCAATGCCAAAACGTCGATATTATGGCCGACATCGCCCGCGGCACGCATCTTCCCATCGCCACCGGAGAGCGTCTCTTCACCAAATGGGACTTTCGCGAAGTGCTCGAAAAGGGCGCTGCAAGCATTCTCCAACCCGATCTCTCTCACGCCGGAGGCATCCTGGAGGCTCGCCTCATTGCGGGCATGGCCGAAGCCTACTACGCCGCCATTGCTCCCCACAATCCTCTCGGGCCCATCTCCCTGGCTGCCGGGCTCCAACTCGCCGCCTCTATCCCTAACTTCCTCTGCCAGGAACAAGTCTCTCTCGGCGAGGGCTACCTTCGTGAGCCCTTCCGCATCGTCGATGGCTACATTCCCATCCCCACCGGCCCCGGGCTCGGCATCGAACTCGACCACGGCGCTGTCGCCGAACGCAAAGAGCACGATTGGAGAAACCGCGAAACCTACTTCGAAGACGGTTCCGTCATCGATTGGTAACGGAGGCTCCTTCCCGTCTCAATATTCGCCGAAGCCGGATTGAGAATCAGGATGTGCCGAAGCATTCAACTCACCGGATAATCTGAAATTCCGGCAAGGCGAAGACCAGCCACAGAAGATCGGCCACGTCCTCCGGTCCCGGGTCCTCTCCCAGAATCTCCCGCGTCGCCGCCCGTTCCTCCGGACCCGGTTCACGCGAAAGAGCCTTCGCGTACAGATTCGCAACCATCTCGGCAGTATCCTTCTCCTGCAACAATCTCTCCGCTCCCCGATGGAGAAGCGCGACGAACTCTTCCCCATTGTTCAGCTCCAAGGCCTGCAAGGTGGAAAGCTCGGCCGGGCGCGTCGTCACCACCTGTTCCCGGTTAGGCCGGCCCAACGCCCGCATCAACAGAGTCGAGTTCACCAAGGAGGCTCGCACCCGCTCTGGACTTCCCTGCACCGGAGCCTCGATCTTCTCCGGTCCGGTCCCGGTAATGTACCACACCGCATCGACGAACTGCTCGGCGGTCATGCGCTTCGCCGCCGGACCGCGAAAAACGTAATCCTCCGCCGGATCATCTTGCGGGGCCGCACAGCGCGAAGCATAGGTCCGCGAGGTTGCCATCAACGCCAGCGTTTTCTTCAGGTCATAACTGTTGTTGGCTAGATCCGCGGCGAGAAAATCGAGGAGGTCTTCGCTCCAGGGCCTGTTGCCCATGATATCCACAGGTTCGACCATCCCCCGCCCCATGAGGTTTCGCCAGAGCCGGTTCGCCATCGTCCGGGTCAAGCGGCCGTTCTCCGGCGAAGTCATCAATGCCGCGGTCTGCTTCAGGCGTTCTTCCTTCGAGGCCGTGGGATCGATGTCGCCTAGCTCTGGAAACAAGAAGCGCGCTCGCGCCATTTCGCCGGTCGGCTTGTCGCACCGATGCATTTCCAGCGGCTGCTCCGCGATAATCGCAGCCAGCCCGTAAGCATCGGTCAACTTCCAATCGTTGATAAAGCTGTCGTGGCAGGAAGCGCATTTCATGTTCTCCCCCAAAAACACCTGGGTGATATTCTGCGCGAACTGAACCTCCTGAACCTGGCTGGCGTTGACGTTTCCCCGCCACTGTATTCCCTGGATGAACCCTTCGCTCTCTTCCGATGGGTCAATCAATTCGCGGACAAACCGGTCATAAGGTTGATTTGTCAGGAGAGCATCGTAGAGCCAACTCGAGATCTGCTTGCGACCGCCGTCAATGTATCCCGTCCCAGCATAATCGTTGCGCAGCAAATCGTTCCAGAAGGACATCCAATGCGCGGCGTAATCCGCGTCACGTCCCAACAAACTGGCCACCAACTTCTCCCGCTTCTTTGAATCCCCATCCGAGACGTAGGCCTTCACCTCGTCCGGCTCCGGCAGCAGCCCAATGAGGTCCAGATAGACTCTCCGCACGAAAGCGACGTCGTCGAGCGGCGGCGGCGGCTCCACTGCACGCTCCTGGAAATAGGCCAGCACGATGCGATCGACTGGATGCGTGTTCACGCCGCTCGCAGGCGGAAGGCTGGGCATCCGCGGCTTCAAGGGGGCCGTCCAGACGTTCTGCTTGAATGTGAATCCTTCCTCCCAAATAAGTCCTTCATCGATCCAGGATCGAAGAGTCGCAATGTCCGATTCCGAAAGCGGATCCGCCTTCTGCGGCATGCGGTCAGCCGGATCCTCTTCGGTCAACAAGTGGATCAGCAGGCTGTCCTCGCTGTTGCCCGCGGTCACGGCTTCGGAAGCCAGCACCATTTCCCGGGTGTCCAGCGAGAAACTCCCTTTGTACTCCCCGTCTGTATGACATTTCGCGCAATGCGCCTTGAGAATCGGCAGGACGTCGTGGGCGAAGTCCACGGGCTCCGCAAAGGCAGCAGGGCTAGCCAAGCAAGCCGCCAAAAGCGCCGCCGCGCGCCGCAGTGTCATCCAGAATCTCACCATAACATAACATAACATAACAAAACTCTCGCCGGCAACCGAATCTCATTCCGCCTCTTTAACGACGATGTTCCGCAGAGCCGACGTCGTCTGATAGGCGGCAATGCCCAAGGGGACGCAATCTTCGATCTCTCCGAAGCGCATTCCCAACCGGCGCCCTTCCGTGGCCAGGTTGACCACCTGCCGTTCGTTGATCCACGCTTCGAGCAGTCCCGGCGTCACCCGCACACGGAGACGGTGCCAGACGTCATTTTCGTACTTCTGCACGGAACTGGTCATGTTCTCGGAGGCGTCCATTCCGTCGATGCTCGAAATACCGGTCATCCCTCCTCCCCAACCCCCGGCAATGAAGGAAACGGAGACGTCTTCCACTGGAAACGTCAATCCGCAGAAGAAATCGTTCCCATTGATGCGCTTGGCTTCGAGGGAAATCTCGTAGTTCATCCGCAAGGGCGGATCCCCCGCGATGACCACTCCGGTCAAGATCTCCCCCCTTCCCAAAATCAATTCGCCGTCCTCGACCGTCACTTCGCCGGCCCCTGCGAAGTCGATGATTTTCCACTGATCCAAGTTCTTTCCATCGAACAATACCCACTCCTGGACGGGTTCGGGCGGTTGCTCCCTGGAATCGCCCGCCTCCTGCGCGGTCTCGGATGCAGGACCACAACCCCAGAGAAGCCCCGCCAAAACTAGGAGGGACACCGCGCCCCAACTGCGCCCCGGCCCTTGAGCCGGAACCAAGCCGCCCACTCGCCAAGCCTGCCTTATCATCACTTCGTCGCCGGCAGATACCGGTAGTAGACTTCGAGCATGAGAATGGCCAAAGTGGTCCGGTAGATCTGCGCGTCCCCACCGGCCGCCGAACTGTCCCAGGGGTTCCCTTGACTTCCCTCCTGCGGCCAACTGCCGTCGGCATGTTGAGCGCCGACGAACTCGTCCTTGAACATCGTGTTCCACTTCTCCCAGGTCGATCCACCTTCCTGGAAACAGGCTTGGGTCCCATAATACCAACCGTAGATATTCGCATCGGCGCCCTGGTAATCCACACCCTGCGCCTTCAGCAAAAAATCCAATCCGCGGCGCACGGAACGTCTGTTCCCCCGCCCGGCCATCTGCTGCCCGAGTACGCCCACGCCAGTTAGGCTGTATCGATCTTCAGGGGACCGGTAACCAAAACCGCCCTCCGGTCCCTGCACACTTTGCAGAAAGTCCACCCCGCGACGCGTGGCCTTTTGCAGATCCTCGAACTCGATTCCGGTGAGCGAGGCCGCCTTGAGGGCCTGCATCTGCCAGCCGGTGACCGAGGTGTCTCCAGGTCCCTCGCCTTCGTAAGCGTATACCCAGCCGCCGTCTTCGATCTGCCCGTTGATGATGATCGGGATCGCCAGGGTCACCGCCTCTTTCAAACGCGGGATCTTCTTCTGCCCATACTTGATGATGCTGTGCGCCTCCGCCAAGGCATACGCCGCAATCCCATGCTCATAAGACCAATGGCGGTCCGCACTGGTCGCCATCCGCCCATCCGCCGCGATGGCTTTGTCCACCAAATAAACGAGGCCGCGTGTGACCGTCGTCCCGTATTTTGGAGAATCCGGTGTTTCACAATGTCCGAGAAACGCCAGCAAAGCGAAGCCGGTCATGGCCACGGGAAACTGACTCCCCCAGGATCCGTCCTCGTTCTGACTGCCCTTCAACCAGTCCAGGCCTTTGACCACCGCATTCTCAGTACTTTCGTCGCCTCCGCCCTCGAGAAGGCGCTTTTTGCGATCCTTTGGTGAACAACGTTCGCTGATCGGGCTGCCAGCGGGCATGCTTCCCCCGCCGGTGCCCGTGCCGCCAAAGCCCGATCCAAACCCGTCGCCAAAGCTGGTGCCCAGATCGATGGTCTCGTCGAACTCCTTCGTGATTTCGGGAATCACCACCGGACTTGTCGCCGTCGCGGTCACGACCTTGGCCATTTGCGCCGCGGAGGACGAAGGCCTGTCCTGGGACGTGGAAGCGAAGTCCTTCATCTCCACCTCATCCACCGCTTCCCCAAGCGGGGCCTGGACGATAAGGTCCGGTTTCCGCGGCAATTGCACATGCCAGCCAATGATCGCGAAGAGACCCACCAAAATCCCATAGAATACTAAGGCGGTCAGAAGGGCCGTCATCGACGAACTCTTCTTTTCCGCCTGTTGGCGCATTTCCGCTTCGGGGGTGGTGTAGGTGAGCATAGCGGCGCAGACTGCGAGTTTTACTTTCCTAATACTTTTCCCTGCCATCTGCAGGAGAGCAAGACTCGATTTCCCCCCTGGATGCCTCCCTGCTGTGTGGCGGGAACCAACGGCGCAGGAAAGCCCAGGCGAGAATCCCGGCTTTCTCGGCCCGCCCCAAACGGTATCGCCGGTCGAACACGCGGAACCCGCCGGCCCGCATCCGAGTCAGCAATCTCTGGTAAATCGCCCGCATCGTCTCCGCCGCCACCAACCGGACAGCGTCCTCCGCCGGATGAGCAGCCGCTGCCTCCGAAAAGAAACCGGCCGCCCGGTCCGCCTCGAACTCCATCAATTCTTGGAAAGGCTCCAAAGGAGGACACCGCTTCAATATCGCCTCAAGTGGGATCCCAAACCGGTCCAAATCTTCCAAGGGCAAGTACAGCCGGCCCGACGCTGCATCCTCCCCCACGTCGCGAAGAATGTTCGTGAGTTGGAGGGCGTAGCCCAATTGCTCCGCATACTCCGGGCTTCGAGGAGAGCGGCATCCAAAAATCCGGATGCTCACCAGCCCGACGGCCCCGGCTACCCTGTAACAATACTGACGCAATTCATCGAAAGTCCGGTAGCGGCGGCCTTCGAGGTCCATCTCCATGCCTTCCAGGATCAAGTCAAACAACTCCGGCGGTGCAGCATAGCGGTCGCGCAACTCCAGTAGACGCGTTTCCAAGGGACTCGACGGCTGGCTCCCCGCAACCAAAACGCTGCGCCAACGCCCCAGCCGCCGGTGTTTCTCCGCTTCGGGCAAATTGTCCTCATCGACAATATCATCCACAACCCGGCAGAAGGCATAAAAGGCGATCATGTCTTGCCGCCGCTCCTTGGGCAGGGGTGCCAACGCGAAGGCCAGGTTCGACCGGCTTCGGCGAGCGATGGCCTCCGGAGAAGCGCTGTCGGGCGAGGAGGTCATGCAGGAGCCGGGGCGGAACGCCGGCGGCGCGGGCGACGCCGCCCGGTTTCCGGCAAGCTCGCAGCATAGCGGGTCGCAAACACAAAGATCAACCAGAGCGTGATGAAGCAACGTCCCAGAAAGGCTAGTCCAAACCACCCGTACAAGACGAGCGAACCCGGTTCCCAAGCCGCGCAGATCCACCGGTCCGCCGCTCCGAAAAAGTAAAAGACCAGCAGCGTTCCGGCCATCAACCAAAGATGCTCGCGCGGCCGCACCAAGACCCGGACCAGCGCTTCCCTGAGCAAGGCCGCCCAGGCGCCCCCGCGCATCGCCGCGGCCACCGGCGCTACGGCAAAGAGCGCCATCGAGACCACCCCCCAAGCAGGCAAAATGCGCTCCGGCCAGCCTCGTCCCGCGGCCAACTCCCCTGCCCACCATCCCAAAGCCACGATGCCGCCCAGCGGGATCAGCCGACGGGCCGAAAGCAAAGTCATGGCCAAAAGGCCGGCCAGGTCCCATCCCTCCGTCCGCCCCAGCGCCCGGCGGCCCACCGCCAAGAAAAGTCCGCCCTGCACTACCGCGGCGTATCCCCAGCCCACGATCAGGCCCAGCAAATGGGACAGCTCCGCATTCCCCCACCACGATCCCGTCCAACCCTTCCACCGGCACAAATGCTCCGCCCAGATCACCCAGGAAAGCACCGTCCACATCGCAAATCTCGCCAGGCCTCGACGAAAACGTTCGGCTCCCGCGCTCCACAAGTCGCGACGGATCCAAAGCGCCAACACAGCCAGAATCGGTCCCGCCGCCAAGGCCGCCTTCCACGGCAAAGCCATCCAGAATACGGAACGTAGTCCCGTCGCTGCATCCGCCAGTTCAGGCCGCGCCGCTGGACCCAGTTCCGGCCAGCCCGTCGCTCCAGCTCCCGAGCGGTGGTGCTCCATGGCGGGCTGGGCCATCTCGCGCCGCATCTCCCACTCGTCCCAGGCCCCCCCCGCCATCAAGACGATGACAAAACCCCAGCCCGCGAAAAACAGACGCGTTCCCTTCCTCAAGGCGCCTTCCAGCGGATTGCCCGTCAAGAAAAGCACGGCTCCGGCCGCGCATCCCACTAACAACAACCAAGGGGCTGCCCACTCGGAAACCATGACGGCAACGTGGGCTAGTGGTTCCGTCACCGGATCCAGCCGAAGTGCTTGTCGAAGGGCCAATACACCAGCAGACCCGGGCCCACCAGATTCGACTCGGGAACCACACCCCAAGCGCGGCTGTCGGAACTGCTGAAACTGTTGTCGCCCAGCGCGAAATACTCCCGCGCGCCCAATTGGACCTGGTTCATTCGGAGCCCGCCCCGGTGCTCCTCGTATCCCTGGTACCCTTCCTCATGCGCTTCCATGACCCGCCGGAAGCCGGCTTCTTTCGCCGGTTCGCCGTTGATGAACAGCTCCGGTTGCTGGATCTCCAGTGCGTCGCCGGGCGTCGCCGCCAGTCGCTTGATATAATGCTGGGAACCCATTTCCCGCGGCACCTGGATCCCCGTGATGCCCTTCGTAGTGAAAACGAACACTTCGCCCCGTCTCGGAGGGCGGAAATGATAGGCGAATTTGTTGACCAAAACTTGATCTCCCGTGTCCACGTAGCCTTGAGCCAACACCGCGCCCTCCTTCACCGCCTTGGTTCCCCGCAAGCGCACTTCCCGTTTGTCCGGCGACAGTTCATCAGGCCGGATAAACTGGCCCAGACCCAATTGCAGCGCTTGCACCAGCGGCGCGTAAATGCGCAACGGCTTCCCGTCTCCGCGGGGCTCCACGTAGGTGAATGAGAAAAACTTGAGAATATCCTTTTGATAAATGCGCTCGATCTCGAAGCCGGCAGGAGCCGTCACGTCCACGTAGTTCCGGCCCCGCACCACGTAGTCGAACGCTTTCACCAGAAAGTTGGGATGAAGCTGGAAATCGGGATCGTTCCGCTGGGCCTCCTCTAACGGAGTCGCTATCACTCCGTTGAGCGTTGGCTGCATCGATCCGGTGGGGATTTTGAAGGGCTGGACGAAATAGGACCGGATCCCCAACGCAATCACCACCGCCACAAAGAAGACCTCGACATTCTCCCGCAGCCAGCCTTGCGGCTTCGCCGGAAACGCCCGTTCGCACTGCTCTCGCACCCGGCGGCCCGCCTCGGCAATCTGTTCCCGGTCCCGGGATTGAATGGCTTCTCCGAAGGCCGCGCGCAAACGCTCGATCTCCACCAGCTTGGCTTCCGGCAGGAGATCCCGCTTGTAGTGCAGGAACTTGCTGATTCCTTTGAACAACAATCCGGCCTCTTTCAAATACCGCGGCTTGAACATCTTCCCCTTCAGTTCGTCTTCAAGACCTGGATGAACGCCTCTTGAGGTATATTCACCCGGCCCACTGATTTCATGCGTTTCTTGCCTTCTTTCTGCTTCTCCAGGAGCTTGCGCTTCCGGGTGATGTCGCCGCCGTAGCACTTGGCCGTGACGTCCTTTCGCAAGGCCCCCAAGCTCTCCCGCGCGATGATCTTTCCTCCCACCGCCGCCTGAATGGCCACCTTGAACAACTGCCGCGGGATCACCTCCTTGAGCTTTCCTGCGAGATGCCGGCCCCGCTGTTCCGCCTTGTCCCGGTGCACAATGGTGGAAAAGGCGTCCACCGGCTCGCCATTGATGAGCAAATCCATTCGCACCAGTTGCGAGGGCCGGTATTCGGCGTGCTCATAATCCATGGACCCGTAACCCCGGGTCAAACTCTTGAGACGGTCATTGAAGTCCACGAGGATCTCGTTGAGAGGCAGCATGCAGGTCAACATGACTCTGCGTTCGTCAAGCGTTTCCGTGTTTTCCACTTCACCCCTCTTCTCCACGATCATTTGCATCAAATCACCAATGTATTCATTGGGCATCAGCAGAAAGGCCCGCACCATCGGTTCCGTGATCTCCTCGATCAACGAGGGATCGGGGAGGTGGGTCGGGTTGTCCACCAAGACGGAATCGCCATTGGTCAGCCGGACCTCGTAGACCACCCCTGGGTAGGTGGAAATGACGTCCATTTGAAACTCCCGTCGCAAACGCTCCTGCACGATCTCCATGTGCAGCAGGCCAAGAAACCCGCAGCGAAAGCCAAATCCCAGCGCCGCCGAACTCTCGGCCTGGAACGTGAAGGCGGAGTCGTTGATCTGCAACTTGCCCATGGCCACTTTGAGCTGCTCGAAATCCTCCGAACTTACCGGGTAAACCCCCGCGAACACCATCGGATGAATCTCCTGAAACCCGGGCAAAGGATCGGGCGTGGGTTTACGCGACTCCGTCACCGTGTCCCCGATGCGCACCTCCGCCGAACTTTTCATGTTGGCGATGAGATAGCCGACGTCGCCCGCCACCAAACGCGAACCCCGAGCCGGTTTGGGCGTGAAGATGCCCACTTCCTTGACCTCGTAGCTGCGGCCGGTGCTGTACATCCGGATCCCCGTCCCGCTTTGCAGCGATCCCGAAAACACCCGCACATAAGAAACCACGCCGCGGTAAGAATCGTAGACGGAATCAAAAACCAGCGCCCGCAAATAGCCGTCGTTGCGGTCCGCCGGCGGGGGTATCCTCAGCACTATCGCCTCCAGAATCTCCTCGATGCCGATCCCGGCCTTGCCGCTGGCCTCCAATGCCTCCTCCCCCGGAATCGCCAAGATCTCCTCCAACTGACGCCGGACCATGGGCACGTCGGCGTTGGGCAGGTCGATCTTGTTGATCACCGGAATCACCGTCAGGCCTTGCTTGAAGGCCAGGTGCACGTTGGCCACCGTCTGCGCCTCCACTCCCTGCGCCGCATCGATCAGCAACACGGCCCCTTCACAGGCGGCCAAACTCCGGGACACCTCGTAGGAGAAATCGACGTGCCCCGGAGTGTCCAAAAGGTTCAGCTTGTAGCGATGACCGTCCCGCGCCGTATAGGCCATCGCCACTGGATGCGACTTGATCGTAATCCCCCGCTCGCGCTCGAGGTCCATGGAATCGAGCAGTTGATCTTGCCGCTGCCGCTCGCTGATCGTCTCCGTCCGCTCCATCAACCGATCCGAAAGAGTCGTTTTGCCATGATCGATATGCGCGATGATGGAAAAGTTCCGGGTATACTCGGTAGGAACGGTAGGCATGCGTCGTCCGGCGCTGCGAAAGCGCGGGAATCTAGGGGTCATGCCCAACCTTGTAAAGGTCTTTACGCATCCGGACACAAACCAAGAAGCCGAATCTGGGCGCTTGCCGCGCACCCGGCCCTGAGCCATCAATGCCTACGATACCTCCTCCCATTTTCAGCGCCCTGCCGCCTCTCGATTATCGCCACCTTTCCCCTTCACCCCTCGCCTCCGGAGCACCCTTTCCCATGCCCGACTACCGCTCCCAGCCTCCGCTCCCCGGCCTCAGCGCCGCTGACCCCGCTGCGTCAGGCGCGTCTCAGGCCGTCCTCGGGTGGCGGGAATGGGTCGCCCTCCCCGAGTTTTCCATCGCCGGAATCAAGGCCAAGATCGACACCGGCGCCCGCAGTTCCGCCCTGCACACCCATCACTACGAAACATTCGAGCGGCACAGCCAGCCCTGGGTCCGCTTCCTCGTCCATCCCCTCCGCCGGACCATCCGTTTCGAACGCGAGTGTGAAGCGCCCGTTCTTGAATTCCGCACCGTGAAGGATTCCGGCGGCCACGTGGAAACCCGGCCATTCATTGAAACCACCGCCATCCTCGGCCCTTGCCGCTGGGTGGTCCGCCTCAGCCTAACCAATCGCGAGTCCATGCTCTTTCGTATGCTTCTCGGACGGTCCGCCTTGACTGGTCTCTTCGTCGTCGATCCCGCTCAATCCTACCTCCTCGGAGCCCGCCCCGCCCGCTTGCGAGGGATCTAAGCCCACAGGCCGGCTTGCAACCTCTCTCCCCTCCCCGAGCGGCTTTCCGGCTCATCGTCCCCGCTGCCCGAAGCTCTTCCCCTTTCCGGATCTTCTCCGTTCCGGGTCTCCCCCCTCCGTCCCCCCCTCCCCATCCCATTCCCGCTTATGAAGGTCGGCATCCTCTCGCGCAACGAGTCGTTGTTCTCCACCAAGAGCCTCGCTCACGCCTGCGAACGCCGCGGACATGAAGTCCAGGTGATCGACTACCTCAAATGCCACATGAACATCACCTCTCATAAACCCACCATTTTCTTGGCGGATGCAGAGTTGACCGGCTTCGACGCCATCATCCCCAGAATCGGGGCCACCCACTCCTTTTACGGCACCGCCGTCATACGCCAGTTCGAAATGATGGGCGTCTACTCCGTCAACGAGTCCGTCGCCGTCACCCGCTCCCGCGACAAACTCCGCTCCCTCCAATTGCTGGCCCGCCGCGGCGTCGGACTCCCGGTCACCGCATTCGCCCACGATACCGAAGCCACCCGCCATCTCATCCGCACCTGCGGCGGCGCTCCCCTCGTGATCAAACTCCTGGAAGGTACGCAAGGCGTGGGCGTCGTCTTGGCCGAAACCACCAAGGCTGCCGAAAGCGTTATCGAAGCCTTCCGCGGCCTCAAAGCCAACATCCTCGTCCAAGAATTCATCGCTGAAGCCGGCGGAGCCGATCTACGCTGCTTCGTCGTCGGCGATAAGGTCGTCGCTTCCATCCTGCGCCAAGCTCAAGAAGGAGAGTTCCGTTCCAACCTCCACCGCGGCGGTTCCGCCTCCGTTGTCCGCATTTCTCCCGAAGAACGCTCTTCCGCCGTCCGCGCCGCCCGAATCATGGGCCTCAACGTCGCCGGCGTCGATCTGCTCCGCTCCAATCACGGTCCCCTGGTCATGGAAGTCAACTCATCCCCCGGCCTCGAAGGCATCGAAACGACCACCGGAAAAGATGTCGCCGGCGCCATCATCAGCTTCATCGAACGGAATTACGCCAAGGGTCCTAAAAGCACCCGGACCCGAGGCACAGGCTGATCGAAGCGCGCCAGATCTTGAGCCTGGACCGGGCCCCTCCCCACCGGATCCGCCAAGGTCCGGAACTGCGTCAATTTGGCTCAATCCTTTTGCGCCGACAATGAGGAAACGCGTCGTTTTGGCGCTTTTCGCAGCTTGGGATGAGCTGCGTTTATCGTTTGCAACTCATTCATTATGAGTATATTATTTATGTATGAAGGGAATTGGCATCGCCGATGCTCAAGCTTAATTGCCTCAATATCCTCAAACTTAGCCCTTATCTCATTCTCATGAAACTCATCCGCTACGATTACCCTGAACTTCCCCTCGGATCCGGCGAGTTCGCGCGCTGGCTGCGCGATGCTTTCGGCGACTCCGGCGACCTCCGCGATCCGTTGGCCTCGTGGTCCAG
This sequence comes from Verrucomicrobiales bacterium, assembly GCA_041749135.1. Lineage (GTDB taxonomy): Bacteria > Verrucomicrobiota > Verrucomicrobiia > Verrucomicrobiales > DEV007 > DATKCT01. The sequence continues at coordinate 39,450 of JBGTBW010000155.1, forward strand.
CGGGCCCGGGCGAAACTCCCTGGCCATCGATCTCTATGAGAGCGCGGAGGCCTACCATGCCGTGGTCGATCTTCCCGGCTTCTCCAAAAATCAAGTCCAGGTGGAGTTGGAAAACTCCGTCCTGCAGATCTCTTGCTCCAAGGGAGGAAACGAGGGCGAAGCCACCGAGCGCTACAGCCGATCCTTCTCGGTCCCGGACGGGATCGATACCGCCAAAGTCGCGGCGAAGCTGGAAGACGGCGCTCTCACGGTGACGCTGCCCAAAAACGAGAACCACAAACCGCGCGTCGTGTCCATCGACTGAACTCCGCCGGCCCGCCCTTCGATCCGGCAATCCGGCCGGATCGGCAACCGCAACCCGAACCCACTCGAAACCATGTCCCAACCAACCACCCTTTCCCAGACTCAATCAGAAAGCCCGGCTCCAGACGTCCGCTGGATCAAACCCCGTTATTCCGTAAGTGAACGGCCAGAAGCTTACGAAATCCGCGTCCTGGTCCCTGGCGCTACCCGGGAGACGGTCCATGTGTCGCTCAAGGACTCCGATCTGGAAGTCACCGCACGGCGAAGCCAGACCGTGGACCCCGCCTGGAAGCCCCTCGTTCAAGAGCGGCCCTCCGGGGATTACCGCCTCCGGCTCAAGCTCAACGTCCCGGTAAAGGAGGAAGCCATCGCGGGAAAGGTCGATAACGGAGTGCTGACCGTCCACCTCCCTCTCGCCGATGAACTCCGGCCGCGCCGGATCGAGATCCAGTAACGGAACCCATTCCCGCGAACTTCTTTTCAAGCCTCCAGGGCGCGGTTCAAGCCGCGCCCTGAAGTTTTTACGTTTCTGGCAAAGCCGCGAGAGAAGCCGGAGGCTTCGCAGCTTGTATCCGGTGGTAGAGCGCAGCGACACCACCGGTGTGAGTCGTAATTCGATCCGCACCCCGGCAGGGGCGCCAGAAACCGGCCGGCTATGGCCTCCACCTCCACATGCCTGCTCTATCACGTCATCTTCTCTACGAAACACCGCGAAGGGAGAGGGCGGCGGTCTAGCACCCGTGCCGGGGTGCTGGTCATGGATGGACCTTCTCCGGTGGTGTCGCTGCGCGCTGACACCGGCTACAAGCTCTGATCCCTTCGGGATC
>JBGTBW010000156.1:0-16315 GCA_041749135.1 Verrucomicrobiales bacterium
CGCCACTCCGTGAATGACACTCTATTTGTGGGGCGATTTGTGGGGCGGACACTCTTGTCCGCCGAGTGAGCCTAGAAAGTTCGCGGGCAGGAGTGCCCGCGCCACATAGTTTTCCGGCTCATCCAAATTCCTCGAGATCAGGAGTTCCGAGGCTTTTTCATCTGCGGATAAAGGCCCAATGGCTGAACCCCGGACAGGCAACGCAAAACTGTCCGGGGTCCCGCGTTCACGCGGTTCCGGAGCCAGAGCATCCGAAAACAAACGGGCCTTCCCCGGCAAAGGGGAAGGCCGCGCCAAAAGGAAAGTAAAGGATGGAGGGCGGGCTTATTCGCCCGAAACAGCGGCCGCCCCTTTTTCACCTGTCCGGATGCGGATGGCGACTTCGACGGGGGAGACAAAGACCTTGCCGTCGCCAATCTTGCCTGTGTTGGCGGATTTGACGATGGTGTTTACCGCCGTGTCAATCACGTCATCGTCTGCGACGATTTCAAGTTTGACCTTGGGCAGGAAATCCACGGTGTACTCGCTGCCGCGGTAGATCTCCGTGTGGCCTTTTTGCCGTCCGAAACCCTTTACCTCGGTGACGGTCATGCCCTGCACGCCGATTTCCGCGAGAGCCTCCTTCACGTCCTCCAATTTGAAGGGTTTGATGATCGCTTCGATTTTTTTCATGAGGGGTGCCAAATAGGATAGGATAGGATCGCGCTGTTTCCCCAGAGAGTTGAGCGCGGGCCGCGGCGCCGTCCGTCCTCCTAGGAATTGCAGCGAGAACAACAGCTTGAATCGTGCCAATAGCCAAGGAAAAAATGAGGATCCCCGGGGAGATTCGGGGTGGACCCAGGGCGGGGACAGCCTATGAGGCGGCGTCACGGACTCGTGGCCGCGAAGCGTTTCCGCTCCGAAATCGCGTAAAGTAAAAACGATGTTTCGTCTCCTGGCCACGATCGGGCGCTGGATCTTCTCGCGGACTGCGGCGGTGATCATTTTGTGGGTCGTGGTCTTGGGAGCCACGGCGCTTTACGTCGCGGCGGAGTACCATTTCAGCCGGCTTCCCGAGCGGCGTCAGGCCTTGGAACGTGATCTGGACCGCTACCGCTCCGAAATCGGCGATCTCGACCGCCGGATGGCGGACTTGGACGAGGCCCTCAAGGAACGGCTGCAGGAAGCCGACGAGCAATTGCGGGAACGGAGAGCGCTCTTGGCGGAGCGGACCAATCAGATCCAGGAATTGCAGAAGCAATTGAAACAACTGCAAAGTATCTTGGAGCGTGCCCGGGACGTTTGGCTTCGTTTGACCGGAGAAGACCCGGAGAAACGGCGCGACGAGTTGACCAGGCAAATGGAACGGCAACGGGCGACCCGCGAGGCGGAGGCGAAAGGTCTGACGGAACTCATCGACAACCGGCGCCAGCTGGACGCCAACATGAGCGAAGAGTCCCGGAACATGGCCGCTCAACGGGCGGCGGCGGAACAGCGGGCGGCGGCGGCGGAAAGGGAGGTGTCCAGGCTGGATGTGGAAATCACCCGTTGGGAATCGCGGAAGGCGGCGGCATTGACCCACCTCTCTGAGGCCTTCCGGCGAGTGGGAAACCCGTTGATTGTGGCGACGCTTGCCATCTTGCTCTTCCCGCTGGTGGGCAAGGCCGTCCTTTACTATTTGTGGGCTCCGTTGGCCGCCCGGGGCCGTCCTGTGATCATCACATCGGAGGCGGACGCACCGATACGGGTTTCGGAAACGGCGGTGGCGCAGGAAATCGTGTTGGGCCCAGGAGAGTCAGCCGTCATTCAACACCGCTTCTACCAAGCCTCGGACGAGGATTTGGCGAAACGGACCCAGTTTTTCCTCGACTGGCGTTATCCCTTCACCAGTTTGGCGTGCTGGCTCATCCTCCTGACCCGGGTCACCAATCGCGCCAAGGAACATACTCGCCGGCTGACCCTATCCAGTCAGGACGAAGCCCAGATCGAGATGACTGTGGTCGAGATTCCTCAAGGCGGGTCCTTGGTGTGCCGGCCGAGTTTCCTCGCCGCTCTCATCGTTCCCGGCGGTAAACCGCCGTTGATCCGTTCCCATTGGCGGATCTTTTCGTTGCACGCCTGGATCACGCTCCAGTTCCGCTACTTCGAGTTTCGCGGGCCGGTGCGTCTGGTCTTGTGGGCCTATCGCGGGGTGCGGGCCGAAAGGTTGACACGTCAGAATGTCGAAGAAAGGAACGTCCGGCGGACCAATCAGTTAGCTACAATCGGGTTTACGCCGTCCTTGCGCTACCGCAGCCGGCGGGCCGAGACTTTTTTCTCCTACCTGCGCAATCAGAATCCGCTGTTTGACGACTTGTTCTCCGGCGTGGGCGTGTTCTTATGCCAGCAGATCTCGCGATCGGAGGAGTTCCGGCGGCAGGGCCGTTTCTGGGCCGGACTGTGGAACGGGGTAACCAAAGTCTTCGGGCTGTAGTTGCGAGATTCGCCAGGGCGGTAGAGGAACCATTCTCCCTCCCCCCTTGGGGAGCTTTGCGCTCTGTGCGAGAGATGCATCTCCTTCATCCGTGTTCATCTGTGTCCATCCGTGGTTCCCAAGACCAGTCCCCAGGCGGGCTCTTGAGACTCCTTAAAGCAGCCACTCGGCCGAAGAGCCCGGCCGGTTCTGATGGATGGTTCACGGCTCGAGATTCCCCTTGCCCGAGGCGCCGGTTCCGCCTGAGACTACCAGAAATGAGCCAGGATGACCAATCCGCACCCCTTCCTCCCCCTCACCCCCCTCCATTCCTAGCAGTCATACTGACCGGCTCGATCATGTTCGTGCTGTCGCTGACCGCGGCGGCACAAGGGCAAGAGGTCACTTGGCCGTCGCCGGAATGGCCCTCGGCAGACCCCTCCGACACAGGTCTCGATGCCGCCAAGCTTGACGACGCGAAAGACTACGCACTCTCGGCCGGCGGGTCCGGAATGATCGTGCGGCATGGAAAGGTCCTGCTCCGCTGGGGCGACCAGAACGAGCGGTACGATATCAAGTCGGCGACCAAGTCGTTCGGCGCCACCGCCCTCGGCATCGCGATCAAGGATGGAAAAATGGAACTGCAGGCTCCCGCCCGCAAGTATCACCCGACGCTCGGCGTGCCGCCCGAGAGCAACGCCGAGACCGGTTGGCTCGACGAGATCACGATCCAGCACCTGGCCACGCAGACGGCCGGGTTCGAGAAGCCGGGCGGCTATGAAAAACTCTTGTTCAAGCCCGGCACGCAATGGCATTACAGCGACGGCGGACCGAACTGGCTGGCCGAGTGCATCACGCTGCAATACAAGCAGGATCTGGAAGATTTGATGTTTGAGCGGGTCTTTACGCCGCTGGGGATCAAACCGGACGACCTCCGCTGGCGGAACAACCAGTATCGTGACCACCAGATCGAAAGGATTCCCCGCCGCGAGTTTGGCGCGGGGATTCATGCGAACGTGGAGGCCTTGTCGCGTCTGGGATACCTCTACCTGCGAGAGGGGCGTTGGAAGGACCAGCAGCTTCTTTCCAAGGAGTTCGTGGCGACGGCCACGCAGCCCGTGGAGGCGGTAGTTGGACTGCCGGAGTGGCCCGCCGGCGACCACGGCAACGCCTCCGACCACTACGGCCTGTTGTGGTGGAACAACGCGGACGGCGCCCTGGAAAACGTTCCCCGAGACGCCTACTGGGCTTGGGGACTCTACGACAGTCTAATCGTAGTGATCCCCTCATTGGACATGGTGGTCGCCCGCGGCGGCGCACGGGGGCGATCCTGGCAGCGCGACAATGAATGGGGACACTACGATGTCCTTAAGCCGTTCCTGGAACCGATCGTCGCGGCGGTGGATGGATCAGAAGCGACGAGCACGCTCAATCGGCCGACCGAGAAGCACCAGCTCGTCGCTGTTTTCAACTCCGAAGCGTCCTATCCTTCGAGCCCGCTGATCACCGATCATCTGTGTCCATCCGTGGTTCCCAAGACCAGTCCCTAGGCGGGCTCTTGAGACTCCTTGACCCAGAAGACTCTGGTCTCTCGCCAAGGCCGCGAAGTCCGCAAAGGAATGGAGAATCAGAGGAAACGAAGACTCAGAAATTCTCGAACTGCCACACCGCTCCCTTACCTCTGTTCTCTCCTGTGAAATCCCCCGCCGTTTCGTTCTTTCCAGCCTAACCTCAGAACTCCTGATCCCAGGGAATTGTCATGAGCCGCCAATCAGGGAACGGGAAAGCAATGGGAGACCTTGAGGGTCACTGGTGTAGCGGAACTCGTGAGAGTTCCGACGGCCTGCCAACCAGTCTGCATTCTTGCGAATGCAGTTGCGGGGACGGCGCTGCGCGCCGGAAGAGAGCGGCGATGCTCGCCGCAGTCCAAGGGCCTCCGGCTTCCCCGATAGCCGGTCCCGGGATGGAGACCCATGGTGAGACAGGGCGCGCGGGAGCCCGCCCCTCCACAATCCCCAGCGGCAAGTCCTTGAACAAGGGTTGGTCGAGGAACCATTTTCCCTCCCCCCTTGGCGAGCTTTGCGCTCTTTGCGAGAGATGCATCTCCTTTATCCGTGTTCATCTGTGTCCATCCGTGGTTCCCAAGACCAAACGCCGGCTGAGGAAGAGAAAGGTGAGCCACCTCGGCCGAGGAGCCCGGCCGATTCTGATGACCCTGGTTCACGGCTCATGATTCCCCTTGCCAGCGGCGCCGGTTCCGCCTGAGACTACCGGAAATGAGCCAGGATGACCAATCCGCACCCCTTTCTCCCCCTCAACCCCCCTCCAACCCGCCCCTCTGACCAGGCGGGACCGGCAGCGTTTGAAAAGCGAATTCTTATCCGCAATCGAATTACTAGCAGTCATATGAATGTTTCCCCTTTCTTATCCGGCGGTCGCGGTGTCGCTTGCTGCTTGATCGTCGCCTTCTGGTCCATGCTCGTTCCCTGTTTCCCGGGTCAGGAGGAGGATGCAGGCAGTCCGTTTGCACCTCCGATTGCCCCGGCGAATCCTGTCGACAACCTGATCGAGATCGAGATCGGTGTGAGGATCGAAGGCGCGAATCTCAATACGTTGCCGCTGGACGAAGGCAAAATCGAAACTCTGACTAAGGGCTTGGTGGTCAAGACGCACAGCGGGAGTCCGGCGAGGATTGAAGTGATTCGTGAAGCCATTCACCCGGTGGAAGTTGATGCGGCTGGAGAACCCGTAAAGTTCGATGTCGAAAATCTGGGCTTCAGTCTTGAGGTTGATGCTGTCGTGCAGAACGACGGAGTAGCCTGCCGCTTGGAGGCTGTCCTGGTGGAGATAGGCGAGATGGATGAAGACGCCGTTTTGTACAGTTTCGTGAAGTCCACAGCAAGCCACAAAGGCGTCATCGCCCCGAACAAACCTCTGCGTCTGAAGCTGCGCACGAAATCCGGAGATCTGGCGACAGTGGTGGTGTCGGCGAAGGAAGTGCGTTGAACGGGAATTAGGCTCAGAACTCCTGATCTCGAGGAATTTTGATGAGCCGGAAAACTATGTGGCGCGGGCACTGCTGCCCGCGAACTTTCTAGGCTCACTCGGCGGACAAGAGTGTCCGCCCCACAAATCGCCCCACAAATAGAGTGTCATTCACGGAGTGGCGGTCTCGCTTTGGCTCACTCTTATTCCCCTGTATCCATTAATCTTCCTCGATAGATCAGGAGTTCTGAGGCTGAGCCGCAATCCGGCGAATAGGCCGGGATGATCCGATCGAGAATGGCCGAGTGAAACCCGCCGCTCCCCGGGAAGCCCTGAGCGCTCCTGAAGGGCGGAGCTTTGATTGGCGGTATCCTGCCGCCCTCTCATCCGCGATGCTTCGGCTCATTGAGTTTCCTCTGCTTCCGTGTTCGCTCTCGCAAGGTCAGAAGTTCTGAAGGCCGGGGCGGATTTGTCTCCGGGGGTTTTACATTCCCGGAACCCGATGCGCGGCCCGGAAGTCCAACTTGACCACAAACGTGACTACAGCGAAGCTGCCCGATGACCGTGACCAAGGGAAAACTGAAAGCCAAAATGCTGGAGTACTTCCGCGAAGTCGAGCGCACCGGTGAGCCGCTGATCGTCACGGACCGCGGGCGCGAGGTGCTGGAAGTCAGGCCGATCGGCCCCAAGAAGGTCACTGCGGCGGAGATCCTCGCGGAGTACCAAAAAGGGACGGGCAGGGGCATCATTCCCTCGGAAAAGGAATTGATGAAGCCGCTGCCCATCGAGGACTGGGAAGCGTTGCGTGAGGATGATCGCAACCCATGGTGATCGACTCCCATACCCTCGTCTGGTGGCTGGAGGAGCCCTCTCCTGTGAAACACCGGCCAGCTCCCAGTTCCTGAACAAAGGCTAATCGAGAAAACATCCTCCTCCCCTTTGCGAGCTTTGCGCTCTTAGCGAGAGATGCATCTTCTTCATCGGTGTTCATCTGTGTCCGTCCGTGGTTTCCAAGTCCAGTCCCCAGTCTGGATTCTGCGGCGTCGTCCCTGACGGCCTGGTTCCGATACGCAGACCCATGGTGTTCCGATTGAACGGCCGGTTGAGCCGTCGCGCCGACCTCGGTGCAGACCGCAGTGCGCGCGGTTCTTGCGACAAGTCCGTTCCAGGATCGCATTCCATCGATCCTGCGAGAGGCGCACGAACTCCTTTTGAAGCGCCTGTCGAAGGCCTTGGCAAGGATTGATGCCATTTTTGGCGTTGCTCCCATCCTCCCCCGCTCCTTAAACATACCTATGCCAGCTACTCCGCACCTGCTCCGCAGCGTTCTTTCCCTCCTCGTGATCGCGCTCGTCTCCGGCTGCGCGGCCCGCGTGGAACCCGTCTGGATACCGGGCCCGAATGAGGCGCGCCTTGTCGAATTGATGGCCGAGCGCCTCGTCCTCGCCCAAGAGATCGCACGCACCAAGTATAGGGAAGGTCTCCCAATCCGCGACGGAAAACGCGAATCCGCCTCGATGAAAGCCCTCGTTGCCAAGGGCCGGAGCATGGGGCTTTCGTCCTATGCCACCTCGCGCTTCTTCAAAGCGCAGTTCGCCGCCTCGCGTCTCTACCAAACCGAGCTGATCGGCTATTGGCGCTCGGGGGGCCGCGTTCCTCCTGGACCCCACCTCAGCCTCTCCGCCTCAATCCGCCCGCGCCTCGACGAGATCAACGACGAACTCCTCCGCCTCCTCGCTTTCTCCAAAGCAACAGCCCACGGCGAAGAACTCGCCACTCGCGCCGAACTCTACTTCGAAGCCCTCCGCATCCCCAGAGCGCCTGCCCTCAAAGCCATCGCCCCGATCCGATAGCCTCGCGGAGAAATTCTGTCATAGCCCGGCTGTAAGTCCGAGTATACATGGGATTTCACCATGAATTACTTGAAGAAATGCAAAGGCCTTATATTTCCGCCGGCGTGCAATGGCCCGGCGGCAACATTCCGGATGACCACCTGCTCTTCGAAAAGGCCGGCCCGCGCAAGAAGCTGTTCTTTGATCCGAAGCACGCGCGCGCCGCGATCGTGACCTGCGACGGCCTCTGTCCCGGTCTGAACAACGGCATCCGCTCGGTGACGCGCGAACTGTTCCGCGGCTATGGCGTGAAGTCCGTCCCCGGCATCCGCGGCGGATACCGCGGGCTTGAGCCGAGCCGCGGGAAACCACCCCTCGAACTCACCGAAGATCTCGTCGAGGACATCCATAAGGACGGCGGGACCATGCTCGGCGCCTCGCGGGGTCCGGTGGATATAGCCGTGGCCGTGGAGTTTCTCATGAGCCGGAGCGCTTCGCATGATGCTTAACCCGCCCACTCGCAATGAAACAATCCCAGTCATCCGCCTCTCTTATGGACATTCGCGCCGGCCTTTCCGCAGACGAAATCCGGCAGGCTTTTCTCGACAAGCTTGTCTGCGGAATGGGCCGCCCGATGGAGGTCGCGACGCCCCACGACCGCTATTTCGCGCTCGCTCTGACGGTGCGCGACCGGCTTTTCCAGCGCACGGTCGCAAGTTTGGAAAACTACGGCGGTGCGGACACGCGCCGCGTGGCGTATCTCTCGGCGGAGTTCCTGCTCGGGCCGCACCTCGCGAACAACCTGCTCAACCTCGGCATTACCGGCGCCGCACGCGAGGCGATGCGCGGGCTCGGCTACGACCTCGACGAAATCCTCGCGCAAGAAGAGGAGCCGGGCCTCGGCAATGGCGGACTCGGACGGCTCGCGGCGTGTTACATGGACTCGCTCGCGTCGGTCGAAGTGCCGGCCGTCGGCTACGGCATCCGCTACGAGTTCGGCATCTTCGATCAGGCCATCCGCGATGGGTGGCAGTGTGAGATCACCGACAAATGGCTGAAAAACGGCAACCCGTGGGAGATCGCGCGCCCGGAGATTGCGTATGCGGTGAAGTTTGGCGGACGCACCGAGTCGTTCACCGATGAACAGGGCCGCTTCCGCGTGCGGTGGATTCCGCAGACGGAAGTGCGCGGCGTCGCCTACGACACGCCGATCCTCGGCTACCGCGTTGGCACGTGCAACATCCTGCGGCTGTGGAAAGCCGAGGCCATCGAGTCGTTCGACTTTGCGGCGTTCAACCACGGCGATTACGATCGCGCGGTCGAAGCCAAGGTCGAATCGGAGACCATCACGAAAGTGCTCTATCCGAACGACGAGGCGCATCGCGGCAAGGTGCTGCGGCTCCAGCAGCAGTTCTTTTTCTCGAGCTGTTCGCTGCAGGACATGCTGGGCATCCATGCGTATCTCGGCGGCACGCCCGCGACCTTCCATAAAAAGTGGGCCGTGCAACTCAACGACACACATCCCGCGGTCGCCGTCGCGGAGTTGATGCGGCTGCTCGTGGATGAGCACGCGCTCGGCTGGGACGAAGCATGGGCGGTGACGCGCGCGACCTTCGCCTACACAAATCACACGTTGCTCCCCGAGGCGCTGGAGAAGTGGACGGTCGATCTCTTCGGCTCACTGCTTCCGCGGCATCTTGAGATCGTCTTCGATATCAACCGCCGCTTCCTCGACGAAGTCCGCGCGGCGTTCCCCGGCGACGACTCCCGCCTCGCGCGCCTTTCGCTCATCGATGAAAGCGGGCCGCGCTACGTGCGCATGGCGAATCTCGCGAGCGTCGGCAGCCACAAAATCAACGGCGTCGCGGAGCTTCACTCCGAGCTGTTGAAGCAGACGGTCCTCCGCGATTTCGCCGAGCTGTGGCCGGACAAATTTTGCAACGTCACCAACGGCGTCACGCTGCGGCGGTTCGTCGCCGTGAGCAATCCCGGCCTCACGCAACTCGTCACCGCGCGCATCGGCGACGGCTGGCTGAAAGACCCGCGCCTACTCCGCCAGATCGAACCGCTCGCCGACGACGCCGAGTTTCAGCAACAGTGGCGCGACGTGAAACTCGCCAACAAACGCCGGCTCGCCGCGCTCATCGCCGAGCGCACGGGCATCACCGTCGTTCCCGAGTCGCTCTTCGACGTGCTGGTGAAGCGCATCCACGAATACAAGCGGCAGCACCTGCACGTGCTCCATATCCTCTCGCTTTACCTGCGGCTTAAACGCGATCCGCAGGCCGTTGTCCCGGCGCGCACTTTCATCTTCGGCGGCAAGGCGGCGCCCGGCTATTACATGGCCAAGCGCATCATCAAACTCGTCACCGCGACCGGCGATCTCGTGAACGCCGATCCCGCTGTGCGCGACCGGCTGAAGGTCGTCTTCTTCCCCGACTTCAATGTGAAAAACGCGCACTTCATTTATCCGGCTGCCGATTTGTCCGAGCAAATCTCCACCGCGGGTAAGGAAGCGAGCGGCACGGGCAACATGAAGTTCGCCCTCAACGGCGCGCTTACCATCGGCACGCTCGACGGCGCGAACGTCGAGATTCGCGAGGAAGTGGGCGCGGAGAATTTCTTCCTCTTCGGCCTCACCGCCGCCGAGGTCGCCGAGGTGAGAGCGCGCGGCTACCGCCCACGCGATCATTACGAGCAAAACGCGGCGCTGCGCGGAGTCATCGACTTCATCGCCAGCGGCGCGCTCGGTCACGGCGACGCTGAACTCTTCCGCCCGGTCGTCGAGAATCTGCTCGATCACGACCCCTTCCTCCTACTCGCCGATTACCAGGCCTACGTCGACGCGCAGGACCGCGTAAGCGCGCTCTGGCGCGATTCCGCAGCGTGGACACGCCAGTCCATCCTCAACTCCGCGCGCATGGGCAAATTCTCCTCCGACCGTTCCATCCGCGACTACTGCAAGCGCGTGTGGAAGGTGCAGCCGGGACCGGTGAATCCATGAGCCGGCTGCGAAAGAAATCCGCCAACCCCACCTCTCCAAACTACCAAACACACCATGAGCAAAACCACTATTGTTAAAATCCGCGGCCGCGAAGTGATCGACTCCCGCGGCAGTCCCACCGTTGAAGTTGACGTGCAACTCGAAGGCGGCGCGATCGGCCGGGCTTCGGTTCCCTCCGGCGCATCCACCGGCGAAAACGAAGCCGTCGAACTCCGCGACGGAGACCAAGGCCGCTTCCTCGGCAAGGGAGTGCTCCAAGCCGTCGAAAACGTGAACAGCAAGATCGCTCCGGCCATCGCCGGCCACTGCGCCACCCATCAGGCGCCCATCGATGCCGCCATGCTCGCGCTCGACGGCACCTCTACCAAAAAGGTCCTGGGAGCCAATGCCATCCTCGCCGTTTCTCTGGCCGTCGCCAAGGCTGCCGCTTCCCAGGTCGGTGTTCGGCTCTACAAATACCTCGGCGGCCCGAACGCCAAAGTGCTGCCCGTCCCGATGATGAACGTCATCAACGGTGGCGCTCACTCGGACGCGCCCATCGACTTCCAGGAGTTCATGATTATGCCGATCGGCGCTCCCACCTTCCGCGAAGCGGTCCGCTACGGCTCCGAAGTATTTCATGCGCTCAAAAAAGTCCTCCACGACCGCGGCCTCTCCACCGCCGTCGGGGACGAAGGTGGCTTCGCGCCCACGCTGAACGGCGCCGACGACGCGCTCGCCGTGATCTGCCAGGCCATCGAAAAAGCCGGCTACAAGGCCGGCACTCAGATTGCCATCGCGCTCGACCCCGCCAGTTCCGAGTTCTTCGACAATAAAAAGAAGAGCTACATCTTCAAGAAGTCCGACCAGTCCGTCAAATCCGCGGAGGAACTCGTCGAGTATTACGAAAAGCTCCAGGCGAAATACCCCATCATCTCCATCGAGGACGGCTGCGACCAAAACGACTGGGCAGGCTGGAAAGTCCTCACCGAGAAACTCGGCAAGACCACCCAGATCGTCGGCGACGACCTCTTCGTCACCAACACCGAGTTCCTCGCCAAAGGCATCAAGCTCGGCGTGGCCAACTCCATCCTCGTCAAGGTCAACCAAATCGGTTCGCTCACCGAGACCTTCGATACCGTGGAGATGGCCCAGGAAAACGGTTACACCGCCGTGCTCAGCCACCGCTCCGGCGAAACTGAGGACAGCACCATCGCGGATATCGCGGTCGCCACCAACTGCGGCCAGATCAAGACCGGCTCGATGAGCCGCTCGGACCGGATCGCCAAATACAACCAACTCCTCCGGATCGAGGAGGAACTCGGCGATGAGGCCATTTTCGGCGTCCACAAGATGAAGGTCCTGAACCAATAGCCCTGGGTGAATTCCATCCCCACGACGCCATTCACTCACCATCAACAGACCAGAAACATCATGACAAAAGTCGGCATCAACGGCTTTGGGAGAATCGGGCGATCTCAACCCCTACCTGAGTCAGCGGCCGCAACTCTGAATCCCCTCAACCCCCACCACCCGCCCCTCTGACCAGGCGGGACCGGCAGCCTTTGAAAAGCGAATCGAGCAGTTGGGAGCGCCGTCAAGGATGCCGGCGCTCCCAGCCCATCGCTTGATTCGATGCCTGGGCCATGTTTATCAATGAACTCTCGTGCCGGTGCGCAGTTAAGGTTCGCCCATGAGAACGAAGAGCTCGATAGAATCCGAAACGCCGCTTCCGGACGACGGATTGCCAGTCTACCAGGCCGGTTGACCTCAAGCCGAATCCGCTGAACGCCGCGCTGGAGCTTGATCGCCATCCGGCCGGAGGAGCCATGTCCCGGGTCCCGAAAAGAGCGGCCCAAAGGCGCGAAAGGCCTCGGCATTGCGCTTGACCGAAGCGCCGTTCCGCCTGAAACTAGCGGACATGAGCCAGGATGACCAATCCAACCCCCTTCCTCCCCCTCCACCCCGCCCCTTTGACCAGGCGGGACCGGCAGCCTTTGAAAAGCGAATTCCTAGCAGTAGTAGCAGTTAACGCTTTCCGCCGGGCGGACTAACACAAGCAACGAAGCCGAGTTCCGGTCTGGCTGCTGCAATGGCGACCGCCTTTCTCCCGTCCTCGCGTAGAATTATCAATTTATCAAGGAGTTCATCACGATCACCAGCTCGACATCAAGCGATCTCGAAGAACCCATAGGCGTCGACGCGCCCCCCCATCTGACGGTGGTAGGCATCGGGGCGTCGGCGGGTGGGTTGGCCGCGCTCAAGATCTTCATTTCCCGGGTTCCTGCCGACAGCGGGATCGCGTGGGTCGTGGTGATGCACCTGTCTCCAACGCACGAGAGCCACCTCTCGGAGCTTCTGCAGCCGCACGTGGGTGTCCCGGTACGACAGGTCACGGATACGACCGTGCTCGAGCCGAACCAGATTTACGTGGTGCCGCCGAACGCGAATCTGAATGCCATCGACACCCACCTTCGGCTATCGGAACTGGAGGAACGGGCGGCCAAGCGCGGTCCGGTGGACCACTTCTTCCGCACCCTCGCCCGTACCCACAACGGCCACTCGGTGGGAGTGATCCTAACGGGCACGGGATCCGATGGCGCCCAAGGGATCCGAGAGATCAAGGCCAAGGGTGGAATAACGCTGGTGCAGGACCCGGAGGAGGCTGAGTACGACGGCATGCCGCGGAGCGCCATCGCGACGGGCGAGGTGGATGCCATACTTCCGGTCGCGGAGATTCCAGGGGCCGTCCTGCGCTTCATCCGCACGGAGCCACGGGTGCCGGCGGAAGAAGAAGAATCGACCGGCGACGGGAACCACGGGCGACTGATTCAGAAGGTGTTCGCCCTGATCCGGGCACGAACGGGGCGGGATTTCAGCCGATACAAGCGTCCGACAGTGCTGCGACGCGTCGCCCGCCGGATGCAACTCCGTCACGTCGAGGAGCTGCAGGGCTACCTGGACCTCCTGGGCGCCGATCCGGCCGAAGTCGAGGCCCTCGGCGACGATGTTCTGATCACCGTGACGAGCTTCTTCCGCGACCCGGAAGTCTTCGAGGCACTGGCCCGGGAGGTTGTGCCGCAGCTCTTCAAAGGGAAAGGCCCCGAGCACACAGTCAGGGTGTGGAGCGTGGGCTGTGCCACGGGCGAGGAGGCTTATTCGCTGGCCATCTTGCTCCTCGAGGAGGCTGAGCGTCACTCTGCGCCGCCCAGGATCCAGGTATTCGCCACCGACCTTCATCAACAATCCCTGGCCCGGGCCCGCGAGGCGTTCTACGCCGGCGACCTAGAAGCCGACGTGGGCCCCGAGCGGCTCCAGCGGTTCTTCCAGGCCGAGAACCGCGGATACCGGGTGCGGAAGAATGTGCGCGAGGTGGTCCTGTTCTCGCAGCACGACCTGCTCAGCGACCCGCCGTTCTCGAAACTGGACCTGGTCGCGTGCCGCAACGTCCTGATCTACCTTCAGCGGGAGGTCCAGGAAGATGTCCTGGCGCTCTTCCATTACTCCCTCGCCGCAGAGGGGATCATCGTCGTCGGCACTTCGGAGGCAGTGGACTCGACAAAGCTCTTTCGGGTCGAGGACAAGGAACACCGCATCTACCGGCGCCGTGCCGTGACCGCCGCCGAGACTCGCATTCCCGTGTCTCCCCTGACCCGGACCAGGAATCCGGCCCTCGTCGAGGCGGGGAACCTGCAGCGAGGCATCGTCTCGGGCGCGCTTCACGAGCGGATGGTGGAGCGCTACGCGCCACCCAGCCTGCTGGTAAGCCCAGACGATACGGTCATCCATCTCTCGGAGCACGTCGGGCGCTACCTGGTTCACCCTGGCGGCGAGCCCACCGTCAACGTCTTCAAGATCGTTCGAAACGAGCTACGCACGGAGCTGCGTGCAGCGCTTCGCGCGGCGCGGAAGCAGGGCGGACCGGGGGTGCAATCCAGGCCGGTTCCATTGCCGCTGGACGGCGACAGCAGAACCGTCGTGCTCCATGTGCGGCCAGCACTTGCATCCGAGGCGGAAGGATGCGCGCTGATCATTTTCGACGAGCGTGCGGCGTCGGAGTCGCCGGGGGAAACAGGTAGAGCCGTGGAGCGGGGGGATCGGACTGGCGATGGAGCCCGGGTCGGAGCGCTCGAGGAAGAGCTGGCCGTCGCCGGGCGGTGGCTGCAGACCACCATCGAGGACTTCGAAGCCGTCCAGGAAGAGCTAAGGGCGTCAAACGAGGAACTCGAGTCGTCGAACGAAGAACTCCGCGCCACCCTGGAGGAGCTGGAGACGAGCAAGGAGGAACTCCAGAGCATCAACGAAGAGCTCCACGCTCTCAATCAGGAAAACCGCCACAAGGTGGAGGAGCTGGCCCAGCTCTCCGGTGACCTCCAGAACCTGCTGGTCGCCACGGACATCGCCATCCTCTTCCTCGACCGGCAGTTCCGGATCGTGCGCTTCACCCCCAAGCTGGCCGAACTCTTCAACGTGTTGCGGTCGGATCAGGGCCGCCCCATTTCGGATCTTACGCACCGTCTCGGATACAATGATTTCATGGACGATGCCCTGAAAGTGCTCGACCGGCTCGTCACCGTCGAGCGGGAGGTCCGCGACGCGACGGGCCGGTGGCATCTCACGCGCGTACTGCCCTACCGGACGCCAGACAACCGGATCGAGGGAGTGGTCGTCCACTTCATCGACATCAGCGATCGCAAGCGGATGGAGGAGGAGCTGCGGGCGGCCAAGAAATTCGCGGAGAACATTGTAGATACCATTCAGGAGCCGCTCCTCGTCCTCGCCCCGGACCTCCACGTTATTACGGCGAATCCGGCGTTCTACGAACACTTCAGGGTACAACCCGAAGCGACGATCAGCCGGCGCGTCTACGAGCTAGGCAACAACCAGTGGGACATCCCAAAGCTACGACGACTCCTCGAGGCTGTGCTGCCGGGGAAGGAGGTCGTCAGCGACTTCGAGATCGAACACGAATTCGAGGAAATCGGGCATCGGGTGATGTTGATCAGTGCCCGGCAGCTCGACCACGTCCAGCTCGTCCTGCTGGGTATCCGCGACATTACCGAAAGCAGACTCGGCGAGCTGGAGCTGCACGCGGCCAAGGAGACGGCGGAGCGGGCCAGCAAGCTCAAGGGCCAGTTCCTCTCCACCATCAGCCACGAACTGCGGACTCCGCTCCACGCCGTGATAGGGTTTGCCGAACTCATGGAGTTGGAACTCGCTGGGCCAACAACCACAAAGCAAAAGGAGTACCTGACCCGCATCAGTAAAAACGCGTGGAGCCTGGTCGAGATGGTCGATGAGATTCTTACATTCTCTCACTCTGAATCCGGCCGGGAGAAGGTGAACATGAAGGAAGTGGATCTTGCCGAGATCGCGCGAGATGTTTTGGCCGCGATCGATGCCGCGATGATCGCCCCCGGCCTTGAGCTTCACCTGCACGGAGCGGAGGAATCGGTTCGGGCGATTACCGACGCGGGCAAGGTGCGGCACGTCCTCACCAATCTCGCCGGAAACACCATGAAACATGCTGACGGCCCTGTGGAGGTGGAGCTGGAGGCGAACGAGCAGTGGGTGAAGTTCCACGTTCGGGACCACGGTCCGGGGATCGCGACGGATCAGCTCGAGCGGATCTTCGAGCCGTTCGTGCGGCTGGACTCCTCGACCAGGCGCGCACAAGGCGGGGCGGGCCTAGGCCTCGCTATCTCCCGCGGCTTCGCCCGGCTCATGGGCGGGGATGTCACCGTCGAGAGTGTCGTGGGAAAGGGCAGTACTTTCACGTTGCGGCTGCCCCGGTATGCTCGGGACCCGAACGAGCAAGAACCGGAGACCACGAGCTGAGCTCTCGGTGCTCGCCACCGCCTTTCGCCTCACCTGGGACTGCGCCTCGATCCCTGATACCGCCAGGCGGCCAACCGGCCCCTCTGACCAGGCGGGACCGGCAGCCTCAGAACTCCTGACCTATCGAGGGAGATCATGGACAGGGAGGAAAATCGCTGAGCCGAAGCGAGACCGCCTCTCGGCAGATGACGCCCTACTTGTGGGGCGGACACTCCTGTCCGCCGATGGAACCTCAAGAGTTCGCGG
>JBGTBW010000157.1:0-18939 GCA_041749135.1 Verrucomicrobiales bacterium
GAACTCCTGATCTCGAGGAATTTGGATGAGCCGGAAAACTATGTAGCGCGGGCACTCCTGCCCGCGAACTTTCTAGGCTGACTCGGCGGACAAGAGTGTCCGCCCCACAAATCGCCCCACAAATAGAGTGTCATTCACGGATTGGCGGTCTCGCTTTGGCTCACTTTTATTCCCCTGTATCCATTATCTTCCTCGATAGATCAGGAGTTCTGAACCTGAGTCATTTGAAAGAACGGAGATTGGAGATGACCCAGCGGACTCGTACGATGAAGGCGGCTGTATTCGTAGAGCCTGGACCAACAATCTCCGGAACTGACGTGCACATTCTCAAAGGTTATCCGAAAGCGCGAAGGAAGCCTGCGTCCAGGATGAGGCCTTCGAGAGCAGTGGTGGAGAGTTGGTCGCGGACCGTAGCCAAGGCCTCGAGGCGCTGAACGAGGTCTGCCGGGGAATGGCGCGTTGCGAGGGCGGCAGTGCTCTCGCAATAGCCGGGAAGTTCGAGATGATCCCGAGTCCAGTGGGAACGCAAGGCATCTCCCAGAAAGGTGAGGAGGAGCTGCAAGTGGCGGCCGCGGCGGCGGATGTATTCGCTGCGGGCGGCTTGCTGGAAGAACTCCTTCCGGTCATCGAGCCAGGATCCGTCAGTGGTTTTGCCGTAGATGGCGGTTTCCTCGGCGAGCTGTTGTTGGAACTGAGCGTTGACGGACTCGAGAGAGTCCTGGATGAGAGCGGAGAAATCGCGCGCCAATCCGAGCGCGGCAATGACGCCGGGTCCGCCGTCGAGAAAGCGGTGGACGACGCTGTCCAGAAGGCGGCGTTCGGTATCGGCAAGGGTCTCCTGATCCGCTGGACCCGGGCGGAGTTCGACGCGGACGCAGCGGGAAAGCACGGTCGGGATCAATTGCTCGGGGCGTTCAGAAAGCAGGAGCAGAAGAGTTTGGGGCGGGGGTTCCTCCAGCGTTTTGAGAAAGGCGTTTGCGGCTTGGGGAGTCAGCCGGTCGGCTTCGAGCAGAATCCCGGCGCGCCAGGCGGAGGAGACTGGAGAAAACCGCAAAGTGGCTTCGAATTCTCGGACGGCGTCGACGGAGATGGTGCGGATTCTTCCGAGAGGCTGGATGAGGGTGGTGGAGGGATGCCGGATCTCGGCGAGCGAGGCGGTTTCGATTCCATTGACGGCACGGAGAATGCCCAACGCGAGTGTTTCCAGCAGGCGGGGGGAGGGTCCCGTGATGAGGTAGGCGTGAGCGAGCCGGTGCGATTCCCAGGCCTGGCGAAGGTAGGAAAGAGCTTCGTCAGTCGACCAGGCCATGGATACGGGTGGTGAGGGAGGTCCAGATGCCCTCGGAGAGTTCACCTACTTTGCGGGAGGCATCGACGATGAGAAACCGGCCGGGTTCGCGGCGGGCGAGTTCGAGGTAGCCGCGGCGAATCTCCTCGAAGAACCCGGACGGTTCATTTTCCATGCGGTCGCCTTCCGGGTCCCGGCGGTCGAGAAGACGCTGCCGGGCGGTGGCGACGTCGAGATCGAGAAGGATGGTGAGATCGGGGAAGCAGTTGCCGACGGCGAAACGGTTCACGATATCGACCAGGGCGGGGTCAAGCCCTCGGGCGAGACCTTGGTAAACCGTGGTGGAGTCGTGAAAACGGTCGGCGAGAACCCAAACGCCGCGTTGCAGGGCAGGATTGAGGACCTCTCGGACGAGCTGGGCGCGGCTGGCGGTGAAAAGCAGCAGTTCGGTTTCCGGGCACATGGCTGAGCCCTCCGGTGCATGCTGAAGCAGGGTGCGAATCTGTTCGCCGACGAGGGTGCCGCCGGGCTCCCGGGTGAGCAGCACTTCGATGCGTTGGGCCGTGAGGCGGCGGCGGAGTTCCTTGATCTGGGTCGATTTCCCTACGCCGTCGCTTCCTTCAAAGCTGATGAAACGGCCGCGCGGGTTCACGGCGCCATTACTAACCGGAAGGCTTCGCTTGTCCACGGCAAATGGCGAGGCAATTCGGAGATTTGCCCTGGCCTTGATCCTGTTGCATAAGTATTGTTGATGATTCGTTCCAACAGAATCGCGGGGGGGATGGCCGCGGTGGTGGGGTTGACGGCCGCGACCCTGTCCCTGGCGGGAACGACGGGCGACTCGACGGCTGGCTCCGGGCCGGAGCACTGGGCTTTCCAACCGGTGCGGGCTCCCGAGGTTCCGGCGACGGCTGCGGGAGCGCGTATTGGCGGAGCGATCGACGCGTTCGTTTGGAGAGAGCTGGAGGCGCAGGATCTGGATTTTGGGAAGCCGGCGCGTCCGGAGCGGTGGCTGCGAAGAGTCTACTTCGACCTGGTGGGCCTGCCCCCGGCTCCGGAGGATCTGGCGAGATTTCTGGGGGACCCTTCGCCTGCGGCGCGGGAGCGTGTCGTGGATGCGCTGTTGGCTTCTCCGCGATATGGGGAGCGTTGGGGCCGGCACTGGCTGGACTTGGCGCGATATGCCGACAACAAGGGCTACGTTTTCGAAGAAGAAAGAAAGTTTCCCTATGCCTACTCCTATCGCGACTGGGTGGTTCAATCGTTGAATGATGACCTGCCCTACGACCGTTTCGTGCTGTCTCAGATCGCTGGAGATTCGGTGGCGGAAGAGACGGGCGACCGGTCGGCTTATGCGGCGATGGGGTTTTTGACCTTGGGCCGCCGCTTTCTGAACCGGGAGCCGGACATCATTGACGACCGGATCGACGTGATGAGCCGGGGATTGATGGGCTTGACCGTGGCTTGCGCCCGCTGTCACGACCACAAGTTCGATCCCATACCCATCGAGGATTACTATTCATTATACGGGGTCTTCGCCAGTTCCGAAGAGCCCGACGAGCTGCCTCTTTTGACCGAGGAAACGCCCGACACTGCGGAGTATGCAGTCTTTGCCGCGGGACTGAGGGAACGGGAAGAGAAGACGGAAGCCTTTTTGAAGGAGCGGGAGGACCGGCTTCGATCGGCGGAAGGAGTGGCTGCCTACCTTCAGCTTTGTTTCGAGGGCCGGGATCTCCCGGAGGATGCTTTCCAGTCGGAGGCGCAAAAGCGGAAGCTCTATCAGAGAATCGCCGAGCGCTGGCGCGGTTATCTGGCGGAAGCCGCGGAACGCCACGATCCGGTTTTTGCGGCTTGGCATACGTTTGCCGGGATCGAGGAGGGAGAGTGGAACGTCCGGGCAAGTGAGAGGGCGGCGGAGTTGGCGCAATCGGAGTCGGTGCATCCGGCGCTACGGGCGGAGTTGGCGAAAGGCGCTCCCGCTTCCATGGAAGAGTTGGCGCAGATTTACGGGCGGGCCTTGGCCGGCGCTGATGCGGAGGATGCGCATGGGGATCCGGAGCAGGAAGCCCTACGTTCCGTCCTGCGTGGGGAAGGGGCTCCGGCCGCGGTGCGGCGGCGGGAATTGTCCCGGCTGCTGAACACTCCCGAGCAGCAAGAAGTCCGGCGACTGCGCAGGGAGGCGGAGGAATACCGGGCGGTGGCGGAAGGTGCGCCGGCGCGGGGCATGGCTTTGGTGGACCGGGCAACGCCGGTGGAACCGGTGATCTTTGAGCGGGGTGATCCCCGGCGGCCTGGCGAGCGGGTGCCGCGGCAGTTCCTCGAAGCGCTTTCGGGGACGGAACGGAAACCCTTTGGGAAGGGGAGCGGGCGCCGGGAGTTGGCCGAAGCGATCGCGGACGAGGAGAATCCGCTGACGGCGCGGGTTTTAGTGAACCGGGTGTGGCAGCATCATTTTGGCATGCCGCTGGTGGAGAGTCCGAGCGACTTTGGGGTGCGGACAGCCCCTCCGGCGCAAACGGGGCTACTGGATTATCTGGCGGCGCGATTCATGGCGGAGGGCTGGTCACTGAAGGCCTTGCACCGCTGGATTGTCTTGTCGGAGGTCTATGGCCAGAGCAGCGATGACCGTCCTGAGGGGATGGAGAAGGATCCGGAGAACCGCTTGTATTGGAAGTTCACGAGGAAGCGATTGGAGTTTGAAGCGTTGCGGGACGCGATGTTGCAGAGTTCGGGGCGTTTGGACTATCGTATGGGCGGACGTCCGGATGAAATGCGCGACGACGGCCGGGAGAGGCGGCGGACGTTGTATACCTTTATCGACCGGCAGAATCTGCCGGGAGTTTTCCGCACTTTCGATTTCGCTAATCCGGATGCGCACAGCCCGGGCCGGGCGGAGACGACGGTTCCGCAGCAGGCGTTGTATTTGATGAATCATCCGTTCGCCGCCAAACAGGCGGAGTCGTTGGTGGGATCGACTGATTTTCAGAACCTGGGGGCTCTGGAGGAGAGAGTCCGTATGGTCTACCGCCGCTTGTTGAGTCGCGATCCGGAAGAGTTCGAGGTAGAGACGGCGGAGGCCTTCCTGGAGGGACGCAGTGGGGACGACACGGCCTGGCGTGGTTATGTTCAGGCTTTGTATTGCACAAACGAATTCGCCTTTACCGATTGAAGAGTCATGCACGGACATCATCCACCTGATCCACGGCACCGGTTTTACACGAGGCGTGATTTTCTGACCCGCTGCGGAATGGGAATGGGGTCTCTCGCGGCGGGAGACCTGTTGCGCAGCGCGGCAGCAGGAGATTTGCAGCCTTATGAGGTGCGGGAACCGCAGTTTCGCGGCCGGGCCAAGCATGTGATTCACTTGTTCATGAACGGGGGACCGTCTCAGGTAGACACCTTCGATCCGAAGCCGGAGCTGACGCGCTACAACGGGAGGACGATTCCCATGAAATCGATGCGGACGGAGCGGCCGACAGGTGCGGCGCTGGCGTCGCCGTTTTCATTCCAGCGCTATGGCCAAAGCGGGATCGAAGTGAGCGAGCTTTTTCCGCATGTGGCTTCTTGTATCGACGACGTCTGCGTGATCCGGTCGATGAAGGCCGATGTGCCCAATCACGAGCCCTCGCTGATGTTGATGAACACGGGAGAGGCCCGGCTGGTCCGGCCGAGCATGGGATCCTGGGTGACCTACGGGCTGGGGACGGAAAACAGCAATCTTCCCGGGTTCATCGCGATGTGTCCCGGAGGCTATCCGATCCAGGAATCGCAGAACTGGCAATCGGCATTCTTGCCGGGATCCTATCAGGGAACCTATATCGACACTTCGCATACCGACGTCGAGAAGTTGGTGGAAAACATCCGGAACCGGGAGGCCGGCGGGGCGGAGCAGCAGCGCCGGCTCGATTTGTTGCAGGAGTTGAACCGGAAGCACTGGGAGCAGCGGCAGCGGGACGCCCGATTGGAGACGCGGCTGCAGTCATTCGAATTGGCCTTTCGCATGCAAGTCGATGCCACGGACGCCTTTGACACTTCGCGGGAGCCGGAATCGGTGCGGCGGATGTATGGGGACGGCGTGCAGGGCCGGCAATTGCTGGTGGCGCGGCGCTTGGTGGAGCGAGGGGTGCGTTTCGTTCAAGTTTGGCACGGGCCGGGGCAGCCCTGGGACAACCACGACGATCTCGAAGTCAATCACCGGCGTTTGGCGGGCGAGTGCGATCAGGCCATCGGCGCGTTGCTGCGCGATCTGAAACAGCGGGGCATGTTGGAAGAAACGCTGGTTCTCTGGGGCGGGGAGTTCGGGAGGACGCCGGCGGTGGAGTTGCCGAAGCCGGGGTCCAACGCGGGCAAGATCAACGGCCGAGACCACAACCATTACGGATTCACCGTGTGGATGGCGGGGGGAGGCGTGCGGGGAGGCACGGTTTACGGTTCCACCGACCCCTTCGGATTTGCGGCGGAGGAAAACCCGGTGCACGTCCACGATTTGCACGCGACAATGCTGCACTTGCTCGGATTCGACCACGAGAAGCTGACCTACCGCTACGCAGGACGGGATTTTCGATTGACCGACGTGCACGGCCGGGTGGTTCCGGAGCTTTTGGCTTGAGAGCGCAAGGAACGGGGCCGGCTGCGGCTTGACGAAGCGGGAGACTACCGGCAGGGTAGGACGAAATGAAAAAGCTCCCGGTCCGGGTTTTGCCCGTACTTTTGGTCGTCGGGGCGGTTATGATGCCGCCGTCTTCGGATGCCGTTTTGAAAAAGCTCTTCAAACGGGACCGCCAGGTCGTGCCCAGTGTCGAGCAGACCCCGCAGCGCGAGGCCCAGGCGGAAGCGCTCTTCCGGGAGGCCGAAGGAAACGCGAACGCGGGCAAAGCGGTCGATCTTTACCGGAAGCTGGTCAAAAACTACCCTCACTCCCGTTACGCGCCGGAGGCGCAATACCGCGTGGCGCTTTATCAGGACCAGAACGGGACGGGGGACAAGGCCTTCAAGGCCTATCAGGAGCTGCTCGAAAAATACCGGAGCACCCCCCATTTTGACCAAGCGCTCAACCGGCAGTTTCAGCTCGCCTCGGCGTCGCACACCTCGAAGACAGGAAGCTTTCTGGGGCTGCCCACTTCGGTTTCGCGTTCCCGGGTGGTGACGATGTATGAGCAGATCATCGCCAACGCTCCCACGAGCCGTTATGCGGCTGACGCGCAATTCAACATCGGATTGATCCATGAGAACGGAAAGAACTATCAAAAAGCCATCGCCGCCTATCAAAATGTGGTGGACGACTTCCCGCGGAGCGGCAGGGCTCCGGAGGCGCAGTTGCGCATCGGCGAGATCATGGGGGCGACAATTGAGCGGGGGAACAGAAACCCGGTGAGCTTGGCTCAGACACGGGAGGCCTACGAAGATTTCCTCACGAACTTTCCTGAGCACGGAGCTGCGGAAGACGCGCTCATGAACATTGACCAGCTTTCGGGTCAGGAAGCGCGCAAAAACCTCCATGTCGGATCGTTTTATGAACGTCAGGGAAACCCGGGAGGAGCGGCGATCTACTACAGTCAGGTGGCGCGCAATGCGGATGATCCGGCCTTGCAGGCGGAGGCGCAGCAGCGATTGGACAAGATTGCGGCCCGCCATCCGCAGGCCTTGGAAGTGGCTCAGGCGAGCGTCTCGCCAGGTGGTTCCGCCGCGAGGCTGCTGAAGGCGCGGCCGGAGTACGCCGGGCCCCTGGCTCCGGATGTGGCCCAAGCCAAGCCAAGGAGTCCTGGTGCGGCGAACCAGATTCCGGGCCTGCCGGATCTGTTGAACTCAGATTCCGACAAGGTGCCGTTCCTGCCGATCGAAGAACCGGAGTTGCCCAGCGCCGGTGATGCGGAAGATCAGATCAACATCGATCCTATCATTCCCCCAATACCGGAGGAGCTGGGAGATTGGTTGGATTTCCCAGTGATCGAAGCCGGGGAGTCGATCTTCGGAGAGGAACCCAATCCGGATGCGGCTGAAGGCGAAGAAGCGGAACCGGAAGTGGAAGTCGAAGGGAATGCAGAGGCCGGGAGCGGAGAAAGCGATGATTCCGGAGAGGCGGAAGGGGAAGGCGCCGCCGGCTCGGAAGAGGCGGCCGAAGAAGAGGAATCGTCCAGCGGCGATTCATGAGAAAGGGGTTGAATTCGCGGATCGCGCTGGTGCTGGTGGGCGCGAGTTGTCTTCTGTGGACGGGTTGCGCGGGGTATCAAATGGGAAGCGTGCAACCGGAAGCATTCCGGCATGTGCGCAGCGTGGCGGTTCCGACTTTCCGCAACGAAACCCTGGAGCCCCGCATCGCCGTGATGGTGACCAATGCGGTGATCGAGGCGTTGCAGCGGGACGGAACTTACCGGGTGGCGCGGGCGGCGCGAGCCGACGCACGGCTCGAGGGGGTCATTCGACAGGTCAAACGCCGCCAGGTACGGAGTACGCGCCGGGATACCTTGGCGAGTCTCGAATTGGAATTCACGCTCGAGGTGGATTATGTTTTTCGGGATTTGGTGAGTTACGCGATTCTTGCGGAGGGTCAGGTAGAGGGCTCCGGACATCAATTCCTGGATCCGAACTTTCAGCTTTCGGAGCGGGAGGCCCTTCCGGTGGCGGCAGAGCGGTTGGCAGTTGATTTGGTAAGCCGGATTTCGGAGGGGTGGTAGCCGCGGAGTGTGTTTTGATGCGGTGAAAAAGAGCGAGGCCGGCAACAAGAGGAGGGTTGGGTCGAATCCGCGAGGGAGATGCTGAAGCTGGTCGCCGATGATCCGTGGCTCGAGCCGTACGCTACGGTTTTGGAATCGAGGGGAAGCAGACTGCGGGAGCGCCTCCAGTCCATTGTGCGGGCGCATGGTTCGCTCCGGCAAATGGCTTCCGCGCATAAGGAGCAGGGGTTTCATTACGACCACGACGCCGGCTGTTGGCTTTACCGGGAGTGGGCCCCTCGGGCCAGGGGACTTTCGTTGATCGGAGATTTCAATGGTTGGGACCGGGAGGCGCATCCCATGATCCGGGGCGCGGACGGCGTGTGGGAAATCGTTCTCTCCGATGAAAGTGGAGGACCGGTGCTCAAACACGAGGATCGCGTCAAGGTGCATGTGCGCGGCGTTCGTGGAGAGAGAGATCGCATTCCGGCCCTGATCCGCCGCGCGGTGCAGGATCGGGAAACGCTGGACTATTGTGGGCAGATTTGGCGTCCGGAGAAGGCTTTCGCCTGGACAGATGCCGGCTTTACCCCTGACGAGCAGCTCTTGATTTACGAGGCTCACGTGGGAATGGCCCAGGAACGCGAGGGCGTGGGGACCTACCGTGAATTCGCGGAGCGAATCCTGCCTCGCATCGCCCGCGGCGGATACACGGCGGTCCAACTCATGGCTGTTCAGGAGCACCCCTATTACGCTTCATTCGGATACCATGTCTCCAGTTTCTTCGCTCCGAGTTCGCGGTTTGGAACTCCGGAAGACCTCAAGTTTCTGGTGAACACGGCGCATGAACTGGGTCTGGCGGTTTTGCTCGACGTGGTTCACTCCCACGCCGTGCGGAATTTGGCCGAAGGGTTAGGAGAGTTTGACGGTGAGGACGGGCTCTATTTCCACGAAGGGGGGCGCGGTTACCACAGGAGCTGGGACTCCTTGCTCTTCGACTACGGCCGCGACGAGGTCCTGCGATTTCTTCTCTCGAACTTGGCTTATTGGTTGGAGGAGCATCATTTTGACGGGTTCCGCTTCGACGGCGTGACTTCCCTGCTTTACCGGCACCATGGAGATCATGTCGTCTTCGACAGTTACGACAAGTACTTCGACGATGGGGTGGACGGAGACGCAGTTCTCTATCTTCAGCTAGCGACGGCATTATGCCGGGAGATTCGTCCCGAGGGTATTTTTGTGGCTGAAGAGATGAGCGGGATGCCGGGTTTGTGCCGGCCGATCGAGGAGGGAGGGATTGGCTTCAGCCATCGGCTGGCCATGGGCATCCCGGACTACTGGATCCGCTTGTTGCGGCATTCCCGCGACGAGGATTGGGATCTCCACGAGATGTGGCGGGTCTTGACCAACCGGCGGCGCGGCGAAGCGACCATTGCCTACGCGGAATCACATGACCAGGCCTTGGTAGGCGACAAGACGATCGCATTCTGGTTGATGGACCGGCACATGTACGACGCGATGCACCGGAGATCGGGAAACCCAGTCATCGACCGGGGCGTGGCCTTGCACAAGATGATTCGGTTGGCGAGCCTGGCCCTGGGGGGAGAAGCCTACCTCAATTTTATGGGCAACGAGTTCGGTCATCCGGAGTGGGTCGACTTTCCCCGGGAAGGCAACGGCTGGAGTTACCACTACGCCCGGCGGCAGTGGTCGCTGGCGGACGATCCGGGACTTCGCTACCATGATCTGCTGGCCTTCGACCGGGCCATGCTTCGCTGCGTGCGGGAGGCGGAGGTCTTAGGAGCTGGACCTGCGGTCCAGCGATACGTGGATGTTCCCAACCAGGCCCTGGTTTTCGAGCGAGGGGGGCTGCTTTTCGCCTTCAACTTCCACGTGGAGAGGTCCCTCCCCGCCTATGCCTTGCCCGTGCCGGAATCCAGCAACTGGCGAGTGCTGCTGGATTCGGATGCGTCGGAATTTGGCGGCTTCGGCCGGGTGGATGGAGCCATGTATTATCCGGTTTTCGAGACGGGAACCGGTCGCGAGATCCGGGTCTACCTTCCGAATCGCACGGCATTGGTTCTGGGAGCAGCAGGCGAAGCCGCCGAGCTTGCTGCGGTGGGTTTGCCAGAATATTCGCCGGAAGTAGACTAACGGAATTATGGAAGAAAAGGCGCTCAAGTCCAATTACATGGAGACGGGGAAAGCGGAGGCTCCCCGTCAACTGCATCCCGGCAGGATGCTGGGATGGTCGCAGGACGGCGCCGGCGTGGAAGTGCAGTCAGAGAACGGGGTGCGTCTCCGCATATCCGTTTTGGAGGAGGCGATCCTGCGCTTTCGCTTCGCCCCGGAGGGGCGGTTTCCTGACGATTTCTCCTATGCAGTGGATCCGAACCGGGTGTGGCCGGCTCCGGAACCTCGTTGCCGGGAAGAAGGCGATGGGGTTTTGATCGAGACGGAGGCCCTTATCGTGAAGGTCGGGGCGCTTGATCTGCGGATCCGCATTTGCGACCGTGCGGGGAAGGTATTGTCGGAGGACGAAAAAGGATTTCATTGGGAGCCTCACCAGACCTACGGGGGCGAGATCGTCTACAACAGCCGCCTGGTGCAGAGCGGGGAGTGCTATTATGGCCTGGGCGACAAATCCTGTGCTCTCGATATGCGGGGCCGCCGGCTCCAGATCTGGGGTTCAGACACCTACGGTTACAACGAACACAGCGATCCCCTTTACAAGAACATTCCCTTCTTCTTGGGAGTGCATCAGGGCCGCTGTTACGGAATGCTCTTCGACAACAGCTTCAGGAGCTTCTTCGATTTTGGGCAGGAGCGAAGTCAAGTGATGAGCTTCTTCGCGCATGGTGGGGAGATGGACTACTATTTTTTCGGCGGGGATTCGCCTCTGGAGGTGATCGCGTCCTACGCCCGTCTGACCGGGCGGCCCGGCCTTCCGCCGCTGTGGGCCCTCGGATATCATCAATGCAAGTGGACCTACGATTCGGAGGAGATCGTTCGCACTTTGGCGGCGCGGTTGAGGGAGGAGCGCATGCCGTGCGAGGCCATCTACCTCGACATCGAATACATGGACGGGTTTCGGTGCTTTACTTGGGACAGGCAGCGCTTTCCCAATCCGCCGGCATTGCTTCGGGATCTGCGTGAAGCGGGATTCAGGGTTGTAGTGATCATCGATCCCGGCATCAGGATCGATCCGGACTATGCCGTGTGGCGGGACGGATGGGAGCAAGATGTGTACTGCCGAAGGGGGGACGGGCCTCTCTTCAAGGGATCGGTGTGGCCTGGACCCTGTCATTTTCCGGATTTCACGCGGCCGGCCGTGCGAGATTGGTGGGCCCGGCAGTTTCAGGGATTACTTCAAGAGAGCGGCGTCGCGGGAATCTGGAATGACATGAATGAACCCGCGGTATTTGAGGAAGGCACTTTTCCGCGGGACGTGCGGCACGATTACGATGGGCATCCATGCAGCCATCGCCGCGGTCACAATGTCTACGGATCGCAAATGGTCCGCGCCAGTTTGGAAGGTATCCGCCGGTTTCTTCCGGACCGGCGTCCTTTCAACATCACGCGGTCAGGATATGCGGGGTTTCAGCGAGATGCCTGCACCTGGACTGGGGACAACGTGGCCAGTTGGGCGCACCTGCGGCTGGCGAATATTCAATGTCAGCGCTTGGCCTGCAGCGGGGTGTCGTTCTGCGGTTCGGATGTGGGCGGATTCTTGGAAAGGCCGGACGGAGAGTTGTTTGTGCGATGGATGCAGTTGGCGGCGTTTCATCCTTTATTCCGCAATCATTCGTCAGGGGATCACGGAGATCAGGAGCCTTGGTCCTTCGGTGAGCCTTACACCAGCCTGGCGCGCGAGGCCATCGAACTGCGCTGCCGCTTGTTGCCCTATTTCTACACGGCGTTCCGCGACCACGTCGAAACGGGACGCCCCGTATTGCGCAGCTTGGTCTGCGTGGACCATGCGGATCCCGAAACCCACCGGCGAGCGGACGAGTTCATGGTGGGCGACGATCTGTTGGTGTGTCCGGTCTTGGAGAAGGGGCAGTCGGGGCGTCCGGTGTATTTGCCGCGGGGCGCCTGGTACGATTTTTGGACGGGAGTCCACTTCGAGGGTGGGACTGAGGTTTGGGTAAACACGCCGCTGGCCCGGATTCCGCTGTTTGTGAGGGAAGGGGCGGTTGTTCCTTTGTGGCCGGTGCGGCAGCACACGGATGAGGAGCCGGTGTCAACGGTGACTTTGCGGCTGTATCCTGGGCGGGAAATGCGCGAGAGCGTGCTTTACGAAGACGCTGGCGAAGGGATGGGCTATCGGGAAGGCGACTGGACGTTGCGGCGCTTCCGCCTCGCTCCGGCGGGGGAGGCAATGCAATTGCGGCAGGTGCGGGACGGCGCTTTCCGTTCGCCGGTGCAGCGGTTTTTGGTGGAATGGGCAGGAGGCTCCGCCAGTGGACAGGGTTGCCTGGCCGACGGTCATGCGGTGAAGGTGGAAGAGGGTTTGGAGGGAGGATTCCGAGTGGAGTTGGATCCCGGTTTTCGAGAGGCGGTTTGGAGGGTGTGAGAGGATCAAGAATGGCGAGAGAGCCGTGGAGGGGAATTTACAAGGATTCCGGCGTTGGGTTAGAGCAGGAGCCTCTGAAGACTTGCGTCTTCCGCCTGGAGCTTTTGCATTTCAAAGGCCGGTTGACTTGTTGTGCGTGGGCCCGCCGGTGGAAGGGGAAGGCGGGTTGGAAAACCCGCCCCTGGAGTTTTCACATTTCTGGCGGGACGTTGCCCCAAACTTCAGTGGAACGAGGTTGCAAAGCCGCGAGAGAAGCCGGAGGCTTCGCAGCTTGTAGCCGGTGGTAAAGCGCGCAGCGACACCACCGGTGTGAGGTAATTCGATCCGCACCCCGGCAGGGGCGCCAGAAACCGGTCGGCTATGCCCTCCACCTACACATGTCTGCTCTATCACGTCATCTTCTTCATAATCAGGATGAGCATCACCGGAGTAAGTCGTTTCGGGAGGAGTTGATTGAGTTTCTTCAGAAGTCCGGGATCGAATATGATGAGCTGGATTGAAGGACTGAACCCCCGAAGGGAGAGGGCAGCGGTCTAGCACCCCTGCCGGGGTGCTGGTGAGGGATGGACCTTCTCCGGTGGTGTCGCTGCGCGCCACCACCGGCTACAGGCTCTGATCCCTTCGGGATCACTGCGTCTTCGGCCTCCTCTGCAGGTCAGAAATGTAAGAACTCCAGAGGCGGGTTGGAAAACCCGCCCTCCTTTGTGACTCGCCATGGAGGGCAAACGGAGGGGGGACATGCCTGATTGCCGGTCGAAGGGGAAAGGCGGGTTGGAAAACCCGCCCTCCGTTGGGGCCCTCAAGCTGTCGTTGGCCCACCCCGGCGCTCCGCGCTTTGGGAGAGAGCGGCGATACTCGCCGCAGTCCAAGGGCCTCCGGCTTCACTTGGCGTTGACCCCAGACGCGGAAAGTCTTGATCTCCGAACGAAGGGGAAAGGCGGGTTGGAAAACCCGCCCTCCTTTGTCCATCGCCATGGAGGGTAAACGGAGGACGGACATTTCTGTCCCTTCCGGAATCAAGGGCTGACGGCGGCGGGTTGCGCGGCGGGCTCCGGTTCGGTGTTCAAGGCCGCGGGCGTGGCCTTCGGTTCAACCTTGAAGAAACGGCGGCGGCTGGATTCCCAGTCGGTTAGGATCTCTTTGGCTCGGACGCTCTCGGTGCATTCGAGGTGATCGTAGATGAGCTTCTGCAGTTGCGTTTCATCGGGTCCACCGGTGAGCCGGCCGACACGGATCATATCCCGGTTGTAGAGGAGTTCGAAGTCGCCGTTCTCATCGTAGACATAGGCAATACCGCCGCTCATGCCTGCGCCGAAGTTTTTTCCGGTGGGCCCGAGAATGACGGCGATGCCGTTGGTCATGTATTCGCAGCCGTGGTCCCCACAGCCTTCGACTACGCCAATGGCTCCGGAAAGACGGACGCAAAAGCGTTCGCCGACGCGTCCCGCGGCGAAGAGGCGGCCTCCGGTAGCTCCGTAGAGAACGGTGTTGCCCAGGATGGAATTGGCGGCCGCGGCAAATCCCGCGTCGGCTGGGGGCCGGACGACAATTTCCCCGCCGCACATGCCCTTGCCGACGTAATCATTGGCTTCTCCGGTGAGGACGATGCGGATGCCGTCGCAGAGGAACGTTCCAAGGCTTTGTCCGGCGCTGCCCTGGAGATCGAGTTCGATGCAGTTTTTGGGCAAGCCGTGATCGCCGTGGGAGTAGGCCACCTCGCCGGCCAGCTTCGTCCCGATGTTGCGGTTCGTGTTGCGGACGCGGTAAGAGAGGCGGATGGGCTTGCGGTCCCGGATGGCTTCGGCGGCATGCTGGATGATGCGGTCGTCGAGCGGGTGGGGATGGTTGCCGTCGTTGCGGTTGATGAGGCAACGGCGCGGCATGTCTTCCTCGCGTTCGGCTCCGACATCGCGAAGGACGCGGGAGAGATCGATGAGGTTGGCTTTGGGATGATCGGGAACGTGGCGTTGGCGCAGGAAGCGCGTGCGGCCGATGAGGTCGTCCATGCGCTTGACTCCGAGCGAGGCCATGATGCGGCGGCATTCCTCGGCCACGGAGTTGAAGAAGTGGATGACGTGCTCCTTTCGCCCCTTGAACTTTGCGCGGTATTTTGGGTCTTGGCTAGCGATGCCGACGGGGCAGGTATTGAGGTGACAGCGCCGGACATACACACAGCCCATGGCGATGAGCGCGATGGTGCCGAAGTTGAACTCTTCGGCTCCGAGCAAAGCGGCGTGGATGATGTCCGTGCCGGTGCGCAGTCCTCCGTCGGTGCGCAGGGTGACACGGTCGCGGAGACCGTTGAGCATGAGGACTTGCTGAGTTTCGGCGAGGCCGAGTTCCCAGGGCAAGCCGGCATGCTTGATGGAACTGAGCGGGGAGGCTCCGGTGCCTCCTTCGTGACCGCTGATGAGGATGATGTCCGCGTTGGCCTTGGCCACTCCGGCGGCGATGGTCCCGACGCCGGTTTCGGCGACGAGTTTGACGCAGATCCGGGCCCTGGGATTGACTTCTTTGAGGTCGTGGATGAGTTGGGCTAGGTCCTCGATGCTGTAGATATCGTGGTGCGGCGGGGGGCTGATCAACTGAACGCCGGGTTGAGTGCGGCGGAGTCTGGCGATGAGGTCGTTGACCTTGTCACCCGGCAACTGGCCGCCCTCGCCGGGTTTGGCGCCCTGCGCCATCTTGATCTCCAGTTCCTCGGCGCTGGCGAGGTACTCGGCGGTGACGCCAAAGCGTCCGGAGGCGACCTGTTTGATCTTGCTGTTGGCCCACTCCCCGTTGGCTCTGCGCTTGAAGCGCTCGGGGTCTTCGCCGCCTTCTCCGGAATCGGATTTTCCGCCGATTTCGTTCATGGCGATGGCCAAAGTTTCGTGTGCCTCGGGGCTGAGGGCCCCCAGAGACATGGCTGCGGTGGTGAACCGGATGCGGATGTCTTCGATGGGCTCAACTTCGGACAGCGGAATAGGGCCCGAGCCCAGAGGGACCAATTCGAACAGGTCGTGGAGGGCGAGGGGTTTAACGGTGCGGATCTGTTCGACGTATTCCTCGTAGGCCGCGGGATCGTTGGTGCGGACGAAGGTGTGGAAGTTTTTGATGACGTTGGCGTGGACGGCGTGGCGTTCGCCTTCGCGGCGGTAGCGATTGTATCCGGGATCGCCGAGGTCGAGCGTACCGCTTTCCGGCACGGGTTGAGAGAAGGCCGCGGCGTGGCGCTGAAGGCAATCCCGGGCGATCTCGGGGAACCCGGCTCCAGCGATTTGGGAATGGGTGCCCGTAAAGCAACGGCCAATGACGTCTTGGTGGATGCCAACTGCTTCGAAGATCTGGGCGCCCTGGTAACTGTTGAGGACGGAGATGCCCATTTTGGACATGATCTTGAGGAGCCCTTTTTCGAGACCGCTTCGATAGTTGCGGAGTGCGCTCAAGTATCCGAGGCCCTCGAAGCGTTTCTTCGGGTCGTGCAAGAGCATCTCCCGGATGGTCGCGAACCCCAGGTAGGGACAGACGGCGGTGGCTCCGTAGCCGAAGAGAACAGCGGTTTGGTGGGGATCACGAGCTTCGGCGGTGTCGAGGATGAGGCTGCAGCGCATCCGTTTGCGGGCGCGGCTGAGATGGTGATGGACGGTGCCCACGGCCATGAGGGCAGGCACGGCGACACGGTCGTGGGAGACAGCCCGGTCGCTGAGAATCAGGATCTGGATCCCGGCATCGACGGCCTGCTCGGCTTCGGCGCAGAGCCGGTCGAGGGCGGAGACGAGTCCCGCCGCGTCTTCAGAGACGGGCCACGTTGTATTGAGTGTGATGGCTGGAAAATCGGATTCGAAGTGAGAAAGCTGGCGGAGTTGGTGCTCCCAGAGAATGGGGCTGTCCAGATTGAGGATCCTGGCGTGAGCAGGGGTTTCTTCGAGCCAGTTCCGTTCGTGGCCGAGCGAGGCTCCAAGGGACATCACCAGCCGCTCCCGGATGGGATCGATAGGCGGGTTGGTGACTTGGGCGAAGAGCTGTTTGAAGTAGGTGGAAAGCAGACGGGGCTGGGTCGAGAGCACAGACAGGGGGATATCGTCGCCCATGCTGTAAACGGCTTCTTGCCCGCTCTGGACCATGGGAGTGAGGGCCATCTCGATCTCTTCGAGATTGCATCCTGCGGCGACCTGCTGCTGGGAAAGGCCCAGGAGGTCGAGATCCTCGAGCGGCTCTCGGGGCTGGTCCTCGACGAAGCTCGACAATTCGACCAGGTTTTCGGTTAGCCACACGCCATAGGGTTGGCGCGCGGCCAGCGCCCGGCGGATTTCTTTGTTATGAAGGACCCGCCCGGCGACGGTGTCGACTGCGATCATTTCCCCGGGGGCCAGACGGCCTTTTTCGATGACGTCGGCATCGTCGATCTCGACCACGCCGACTTCGGAACCCAGGGTAAAGACTCCATCACGCGTCAATTTGTAACGCGCTGGGCGCAGACCGTTGCGGTCGAGGCAGGCAGCGACGGTTCTTCCGTCGGTAAAGGCCAAGGCGGCGGGGCCATCCCAGGGTTCGGAAAAGCAGCGATGGTAGGTGAAGAAGTTTTGTTCTTCCTTGGAGGTGGTGGGGTCGATGCGCCATGCGGGAGGCACGAGCATGGCCATGGCGTGAGTGACGCTGCGGCCGGAGAGCACGAGCAGTTCCAAGGCGCTGTCGAGGCTGGCCGAATCGGACTCGCGAGGATCGAGCAGCGGGCTGAGGAGTCGCACGTCGTCGCCCCAAACGGCGTTGGCGAAATCGGATTCCCTGGCTCCGAGCCAATTGCGGTTGCCGCGAAGCGTGTTGATCTCGCCGTTATGGGCGAGCATGCGAAAAGGCTGACAGAGGGACCAGGTGGGGAAGGTGTTCGTGCTGAAGCGTTGGTGATAAAGGCAGAATGCGGTTTCGTAGGTGGGATCCTGCAGATCCAGGTAGAATTTTTCCAGCGCCGTGGCGACGAGAAGCGCTTTGTAGACGATGGTGCGATGGGAGAACGAAGGAATGTAGAGCGAGGAAATGCCTTCGGCTTCGGCGCGCAGGCCGATTTCCCGGCGCACAAGAAAGAGCTGACGTTCGTAGTCGTCGTCGGCCAAGCCTGCTGGACGGGCCACGAGGAAGTGGCGGATTTCGGGCATGGTGCTCCGGGCCGTTTTCCCTAGCTCACGGGGATTGACCGGCGCCTCGCGCCAACCGAGGACGCGCAGGCCGCGACGGGCAGCGATTTCCTCGGCGAGAGCGATCGAGCGGGCCCGGGCTTTCTCCTTGGTGCGGGGGAGGAAAAAAACGCCGGCGCCGAGGTCCGAGGGATGATCGAGGGCGATGCCCGCTTCCTGGAGCCAAGCGTGGAAGAGGGCGTGAGGGATGCCTGTGCACACGCCGGCTCCATCGCCGGTTTTCTGGTCGGCATCGACAGCGCCGCGGTGCACGACGTTGCACACGCTGGTCAAGCCCCAGCGGAGGATACGGTGACTGGGTTTTCCGTCCACGGCAGCGACAAGACCGACACCACAGGAATCTCGCTCGAGGTCGAGGCGATGCAGGGTGTTGCCGGGGAGTTGGACGTCGAAGTGTTTCATGGAACGCTGGGGTGGCCTAGTGCAGGGCCGGTGAATCTCTGCCGGAAGCCGCCCTGCGCAAGCCCTTCCGGAGCCCGGTTCCGGGCGTTGCACGGGGAGCCGCGATCGGACCGGTAGCGAGTGGCCCGGTCGAGGGACCCGGAAGGCTCCGCGGGAGCAGGAAATGTACCCAGCCCAGCGCCCAGCGCGACCTCAGCCGAAACACGGAAGTAAAGCACAGGATTGGACGGGGATCAATTGGGTCCGAGGGGAAGGGAAGGTGCTTGCATGCGGCGCCGGACCGGGTGGACGGAGCTGTGGCAATTCATCCGGCTTGGCTCGGCGTTGTCTCTCAGCGGAGGCGAAGGCCGCGCACGGGGCCGCGGCGATAGTCGCGGCTTTTTGCGCCGGCGCCGGAATCAGAGTCTCACGGGGCCGCTTATTGCCTTGGCCCACCCCGGCGCTCCGCGCCTTGGGAGAGAGCGGCGATGCTCGCCGCAGTCCAAGGGCCTCCGGCTCCCCTTCTTGTCTCGACCTTCTTGTATCCGGTCGCCGGATCAGGAGTTCTGAGCCTCAGAATTCCTGACCTATCGAGGGAGATCATGGACAGGGAGGAAAATCGCTGAGCCGAAGCGAGACCGCCTCTCGGCAGATGACGCCCTACTTGTGGGGCGGACACTCCTGTCCGCCGAGTGAGCCAAGAAAGCTCGCGGGCAGGAGTGCCCGCGCCAGTGCGCCGTCGAGCGGCGCGCTCTCCCTGGGTGAGAGACCCAGGCCACCGGCAGCCGTTGGGCCGGGGAGAAGTGGAAGGGACTGCGTCACCGCGAGGTGGGGTGGGAAGCAACGGAAACAACCAGACAGACCGCA
>JBGTBW010000158.1:0-20698 GCA_041749135.1 Verrucomicrobiales bacterium
GAAAACTATGTGGCGCGGGCACTCCTGCCCGCGAACTCTCTAGGCTCACTCGGCGGACAAGAGTGTCCGCCCCACAAATCGCCCCACAAATAGAGTGTCATTCACGGAGTGGCGGTCTCGCTTTGGCTCACTCTTATTCCCCTGTATCCATTATCTTCCTCGATAGATCAGGAGTTCAGAAGATACCGGCAAGGGAAACCGGCGCTCCTCCCATCCGCTCGCAGCCGTCCCTGCACCGGGTTCATTTCCCACACGCATTCGACGTAGCAACACGCTCTAACTCCATCACGTGAAACGCTCTCCCCATGAGACTAGGATGCGTCAATTGCCGGAACTGACGCAACCATTTTTCGCGCCCGGCCGACAGTCCATCGCTTCCGCTCTCCCATGCCAGCAGGCGAGCGCGGGCCAAGCCGACGAGGAAACTCTCCTGCGCCTGCAAGAAGCGCAGCTCAAATCCACATTCTTTCGCGGCCGCAGCCAAAGCCGTGAAATCGACGTGTGCCGTAATATCCTGGCGGCCTGCCCTGAGCAGTGGATCGCCGTGTTGGAGATGCCCGTGCCGGCATTGTAGAGTACCGGCCGTCCGCCCCGGATCGTAGAGTTCTCCGGCGGAAAGCCCGTAATCCATGATGAGCAGGACTCCACGGTTCATCCAACGGGCTACCTCTTGCAGCCAGAGGCGCGCGGCCGGGCGGACTTCCGTGCGATACCCCTCTGGGTAATCCCGCTGGGGAATGGCTTCGACCTCTCTGGCAACCTCCGGCGAAGACAATTCGCCGGCAAGCCAACGAAACGGGGGTCCGGTATCCGGCATCGTCACGTAAAGTTCTCTCCACTCCTGGTCCTGCCGCATCACGAGGTGGACCGGCAACGCGTCGATGAGTTCGTTGGCGAATAAAAACGCGGAGCCCTGCGGTTGCGGAAGTTCCATCAAATTGGCGGCGGCGCAGACGCTTGCCGGGGGGGCCAAAGACGCGCAACGCCGCCTCAGACGCTCTAAACCTGCCGGCGACTTCTCGACAGCGCTGAAGCGAGGCTCCACCTGGAGGACGCTGCTTTTCGTCTCACGCAGTCTGCCCAGCACGTCCGCGATCAACCACCCTTCCCCTGCTCCCAATTCCACTACATCCCATGGGGCGGGCTCTCCCAGCCTCGCCCAGGTCGCGGCGAGGTGCTCGGCGAGCAGATCTCCGAAGCATCTGCCTACGGACACGCTGGTGAAGAAATCTCCTTTTCTTCCCGGTTCCCGCTTCCGGCTCATGTAGTAGCCGGTTTCCGGAGAATAGAGCGCGCGCTCCATGAACTCCGCGAAGGTGCAGGGTCCGCCTCGGATGATCCGCTCCCGAAGGTCCTCTAGAAGCCTCGGATCATGACCTTCGGCCGTCAACATGGCGGATTCAAGGCCGCGAGCCGGGACGATTTGTCAAGATGCATGAACGATGTAGTGTGCCCATCGGTCCCAACCGGGACGGCAAACAACCCTCTTTCTTCTTCCCAACTGCCACAGGATGGAAAAAGCCTACACCTGGAATCGCGTCCGCCGCAAAGCTCCGCGACGGCAGCCGGATTCCGGCTGGAACCCCCGGCCTCGCCGCTACAAGGCCGTCCTCCTGGTGGTGGTCGTGTTGGTCGTCGCCGGACTGATCGCCATCCCTCTCGTCCTCGCTCCCTTCAAACGAAAGGCCGAATCCTTCGACCTGAGGGAGATCGCACGCCTCGAAGAAGCCAGCATCATTTACGACCGCTACGATCAGGAGGTTAACCGGATCTTTGTGGAAAACCGGCTCCCGGTAAAGCTGGAGGAGGTCCCGGACCACTTCGTCCGCGCTTTGGTCGCGGTGGAGGATTCCCGCTTTCATCAACACAAAGGCGTCGATTTCGTGGGGATCATCCGGGCCACGCTCCTCAACCTGCAAGCCCGGCGGGTGACTCAAGGCGCCAGCACGATCACGCAGCAACTGGCGCGCCAGAGCTTCGAACTCAAGGAACTCTCGATCCAACGCAAGCTCGTCGAGGCCTTCTTGGCGGCCCGCATCGAGAATCATTACTCCAAGGAGGAAATCCTCGAACACTATCTCAACCGGATTTTCTTTGGGCACGAGTTTTTCGGCGTCCAGGCCGCAGCCATTGCCTATTTCGGCAAGCCGGTTAGCGAATTGGACCTGGCCGAATCGGCAATGCTCTGCGGTCTGATCAAGAGTCCGAACAATATCTCTCCTTTCCGGGACCCGGTGCGGGCCAAGCGAGAGCGCAACTACGTATTGGACCGGATGCTCGAAGAGGGGATGATCGACAAGGCGGAATGCCGGCGCATTCAGGCCGAACCGGTCCGGATCAATCCCCAGCCCACATCCCCGCGCTCATCCTATGTTTACGACCTCGTGCGGCAGCAAGTCTTCGCCTTGATCGGATCGGAACGGGCCCGTGGCGGCGGCTTCCGCATTTACACCACGGTGGATGACGCCCTTCAGAGCGTCGCCGAAGAGTCCCTCCGGCGACATCTCAATAGGGTGGAGGAACACCCTGACTTCGATCATCTGACTTACGCGCAGTACGCGGTGCAGAGGAAAGCGGCTCTTGATGCCGGAGTCCAGCCCGAGCTTCCTTCTTACCTCCAGGGTGCTGCTCTTGCCGTGGACAATGAAACCGGCGGCATGCTCGCCATCGTCGGAGGCCGCGATTTTGTGCACAGCCAATACAACCGCGCCCTGCAGTCCCGCCGGCCTCCCGGGACGGCTTTCACGCCCTTCGTTTTTGCCGCTGCCTTCGAGCGGGGCTTCTACCCGGGAACTCTGGTGCGGGATGATTTCATGGACAACACCCAGGTCATGATCGGGGCGGAAGGCGGAGTGCTCGGCGAGTGGGGCAGCGAGACGGCGGACGCCCGCTTCTTAGGCAATATCCCGGCGCGCCAAGCGCTCGTTTTATCGAAGAACGCCGCGACGGTCCGCCTGGGCTTTCAGGTTGGAGTTCCCGCAGTAGCGGAAGTGGCGAAACGCGCCGGGATCGACTCCGATCTTGGAGAATACCCGAAGATGTTTCTTGGCGAAAGCGAGGTCTCCATGGCCGAGTTGTGCAAAGCCTACACCGTCTTTCCCAATGGAGGCAGCCGTCCCTCGGACCTCCACATCATCAATCGCATCGAGACCAAGCAAGGCCTTGCCATCTATCAAGTGCCTCCACGGATCGTGCAACGCGTCGAAGCCCTCGATGTCTTCGCTTCGTTCCAGACCCACTCTTGTCTCCAGGAGGCCCTGCGCTCCGGCACTGGGAAACCGGCTTGGGACATGGGGTTGCAAGACATTTCCGATCTCGCGGGCAAGACAGGGACCTCCTACCAGTTCAAGGACGCCTGGTTTGCCGGTTACGACAGCCGCGTCACCTGCACGGTTTGGATGGGGTTCGATCAGCCCAAGAGCATCTACCGGGGAGCATTCAGCACCCAGACCGCTCTCCCAACCTGGATTGACATCATGAACGCCAGCCGGGAACGATTCCCCGCGGCGGCTGTGCAAGTGCCTAACCAGCTCAAAGCCGTCGAGATCTGCACTGTGTCCGGCAAGGTCGCCACCGACGCCTGCTACGAAAAGCGCGCCTCAACCCCCCAGGATCCCACACCGCGCTATCTTCGCACCACCTATGTGGAATACGTGCGGCGAGGCACGACCCTGACAAGTTCTTGCACCGTCCACGGGAAGGAAGGCGGATCGGATCTGGTGAACCCGCTCCAAGCCGGAATGGTCGCGGCGGAAGGCGGGATCATTCCCAACACATCGCCCCCGATCTACGTGCGGGAGGAATCGATTGTCGGAGCCGATCCCTATCAATCCGTGGTGCCCCCTCCTCCGCCGGTCGAAATCGCCAAAACCGATGGAGAGGAGGATGGCCCGATCGAAGTCAAAGGAGTGAAACCGCGCATCGTTTTCCCCACCGGAATCGGGGAGGATGCCAACTCGCGACTGGCCATTCCGCCGCCTCCTCCCCTGGAACTCGAATAGCGGTTCTCGCCTGTTGCGGAGCCCCATGCCCCCTCATGCCCCTTCCCAGTCCCGCTGTTGCCATCCGGTCCGCACTGCTCTTCCTCATCATGGCCGCTCAGGGGCAATGGCCGGCAGCCGCGGCCCCAAGCTATCTGGGCATGCCGCAGGCCGTCGAAGCCGCTCTGCAATACAATCTCGATCTGCGCATCGAGCGCTTGGAGATCGCCTCGAGTTTTGCCGGATATGAGGTCGCCCGGGCGGAGTTCGATCCGTCCTTTTTCGCCGAGGGAAGTTACCGCGACTCCCGCTCCCCGATCGCTTCCAGCACGCTGGAAGGAGCCGCCCGGCCCGAGTTCAACAACGGCGAAATCTCCCTGGGCATTGACCAACGGCTTCCCACCGGAGCCGGCCTGAGCCTCAGCTCCGTCGCCCTGGATCGCCGTGAGACCAACTCCGAGTTCTCCCTGCTCAATCCTGAATACGCCAGCGCCGTCACCCTTTCCTTGCGTCAACCCCTTCTGAAGAATGCGGGTTTCGACGCCACCCTGGCGCCCTTGCGCATCGCCAAGCTCAACATCGCCCAATCCAACCTGGCTCTCCAGGCGCAGGCCCTCGAAGTCATGCGTCAAACCGAAATCGCCTATTGGTTATGCGTGACCACGGAGAAAGCCGTCGAAATTCGCCAGCGCAGCGTGGACTTGGCCAACCGGATCGTGACGGAAGTCTCCGAGCGCGCCGCCGTCGATCAAGCCACTCGAATCGATCGATTGGAGGCCGAAGCGGGATTGGTCGAGCGTGAAGAACTCCTCTTGGACGCCCGGCGGGGACGCGATGACGCCATCGACCTGCTGTATCGCGTCATGGGCACGCTCCTCGACGAAGGCGACGCGGTCGAGGATCCGCCCGCCTTCGATCCCCTGCCTCTGACGGCGCTCGAGCCGCAAAACTCGGAGGAAAGCTTCGGCCGCGCCCTCAATTATGCACCCAGTTATCTCCTCCAAAAGAACCGGGAGTACGAGCGGGAAATCCTCTTGAAGCAAGCCTTCCGCGACCGCCTGCCCGACCTGGATCTCACTGCCGCCTCGGGCATCAGCGGACGCTCCAGCGAAGCCTTCGATAGCCTGAAGCGATCCAGCGAAGCGGACGGTCTCTTCTGGCAGGTCGGTTTCGTCTTCCGCATCCCCTGGGGTTCCCGGGCCGAGCGCGCCCGCCTCCAACTCGCCCGGATCGATCTGGAACGGGAAAAACTCAGCACCACCCGGCTCCGCCAGGATCTTTACGCCGATATTCGCGCCGCCAGCCGGGAGGTGACCTTATCCGGCCAGCGACTGCGCTCCACCGAAGTCTCTCTGATCGTCAATCGCGAGAAGTTCGAAGAGCAGATCTTCCGCCGGGAACGCCAGCAATCCACCATCCGCGACGTTCTGGAAGCGCAGGAAGAAGCCGACGCCGCCGAACTTCGGCATCTTCAGGCGCGCTTGCAGGCCCTGCAAGCCGTCACCCTCCTGGCTCAGTTCGAAGGCACCCTGCCAAGCCGCTACAGGATCGCGCTCGCCTCCGCCCGTCCCTCCTCGGGATAAAACCCCTCCGGATCCGCTTTGTTCCATGGATGTCATCGCCCTCGAACACGTCTACAAGACCTATAGAATCGGGGATTCGGAGGTCCACGCTCTCGATGATGTCACCGTGACGATCCATCCCGGCGATTTCACCGCGATCGTCGGCCCGTCCGGATCGGGGAAATCCACCCTCATGCATATCATGGGTTTCATGGATCAACCCACCTCGGGATCCATTGTTTTTGAAGGGCGCGATGCGTCGCGCCTGACCGCCGGCGAAAGGGCCCAGCTTCGCAGCTCCCGGATCGGGTTTGTTTTTCAGTCCTTCAATCTCCTCCCCCGCCTGTCGGTCCTCGACAATGTTTTGCTCCCCCTTTTCTACGGAAAACTTCCTCACCGCAATCCCAAGGCGCGGGCCCGCGACCTGCTCGAGCGGGTGGGGCTCTCCGACCGGAGCCGTCACTTGCCCAAGGAACTCTCGGGCGGTCAGCGCCAGCGGGTCGCCATCGCCCGGGCTCTGGTCAACGATCCCGGCCTCATTCTGGCCGACGAGCCAACCGGCAATCTGGACAGCACCAACGCCGCTCGTATCCTCGAACTCTTCCGGGAACTGCATTCCGAAGGGCGCACCATAGCTCTCGTCACGCACGACTCCCAGGTGGCGGCCGTGGCCCGGCGCCGGATCGAAGTTCATGACGGAAGAGTTGCCGATGTTCAGCCTGCTGCCGCTGAATGCTCTTGATCAGCCTGTAGGCTTTCCACAGAATTCTCCCTGTTTCCCCCTCCCCGCCCCCCTCATGGCGTCCGACTCCCATCTGATTGTCAAATGCCCGGCCTGCGGCTTCAAGTTCAAGGCCGAGCGCCAGCTCGAAACCTCCGTGGTGATTTGCTCCAGTTGCCAATCCGAGATCCGTTTGTCGGGCATCGATGAAAGCCGCCGCAAACAGGCCGCGAAACTGCCTCGCATCCGGAGTCTACCGGAGAAGCACGACGAACCCACCCGCCTGGCCTTTCAAGATCTCGCCCGCAAAGGCTCCAACCGGACCCCGGAGGCAGCCCACGTCGAGTCGCCGGGGTCTCACCGTCTGCTTCAAAGCACGGAAGCGATGGCCCGCAAACGGCGGGAAAGGGCGCGTCAGCGCTCCGTGACGGAGACTCTCGAAAGCGAGGCCGAGCAAACCGAAATCGCCGTCGCCGCTGAAGACGCTGGCCCCACCCCTGCCGCTCCCCGCAGGGCGGACCCCCAAACCTCGACAGCTCAAGGCATCGCCACCGAGGCGCCAAGCGAGGCCGGCGGCGATGCTGGCGGCGATGCCGGTGAATGGAAACGCCGGAAATTCTTTCTGTTCGATCAGACGCCGGAATGGGAGGGCAAAGCCTCTGGCAAGCGCAAGCGTCGCAAGGGCGATCACGTCCGCCGTCGCATCCAGATTCTAGCCCGCATTGGGGTGGCCGCCCTCCTCCTCTCCGCCGGAGCGCTGGTCCTTTGGCAGAGCTTCCACAATCCATCGGATCCAAGCTCCGACGCCGTTCAAGGGAGCCGGCCCGAGGCTACGGTGATGGAACGATTCAACGCCTCGCTCCCTGTCATTGAGGCCTTCCTCCGCGCCAAATCCATCGACGAAATGCTTCCCTACGTCCGAAACGCTGAAAGCGTCCGTCCCCTCATGGAGCGGCATTACGGGCTTCGCGGAGTGGAACCCACTCCTTTTAGCCGCATCGGACCGCTCGAAGAATCAACCGTCGTCAACGGTTTCTTGGTTACGCCTGTCTACACCACCGGCTTCCGGGCGCTCCCGATCGGCGTTGACGATTCCGAGCCGCCCCGCGTCGACTGGGAAAGCTTCGTCGCCTACTGCGAAATCCCTATCGCCCAATTCCGGAAGGCCCGTCCCACTGCGCCCACCCTGCTCCGCGTCCGCCTCCGCGCCGACAGCTTTTATGACGGAGAATTCGATGATCCGGATGTTTATGCCTCTTTTAGAATCCTCGGCTCGGATGAAAAAACCGCCTTTTGGGGGTATCTGCGGCGGGATTCGCCCGCCTACAGCAGGCTGCTGGGCGAGAACGTCGGGACGCTCCAGGATGAGTTTCTCGCCACCATCCGGGCCCATTATCCTGAATCCGCCGCCGCCGCCGCGCCGGAAGATCCCAGCGCATCCCGGATTATCATCGACGAGTTTCTCGCGACCGGGTGGATCCGCCGGGATTAACCCGCATTTCTCACACTGTTTCTTCGCGAGGGGCCGGCTGCGCGGCGCCTAACTACCCCGGTTGAATCGCGCCCATTCGCGGTCCACTTCCCGCGCCGCGGCGGCTTTCCGCAAGTCTTCCCGCTGGTCATGAAACTTTTTGCCGCGGCCCACCCCGAGACGGAGCTTGACGAGCCGGCCTTTCCAGTAAGCCTCCAACGCGATCACGGCATGTCCCTGTTGGCTCAACGCCTGATCCAACCGAAAGATTTCCGCCCGGTGCAAGAGGAGTTTGCGCGGCCGCCGGGCGGCATGCTGTTCGTGGCTGGCATTCTCATAGGGTTGTATATCGCAGCCATGCAATACGATTTCTCCCTTTTCCATCCGGCAGAACGCATCGCGCAGGTTGATCTTCCCCTGGCGGAT
Source organism: Verrucomicrobiales bacterium (assembly GCA_041749135.1). Taxonomy (GTDB): domain Bacteria; phylum Verrucomicrobiota; class Verrucomicrobiia; order Verrucomicrobiales; family DEV007; genus DATKCT01. Next base: position 8,161 of record JBGTBW010000158.1, read on the forward strand.
GGATTTGACCTCGGTGCCTGTCAGAGCCACTCCGGCTTCAAAGCTCTCGAGAATATGGTAATCGCGCAAGGCTTTTCGATTCGTCGCGATGACAGAGCCCTGCGCGGAAGGCCGGCTGCGTTTCCGAGCCATAACTGAACTGCCGGTTCAAGATGCCGCCAACGCCGCGGGAAGCGCCGGCCGGCCGGCCAGACCGTCACCGCCCAGCACTCGCCGGACGGATCTCGGCCTGAGGAGCACGATCCGCCAACACGATCTTCCCTTCGATGATTTCCTTGAGAGCGACGTCGGCCAACCCCATCTTTGGACGCACTTCCACCAGTGGCGCACGCCCCTGGTTGAGTTGCCGCACGCGGCGCGAGACCATGTTGAGGAGAATGGGAATCTCCGGGATAATCGTCGAAGCCTGTTCGACCAGCTCTGGTTTCATGTTGGGAAAGGGCGCGGAAAGTAAAAAGGCCGGGCCGGGGGACAGCCAAAGCGAACGGCCGCAGTAGCACCTTAGCCGGGCTTGTCAAGCGACGAAGGGAACTTCCCCTGTGAGCCGAGCCCGCAAACTTGTCCGATGCCCCGCGAAAAAGCGTGAGAAACGCAAACGCAAGTCAAGACTCCGGACCCGCCTGCGACCGCAACGGCTCCGGTCCCCCGCCCCGCCGCCGCCGGCGCATCAGCGTGATCCGCTTGATCCGCGCCTGGTCCGGCGGCGACCAGCTCTCGATCCCGGGATCCTCCTTGAAGGCATTGTGGATCAGCCTGCGGTAGTAGGAATTCATCGGCCGCAGCCGCACCGGCCGCCCCGTCCGGCGAACCCCGTCCGCCAACTCCTGAATGTGCCGGACAAAATCGTCCTCCCGCATCGAACGAAAATGCTGCACATCGATCCGCACGCGCCCAGCTTGGGGATGGCTGGCCCGAACCACCCGGTTGACCAAATACTCCAGATCGTCCAGACGCGCACCGTTTCGTCCGATCAAGGCCTCCGCTTCCTCGGTGAAAATCTGCAAACCCTTGCTCCCCCGGCTCTCGTCGATCTCCACCTGAACCACGAAACCGAGGTAGCCGAGCATGGTGTCCAACACCCGCCTGGCGAACTCCACCGTTTCAAGTCCAGTTTCTTCGTCCCTCATCCTCCCGTCCGTGGGTTGCGTTTCTTGGGTTTCTTCGCGTTTCTGTCCTGGTTCAACATCGCTTGCGGGTCGAAGCGCGGCTTCGGTTTACGCTTCTCCAGGACCGGATCCGGCCGCCGGTTCATGATCCACATCTGGCCGATGGCGAAAATGTTCTGCCCGGTCCAGTAAAGAGACAACGCTGAAGCAAAATTGTAGCAGATAAACAGGAAAATCAACGGCATGAACATAAAGATGCGCTGCTGCATCTTGTCTCCCGATTTGGGAGTCACCGCCATTTGCAGAAGCATGGTCGCGGCCATGATAAGAGGCAGCGGATTCAGCGGAAGCTCCCCGAGCAAGGGAACCCCTCTGAGAGTGAACAGCGTGTCCGGCATGGACAAGTCCTGGACCCAGAGAAATTCCTTGTCCCGAAGTTCCACGGCCGACTGAAGCATTTTGTAGAAGCCCAGAAAGACCGGCAGTTGAAGAAACACGGGGAGGCAGCCCCCCAGCGGATTGACTCCGTAATCGCGGTAGAGCCCCATGGTCTCTTTTTGCATCCGCTGCGGATCATCGGTGTATTTATCCTTGAGTTCCTTGATCTTAGGAGCCAGTTGCGCCATCCGTTTCATCGTCGCCATGGACTTGGCATGGAGCGGCCAAATCAAAAGACGGAGTAAAAAAGTGATGAGCAATATGGCGATGCCCCAGTTGTGCACGTGGGACTGCAACCAAACCATCAGCCGGAGCAGGGTCTTGCTGACCAGCGGTATCACGCCGAACATCCCGCCGAAGATCGGCATGTCGTCGTAATGCATGATCCCATCGAGTTCGCGATCGATGCGAGCCAAGCGGGGATATTCGCGCGGACCTGTATAAACCAGGAACTTGTGCTGAACGCTTTCCCCAGGTTGCAAAGAGAAATCGGGAATCCCGACGGCGCCGTGCAAGGCGTAGGTGGTCTTGCGCCCGTTGGCATACCCTTTAAGTTCAACCGGAAAACGCCGGGCCCAGACCCGCCCCGGACCCTCTTGATCGTGAATGATCAAGCTGGTGTAGAATTGGTTGTTGGGCCCGGCCCACCTCAATTCCGAGGGAGCGCCCGCCGACACTTCCGACGGTTGCCGGAACTGCATTCCCAGAAAACCTTTGCCGTTGAACCACATGGCGTCTCGAGACGTCACTTTTCCTCCGTCGCTCCAATTGAACTTCAAATAGAGGGTCGCCTCCTTCGGGTGCATCAGGCTGAGGGCGCCCGTGTACAGGTAGTACTCCGTGCCCTGCTGAAAGACCTCGCTCTCGTTGGTGATCCGGACACCCAGCTCCACTAGGTAGGGGTCGCCTCCGGATCGAGCGCCTTCATCCAGGCGAAAGGTCTTTTCGAATCGCAGCTTGGCGTCGTTCAGAGCCGTGAAGACAATGCTTGTGTCATCGGGCCGGACCCATTCGTGAACCTCGGGGCGGTCCGGCAACGAATTTCCTCGCACCACCATGCCAATGGGGTGGCGCGAATACTCATTGATGAACAGGTCCCCCTCGGGATGAGCGGTGTGCTTCAACAGATGCGCCGTGGCAATGCCCCCTCCCAAGTTGGAAAAGTCGTAGATCACCTCGGAACTGCGGAGTTCCTCCTTTACTTCGACCGGCGCCGCCTCTTCCGCTTCAGCTCCGCTGGGGTCCGAAGGCTGGGCCGCCTCCCGAGGGTCTGCCGGAGCCACGACGGAAGGATCCGCCGGTGGCTGCTCGGTCTGGCTCTGTGCCGCCATGGCCCGGCGGGCGCGGGCGACCTCCTCCAGACTGCGTTGATTCCAGTGCCAGAATCCGGCCAGCCCGATTGAGCAGACAATCACTACAATCCATCCAGTTCTGTCCATGCTCTTTATCTGCTCTTGGGAATCAAGGGGCTACGGGCTCGTGTATGCACGCTTCCACTCCGTGCCGGGGGGACCGGATCCCATCCGCAGCCGCCCCAAGGATGGCAACGCAGAAGCCGCCGGATGGCCATCCACCACCCGCGCATCCAACCATGGCCTTGCACTGCCTCTAACAAATAGGCCGAGCAGGTCGGGTTGTAGCGGCATAGAGAAGCTCCCGGATTTCCCGTGGCGATGAACTTGATCACCGGACCCGTGACGGCGCGGTGGATGACGACGGCGAACCGGAGGAAGCAATACATCACCGGCTTTCTCGCAACAGTCCCGCCCTGCGCGCCAGCTCGACCCATTCCCGTTCCAATTCCTGAAAAGTCGCTTTGGAGGATGGTGGGCGCAGAATGGTCACAAAGACTCTCCCGCCCGCCAACAGCGGCGTCTGCCTGTCGACAATGCTCCGCAGCCGCCTCCGCAAGAGATTGCGCACCACGGCCGCTCCCACCCGTTTCCCGGTGATCACCGCTGTCTGAAACTCCTTCTCGCATGCTTTTTCGAGAACCGACAACACCAAGAGCCGGCCCGCAAAGCGTTTTCCTTCTTTCCGCAGGCGGGCAAACTCGCTGCTGCGTCGAAGACGGTGCCGCCGCTTCATGGGCCCTTTCGGCCCGAGCCGGGAACACCGATGTCCCTCCCAGGCGCCACAGGCTTCAACACTGAACCGTGTGCCGGCGGTAATGAATTTCCGCACCTTTGGGGATGAGCCGCTTGCGCCCTTTTCTCCGGCGCCGCCGGATGATTTCGCGCCCACTGCGCGACTGCATGCGCGCCCGAAAGCCGTATTGCCGCTTTCGGCTGCGCTTGGAGGGCTGGTAAGTCCGTTTCATGGCGAAAAATCAACATCCCGGCCAGGCTCGCGCTCCAGGACCGTCCCGGTGGTCCGCGGCTGGGGAGCGGGGATTGTAGCTGACGGCCTCCGCTTGTCAAACCGCATCGGCATGTGAGCCGCCGTTTAAGCGCGAGACCTCCGAAACCAGCGGAAGACGCCAAGTCTTCCGCCCCTACCATGGAAAAACCTGGGCCAACGCCCTCGAAATCCCATTGACAGCCCCGCCGGTCCCACCGAATGTCCGCACCTTTCGCGGGCGCCGCCTGCCCTGCTCCTTTCCTCCATGAAGACCTTCTCCGCAAAAGCCGAAGACGTCCAACGCAACTGGTGGGTCATCGACGCACAGGATCAGATTCTCGGCCGGGTCGCAGCCCGGGCCGCCAAAATCTTGCGGGGCAAGCATAAAGCCATTTTCACTCCGCACGTCGATACCGGCGATTTTGTCGTGGTCATCAACGCCAAAGAGGTTCGTCTCTCCGGAAACAAGGAGGAGCGCAAGCGCTACACTCGGTACACCGGATACGTCGGCGGCCTCAAATCCGACAGTCCCAAGGACATCCGCTCCCGCTTTCCAGAGCGGCTCGTTGAGCATGCGGTCCGCGGTATGATTCCGCACAACCGCCTAGGCCGGCAGGTTTTCAAGAAACTGAAAGTCTACCCGGGCTCCGATCACCCTCATACCGCCCAACAGCCTCAGCCGCTGGAAGTTTGAGGCGCAAGTTCCACCTTTCACTGTCACGACTCCACCGGTCACGCGAAACCCTTCGACTCTGTCTATCTAGGCAACTCAGTACGTCATGGCCACAGCCCCACCTGTCCACTCCTCCATCGGCCGGCGCAAGACCGCCGTCGCCCGCCTGCGTTTGCGCGACGGAAGCGGCCGGATCGTCGTGAACGACCGTCCTCTTGAGGACTACTTTCCCACGATCAGTCTGCAGAACCAAGTTCTCGGTCCCATGCAGGTGGCGCAGTGCCGGAATCGTTTCGACGTGGAAGTGCGGCTGCACGGCGGAGGAATCACGGGTCAAGTCGGCGCGCTTCGCTTGGCGCTGGCCCGTGCTTTGGTTGATTTTGACGCCAATCTCCGTGGAGATCTGAAGCGGGCCGGCCTTTTGCGGCGTGATCCGCGCATGAAGGAACGAAAGAAGTCAGGACAACCCGGGGCCCGCAAGCGCTACCAGTTTTCCAAACGTTGATGGGTTTTGGCGGGGCATCATCCCCGCCCTTGGAGGGCCGGCGTCCCCGGCGGCCTGGTCCCGGGATGGAGACCCATGGCAACACAGGGCGTGCGGGAGCCCGCCTCTCCAGGATTAGAACTCCTGATCTCGAGGAATTTGGATGAGCTGGAAGGGTATGTGGCGCGGGCACTCCTGCCCGCGAACTCTTCAGGTTCCATCGGCGGACAGGAGTGTCCGCCCCACAAGTAGGGCGTCATCTGCCGAGAGGCGGTCTCGCCTCGGCTCAGCGATTTTCCTCCCTGTCCATGATCTCCCTCGATAGGTCAGGAGTTCTGAGGCTGAACCGATGTTCGATGCTCGGTGGCTGCCTCGTTTCCGGCCCGGCAACGAGACGGTCATCGTTCCGGCCGGGCCCTGCCACTCGAGAATACTCGTGGAGAAAGCCGGAGCGGCGGGGACTTTGTGCTCTATAAGACGTGCCTGTCCCGCTCAGCCGCGCCAAAGAACTGGACGCCCTCCTGATCTACAACGATTGCAACGGCATGCTCCGATGGTTTGTTATGGGGATTGTCGCCCTTCTCAATTTGAGTTGCGACTTTCGGCGAGGGCCAGATCCCGATGTTCCCTTGGAGGGAGGTTACGTGCTGGGGTCATACGAATCCGTGAACGACGACGGCTATTTCGTTGCCCAAGGTGACCAGGTGGTGGTTTCGTCGTCCATCCGAGAGATAGGTGTGGTTGAGGGCAAGATCATCGGCCGGGTAGAGGACGCGATGGTCCTCGCCATGGAGAGAATCGAGAATGGATACTTCATTCTAGACACCCACACTGGCGGGCTATCAGCAGGTTTGTCGAAGACGGACTTAGAAGAAAGAATGGGAGCGGGCGTTTCAACCACCTTGCTGCCGCCACGAGACTGGAAACGATGAAGCCGAACAAGACGGTGGTGGACAACCGGCTACCCGCTCCGAGTCGAGATGAACTCAGGGCGCTGCCCTGGGCTTTCGTCTTTGGCCCCTTTGGGGCTGAGGAAAGAGGCGGCTTATGACCATCGAACGCAGGGCGCTGCCCTGGGCTTACGCGGAGGACCTTGATCTGTCCCAGGGCCGGCCTCAGCGCCAGAAAGAGCCGAAGGTCGGATTTGAATCCTCAGCAGAAGTTTCAGTTGAGCATCAACGACTTACAGAAGGCCATCCGGCCAAGTGCCAACCGGAGTAGCAACTTCCCTGGCCAATTCATCCCCTTCCAATGCTGTCCAAGTCCACCGGGATTCGCACGGAAACGGCTTGCCTTCCCGGCCCGGGATCCCGCAGGATGCGGCAGGGTCGCGCAACCTGCGCGTTCCCTCCCCGGAGCCGCGCCGGTTGCTCGTCTCATAGGTGCCGGCGCGGCTCCGCCTATCTCGCCACGCCATGAACCGCTCGCCCGCCTCCGCCGTCGCCGACTACGTGCTCGCCGCCAGCGCCCTCGAAGCTGCGCTCCAGGGGCAGCCGGAGGAAACCGTGATTTTCCGCCTCGCGGACTTCTGGCGCACTCTGGGAGAGCCGGAGCCGGAAAGCCTCGCCCGCGACACTCTCGCGGCGGCCCGCTCGCTCTCAGCCCGCGCGGTAGTCGAGGAACTCCGGCAGCACGCACGGAATCGGGGATTCCGCGCCCGGGAGATCACGGAAGCGCTCCGGTATGCTGCCCGCTGACGCTTCGCCCATCCCTCCACGACAACGCCATTAGGAAAACCTCTCCGGTACCGCCGACTGACCATGAGACACTCTCAACTCCCGGGCTGGGTATCACCCCTATTATCCAGCGTGCTGGATAACTCCCTTGTTAACCAGCGCGCTGGTGAATAAAACTGTTCGGCAGAATCAAAAATGACTTCCCAAATCTGGATCTTCACGATGTTCACAGTAGGGCTGCTTGGGTGCGGCCCAACAACGCAATCGACCACTGCGAATAGCCTTGCTCGCAATCAACCTTGGTACCCCATGTCGGACTTGCTTCTGGCATTACCAAATAAGTATTGGGAATCACCGCCCCTGCGCAACAACTTGCTTCAGGAGTTCCCAGCGGGAGTCCCCGAGGAATTCGTCATGATCTCTGGAGGGGGTGCGCAAAACGAACTGACCATCTACCGGATGGATGGAGCTACTATTGCTATTGCCATGGGCGATGGCGAGAACCCAGATTATGCCTCCACGATTAATCCTGTTGGCAGGAACTTCGAGGTTCTTAGGCGGGGCTCGCATGGGTGGGAGGAGATCACTAAGAAGGTGATTCCTCGGGGTTTCGATGCATCTACCGAGGCAATTCTTTATCCTGGCGGGAAGCTACAAGTGGTCCCTAAGGATGGGGAAGGACCAATCCTAAATCTTGTCTACAACGGAAAGCGATTTGTCCCAGCGCTTGAGTGAAATCAGCGGCAGAGACAGCCGAACAAGGCGGCGCGCCGAATCGCCCACCCGCTGCGAAGTTGACGGCCCTGGATAATTGGATAGGCTTCCGTGTTGTCCATCCTCGGTCATGGTGGGCGAATCGGCGGCCTTATGCGTTCTGCAAAGAATCATGAACACCACGTTTCACCAGCTTAATGACGGTTGGAATGCGGAGCCCAACGCCCCATATCCAAAGGTCGAGTGGCGTGGCGACGATCTTCGAGTGACGTTCCTCATGAATCCGTTTCAGTTCCCCGAATACACCGAGGACGACATCGGAGAGATCATCTTCACGGATTGTTCACGCTATCGGATGGGCACATTGAATGATGAAGGATGGTATCGTGGACAGGGAAGATTCACCGGGATTCGTCACCAGTGGGGCGAATTTTACGAGGTTCGGGGTGATCTGAGATTGGATTCCCTGCCGGACGATTGGAACACCCGAACTTCGGATATCGACAACAGAAAACATTATCTATTTTACTTCAGAGACGAGGATTTCGAATGCGATGCCCAAGGTTGGAAGCTCAACATAATCAAAGCAGAACAAGGCGCATGCACCCAACCCTCAGTCGCTAAGGCTCCTTCGGGCGGGTGATGCGCGACGTTATCCTTAGAAAATGAAACTTTTGATCGCAACAACCCTGGCAATCGCAGCTCTCTTCAGCTCATTACTTGCGCTTGGTGAACCGAGATTGGAAATTCCAAAGCCAAAGATCACAGCAGTAGACGCTATTCGTCTCGCCGGCGAATTCTTAGAGAAGAGCAAACTTAAGACCGAAAAGCTAACACTAACCGGAGTTCACTACATTCCTGAGGGTTTCGATACTGGGGAAGGCCGGGTCGACACTCAGTATTGGGCAGTTTTCTTCCGGTACGAAAAGAGCGCCAAACAACTCGACTATGAGAGGGCAAGGATTCAAATCCGCGTCAATCCAGATGGAACCGCTGAACACGTGAAGGAGGATATTGACGATAGCGCGAGCAATCAGGCAGATGAATCAGGAAAGGCCTCCAGATCGGATAACAAGACTTCGCACGCGAATCCCTGACCATCACCGTGGTTCCGATGGATTCCTCTGGGACGAACTGCTATCATGCGCTCCAGATATCCCGCCAGTCAGGGTTCGGTGGACTCAACGTTAGCCATGAAAGAAGAAGGCCGAAGACGTAGCGTAAAGACTGCCGCATGGTGTGGTGTCCTGATCGCGTTCACAACCGGTCTCGTCATCGCGCTAGACATCGTCTTATCTTTCGGGGGTGGATCAGTCGGTCGAGGGCTTGATCCCGGCCTGTCCTACCTCTCCTTTTACGGGATAGTCCTGATTCCGGTGTTGGCTGTTCTCGGCCTCGTTGCCTTCGGATTATGCAGGCTCCTAGGCTCGAAGATTGTGTGTGCGGTAGCAACACTTCTTTTATTGTTCTCCGTAGGGCACAGCCTCAGATCTACCCAGGCTGGAGCCCAACTAGAGCGGGTATCTGGACATGACGGCATTCCTGCTATTGAGTTCAGCCGGTTTGAGCGCCTTCCCAGTTTCAGCGATGGAACCGCCTACGTATGGGAATCCCGTTGTTCAGAGGACGATGCACGGCGGATGGTCGAATCACTTCAATTGCACGCCATTCCCCGCGAGGATGCGTCTGTTCAGTGCTACGAGGCATACTTTGGCGATGACGATTCCGGCACCATCTTTTACGAGGACGGTCGGGGCATAGTAGCAGGCTTCAATCCAGACCACGGCATCCTCCGATTGGTGTCGTGGCCAGCTGCAATCAACCGAGATCAAGAAGGCTAATCGGGTAGGCGGGGGTTGCTAACCCCCGCCCCCCACACCACCGGCCATACGGATCCGTAGCACGGCGGTTCCAACCCGCCACCTGTCACCCTACCCCGGCCGTTTGCGCGGCCCGTTCGGGTAACGGATGGATACCCACAGTTTCTCCAGACTTGGCACCCCCTGGTCTTCGAGCCACCCGTTGCACATCGCGCGTTGCACGAGGCTGTTGTGGCTCATCCGCCAGTGGCCTTTCCTGCTTCGGCTCGCCAGTTTGACTTCCTCGCGCCCGATCCCCAGTTTCATCAGGTTGCGCCTCCGGGTGCGCGGCCTGCCCCACTGTTTCCAGTAGTACAGCCGGACCCGGCTCCGCAGCCATCCGTCCAGTTCACGGGCCTCGCCGAACGCGATTCCGGGCTCGTAGTAGTTGAATGCCCCACGGAGGTAGGTCGCCAGTTCGGCGATCACGGTCTTCGGCGAGTGTCCCCGCGTCCGCTTCGTGATCTGCCTCACCTTCGCCTTGAACTTCCTCCGGCTCTTCGGCGTCCAGCGCACCTTGCGCCGCACGATCTGGAACCCGAGGAAACTCGCCTCCGCGAGCGGGACTACACGGCTCTTCGCCTCGTTGACGACGAGCTTGAGCTTGTCCGAGAGATAGTTCCGCACGCTCTCCATGATACGCTGGCCAGCCCGGGGGCTGCCGCAGAGGATCACGAAGTCATCGGCGTATCTTACGAACCTGTGCCCACGCCCTTCGAGTTCGCCGTCTAGCTCGTCTAACAGGATGTTAGCCAGTAGCGGGCTGAGAGGCCCGCCTTGCGGCACGCCCCTCAGTGACTCCTCGTAGTTCCCTTCCCGCGAGATCGCTCCCGCTTTCAGGTATCCGAGGATCAGGGCCAGCAACTCCGGGTCGGTCACGCGTTGCCGCAGTCTCGACATGAGTTTCTGGTGGTCGACGGTGTCGAAGAACGCCTGGAGGTCGCAGCCGACCACGTGGCAGCTCTTCCCTTTCCCTCTCCCTTCCTCGGCCATCTCGGCGATGGCACCGTGCGCGCTCCTTCCGGGCCGGAACCCGTGGGAGTGGTCACTGAAGACGGGTTCGTAGAGCGGGGTGAGCACCTGCGCGATGGCCTGCTGGATGAGGCGGTCGAGCACCGTCGGGATGCCGAGGGAGCGCGTGCCCCCTCCGTCTTTCGGGATCGAAGCGCGGCGCACCGGCGCGGGCACGTAGGTGCCCGCCTCCAGCTTGCCGCGGATCTTCTCCCAGTGTTGGCGCATGAAGGCGGGGAAGGCCCCGGTTTCCACGCCGTCGATGCCCGCCGCCCCTCGGTTCGCCTTCACCTGTTTCCAGGCGAGTTTGAGGTTCTCGGGTCGGAGGACATCGCCCAATGTGTATCCACGGGAGCTCGCTGTCTCCGCCCGCGTCCGATTTTCTCCACTCATAGGGCCTGCCGGCTGTTCGGGTGGTGAAAGGGTGCGCGGGTCGGCTCCCCGTTGTTGGTTCGGCCCTTTGCGGGTCGCGCTTGCGGGTTCCTTCGTTTAAACGGGCGTTTTCCAGCCCCCCGGTTCGCGTCCCCGCTCCTACGGCCTCTGCTGACTTCTGCCCGGTCACCCGCCGTGTTCCCACGGCGGGCGCTCCCCGCTGTCGCGGGGCGCAGTGCCGGGCAGATCTCCCCAGGTAATGGCGAGAACCTCCGCCGCCCAAGCGTCCCATTTACCTCCAGGGCTGAATGACGGGACTTCGCTGTGTTGTGCCAGCTCGTCCCACCCTGTCGGCCTCGTATGGACTTCTTGTTCATCGCCTGACGGCTTTCCCATAGCCTTCCTCCCCACGGTCGGTCGCCCTTCCGCAGTTGGCTTCTGGTAGTTCTTTTCAGTTTTCGCTGTTCATTCTATAAACAGGGGACTTGAACCCCATTTGGTTTTCGCCCATGCTGGGCACACACAAATCGGCGCACGCCAACCCGCTACCCGCCCGGAGTCCGGGCGCGAATGACCACTTCAACCCCTAGCCACCAGGCTGAGCCGCGCCCCCGGCAGCGGGTGGGTGGCCTCGGCGTTCTGCCAAGAAAGGGAAGACTAGCGCGAGAGAAGCCCGCGTGCTAGAATTCGTTCATGACCGAAGTGGGACAGATTCGTGAGGCGGCGGCCCAGCTGCCAGAGCGAGACCGTGCGGAGCTGGCCGTGTTTCTCATCGAGGGCCTTGATGCAACCCCCTGTTGTGTTGACGATGAGGAGGTAGAGAGACGGAGAGCAGAACTCGAATCCGGACAGATTTCGGGGCTGACGGTCGATGAGTTCAAGAGATCCTGCGAGAGATAGACTGGCTCCCAGGTGGCCTTGCTAATCCACCCACGGGCGTCTCATGACGCCCGGCAGATCGCTCGGAAGTACGCCGGAATCTCAGAGCGATTGGAGGCTCGATTTTGGGCTGAGATCGATCGCGCACTTGAGGCCATCGGTGAAGACCCGCGGCGTCATCACTACGATTCTTCCGGCTTGCGGCGCTACAACCTCAGGAAGTTCCCTTAGCACATCTTATTCGAGGAACGCCTGGATTGTATCTACATTATCGTCATCAGACACCATCGCCGCAATCCCGAGTTCGGCCTAGGTCGGCGATAAACCGAAAGACAGAACCAGTCGGCGCACACCAACCCGCTACCCGCCCGGAGTCAGGCTCGCATGACCACTTCAACCCGTAGCCAGAAGTCTAATCCGCGCCCTCTGTAGCGGGTGGGTGGCCTCGGCGATCGGTCAAGAAGTGGATGCCGGAATGCGCACCCGAGGCTAGATTGCTCCTATGAACCTTGAGGAAATTCAAAATTGGGCACTAGAACTGCCTGATTCTGAGCGAGCGGCGCTCGCGGAGGAGCTTCTCAACTCTCTCCCCGCCGTGCTCCTGGAGGACGATGACGGTCTCGACGAGGCTCGCAGGCGCTCTAAGGAACTCGACCTGAATCCCTCTGCGGGTCTCACCTGGGACGAGGTAAAGCGTGAGTTGGGACGTTGAGCGGTGGATGTGATCTACCACCGCCTGATCCCAAAGGATCTTCGAGCGGCATTGGCATACTACGATGCCGAGGGAGGCAGCAAGCTCGGGAACCGGTTCTTCCGTGATGTGGAGGCGACCATTGCGGAGGTTACCGAAAGCCCGCGTAGATTTCACAACATTGAAGAAGGGCTTCGGAGAAGGGCACCGCTGCGCGTGTTTCCCTATCACCTTATCTTCGAGGAGAGCGCTGTAAGAATTCGGTTTTTGGTCTTGCGCCACGATAAGCGCCATC
>JBGTBW010000159.1:0-4794 GCA_041749135.1 Verrucomicrobiales bacterium
GGAAGATAATGGATACAGGGGAATAAGAGTGAGCCAAAGCGAGACCGCCACTCCGTGAATGACACTCTATTTGTGGGGCGGACACTCTTGTCCGCCGAGTGAGCCTAGAAAGTTCGCGGGCAGGAGTGCCCGCGCCACATAGTTTTCCGGCTCATCCATATTCCTCGAGATCAGGAGTTCTGACGTTTGTACGTTCCGCTACACCTCCCATTCTATAACAATCGCACTTTTCTATTGCCTTTCCCAACGCGATTTGGCACACAAAGCTTCGTCGAGCGTTGAACGGCGCCCATGTCCGGGCTGCCTTCCTCCTCCTTTTACCCCCCCTACGCGCCATGAAACTCGGTAAAACCGGATTCACCCGCACCATCCTCGGTCTCCTCGCCACGGCGGCGCTCTGCCTGACCCTCCCCGGACGCCTCACCGCCGCCCCAATCGAGGTCAACAATCACAGCTTCGAAACGCCGGCCCTCGGAGCAGGAGGCTGGACCAATGACTTGCCGCCGACGACGGGCCCCGACGATCCGCAATGGCAGGATCCCCCGAACCCAGTCACCGGCAACCGGTTCATCGAGTTCATCGGCGGCTTTTTCTCGGAGGGCAACCAGCATATCGGCGCCGCAGCCGGCCACTATATCTTTCAGAACCTCGGCATCCCCTTCGAGCCGAACACCACCTATACCTTGACCGTCGGCGTCGGCTACCGGAACCCGAACCAATCCGGAGCCGAGTCCTTCTCCGTCATCGGCTTGACTTCGATCCAAGGGGCTCCCGATGCGGCGAACCTGCTCACCGGGGCGACCACCCAAGCACAACTGACCGCCGATCCCCTGCTCGCAGAGGCGTCCACCAGTGTCGACTCCGTCGCCCTCAATAACGCCCAGATTCATACCTATACCGATGTGCAGGTCGAGTACACCACCGACGACAGCCCGCCCTCAGGAAACATCGTCATCTTCCTCGGCGACGACGACGGGGGCGTCCGTTCCCACTTCGACAATGTCCGGCTCGAGGCAGTTACAGCCCTCGATCCGGACGGAGACGGAATCCCCGCGGAATGGGAGACCGGCATCGATCGCGGCGTGCCCAGGGGTCTCGACCCGAACGTCAACGACGGCGGCGAGGATCCCGACGGCGATACCCTGACGAACTTTCAGGAGTACCAACTGGGAACCCACCCCCAGTTGGCCGACACGGACGGTGATGGATTGAACGACAATTTCGAGACGAGCACGGATCCGCTGAATCCAGACTCGGACGGCGACACCCTCCTCGACGGTGCAGAGATCGCCACCTATCAGACCGACCCCAATGACCCCGATTCCGACGACGATGACTTCGAAGACCAGGCCGAGATCGCGGCGGGGACCGATCCCCTGAACGCAAATTCCAAGCCGTCCAGGGGCGGAGCCATCCTCTTGGGCGGGAATTTTGTCGGTGGAGGAGCCGGAAACCAAGGAGCTTCGGTGTCGGGCAGCGCGGGAGTGGTTCCTCAGGCGAACTGGAATAACTTCCCGGGCGGAGCCGGTGGACCCGTGATCGCCAACGACTCCGAAGGTGTGCCTTCCTTCATGCGGGTAAGCTGGCAGACAAACGGGCCGGGCGTCGCGGGAGCCGATCCCAGCACGGACGACGAGCGGTTGATGTACGGTCTGCTACTTCCGCGCTTCGATGCCGCTGGCGCCTTAGACAACGTGATGACGGTGATCACCGTGAAGAATATCGCTTACCCCCTCTACGACCTCTACCTCTACGTCAATTCAGAAGCGGGCGGCGCCGCCGTCTACGAGGCCAATGACCAAACGCTCGACGTGGCGGACGTTACGCCGTTCAACGGCTCCTTCGTCGAAGTGGCCGGCGACGGTGGTTCGGGCAACTACATCCGCTTCAAGAACCTTACCGGTTCGACCCTTACCATCCGCGGCCCGATGCTCGGCATCGCGGGATTTCAGATCGAGCGCGATGAACCGGGCGATCCCAGCCTCTTGGCGATCCCCGATGCGCTGAATTTCGGTGTCTTCGACGGCAACCCCGGCCCCCAGGAGTTGACGATCCGCATGCTCAATCCGGGGGCGTCACAGACCCTCCAGATCACCGGCTCCGCCATCACCGGCGATGCGGCGGGGAACTACTCGGTTTCCGGCCTGCCCGCCTCTCTCGCACCGAATGAAGGAGCCGATGTCACGGTGACCTTCACGCCCACAGATGCTGTGGGCATTTACCGCGGCTTCCTCGAGATCACCAGCAACGCCGCGGGGATAGAGACAACGACCATTCCACTGACCGGTCAGATCAAACACGCTAATGGCTTGCTCGCTCACTATAAGCTGGACGAGGCGGACGGCCCGGTCATGACGGATTCCTCCGGCAACGGCTACCACGGCACGTATAACGCAGGGTCCGGCAGCGTCACTCCCGGCGTCCCCTCGCTCGCAGGCCCAGGGACCGCGGTTGCCTTCACTGAGGGCGGCGACGCCGCCTACGGCGAGGTCGCGACCGACATCGGGTTCCCCACCTTGCCTGTAGCCAGCTATTCGCTCTGGGTGAAGCAAGATCCCGCAGACGTAGGAACCGCGAGCGTGCTCTTCAGCCGGAGTTCAAGCCCGGCGAATCCCTATGCTGTCTTCTTTGAGGCGACTGGCGGGCCCGACTCCGTGATCTGGACGAGTGAAGCCGGCACGCAGACGCTCGCCTCGGAGCCGTTCCTCGTTCCCGATCAAGTCTTTCACGTGGTCTACACCTACTCGGACCCCAACGCCGACGGATCGGCGGATGTGGCCGTCTATGTCGATGGCGTTCTCAATGCGTCGGTCAACGGAGCCTCGGGGTACCCGATCAACACCGTGGCCCCCTTCCAAATCGGCGCGACGGTTGGTCAATTTGGCTTCACGGGTTGCGTCGACGATGTCCAGATTTATCAAACGGTGCTGACTCCCGAACAGATCTCCGCGATGTACAGTGATCCAGGTTCGGTCGCTCCTTTCGTTGAGCCGCCTTCCGCGCTCGAATCGTTGGTAGGCTATTGGGACCTCAACGAAGGCGAGGGCTCCGAAGCAGCCGAGGCTTCCGACCCGGCGCTCAACGGAACGGTGAACAACGGGACTTGGGTCGCCGGACACACGGGAGCCGAGGGAGACTTCGCCGTCGAACTCACCGGTGAAGCGGGCGGGACCAGCAATGTCGAGTTGCCGGCCCTCAACGAAACCTTCGACGAGATTACGGTGTCCGGTTGGGTCAATGGCGTGCCCACGGGCGAGTGGACGGGCTTGATTCAATCGCGAGACGGCGCTCAGCCGATCGGACTGGGTTTCCGCGCCACCTCCGGTGAGCTCACCTACACCTGGAACGATAATAACGCCAACACCTACAACTTCGTCAGCGGCCTCGCCGTTCCTGCCAATGAGTGGACCTTCATCGCTGTGCGGGTCACCCCTGAAGCAGGAACGCTCTTCATCGGATCCGGCGGCGTGCTCTCCTCCGCTGTCAACGCCATCCCCCACAGCACGCAAGCAAGTCCCACCGTCTGGCATCTCGGCAAGGACAACTGTTGCGGCGACGCCCGGAATTTCCAAGGAGCCATCGATAGCGTCGCGATCTTCAATTCGGCGCTCAGCGACGCAGATATCCAGGCGCTGTTCGACGGCGATCTGCTAGGCGGCGGCACTCCCGGTCCGAACATCCTCGTCAACGGATCCTTCGAAGATCCGGTCCTGAACAACATCAACACCAACAATCTGGGGACCATTCCCACCGGTTGGAGCCAAACCGGGCCAGACGCCACATGGAACATGATCCGGAACGACGGCACGCCCTATGGCAGCGGTGTCGACACGGCCGCCGATGGCTCGCAAATCCTCGATCTCAACGGGATCTTCGAGATCTTCCAGAACTTCGCGCTCACGGAAGCATCGGACATCACCTTCGGAGCCGCATTCGCCAATCGTGAAGGTCACGACGGATCGCCCCCGTCAACGGTGGGGATTTACGACGCCACGGGAACGAATCTGCTCTCACCCTTAGTGGCCGTGGATACCTCTGCGGATCCGATACCTTCCGACGTGTGGCGTTTCGGCGAAGCGACCGCTCGGAATCTCGCTCCCGGCGACTATCAGATCCGGATTGCGTTGAACAACTTCAACAACATCGATGCCGTCTATGCCAACGTGTTCCCGGCAAGCGGCGTGGAACCGGGGGTTGATTCCGACGGAGACGGGGCCTCCGACGCCAGCGAGATCCTCGCCGGCACGGATCCGAATGACGCGAATTCCTATCTGCGCGTCGTGTCCACCGGAAACTCCGGAACGGAAGTCACCCTCGAATGGACCAGCGTCGAAGGGAAAACCTACGACGTCCACTACTCGACCACGCAAGAGCCGGGAAGCTGGACGGCCATCAACACCGAGCCCATCGCCGGAGCCGCCGGAGGAATCTCGACCTTCCAAGACACCGACCCCGATCGCCTTGCGGAGCCGGAAGGATACTATCGAGCAGCCGTCCGGCCTTGATTCATTGCCGGGCCCGGTCTCCCATACCAAGACCAGGCCGTCACGGAGGCCGGCCCCCGAGGTCAGGCTCTACCAGATCTCTCGCGCTATCCTCAGAACTCCTGACCTATCGAGGGAGATCATGGACAGGGAGGAAAAATCGCTGAGCCGAGGCGAGGCCGCCTCTCGGCAGATGACGCCCTACTTGTGGGGCGGACACTCCTGTCCGCCGATGGAACCTGAAGAGTTCGCGGGCAGGAGTGCCCGCGCCACATACCCTTCCAGCTCATCCAAATTCCTCGAGATCAGG
>JBGTBW010000160.1:0-5520 GCA_041749135.1 Verrucomicrobiales bacterium
CTATCGAGGGAGATCATGGACAGGGAGGAAAATCGCTGAGCCGAGGCCGCCTCTCGGCAGATGACGCCCTACTTGTGGGGCGGACACTCCTGTCCGCCGATGGAACCTGAAGAGTTCGCGGGCAGGAGTGCCCGCGCCACATACCTTTCCAGCTCATCCAAATTCCTCGAGATCAGAAGTTCTGAGCCTGCGCGGCGTGGCCATGGCGAAAGCGTGTTCATATGAACATGTTTAGCAAGGACATGCTCAGAGAATATGTGGGGTGTCCTCCAATTCCTCTCTTCGGCGGCGGCGTCGCCGAATAAAGCAACCCGCCTTTCATGCGGGTCCAGCCTTCTCATTTTTCATTGACACTCTTCTGACCTGTGTATGCTGTATACATGGCATCGAAAACGATCTCGGTTGACCTGGAGGCCTACCGGCGGCTCGCGCAGGCGCGGCTTTCACCGAGGGAATCGTTCTCGCAGGTGATCCGGCGGGCGCGCTGGGATGAGCGGGCGAAGACGTGTGGGGAGCTGCTGGCGGCTCTGCCGACCATGCCCGCAGCCGATGAGGCCGCGCTGGCCAGGCTTGAGGCCGCGCAGCGCGCGGATGCTCCGCCCGAGGATCCGTGGTCATGAACGACGCGCTTTTCGACACGTGCTTTCTCATTGACTTGGAGCGGGAAATGCGACGTGAGGGCGGGCGAGCGCATGCGTTTTTGCAGCAGCATGCCTCAGCCCGCGCCTGCATCTCGTGGACGGTGGCCGGCGAGTTTGCGGAAGGCTTCGGCGACATCACAGACCCCGCCTGTTTAGCGATGCTCGGGCGGTTTCACGTGTTGCCGATGGACGAGAGGACCGCGGGGCAATACGCGCGCATCACGAGCCGGTTGCGGAAACAGCAGCAGTTGATTGGCGCGAACGATCTGTGGATCGCGGCGGCTGCGTTGGCTAACAACCTCTCTCTGATTACGAACAACGCGGCGCATTTCAGCCGCATCCCAGGCTTATCGGTAGTGAGTTATTGAACTGCAGGAATTCGCTCCTAAGAGGATCGTTACTCGCTTGGGAAGCCCCGGAACTCCCCCTCGGCGTATCGGTATCGGGGTCGGGGTCGACTGCATAGCAGCCATGGCCTTTACTTGACCGGATTGTGATCATCCTGACCAAGCGATGACGGTCGAGGATTCGCTGGTTCCGATAACGCGGGCGAGTAGCCGGCCGTTGGAAAGGATCCTCGACGGCATGCTGCGGGTATTCCTCCTGATCCCTGCCAAAATCCTCCATTCCGTCATGTAATGAACCCGCAACCGCGAGGAACCGTATGCCTTCATCGGGCGTCCGGATCTGTGGGGGGCGCCGCTTGACCTCCGGGTCAAGCGGCCCTATCCCTTCACTTGAAATGAGGTTCCAGCCCCGGTATGATTCCGGACGGACCTCGATCAGAGGTTGGAAATGCCCCACCTGCAGGAACGAATGTTTCGCGGAGCCTTAAGGATAGCGCTTTCTGTCGCGAGCATATCCATCGCACCGTTGCAGGCAGAGGACTCGAGCCGGTCCGGCGCTTCGCTCCCGTTCATTGTTTATAGCCATCTCTTCAGCTCGGACGGAACCTACATAGGTTCAGGCCGGGGCACTCATCGGGAAATCACATCGTTGGTTTATGGCGAGCGGCTTCAAGAAACCCTTTTTTACCCGGCGGTTTCGCTGACCCCAGCGGCAAACAGCAACCCGGAGCCGGGCGCCCCGGCTCGTCCGCCGCACTCGAGATTCACGACGGATCGCTGGACCACAGAGAATGGTCTGCCTGCGAACAAAGTCCGATCTCTGCTGCAGTCCAAAGATGGTTATCTCTGGATCGGAACCGTGGGCGGGCTGGCGCGATTCGACAGTCTTGGCTTCACCCTCTTTACCGAGACGAACACTCCAGCCCTGGCGGAAAACGGGTCGATAGTGCGCGCGATGATTGAGGACAGGCAGGGACGCCTCTGGTTAGGAACCAAGCGCGGGCTGCTCTGCCGCGATGGGAACCGTTTCGTTCCGTTTCCCAGCCAGGAACGATTCCGCGGAACGATGATCAACGGATTGGCGCAGCGGTGGGAGTCTGGTGTGTGGGTTGTCCATGACGATGGCGTGAGCTGGGTGGATCCGGACGGAGAACAGGCGTTGCCCCTTCCCGGACTCGAGCGGCCGTTCTGTGTCTGGGAGCAGAATGCCAGGACACTCTGGATCGGCGCGATGAACGGACTGTTTCGGTGCGACTTGCCCGCCATCCATGTGACACGGGTCGAACTGCCCGGCGAGCCGGCCTCGGGGGGCAGTGCCGTGTATGGTCTCATGGCCGATCGGTTAGACCGGCTGTGGATCGGCTCGGACGCAACCTACCGTTTGGACGGGGCAGGCCAAAGTGCGTCTTTGATGACGGTGGCGACCAAGGCCGGATTGCCGGTGCCGCGCGACGCCCGGTTTGCCGAAGATCCAGCGGGGCGGGTCTGGGCAACAACCCAGGCGATGGGTGGATTGGTGATGTACCCGGAGGATGAATCTGCCCGGGAATGGATTCAGACGCTGGCCATCGGTGACGCACTCTGCATTCTCTCGGATCGAGACGGTGCGATCTGGGTGGGCACTCATGAGGGTTTGGTGCGCCTCCGCGAGAGGCCCTTCTCTTCCATGCGCCTGGAGGGACCGGACACCTTTGGCGGACCTGTTCAAGCCGTCACGCAATCACCCAGTGGCCGATTGTATTTCGTGGCGCGTGATCATGTGGGATGGTGGTCGGACAGAAAATTGGCAGTGGCAGATCTGAGCACACTTGTAAGCGGAGAAAAGCCTATGCCGGGAGCCATTGCCGTTTTCGCCGGAAAAACGTGGGCGCCTCATCCACAAGGAGGGTTGTTTGCGATTCCGGATTTGGAAGAAACCCAACTTGCCCGGGCAGTTATCCGGCCCGTTCATCCAAATATCGGCCGGCTGCGGGCACTCCATTCGGGTGAACGCTCCGGCGCCCTTTGGATCGCGAGCGAGGCCGGCCTCTTTCGGATGAACACCAGGTTGCAATTGAACCGCGTGAATGTTGCGCCTGAACTGGACGTGACGGTTTTGTTGGAGGATCGGAACGGCGGCCTCTGGATCGGAGGCCCGGGAGGACTCAACTACCTCAGGAACGGTTCGACAGAGGCGTCGGCACCGGCGCAACAGGCCGCGCCGCTCAAGGTGCTGTCGCTGCACGAAAGCACCGACGGCAGCCTATGGATCGGGGCCGAATCCGGTCTGCTCCTTTGGCGTGACAACAGCCTCGTTGCGCTGGATTCTGGCGCGGGCATGGCCCGGCGCCCGGTGCTGGGGATTGTGGAGGATGAATCCGGACGTCTCTGGTTGAATCACGAATCTGATATCACCCGGGTGTCAGCCGCCGAATTGACTGCGTGGACTGCTGGCGCGAGTGATGTCCCTGTCATCCAGAGGTTCACCCTCGCAGACGGACTTTCGGCGCTCGACCGGGCGGCTGCGTCGCCTCAAGGCTGCCTGCGAACGCGGGATGGCCGGCTCTGGTTTGCGAAGGGCAATGGCTTGGCCGTAATCGACCCCGCGCACTTCCCTTCCGGGCCGCCTCCTGTCCCTCCGGTCATTGAAGAGATCTCCGTCAACGGCGCTGCGCACCCTCCCGGAGAGCCATTGCGAATCACCACCGGACGGGCGCCGGCGGTGGTTTTCGGCTTCGCGGCGCCGAACCTCCATTCCCCCGGCAGCAGTGTCGTGCAGTATCGTCTTGATGGTCTGGATCCCGGCTGGCGCAATGCCGTCCTGTCCCGTAGCGTCACGTACCTCGATCTGAGCCCTGGCGAGTATCTCTTCCGGCTGCGGGTGAGGAATCACAGGGGCCAATGGAGTGAGAGGGAGACTTCGGCGCCGCTCAGCGTTTCCGTGCCGGTGTGGCAAAGGCGCGCGTTCAAAATAGTGGTTGGCTTGCTCGTGGCTGTCTCCGGCACGGGACTGGCAGGCTGGCTTGGTTGCCGCGCCCGGCGAGTCCACCAGCTTGCAGTGGCGCGGGAGCGCGAACGTGTGGCGCGTGACCTGCACGATCACATTGCGCCGCGCCTGTCGCAGATCGCTCTGGCGGCGCAAATTGAAGACGCCGCTTGCGAGGCGGAAAGGTCTTCCAGGGAACTCCGGGAAATCATATGGGAACTGCATCCTGCCAACGACTCGCTCGCCAGCCTGTTCGATTTCCTGTCCGATTGGTCCGTGCGCCACTTGTCCGCGGCGGGGATTTCCGTCGAGCTTGATTTTCCGCCGACCCCATTCCTCGTGCCGGTTCCAGCGCAAACGCGGCGGGAAATCAGCGCGCTCTTCAAGGAAACCCTTCAGAACGTCGTCCGCCATGCACACGCCGCCGCTGCGATGATCAAGGTGCGGTGGGGTGGCGAGCATCTCGAATTGACGGTGAGCGACAATGGCCGGGGCTTTGATCTCAATGAAGTTGCAAAACAGGTCGCGGCGGGGCCGCGGGCGAGCCACGGGCTGCGCAATTTCCAGGCGCGCTGCCGGGAGCTGGGAGGACGCTGCGAAATCCGCACTGCCCCCGGGCAGGGAACGACCGTGACTTTCATTCTTCCAATTGCGAACTGAATCACATGCATGAACCTGCCGCCAGACTGGCCGTCGTTGAGGACTCGGTTGCCTACCGGTCGAGCCTCGTCCGCACATTGAACGCCTGTCCCGGCTGGAGTGTTGTGGCGGAGTGCGCCGGCGCACCCGAGGCCTTGAGCGTGGTTCCGCCCGCGAAACCCGACCTGGTGTTGCTCGATATCCACCTCGCAGGGCAATCGGGAATCGATATCATCCCTATGCTGCGCGCGCGATTACCCCATGGGCGAATCGTGATGCTCACAATTGAGGATCGCGCTGACCTGATAATCGATGCGCTCGAAAGCGGCGCCTCAGGCTACATTTTGAAAGGGGCTTCGATGCAACACGTGCAACGTTCGGTCCAAGAAGCGCTGGAAGGCGGCGCGGCGATGAGCCCTGCTGTGGCCACGCGCATCATCCAATGGTTCCACCAGCGCCGCTCGCATCCGAAACCAGAGGACTTCGGGCTCTCCCAGCGGCAATGGCAGGTGTTGCAATTGGCGGCGCGCGGCAAGCAGCGAGGCGAGATCGCCCTGGCGCTCGACATCGAACTGAACACGGTCAAGAACCATCTCCGAAGCATCTTTGAAAAGCTGGACGCGCACTCGATCAACGAAGCGCTGCTGAGGGTCCGGCAAGGCAGCAGCCTGCTTGGCGAATCTGGCGCGGACACGCCCGAGCCGGGTGAACCCGCTCGTTGATTGACATTGGCAGCTCACCTGGACTTCATCGCCCGCATAGCGACGGGCACTTCGTCGAACAAGCCTCAGAACTCCTGACCTATCGAGGGAGATCATGGACAGGGAGGAAAATCGCTGAGCCGAAGCGAGACCGCCTCTCGGCAGATGACGCCCTACTTGTGGGGCGGACACTCCTGTCCGCCGATGGGGAACCTGAAGAGTTCGCG
>JBGTBW010000161.1:0-16899 GCA_041749135.1 Verrucomicrobiales bacterium
TGGTCAGCGTGGCCAGCGCGCCCGCACCGGCGGGTTGGACGATCTTGAGTTCACTGGCGATGCGCCAATGTGCAGGTTGTCCGAGGCCCGCGCCGCTAACGGAAGCAGTCGCCGGGATCGCTCCCGCTGAACCGAGCGTAGCGGCTTGGCAGTCGACGAGCGCGCCATTCTCGACGCGCAGGGCCGCCCCACGACCGCCGATCTCGAGCCAGCCGAAGCCTTCGCCCGCAACGTCGAGTCGCGAACGAGTTCCGCTCGCGGTGTCGAAGCCGCTTACGGCAATTTCGCCGCGTCCCAGGACCAGCCACGAGTCGCCGCCCGCGATGGCGCGAGCGCCCTCCTCCACGCGCAAGATTGCCCGGCCGTGTTCGACGCCCAGCTCAAAGGCCTCCTGGCTCGCAGTCACGGTGAGCAGCGACGGATCGCCGCCGGCGCCCACGCCGCGCAACGTGATGGTACCGTCACCCGTGGGTCCCTGGCCCGCCCAAAGGCGCGGCGTGCTGACCATCCCGCCCTCGGCGATCAAGAGTCCGCCCGTGTATCCAGCGGCGATCTGGAGCCCGTCAGCGATCTCCCAATTCGACGGGTTGCCATTGCCTTCCCCGGTCACGCTCACCAGCGCGCCGTTCGCGCCGGCCCCGATCTGTCCAAAGGTGCTTCGGACCAGACCACCGGCTTCGATCCCGAGATAGTCGTCGACCACGAGCAGTCCCGCGTTGGGATCCCCGATCTCCAGCGTCGAGCGTCCGCCCGGCCCGGGATCGAAGCCATGCACGGACACGGCGCCGCTTCCGCCATTCTCGCCGACAACGAGCATGCCGAGGAACATTGCCTCGACCCGTCCTCCCGCCTCGACGCTCAGGGTCCCTGTGCCGCCGCTCGTCCCGACCACGAACTCGTCAAAACTGCGGTTGACGCGCAGGAGCGAGGGCTGCCCCTCGGGGCCGGCGCCATGAACTTTGACCAGGCCTTCGCCTCCGGATTCGATGCCGATGTCGAGGTTGTCCGTGGTTAACAGGCCCCCCGCCTCGACATGGATCGAACCGGTTCCGCGTAGGCCGACGACAAGGCTGCGAGCATTTTCCCAGGTCGAGGGCAATCCATCTCCCGTCCCACGAACAAACACCTCGCCGGCGCCGGTGTCAGCCCCCACCACGGCGTATGCGGTCTCGGTCCGTCCGCCGTCCTCAATCCACACGGCGCCGCGACCACCCAGTTCACCTAACGTGAGGTAGCCCTGAAGCGCGAACCCGATGCTCAGCGTCGAGCGCGCATGGGTGGCGGCGTCGAAGCCGCGCACCGTCACAAAGCCGGCCGCGTCCTCGCCCTTGCCGGCGGCCAATCCGGAAACACCAGAAACCACAAAACGTCCGCCCCCCTGCACGTTCAGGTTCCCGATGCCGCCAGCCTCGCCGAGGGTGAATTCCGAGAGACTGTCCGCGACGGTCAGCAGCGAGCCCGCGCCGTCCACCGTGACCGTGCCCTCAGCTTCGGCGCGACCGATGCTGAGCAACGCCACACGCGTGTGCCCTCCGCTCTCGACGATCAAACTGCCTTCGCCGGCGTAGCCGACCGCGAGGGAGCCTGCGTTCCAGAGCGAATCCACGCCGCCGACGATCACCTCGCCGCGTGCATCAGTGCCGATGCGCGCCTCGCCCGTGGTGAGGGTGGGGCCGTTGGCGACGAAGAGCCTTCCCCGGCTGAAGCCGCCCACCGTCATCCGGCCGGGATTATCCCAGGTGACGCCGCTGTTGAACAGGTGCGCCTCGGCAACCTGGCCGGGGATGACGGCGCCGTTGCCGATCACCGTATTGACGCTTTGAAGCGAGCCGCCGGTTACGCGCAGGATGCCGCTGCGCGTGATCGAGACCGAGGGCTCGGGGAGCGACGTGGAGCCGACGGAGTAAGCGCCGACATTGAGCGTCACGTCGCCGCCCCGCACGAGCAGGCGCTCGGTCGCGGCCGCGGGCGTGTCGACCGTATAGTTGGCGCCGCGGTTGAAGAGCGCGGTGTCGGCGCGCTCGGCGTTTTTCACCGGCGCCTGCGCGGGCTCCCAGTTGGCGGCGGTGGCAAACGCGCCGCCGGAGTTGTTGACCCAAGTGAAGGTGTTCGCCGGATCGTCCTCGGGATCGTCGCCCGTCGGCTCGTCGTCGGGCGGGGGATCGGCAACTCCGGAGGTGATGAAGAGTCCGTTGCGCGATCTCGCGTCACCCTCCACCGGGCTGATCGAACCGCTGAATAGAATCTGGCCCGAGTTGTTGTAACTGCGGGGGCCGAAGCCGTCCACACTGACCTCCCACTCCGCGCCGTTGTAGCTGATGCGGTCGCCGTCGGCCACGATCTTGTCGCGGGCGCCGTTAAACCCGCGGAAGATGCCGTATCGCCTGGCGCCCGAAGGCCCCTCGTACCTCGCTGCGAACGCGATCTGCCCGCCGGCGCTAACGCTCACGTCGCCGAAGTTCGAGAAGCCCTTGCCATCGCCCTCGCGGGCCAGCACCACCGCGCTGCCGGAGGCTTCATAGAGCATCTCGGTTTCGCCGGGACGTTGGCCGATGAATACTGCGCGCCCGGAATCATCGAGCGAGAGCGACCAGGCCCATTCAAACCCATCGGCGAGCGTTGTCGTGACGATCGGGTATCCTTCCGCCACGGGCATGACCTTGGCGCGCCTCACGGACACGAGCGTCTCGCCTGGGGCCTGATGCACCCAGGCAACCTGATCGAAATTGTTGATCGCTCTCTCAGCGTGAAAGACACCTTGGTTGACGCCAATGACTCCCGCGACAATGCAGTAGTTAGGATACTCATCTTCCGGGTAGATGGCTCGACTCATGGTGAAGAGATGGCCGGCGCCCGCGACGGCGAGGACATTGCGGTTGTCGTTGATCTCGAACGGGCCCACCGCCCTGTAGTTAAAATCCCCAAACAGCGGCGAATAAGGATCGGCTCCGGTGAAAAACTTTATGTGCTGGCCGGGTCTAAAGCCGCCATTGCCGTCTGCCTCGTCGATCAAAACCTTGGCCACGAAGGCAACCGTGCCATCGCTGCTCATGGCAACGCCGTCGATCTCGAGAAACTCTGCGGGCGAACCCACCTCGACCAACGGGGTCACCCCACCGCCGCCATAGGCGATGTAGACGCCGTCGACGTCGTCGCCCCCAGTGCCGCGGGAGCCGCGAAACGCGACCTTGCCGCCGTCGGCAAGCTGCGGATATCCCGACACGCTGATGCCGCCCTCATCCCGGGACGTGAGCAGGACGATCTCGATCTGGGCGCTGGCGGGCCGACACCATGCGAAGAGGAGCGCTGTGAGCACCAGGGCAGAAGCACGCGAGAGGAAAAGACCTGCCGCAAAAAATGACTGCCGGTTCTCAGGCAGGGTCGGGCATTGCTTGTTCATTCGTAAGTTGAAATAGAGCGAATGAGAACATGGAAAACAATGTTTTTCCCGTAAACTGCTAGGCAATCGCTTCGCATGGCCTGGGCTACGCGGCTGATGCCCAGGCGCCTGGCCAGTATGCTCGCCGCCGCCCAAGCTTCTTCAGGCAGGCGGCGGTAGGGGACGTGTGCTGCATTGAGCATCCCGCATTTGATCTAATCTCTGGGTGTCCCGCATTTGATTCCCCGCATGCGCGCCGTTTGCTCCCGTCTTCAATGTGGGTGTCTGCGATTCCCGTGGTCAAGTAAAGGCCTTGGCTGCTCTGCATTCGACTCCAATACCGACCCCGACCCCGACCTCATACGGTCTGCGTGCCGGACATCGGCGGCCGGACCACGAGCGCACCGAAGGTGCTGGAGGTGAAGTTTCGACTGAATTCCACCCTCGACGAGGCCGCCGCGGCGAATTAACGTGTGATCGCTATGTCAACGATCCTGGAACTGCCGGAAGTCCGCCAGCGCGTCTCACCGCTCACGGTCGAGGAGTACCACCGGCTCGGCGAGTTCAACGAGCACGGGCGCCCCACGGAATTGATTCGCGGCATCATCATCGAGAAGATCTCCAAGTCGCCACTCCATAGCACTGTTGCCTCTCTCCTGTACAAGTTGATTCTGGCTCGCCTGCCTGCTGGCTACTCGGTGTGGAAGAAGGAACCGCTTTCCTTGGCTGACTCAGAGCCAGAACCGGACATTTCGGTGACCCGCGGCAGTGAAAGCGATTTTACTTCGGCCCACCCCACCACGGCCGAACTCGTCGTGGAAGTTGCTGTTTCGAGCCCGGCGCTCGACCGGGAAAACGCCTCGCTCTACGCCGAGGCCGGGGTGAAGGAGTACTGGATTGTGTTGGGAACGGAACGACGAGTGGAGGTCTACCGCCGTGCGGAGAATGGCCGTTACCAGGAGACTTGCGCTTTCGAAGCCCAAGACATCATCGAATGCTCCAGCGTCCCGGCGTTGCGCCTCACGGTTTCCGAGCTATTCGCGTAAATCGATCTCTTAAGAAAGCCGAACACACCTTGAATGTGCAAATTGACGACGACGCCTTCACCCGCATCTACGGTCACACCAGCAATCAGTTCCCAGCCAGGAAACGCCAAAAGATCGCCGTCCGCGTCATCAGCCAGTTCGGCGAAGAGACGACGAAGGTGATGGGGGGTAGAGCGCCACTTCGCCTTTGCTACGCGGTCGAAAATGAAGCGGCCCTCGATGGCCCGGCTCATGACCTTTTAGAAATTGTCCTCCAGGGCTGGAATCCCCCAGCACTCGCGCTCGTCTGATGACCGGCATCCTGCCTCAATTCGCAGCCCGTGTGCACAGAGATCTACCCGTCCCCAGTTTTTGTTCCTTCCTCAAGCCTGCCGCGGCCGCAATCCCGGGAACCCCATCGATCCGCATCACGCCGCTTTCGTCCTGGTAGACAAAGAAACTCTGGCAGAGGCCGCTCGCCGGGCGCATCCTGAAACATGCCCTGGCCATCCGTCTCCGGGTTCATTGTCCGCGGCCACGGCGTGGCTTCAGGCCAAGCCGCCGACCCCCGATTTCCAAACGGCACGATCCGGATGCAGCAGTCCGCCTTCGCTGCCCTCGGATGGGACATCAGCCGCTTCCATCCTGCCACCCTCAACATCTCGATCGCGCCCTGGACCTACGAGCCCCTCACACCGATCTTCAGCGTGCGCGGCCTGCACTGGTGTCCCGTCGCGCCCCCGGAAGACTTTTCCTTCTTCCAATGCCGGGTCCGCTGGCGCGCGGAACCGCCGCGGGAAGGGCTCGTTTACCGTCCACATCCCGAAACCAAGCCCGAACATTTCCAGGATCCCACCACGCTGGAGATCCTAACAGAATGGCTCGATGGACTGCGCTACGGAGACGCCATCGTCCTCGAACTCCCCGCGGACCAGATCCGCTTGCGTACTGCTAAGACTTCGCTTGTGGACGCCGACGGAAAGGCTGGGGCTGATGCTGACGCCGCTGCCAAGGGGCGTCAGGCCTTCGGTCCACTCATAGCTGACGATACCGCCGCCATCGGGATCGAATGACGCGGAGCCCCAGCAGCACGTCCCGACGTTCGGAACCGCCGAGATACGTCGAGTAGAGCAATTGCGATCGATCCGCGCTCAGCTTCGTCAGGAAGCCATCCTGCAGACCGCCTTGAAAGCTGGTTTGCACCGCGTCCGGGGTGACCGCGAAGTTGGGGGAATCAAATCCCGTGAATAGAACGTTCTCCCGCGCATCCAACGCAATGCCCCCGCCGCACTCATCGTCCCCGCCGCCCAGAAGAGACGACTGCAGGATGGCAGAGCCGTCGGATTTGCGTTTTGTTATGAAAACATCCAAGCCACCCGCAAGAGACGAATTGTCCGTCACGGGGAAATCCGCGGACCTAGTGAACCCCACGATGTGCAGATCTCCGGCGCTATCCAAAGCGAGGCAATTGCCTGGCGATGGGTGACGCGCTTGCTTGACCACCGAATCTCCTCCTCCGGTCTCGAACAATAGCCCGTTGAAGGGACGGCGCTTCAATCCCTTCCTTGGATTGACAGACGTTCACCGCGCATCGCAGACTGAGAGCTTCGGCAATTCAGAAAACTACCCCGTCCATATTGCTTGAAAGCGGCAAAACACCCGGGTTCCTGGCGAGGAGGATGGGAAACGGCGTGCGTAGAGCGGAGAACTCCTGAACTTCGGTGTTTGTCCTATCGCAGGCACGCAGTACTATTCAGACATGAGCGTGATGTTGAAAGTCCCGAGCGAAGTGACGCAAGCCATGCGGCTCGCGCCGCCCGAGGCGGAAGCCCGGCTACGCCTGGAATTGGCCGTCGGTCTTTACACGCAGCGTCTACTCCCCCTGGGCAAGGCCGCGCATCTCGCGGGACTTGACCGCTGGGAGTTCGACGAGATCCTCGCAGGGCGTGAGACTCCTGCTCACTACACCGCGGAAGACCTGAGCCACGACGCGGCCTATGCCGGCCGTCAACAGTGACGCTTCCGTGCTGATTTGCCTCGGCGGCGCCGGACAAGTCGATCTGCTGCGCGAGTTCTATGCCGAGGTGCTCGTGCCCCCCGCGGTCTGGGCGGAAGTGACCAGCGCCGGAACGCGTCCGGGCGCCGCCGAAGCGCACTCGGCCAAAATCGACGGCTGGCTTCAATTGCGAACTCCCGCTGCCACTCCGTTGCTCGCACAGTTGCAGAGAACACTCGATGCGGGCGAGGCCGAAGCCATCGCGCTGGCAACGGAGCTGCCAGGATGCCTGCTCCTGCTGGACGATGCGGACGGACGGGCGACGGGCTTCAAATGGGCCTAGACTTCACCGGTACCGTGGGTACTGCTGCGGGCCAAACGTGCCGGAAAACTGCCAATATTAAAACCCGTTCTCGACCGGATGATCCAGCAGCACAGGTTTCGTCTTAGCCGCAAACTCTATGAAGGCGTGCTGCGGCAGGCAGGCGAAGAGTTTTGACTGCTGTCTGCGCATTATTGTTAGATCAAAAATCTGGAGTTGCAGTTTTGCTTGAACATCAACCCATCCTCAAGGCATCTCCCGCTTGAGGACGATCAAAACGTCGTTCACCGAGTTGGCCTTTGATTCAAATGCCGTCGACCGTTCGCCCGCACCCCCCTCCGGGAAACAGATCCTCAGGTTATCCCCGTCCAGGTCGTAGATCCCGAGTGTGGTGTGATCGCCCTCCCTAAGGTCGATCCACTTCGGCTTCTTGGCCGGGTCCAGCTTGTAGGACCATTCCGTAATCTTCTCGCCGAACGTGTAAGTGATCTTGTCCTTGGTGATGACCCACTTGAGGTTCTTGATGACTTCATCCGGCGTTTTGTGCCCGCTGTCCTCGGCCGACACTACCTTCCAGCCACCTCGGATCTTTTCAAGGTCGCCCTCGACGTCGTCCTTCGAGACATCGGCGCTGAATAAAAACCCAACAGTCAGAAGTATCAAAAAGCACGATCTCATGACCACCTCCACATCGACTAAGATTAAAGGTCAATACGGATTCCTCGGACCGGCGGCAAGTCTTTTCGTGGTTTGCCGGCCGGCAGGTCTCCCGGCGTGTAACCGGGCCTGACTCGGGTGAACCGCGTTCCATCAAATCTCACATTCGCTAGAGAGGCGAGGGCCCGCAAGAGCAATCAGCAGCTCACCCGCGCGACACCTGCCGCCGTGCCTCTGTTGCCGGGGATGATCAAGCGGATCATGCAGAACGCCCGGATTCGCGCCTGGGGGGAACCGCGGCGTATGGCCCGAATCATGTTTTCCCGCTACGGCGAAGGAATGTTTTACGGTAGTCACAACGATGCGAGATCGAAAGCCTAGTGCGATCGCCGGAGGCACGGGATGTCTTGCACGGTCTGACCTCCGTTTTGCAGAGTGCCAGTGACCGGGAATTCGAGGGCGAGGAGGTCCTGGGACTTGGCGCCGCGCCTCCGGCTTGAGATACTCCGGCCGCTACGCCGAGGCACATCGATTCCACATAGGACATTCCGCTCGACCGCTCGCTCACAGCTTTAGCAAGGCTCATTCGACCGTCCCGCGAAGAAGCACAAGGTTCCCCCCCGCGTCCCGCCGCCGCTGTGCTGCCTCCGCAGCAAGCCTTCCCGCCGTGGGGTGCTCAAAAACCAGCGTCGCCGGAATCTCGATGCCAAGCCGCTCCGCGATCAGCGCTGCACAGGTCACCGCCTGAAGCGAGTTGCCGCCGCAATCAAAGAAATGCGCATCGCGCCCGGGATAACCCTCGCCTAACACTTCCCGCCACGCTTCCGCGACAAGAGACCAAGTTTCGTCAGAGGCATCAGTCGAAAGTTCCTGGCTGCACGCAGGCGAGTGGGAGACAGGCTCGCACCCCGCTGCATTCGGCCCACGCGAAAACTCCGCCAATCCCTGCAACCCCCGCAGAACATCTTCCTCAGAAAGTCCGAAATCTATCAGACAAGCGATCTCATCCACCCCCGCCGCATGGGCTCTCGCCACTACTTCCCCAGCCTCCGCCGTCGATCCAAACAACCCTGCGCTTTCAAAATACCTCTCAAAGGCCGACTCCACGATCTGCGCGCGCTCCCTTGGGGTCAATCCCCGAAGCGGATCCCCCGCCCTGGATCCTGCCGGGTGAGGCGCATCGCGGAACGCCCCGTGTTCCCAAGGGGAAGCCGCATCTCCTAACAATGAAAACGACTCTTCGAGATACCGCCGCAGGACAGGTTCCACCCGCTCCCGAAGGAACCGTCGCTCTTCGCCTACCCACGTATGCAACATCAGCGTCACGTTGCCCGCCGGCGGATCCAGTCCCGCGGCCTCTCTCGCCTTCCGGTAGACGGCGATCCGCTCCGACAATCGATCCCAAGTCTGACCTAGCATGTGCGTCAGCACTCCAGCTCCCCATTCGCCAGCCCGCCGGAACGTCTCCTCTGTCCCTGCCGCCGTCAGCCAGATGGGAATCTCCCCGCAAAGCGGTCGCGGATAGATCCGCAACTCCGTCTCGCGCCCGTTCCCCCCTCTGCGGACTACGCTCTCGCCCCTCCACAAACGCCGCACTTCGCGGATTTGCTCCGCCATGATCTCGCGGCGCCGCGCATAACGCTCCGGAGCCAACGCGAAATCTCTGTCGTGCCAACCCGACGCGAAGGAGACACCCGCACGTCCCCCGCTCAGATGGTCCAGCATCGCCCATTCCTCTGCGACACGGATCGCGTCGTGCAGCGGAAGAGTCACGCTCCCCGCACGCACTGCGATGCGCTGCGTCGCCGTGATCACCGCTGCGCTCGTGATCGCAGGACAGGCATACAACCCGCCAAACGGCGCAAAATGCCGCTCCGGCGTCCACACGGCTTCAAACCCCTCAGCGTCCGCAAAGCGGGCCGCAGCCAAGAGCAACCGGTAGGCATCCCCCTTGCCGGGATCACCTCCCGGACTCCCAAAAAAGAAGATGCCGAACTTCATTTCCGCCGCGACAAACCCCAGCCTCCTGGCATCACGATGACATCATCACTCCAATCCGAGGGGTTCGGATTGGTCATCTTGGCTCATTTCCGGCAGTCTCAGGCGGAACCGGCGCTTCGGGCAAGGGGAATGTCGAGGCGTTTCGCGTTTTTTTGGGCGCTCTTTTCGGGAACCGGGACACGGTTCCGCCCGGCGAATGCCCTAAGCTGGACGCAGCGCGTTCTTCACAGAGTTCGGCACGGCGGCTCAACCGGCCTGGTAGACTGGCAATCCGTCGTCTGGCGGCGGCGTTTGTCAAGAAATGTCGCATGACCCACACAATCCTGCAATGCCGAGGTTGTCACTCATAGGAACTGACCCATGTGGACGCAACTTTTCCTCAAACCCCGCTTGCGGCGCTCGAATCTCGCCGCAACGTGTGGCACGTGAGCACCGTCGAACAAATTGAGCGCGTCATTGAGCAACTCGCGCCAGAAGATTTCGAAAAGCTCTCCGCCTGGATCGAGCAGCGGCGGGCTGCTCGGTCAGTTCCCTATCCAAACCCCGCGGGGACGTCGCCGGTTTTTCGTGACCATCAGGGTTTTCTGAACAGTTACGCGCCGGAAGACGAGGGACTCTACGACGATGCCGCAAGCCGGTGAGATTTGGCTTGCCCACATTCCGTTCACCAGCGGTGCAGCAGCGCAGCCCCTTCCCGGGGCAATCGTTGCCGGATGATGTTGCCCCCCTTTCCTTCGGCTGCTTCCGCCTTCCTGCCGCCCTTCACTCCACCGGTCGTTACCCGGCTTCGCCACACGGTCTCGGCTCACTGCTCTCCGCCTCTGGTTTTCCCGCGCGTTGCTTGCACTACTACGGCGGCTCTGACTCCTGCCGGGCGGGCTCTTCGGGCACTCGCACGCCATGAACTCCCGTCCTGCCCCGGCAGGGTCCCATCCTCAAGGCATCTCCCGCTTGAGGACGATCAAAACGTCGTTCACCGAGTTGGCCTTCGATTCAAATGCCGTCGGCCGTTCGCCCGCACCCCCCTCGGGGAAACAGATCCTCAGGTTATCCCAGCCATCCGCCGGCAAATCCGGCCCGCCGCAGACCAGTGACCAGATACGGGCATTGCCGCATGAGAGACCACAGGAAGCCGGAGCGATGGTTTTCGATCATCAGCACAATCGGCCCCTGGTTGATCCCGAAGTTATAGGGCGACACCCAGCCGTGTTCGTGTTTCGGCCGCACCGGAAAACTGGGATTGAAGCTCGCTTTGTAGCCGCAGCCCTGGACTCCCTTCAGCTCCATGCGCTCGTAGTTCTGTATCGTGGGCAGGACGATCTCGGGCGCGAACGGCAGCGACGCGACCACCGCCCACGGAGCCAGCGTGCCGTCGTCGGGACCGAATGGCGCGCCGCGGGCAATGTAGTCGTAAAATACCCGCTTGGTGCGATTCACCACACGGACGCCCGGTCCCGGACCGTCGCTGGCGGTGATCCCCCAGCAGCATTCGTTGTAGTGCGCGAAACGGCGCGGGTTGCGGATCGCATAGCGTTGCTGCACGTGAGTGGCGCGACGGCTATTCTCGAAATAGTCCAGATCATGGCGGCGCATGAACGCGTCGCGTATGTCGCGGAAATCGATCCACACATGCGACAACTGATGGATGAACAACGGTCCGGCGTAGAGGAACTCGATGCCGTAGATTTTCTTCCACCGATAGGTTGAGAGCCATGCGTGATAACTCTCGGGCGGCAGCGGATGGGTCGGCGAGCCCATGCCGAGCAGATAGATGATCAGCGCCTCATCGTAACCGTGCCAGCGGTAGCGCAGAAAACCCTTCTCGGGCGTCCAGCCATGACTCACCGCCGCCGCCCCGTTCTGCATCCATTGCCAGTCAGCCTTTCGAAACAGGGCGTCCGCGAGCCGGCGGATCTCGTCTTCCTCAGCCGTTTCGTGCTGGAAATAAGCTGCGGCAGCGAGCATGCCGGCGAGCAGAAACGCCGTGTCCACGCTCGACAGTTCGCAGCGGTGCGCGCGCCGGCCGGTTTGCATGTCGAGGAAGTGATAATAGAAGCCTCTGTAGCCAGTCGCATCGGCCTCGGGACCGTGGGGCGCGTGGGTAAAGAAACGGAGAGTTGCCAGCGTCCTTTGCGCTGCGTCGCACCGTGTCATCATGCCGCATTCGACGCCAACCGGATAGGCCGCGAGGGCAAGTCCGATGGCGGCGATGCTGGCCGGCCATCCGGCCAGCGACTTGTCACGCACCAGCCCGTTGATTGGGTTGGTGTTGCAGACGAAATAGTCAAACGAGGCCCGCTGCAGGGATTCCAGGAGTTTGCTCTGTTCTGGCGTCATGACGCACGGTGCTTGTTTTCACCCCATTGTTAGTCGTCGAAGACCATGGCGAAGCCGAAGCCAAACATGGAGCGGATGGACTTTACGCCGGGCGTTCACGACGAGGAATGCGTGATTCAGTCACCAGCGGATGAGCGCGTTACTCCTGGGAAACGGAGCAGCCCCCGAACCGGCGCGCTACGTGCCAACGATGGCGGAAAACCCTTCAGCGTCGAATGCGCGCAACGATTGCGTGCGCACGTTGCCAAGCGACGCGAGGTGGGCGAGAGCGCCCAGCACTGTCTCCTCGCTGTCGCCTTCGAGGATGAGCAGGCCGTCGTAGGCCCCGGCGGTCCAGAGTTGGGCGAGCACCTTGAGACCCGCTGCTTCGGCGCTCTGCCGAAAAGCCTGGGCGCGCTGTGGAGACTGTTTGAGGTCGCGGACGCCTTGGTCGGTGTAGGTGATGAGAGTGGCGTAAGTGGCTTTCATTCTTTGTGTGTAGTTTGTTGGTTTGTGCGCGGAAGGCGAAAGTGGGTCACTGCTTGTGCTCCGCCGGTTCCGGCGCGTGTTCCTCGGGCCGGCGGCGAGGTTTTCCTGCGAGGTTTTCCGGCCGGGTCGGCTCCCGGCCTGCAACCGGGCCTGACTCGGATGAAC
The DNA here is from genome assembly GCA_041749135.1 of Verrucomicrobiales bacterium. Classification (GTDB taxonomy): domain Bacteria; phylum Verrucomicrobiota; class Verrucomicrobiia; order Verrucomicrobiales; family DEV007; genus DATKCT01. The sequence continues at coordinate 12,351 of JBGTBW010000161.1, forward strand.
TGCGTCCCATCATAGCTCGCATATCATACTGTTTCGTCGCGACGGGCCGGCGAGCCCCATGCGGACCAGGCGCGCGCTGCCGAAGGCGCCGGCTGGGGGATTACACCCTCTTCCAGCCTGAGACAAGCGCAAGGCTGTCCCCATGGGGCGTAGTGCGCCGCAGCAGAAAGAGTGTGAGAAATGCGGGCTAGAGAGGCGAGGGCGGGAATCGAACCCGCGATAGAGGTTTTGCAGACCTCGGCCTTACCACTTGGCTACCTCGCCGGCAACCTGAATGCCGACCCTCTCCCGGTATGCCCCCCTTGTCAATGGCCTCGCGAGGGGTCTCCGGAAAAATGGGATGACGGAGCAAAACAACCGCACGCCGACTGCAAGCCCAGCTCAGAAAATCCCCACCGGGGCAGGGACCACTTTCAACGCCCCGCCCCGCTGGTTGTCTTCCATCTCGGCTACCGCGCCGACGATGCCGTCCTTAAACTCCACGGAAACCTTCCCCGTTTCCACTTTCACGTAATACACGTCGCGGAACACGCGGCCGTAGCCGTCCCGATAGTAGTTGTACTGCGGAACATTCTTGTAAGTAATGTATTCGTAAGTGTCGGAACGCCCTTCAGCATCGATCCGGGAACTTTTCCGGGTCGGCTTGCCTAGCGACTGCTCGACCTCGTCGATGGTCATCCCCAGCGCCACTTCCTTCTGGGCGATGAGTTCATCCACAATCTTCTTGCGCTCATCCGCCTTGCGCAAGTTGTCCACGAAGCCTTCCTCCACCGGCTCGAGGAACTTCGGTCCCACCCAGCCCACAACCTGCCCTTGTTGCGCCACTCCACGCACCCGGTAGGCCCTGTCGCTTACCGCCAACACCTCCACGGTCTGCCCCGGTTTCATCGTGCCGAGGTAGCGTTTCCCTTCCAATGTGTAAAACGCGTTGACCGTCTGCAAAATGCGCAGTTCCACGGGTTCCTCGAGGAAATCCTCAAGATAGATTGCGCCTTCTTCCCGCTGCAAACGCGTGTCCCCAGCCCAACCCGCCGTCTGAACAATGAAAACGGCCGCAAACAACGCCAGGGACGCTTTCATGACAAGAGCTTAGCTGATTCCGCGGCAAATGAAAAAGGAATTCCCGTCTCTCCCATTGACGGCTCCGGGTCCTCCGTATTCGATTTGTTCGCAAGCCGGATGCGTCGTCCGGACTCGCCCATGACCTCCGATTCCCCCAAAGTGCCCGCAAACACCGTCTCCCGGGCCCTGTTTGCCACGGCCAAATCCCTCATTCCCGGAGGAGTGAACTCACCGGTGCGAGCCTTCCGCAACGTCGGGGGAGAACCCTTTTTTGTGCGGCGCGCCCGCGGCTGCCGGATCGAAGACGTCGACGGCCGGCACTACATCGACTATGTCGGCACCTGGGGCCCGGCCATCCTCGGACATGCGCCGGCGGCCGTCGTCCAAGCCGTCCAAAATGCCGCCAAGGACGGACTCAGTTTCGGCATCCCTCATCCGCTCGAAGTGGAAATGGCCCGCCTCATCCGGGATTGGGTTCCCTCGGTGGAGAAAGTGCGGATGGTCAACAGCGGCACCGAAGCCACCATGTCGGCGGTGCGCTTAGCCCGTGGATTTACCGGACGGAAGCGCATCATCAAGTTCGACGGATGTTATCACGGACACGTCGATTCCCTCCTTGTGGCCGCCGGAAGCGGAGCCCTGACCCATGGCCAGCCCGACAGCGCGGGCGTTCCGGAAGAACTCGCCGCTCTCACCACCAGTCTTCCTTTCAACGACCCGGAGGCCGTGCGCAACGTCATCGCCTCGGCCGGCAAAGAGATCGCCGCGGTAATTCTCGAACCCATTCCCGCCAATGCCGGCCTGATCCCGCCCTCGGACGGCTTCCTGGCATTCCTTCGTGAAATCACCCAAGCTCACGGAATCCTGCTGATCTTCGATGAGGTCATGACCGGCTTCCGCCTGGCCCGGGGGGGCGTGCAGGAACTCACCGGAGTCATCCCAGATCTCACCGCCTTGGGAAAAGTCATCGGCGGCGGTCTGCCCGTAGGAGCCTTTGGCGGACGTGCGGAGATCATGGACCAACTCGCGCCAGACGGTCCGGTTTACCAAGCCGGCACCCTCTCGGGAAACCCTCTAGCCCTCGCCGCGGGGATGGCCCAACTGCACGAACTGGATCGCCACGACGCTTTTTCCCGGCTGGAAGGCCTTGGGAAAATGCTGGAAGAGGGCTTCCGGGAAGCCATCCGCTCCGTCGGCCGAAATTACACCTTCCACCGCGCCGGCAGCATGTTCTGCCTCTTTTTCACCGAAAAGCCGGTGACCAATCTGGTTGATGCGAAAACGGCCGATTCCAGCATGTTCCGCCGTTTCTTCCACGCCTGCCTTGGACGGGGCGTCTACTTCGCTCCGTCTCCCTACGAAACCGGGTTCCTTTCACTGGCCCACACCGAAGCCGATGTCGAAGAAACCCTCCGGGCCGTTCACGATGCCCTGCGCGAGGCCCACGGCTGATCCGCAACCGCACGCGATCTTTGGCGTTTCCTTACCGGATCCCGCCGTATAATGAATGCGAACGATCCTCCCCAATTTCGCCAACGATGAAAAAACATCTCGTCCTCGCCCTGATCCTCGCCGCTGCCGCCCCGATCCCTTACGCCCTGGCCCATGTTCCCGCGGAAGACATGGCCGAGGCGGCGAATATTTTCCTGGCCGCCTTGGATGACGAACAACGAGCCCGCGCCTCTTTTGCTTTCGATTCCGACGAGCGCAAGAACTGGCATTTCATTCCCAAGGAACGCAACGGCCTCCCCTTGAAAGACCTGACCGACGTGCAGCGCCAACTCGCCCATGCTCTGCTGGTGACCGGACTGAGCCACAAGGGTTACCGCAAGGCTGTCTCGATCATGACCCTCGAGCAGATCCTCCACGAAATGGAAGGCCGGAATCCCCGGCGCGATCCGCTCGGCTATTTCGTCTCTGTATTCGGGACGCCGGCCGCCGAGGGAGAATGGGGCTGGCGCTTCGAGGGTCATCATCTTTCCCTCAATTTCTTGGTCGAAGAGGGCGAGGTCGCCGGAGTGACTCCCTCCTTTTTCGCCACGAATCCCGCTGAAGTGCGGGAAGGACCTCGCAAGGGGTTGCGGGTGCTTGCCGCCGAGGAAGATCTGGCCCGCCAACTCGTGCAATCACTCGATGAAAACCAGCGGAAGACGGCCGTGTTCAGCAGCGACGCTCCCGAAGACATCGTGACCGGAGCGGAGCGGAAAGTCTCTGCCTTGGAGCCCACAGGCCTGGGTTATGCGGCCATGACCCAGGAGCAGCAGGAGCTGCTGCGGAAGCTGGTGAGCGAATACCTGCAGCGCCACCGCGCTCATGTGGCTGCACACGAACTCGAACGCATCGAAACAAACGGTTGGGATAAAGTCTCTTTCGCCTGGGGAGGAGGTTTGGAGAAAGGCCAGGGCCACTATTATCGCGTGCAAAGCGGCCATTTCTTACTGGAATACGCCAATACGCAGAACGACGCCAACCACGTCCATAGCGTGTGGCGGGACTTCGCCAGCGATTTCGGCGACGATCCCCTGCGGCGCCATTACGAGGAAAATCCGCATTGAATCCCCCGTGGCCCCGGAAGTCCCTCAAGAAAAGGGCTTGATGGCGACCGCTAAAGCGGTTCCAATACTCCCCCCGCCGGGCCAGATCCGGCGGTTTGAACCTTCTACCCATATCCATCGTCTCCCATGAGTAAACTCGTTCCCACCATCAGTTCCGGAGTCGCGGGTCCCCTCGGTGTGCTCCACCTGCCCCGCCTCTGGCAAAAGGCGTCGCTCGCCGCCGTCGATAAGCTCCACGACGACTACCCGGCCTGTGGTCCCGGCTTTGATCAAATGGTTCTCGATGGCATCGGTGTGGATCGCGAAGCGTTCCTCGCCTACATCAAGGACAAAAAACCCTCCTACCCCCAGACGGAAGCTTGGATCCTGGGGATAAAAGGCGGCTCCCTCGATTCCTCCGCAGTCAAAAAGCTCAACGACAGCGTCGCCGGTTATATCCACGACGACGCCACCCGGAGAGAGATCCTCAGCGCCTGCGGCGTCGCTGACGAAGGCAAGATCAAGGACGCCATCAATTTGAACAACCTCGACGACTGGCAAATCTTCCACGCAGTCGAAATCGCCTGATCCTTTCGGACCTTCTCGGCCTCTAGCCCACATTTCTATACTGTTTCTGCTGCGGCGCGCGCGTTGCCGTCGGTGCGCTCCGCCCTTCGGGCTGGCTGTCTCGCTTCGCTCGGCTGTCCGCATGGGGCTCGCCGGCCCCTCGCGACGAAACAGTATGAGAAATGCAGGCTAGCCGTCCCGATGATTCATCGGCGGCTACGTTCGATCCGTCGAGCAGAGATTCCAAGGCTCAGAACTCCTGATCTCAAGGAATTTGGATGAGCTGGAAGGGTATGTGGCGCGGGCACTCCTGCCCGCGAACTCTTCAGGTTCCATCGGCGGACAGGAGTGTCCGCCCCACAAGTAGGGCGTCATCTGCCGAGAGG
>JBGTBW010000162.1:0-7935 GCA_041749135.1 Verrucomicrobiales bacterium
CCGCACGCCCTGTCTCACCATGGGTCTCCATCCCGGGACCAGGCCGTCACGGAGGCCGGCCCTCCAGGTCTTGTCTGACAGATTGCTTACGCTATCCTGGAGGGGCGGGCTCCCGCACGCCCTGTCGCGCGATGGGTCTCCATCCCGGGACCGGCCATCGGGGAAGCCGGAGGCCCTTGGACTGCGGCGAGCATCGCCATGCGTGCGGAAGCTTGTAGAGTGCGCCAGTCCTCTGGGGTTTTGGATGGGGAGGCGGAGTCTCTGGAGGCCGAGGCGGGGTTGGGATTGGCGGGGTTCTGTGCGCGCCCGAAAGCAGCGATGCTCGCCGCAGTCCAAGGGCGGCGGACAAGCCGCCTAAAGAGGCCCCGTCGAGCCACGCCGGAGGCCCTTGGACTGCGGCGCGGAGCGCCGTCCCCGCAACTGCATTTGCAAGAATGCAGACCGCCCGCCAGGCCTTCGGAACTCTCACGAGTTCCGCTACACCAGGGCCCTTCAAGGTCTCCCATTCCTTTCCCGTTCCCTGATGGGCGACTGCGGGATCGCCATACACCAGACCAGTCACTTCAACTTTCCACAACTTCACCGGATTCGAGCTGGATAGACGCGCACGTCCATATCAATATGTTGAGCGAACCCCTCATCCCAGCGCCAGCGGACGCCGGCGCTTGCCCGCCCAAAGGTCAATCGCCATCGAACTCGCGTCGTTTGATATGAATCTGCTCCCCCGCGCAGTTGCTACAATTTGTGACGCTCGAATCGCACGTTCCCCAATGCATCACGCACCCAAACACTGAACCCGGTAAGCGATCGATGAAAGCGGCTGCTGGCCTATCTGGTTCTCCATTGACAACGGGCCTTCAGCGGTTGCTCCTGACCGCTGTCGCGAGCTTGCCCATCACGCTGGCGACCCAGAGATCGACGGCGCAGGAGGAAGAAGGAGACGACCCGGTCATCAACAGCATCGTCCAGCTTCGCGATTTTCCCGCCTTGCTCGATGAGGCTGCTCTCAGCAATCACATCGGTGAAGCCTTTGGACTCGAGGCCGGCGATCAGCCCGGCAAGGGCCGCTACTTTGTCAGTGGAACCGAAGAAGTCTTCGTCGCCGCCATCGATGGGGTGTTCTTCAGCATTCTCGAGTTCTCGGAACCCTACTTCCTGGATCCCGAAGCGGAGGGGCAGCGCTACCGGGATCCGCGGCTCCGCGAGGCTATCCGCCGCAACAATGCTTGGCTCAGCGTGGATCTCATCCACAACCAGGATGACCCCGGCGCGGTGACCGCCGCTTACCGCACCATGGGCAGGCTCCAAGCCAGCCTCGTCAGCGAGAATACCCTGGCCTTGTATGACCCACGCGCCCAGGTCGCAGTCGATTGGCATCCCCAATACGCCGCATTGCTCCAGAGCGCCACACCGCTCGTCGTCTTCGCCGCCGGACTTCTCGATTTCGAAGCCGGCCCTGAAGTGCTCAAAGATTGGATCGCGTTTCTCGCCGCTTACGCCGGGGCGGAAGACAAAAGCCGATTCTATCTCCAAGCGAAAATCGCGGATGCTCCTGACAAAGCTCCGGAATTGCGCTGGCTCCGCATCCTGCGGCTCGGAGCCGGCTCCTTCGACGTCGCCTCCTTGATCGAACCGGTGGATTGGGCGGATCCAAAAGCGGAAGGCAATTCGAAGCTCGAGCAGGGTTCGGTGACCGCCTGGAAGATCCTTGAGCAGGACGGCGCTACAAAGCCGGCCGATCCGCCGCCCAAGGAGGACTGATCGAAGTGTGCGAGCGCGGCGGTGCAGACGAAATGCACGGGCTGGCTATCCTGGATAACCGGTGCGCGGGCGGGGTTCTGCGATGTGAGAAATGCGGGTGAACGTTCATGGCGCCCCCCCTTCGATTCGTTTGAGCCCGCCTCCACCCGGGGGTAGCCTTGCCGGCGGACGCCGTGCCGTCACGCCTTCACCCTCCGACTTTCCGATGTCCCCGCCCCTCTCTCCCTACGGCCGCCGCCGCTTTCTCGATCTCTCGGCCCGCGGTCTGCTGACCGCCGCGGCCTTCGGCGGCTCCAGCCGCACCAGCGCTCAGGAACCCGGGGCACGGCCTGGGGGCTCTCCCGGCGCGACCGTCCTCAATCCCCGCAACCGGGTCCCGGTCGGGCTCATCATCGACGACTCGACCTGCCTGGTGAACCTCAACCGTTTCGCCATGCCCCAGTTCGACGCGGCCTGGAACGGAAGGCGGGAGGTCTACCATCGCAATTGGAAAGAGTGGACCTACGAGATCCCCGATGATTTCGTCCGGAAATTTGGAGAATGGTGCGCCGAACACGGGGTCAAAGGGAAATACAGCATCGTTCCCTTCCCTGCCTGCGTCGGCCGCTTAGACCGCGAACTCCCGGGATGGTCACGCCGGGAACTCGAGGACAGCCTCGCCTTGGTCCGCGGCATCATGATGCCTAACTGGGACATCCATCCGGAGATGGTCACCCACACCCGGGTCATCGATCTGAAGACCGGGCATCCCTACCCTGACATCAGCCCGGAGTTCATGGAAAACTGGGATTGGACCACCGGAAAGAGCGTGGACGAGATCGCCGCCTACCAAGCCTATGCCTTGCAGATTCTCGCAAACGTGGGTCTGCCCTGCGAGGGCGTGACCACACCCGGCGGATACGGAAACCGGGCCCTGCCCGAACTCGCCCAGGCCACCCTGGAATCGGTGCGCGACGTGTTTGGAGCGGAGGTCCCCCATTATTTCCGCCATCTCTACGACGAAGGAGAGGAAAGCGTCGCCCCGCGGGTGGAGTACGCTTCTGGTCTGGACGGATCCGATCCCCGTTGCGTGGTCAGCATCATCGGCTGTACCGGCGATTGGACCGGCGGTTGGGACAATGTCGAGCCGGCCGGACCGGACCGTTTCATCACACCCGATCTGCAACGAGGGCGCATGGTCGACGTCATCACCCGCGGCGAACCCGCTATGATGGTCTGCCATTGGACGGGCATCCACTGGAATGGGGAGGAGCGCGGTTTCCAGGTCTTTCAAGAAGTGGTCCGCCGCCTGCACGAGCGCTTCGATAACCTGCTCTGGATGAAGCTCAGCGAACTGGCGCGCTATTGGGCCGCGAAAGAACTGACCCGCTTGGAGCGGGAGGGCGACACAATAATCATCCGCGCTCCCTTTGCCTGCCCCGCCTTTACGCTCACGATGGAGCGGACCGCGACACACCCGCCGGTCGTGTCGCAGGCGGGCGCCAATGTTCCCCTGCGAGAAGTTCCCTCATCCAAAGATCTTTCCCCCGGCACATTCCACCAGCAAGACTCTGAGCTGACCGTCTGCTTTGACCTCGAAACCGCCGAGCAGATTCTACTCCTCGGCTGACCTCCGCTCCCCCTTCCACCGCTTCGTTCCACTTTTCTTCCGATCCCCACAATGTTCGAATCCTCTCATGCCGAGTCCGGCACACCCTTCCCTCCGAGCGCGGCGTTCCTTCTAACGGCGCTCCTTTTTTTCTCGCCCGGTCTCGCTGCCGAAGTTGCTCCCACCGGACTTCGCGTGGAGCCTTTTCGAGAAGCGCTTCCCCCGGGGTGGCGCATCGCCGAGCCGGACGAAGCTTGGGAGGCCCCTCACGACCTGACCACACCTTTGGGGGCCTACGCGGATTTTCGCCTCCATCTGCGATACCACGCTCCGGCATCGAATACAGACGCTGCCATCGTGCTCGGCGAATCCGCCAAGGCGACGATTCCGGCGAACTCGGCGGGATGGACGGAGATCGATCTCCTCTACTCGCATCAGCCCGGAGCGGCGGCGGTCTACAGCCTTTGGAATGGAGCTACCGCGCTCAATGAGGATGTCGAGATACCCGGAAGCCGCGCCGCTGGCCGGGCTTTCTTCCAAGCGGAGGGCCCGGAAGCCAACGCAAAGCTCTCGACCTCCGGCGATTTCACCGTCGCCGTTCGCTTTCGTACGACAGACGGCGGGACCCTCGTCGCCCGTGCGCCTGCAGAAGGCGACTGGCAACCCGGCGGCAAGTCTCTTTTCGTGCGCGGAGGGCGGCTGGTCTACGACATCGGCTGGGTCGGGGCCCTCTCCTTGCCTAACAAGATCGACGATGGTGAATGGCGCACCGTCGTGCTCGTCGTCCAGGGCTCCACGGCCATGCTCCAAGCCGGCGATGAACCGCCCGTGCATCGCGAGGACTTTCAGCGGCCCGACGTGGATGAGCATGTCTTCAAGATCGGCTCCACGGCCGGCGATTTCGGGGGCGACTATCACGGAGACATTGAGTGGGTCTGTTTCTACAAGCGCGCCCTGGATCCGGAAGCCGCCCGCCTTCTGGCTTCCGGCCGCGAAGACGAAGGGAACACGGCGGATTTCCAATGGCGCCCCGAACCCACCTCGTCCCTGCCTCCGGATTGGAAGTCAACGGAAGGACTGCCGGTTCCGGTCGCGCTGGAAGCCCCAGCGGGATTCCTCATCTCGGAACTGTGGTTCCAACCTTTGGATGACTGCGACCACGGCTCACTCATCGCCTCATGCGATCACGAGAGCTTCGAGCGCGGTCAGGCCATTTACCAAACGCTCTGCCTCACTTGTCACGGCGCACCCGGACGGGAAGGCACGCTGCCCACGGCGCTGAAGTTCTGGGAAGCTCCGTTTCTCAACGGACACGATCCTTACCGGATGTTTCGCACTCTCGCCGACGGCTTTCAGTTGATGGTTCCGCAGCCGCAGTATTCGCCCCGGCAGAAGTACGATGTCATCCACTACATCCGGGAAGCGTTTCTGAAGGACGCCAATCCTTCTCAGTACGCTGCGGTCACCCCCGCCTATCTGAAGGGATTGCCGCGGGGCCGGCCGGGACATCAGGCCGGGGAGTCCGGTCATGACCCGCGCGCCGCGCCCCCATACGAGAAAATGGATTTCGGTCCTTTCCTCATGTGGACTTACGAAGTCGCCCCTAACAACATCGCCTACAAAGGGATCGCGGTCCGGTTGGATCCCGGACCCGGCGGCGTGTCCAAGGGCCGGGCCTGGATGATCTATGATCACGACACCCTCCGCGTCGCCGCCGCGAGTTCTGGAGAGTCCTTTATCGACTGGAAGGGCATCGCTTTCGACGGATCCCACGGCACCCACACTTCGATCACGGGAAATCGCGCCTGGGTCAATCCCGTGGGACCCGGCTGGGCCCATCCCGAGAGCGGTTCCTGGGAAGACCCGCGCCTCCTCGGAAGGGACGGCAAACCCTACGGGCCGCTGCCGAAGTCCTGGGCCCGGTATCGGGGAGTCCACGCTTCCGGAGACCGGGTGGTGTTGCAATACACCATCGGAGAAACGGAGGTTTTGGAGTCGCCAGGGTTCATCGATTACGGCGCGGTTCCCATCTTCACGAGGACCATCGAAGTGGGGCCGTCCCGCCGGGATTTGGCCCTGCGAGCGGCTCCCGCAGAGGATGGATTGCAGGTCACGGTGCATGGGCCGGACGGCGTCGCCGTCTCTCACGAAGAGGGATACCACGTGGTGCGCATCTCCGCGAAAGCCACGCCGCTTCGATGCGCCATTTCCATCTCGCGGCTTGACGAGGCCTCGCTCGGAGCGCTGACCGCGAATGTCACCGGCCTTCCTGCGCTGCACGATTGGATGGAGGGGGGTCCGAGGCGTTGGGACCAGGAGGTGACCACGGAAGGCGTCAATGGCGAATCGACCGGTCCGTTCGCCGTCGACGCCATCGTTACGCCGGATGCCGCGGCGAATCCCTGGAACTCTTGGATGCGGCTCGGCGGTTTCGATTTTTTCCCGGACGGCGATGGAGCCGCCGTGTGCACTTGGATGGGCGATGTCTGGATCGTCCGCGGCCTGGCCGGACGCCTGGGCAGGCTGCGCTGGACGCGGATCGCCTCGGGATTGTTTCAACCTCTCGGACTCAAGATTCTCAACGGCGTCATCCATGTCGCCTGCCGTGATCAGATCGTCCGCTTGCACGACCGGAACGGGGATGGCGAAACCGACTTTTACGAGTGCTTCAACAACGATCACCAAGTGACGGAACATTTCCACGAGTTCGCCATGGGGTTGCAGGCCGACGCCGCGGGGAACCTCTATTACGCCAAATCCGCACGACACGCGCTTGCTTCACTCGTGCCGCATCATGGAACATTGCTGCGGGTCAGCGCCGACGGTTCGCGCACCGACATCTTGGCGACGGGGTTTCGCGCCGCCAACGGCGTCTGCCTCAACCCTGACGGAACCTATATCGTCACCGATCAGGAAGGGCATTGGAATCCGAAGAACCGGATCAACTGGGTCCGGGACGGCGGTTTCTATGGAAACATGTTCGGTTATCACGATGTGACCGACAGCTCCGACCGGGCCATGGAACAGCCTCTGTGTTGGATCACAAATACCTTTGACCGGTCGCCCGCGGAATTGGTTTGGGTGGAAAGCGACGCCTGGGGTCCGCTGAAGGGATCGCTTCTCAACCTTTCCTACGGATACGGTAAAGTTTACGTCGTCCCACATGAAACCGTGAACGGCGTGATGCAGGGCGGAATGTGCGAGTTTCCTATTCCGCAGTTTCCCACAGGAGTGATGCGCGGCCGTTTTCATCCGGCCGACGGGCAGCTTTACCTGTCCGGCCTGTTTGCCTGGGGAGGAAACCAGACCGAGGCGGGCGGTTTCTACCGGCTGCGTTACACCGGCGAACCGGTCTGTTTGCCCACGGGGGTGCGCGCCCGGAAAGGACGGATGGAACTCGTTTTCAGCGAGGATCTCGATCCGGCTGCCGTGGAGGAGCTGGAGCGCTTTGCCGTGAAAGTGTGGGACCTGCGCCGCAGCGCCGGCTACGGTTCGCCGCACGTCAACGAAAGGGCGCTTGCCCTGGGTTCCGTGAAGCTGGCGGAAGACGGTCGGACCGTCAGGCTCGGCCTCTCCGATCTGGCCCCTACCTGGGGTATGGAGATCGTGTGGCGCGTGCGGACCCGCGCCGGCAGAGAGGTCCAGGGAGTCGTCCACAACACTGTCCACGTTCTGGGAGACTGAGCAAACTCAGGAGTCCTGATTCCGAGGAAGATGAGGACGCAGTGTTCGGGAAAAAGGACAGCCCGGCGCGATCAGTCCGGACCTGAGGCCTCTTCGGACGGGGTCGATGCCTCACGGCGGAACTCCAGGAGACGGGCCCGGAGCTGAGCGGGAGTGTGCTCCCGCTGGATCCGGGCGATGGCTTTCTGGGCCAAGCGATCGCAGCGCTCGTTGCCGGCATGGCCGGAATGGCCCTTGACCCAATGCCAGCGCACGACATGGCGGCGGGCCTCTGAATCGAGGGCGCGCCAGAGGACGGCGTTTTTGACGGGTTTCTTCGCGGAGGTTCGCCAGCCGTTGGCTTTCCAGCGGGCAATCCAGGACGAGATGCCGTGTCGCAGATACTGCGAGTCGGTGTAAAGATCGACTTGGCAGGGTACTTTGAGTGCGCGCAGGCCTTCGATGGCGGCCTGAAGTTCCATGCGGTTATTGGTCGTGGCGGGCGACCCGCCGCTCAGCTCCCGCCGGTGCGGGCCATGGGTCAACACCGCCGCCCAGCCGCCTGGGCCGGGATTCCCATGGCAACCTCCATCGGTATGGATGGCGACTTTCTTGAGAGCGCTCATGGAAAGGGTGTTGTCCCGAGAACGCGGCCATCTTTCCCGCAGCCCCGGCAGTTGGCAAGCCAGGCAACACAACCGGTCGCGGTGTTCTTCGGCTCGATATTATTTTATAGGGGACAGGGTATTATAGGGGACAGGGTATTTTCTGTTGCGCCGCGGCGGCTCCCGTGGCAGAATCGGGGCCACTGACCATGAGACGAGGGCGAGTGCTGGGGGATCCAGCCCGGGAGGGCAATTTCTATCACGTCATGTCCCGGGCCATCGAGGGGCGCTTCATCTTCGACAACGTGGCCAAGGTGA
>JBGTBW010000163.1:0-8130 GCA_041749135.1 Verrucomicrobiales bacterium
TGTGCTCTGGATTCGATCCTGTTTTCCCGCCTCGCTTCGAGCAGAGCGTCGACGCCAGCTTGTTGTTCCGGCGAAAGCGTCTCCCGCAGTTTTGACAATGCCGCATCTTCGCGAGTTCCGGGATTCCCGAATTCGATCGCCGGCCCGGGGCCTTGATCCGCCGGCAAGGTAAGTTTCTTCTCTAGGATTTGCCGGGCCGCTTCCAACCCGGCGTCGTCGAGTTCGACATAGGATGCCAAGGAATTCAAGAGGCGGTTCACGGCCGCCGCACGCTGCTGCTCCTCCCAATCGGCGTCCTCCAGCGTTTCCTTCCCGTCGACGGCTTTGCCCGCTCCACCCGTTCCATCCGAGGCTTCCTGCTGGGGTCCGGGCCGCTCCCCTCGGCCGAGGAGACTTCTCGGGCTCGTTCCCCTTTTCCGCGGCTGCTGCGCTTCCAGGTGGGTGATTTGGCCCAAGAGGCGCTCCCGCTCTGCGGTCCACTCGGCGTCTGCCGGACCGAGCTTGCCCAAGAGCGGGAACATCAACAACATCGATGCTGCCCCGGCTCCGAAGCCCGCCAAAAGAAGAATCTGGGTCTTCGACATTGCTCCCAACGGCAGTTTAGCGCTCGCAGACGAGAGTCTCGCTGAGAACCGCAAAAACTGCTAGGAATTCGCTTTTCAAAGGCTGCCGGTCCCGCCTGGTCAGAGGGGTGGGTTGGAGAGGGTTGAGCATTTCGGTCAAAGGGGGATCCGGGCGGGGATCAGCTTGTCATTTCCGCTTGGATGGGGAAGCGGGAAGGAGGTCGAGTTTACAGAGGGCTGCCGCCTTGCGTTGCCGGGTATCGTAGGAGGCAAACGCGGTGCAACCGGCTTCCAATGCCGCCGCGACATGCCAGAGGTCGAGGCTGCGGGCGCCGATCTCGCCGGAGACCTTGGCGGAAAGCCGTTCGGCGCGGATGAAGACAGCGCCGAGATCGTAGGCGATGCGTTCGAAGCGGCCTGCGTCCACATCGGCCTTGAAGATGCGGATCGCAGTGGTTTCCTCGGCCTTCGTGATCTCGCCACGAAAGCGTTTGAGGCGGATCGCGTTGGGAATCTCGATCTCGTGCAGGTGGGAGTAGGCAAAGGGCTCGCCAATCCGCTCGAGAATGGCGATGGCTTCTGCGGAATCCGCCTCGAGGACGAAGGACTTCACGAACAGCGCGGTGTCGATGTAAGTGGTCATCGGTCACCGCGGTCGTAATCCACCACGGCGCGGGAATCTCCGGCAACCGGGCCAGCGGGGAAGAGCTTTCGCAGCCGTGCGAGTCGATCTACCGGGGAAAGCTTCTTCCGCCTGCGGGCGGGAGCCAGCGTGGCGAAAGGGATGCCCCGCTTTGTGATCAGCACGGCTTCGCCCTCATGAATCCACTTCGAAATAGTGGCAAAGTCGTTTCGAAGATCGGCGACAGTGGCGGTTTTCATGGTGATAGAAGTAGTATCATGGCTTGATCCCTCCGGCAAGCCGCGTAGCTGAGTTCCTGCAGGTTTGCGACGGCTTCGCGGAACTGATCCGCACCGCCGAAGTGCCGGGTGATCTCGGAGACGCTGCCGAGGGCTGGGAAAGCGGCAGTGCTTACGGACAGGTTCCACTTATTGAAAGCCGGACGCACGATCTCCCCCAGACGCCGGTAATCACGAGCCGTCCTCGAACCCGGAGCTGCAACGGCCCGTCGAACTCAGCGTCGTGTTTGGCGGGTTGTCAGGGTTGCAGGGGAGCCCCCGGGTGAGAGAGCGTTTCTCCGGGAATCGCTCCTGGGACGCGCTGCCGGGGGGAGTCCAAAAGCGCCGCGGGGCCGCTGCACTCCACACCGGGGCTGGTGGGGGAATGTCGAAACTCAAGCCTGACTGGCGGGCAGCCTGTCGGACCAGCGCCCGCAGTCACCCCGACCCTCCGCCGCGCGCCTCCTCGGGACCGTCGCCGGTCACCTAGATGAACCCGGCCTGCGTGGTGACCATGTGTTCGCCCGTTGAGCGCCCGTTTTGTCAAGACAGCTTCGAGGACGAGGAGTCGGTGGACGTTCCCCACTTCTCCGGTGTGCGTCTGAATCTGCGGGCCACCGGATCACGAAGAGGTGGGTTCTGGGAGCGCGATACCCGTTACGGGATTCAAGTCTGCCTCACAGGCCCACTTCTTCATAGCCGTCGCCTTCAACACGCCGCTGCATTGAGCATCCCGCATTTGATCTGGTGTCCCGCATTTGATTCCCCGCATGCGCGCCGTTTGCCCTCCGTCTTAAATGTGGGTGTCTACGATTCCCGCCTGGTCAGAGGGGCGGGTTGGAGGGGGTTGAACCCATGACGCCGCCCCTGTGGGGCTCATCTACCTCGCCGGGACGGAGCTGGCGGCCCGTCCAGTCGAGCCGTTCGAGCGGATGTTCTCAATTCCCTCCTTTAGTCGTCCAAGGCCACCCGGAGACGGTAATACATTTCCCTATCCGATGAAACCAAGGGCACCCTCACAGCAATGCTGCCTCCAGCCTCACTGCTTTCTTCCATGGCTGGTTCGAGGCGATTCCAGCTCTGCAGGTCCGCCGATCCGTAAATTTCATAGAGCACATTCCCAATTCCCTGCGACTTCCGGTACTCGAACACGATTCCTTCCGCAGAGCGCGCCACTCTGGGCAAGCGCTTCATCAAGTCTGAAGGCGCATCCGCGGCCAAGGCATAGTCCCACAAGTCAGCGTAGCCGTTCTCATTTCCATCAATCTGCGGATTTAAGCTCAATCCTGATGCTGCGGCCCACGCGGCATAGGATAAGGACGCCTCCACCGTGATCGCTGGGCTTTCGCTGCTACCTAGCGCGTTCGTGGCCTTCAGTCGATACACTCCGCCGGGAACCGTCCCGCGAAACACCAGAGTTTCGGTATCTGCCCCGGAAACCTCAGCGCCGTTCTCCACCACCGTGCCGTCCCGGATCCACTCAAATTGCATTGGCCAAGCACCCTGCACGGTGGCGTGGATTTTTCCTCCATCTTCCGTCTCCACCAGCAGCAGTTCGCCCACAAATACGGGTCGCGGCGGCACGGAGCGGATCTTCACCCTTTCCGTGTTCACCCCCATCGCGTTCTCGATGCGCAGATCAAACCAATAGAGCGTCTCTCCGCCATCTTCCCGGCGATAATCGGAAAACAGCACGGTCACAGCACCGTCTCGATAGGAAACCTGTCCGGGAAAGCGGGAGTCGATCACCTCGACACGATGGGGAAAATTGGATAGCGGCAGGACAATCGGATCGCCATAGCCGTAGGGAACGGTCAAAGGCTCTAGCAGGCCGGCGGAACTCAGTCCATCATAGACACGGAACTGTACTACTTGACCAAAAGTGCGATCCTCCCCCACGACCTCAAGAACGCTATTCCAACTTCCACTTCGGGGACACGCGCCCGTAAGCTGTCCGGTTCCGGTAGCTAACTGAAGTCCCTCCGGCAATCCACGCGCAGACCAAGCCTTGGCGTCCCCCAAAGCGGGCAATGCCCAATTCACGGGAACGCCCACCATCAGCGACGGAAACGGATCCTCAAACAAGACCACGCTGCTGACCGGCGGAGCCGGGAGAATGATCTCGGTTCCCTCCAGAAGCGTCCCCTCTATCTCGAGGTCAGCCAGAACACCCCCTTCCCTGGGCCTCAGGCGAGCCATTCTCCAATCGGCCGCCGATCCCGCCCGCGGCCTGACCCAAGTTTGCACTGGACCGGTGGCCACCACCCAATCCGCATCCGCGGTCACCCGGAAAAAAGCCGCACCGAAGGGATCGGGCCCTCGTTCCACCTCCCAGTCCTCGCCATTCGCCGAACTGAGAATCGTACCGTAATTTCCTGCGGCAAACCACCGGTCTCCAGTGTGAATCACACTCTGCAAAATCAGTTGAACAGGCGCGTTGTATCCCGATTCTACCGGACTGACCCAGCGGCCTTCCCAGCCGGCTCCGAACGGAGTCATCACCGACCCGCGCTCCCCTACCCCGACAAACAGGCCATTTCCTTCCGCGACATCCAACAGCGCCGGGGAACTGCTCAAACTCGACAACCCAATGATTCCCTGAGCATTGGCAAAACCAAAACCGCCTGCGGCGCCGACTCCGGCCATGGCTGCTCCGTTCGAAACACCGGCGTTCATCGGGCTGTTTCCCCTCGTCGCAGCAGGCACAAAAGGGAGGAACTCCGAATGCAATCTCATGCCCGTCGCAAACCAAGGTCCGTTCCAGGCAAAATACTTGTTGTTGAATAGCGCCATGTCGGCAGGCCCATAACCGGGGAACGCCTCCATAGTCCAGTCATGAAGAGAGGCGGAAAACCAGTACATCGCAGGGACGGTCTCTTCTCCGGACTTGAAACCATAACTAATCAATACGTTCTGCGGGAGCACGAAGAGGTTCAGTCCGGGGAGCCGGCGGACTCGTTGAAAGAACGGACTCCACCCGGGACGCTCGTAGACCGTCAGTTCGGGCATTCGCAGTGACAATCCGTTCAGGCCAACCGCCGGATGATAAGTTCCAGTCATTTCCGCCCGCCCCTCGATGGAATGTTGAGAGCCGCTGCCAGCATATCGCAATCCGGGCGGGAGCCCGCTGGCTTCGCCAAAGCTCATCTGCCCTGCCCGTTCCATGATCCAATCAAGAGGCCAATCCCGATAGGCCACAGCCGGCGGCAGGGGCTCCTCCCGGGGAGCGATCTCCATCAAAGCCACATCGTAGGATGCGGCCCCGGCCTCCTCGCCCTCAGCCCAAACTCCGGAGAGGAATACGCCGGCCTCCTCAGGTATACCTTCTACGCGGCGCCCATCGTCGCTGATGCGAATCCCAGCAGGAAGTACGGCTTGCGTCAGCCGGACAGATTCACCGACGTGCAACAATCGAGAAAACGGTTCGCCTACGGAAAACGGCATGTCGTTGAAATCGCCCACGAATTCAGGGCGGCGCTCCTCCGGCTCGACGACGACAATGAGCCGGCCCCGTCCAAAACCCAGCTCGTTGATTGCCGTAAGCTCTGCGGAATACAATCCGGCCGGCACGTCTAAATCGCGAAACAGGGTTGCTGGCGGCGAAAAGCGAAACCCCTCTGGCAAGCCGTTCACTTCAAACCACGCGTCTTCCCCGGCCTCCAGCCAATCGGTAGGAATGGAAGCGGATTCGATGCCCGGCGGAAAATACAAGACCGAACCTCGCCCTCTCGAGGGCGGCGTCCGGTATGGGTGGAATTCGGGATTCAAACCAAGCCCGGCGGAGCCAAACCCCATGGGACGGTTTGCCGCATCGAAACCGACGATGGAGAAGGCCCCTAACGAATCGGGAGACAAAATCCTGCCCTGCGCGCTTCCAGTCATCTCGTCGAAAGTGAGGCCTTCCGGCAATCCAAGGGCTTCGTAGCGCGAGGGTTCCGCACCCTGCGCTTCCACGAAGATTTCCACCGGACCTCCCAAATCCGCAGTCCCTCCGTGCGCTTGAAGGTGCACGGGATTGAGGGGCAGAAAAATGAGCCGGACCTCTCGCGTCGCTTCAATGGATACACCCCGTGCCGTAATGCGAACGCGGTGTTCGCCCGCTTCGGCAACCTCACCCTGCAACAAGCCCTCAGTCTCATCCAATACGATCCCCTCCGGCAGATCCTCTGCGAAGAACACCAATGGCACTCCCTCAGCACCCTCGATTCCGACACGGATCAATGGCGACGACAATTCCCGCCCAACAATCTCATTCGGAGGATTTCCATCCAGAGCAAAATTTCTGAAGTCCTCCAACGAAAGGTCTGTTTCCCGCGTGGCCGGACCGTAGATAAGTATGCGCAACACCTTTACTTCAGATGTCCCCTGAGCGTTTTCTGCCGCCACCACGACATCATACACGCCGGGTTCCGTTGCACTTCCTGACACCACGCCAGCATCTTCGTCCAATGTGATGCCGACAGGAAGATTCCAGGCCCTCCATCGATTCACTCCTCCCCACGCCTCGAGGACATAGCTCAGGGGCTCACCGGCTGCCGCTCCGACCCGGGACAGGAAGGGTCCCGTTACGCGATTCCCATTCACTTCCAGCTCGGGCACGCCAGTTGGCATCTGTTGCGTCTGTAGCACGACCTCGATGGAGGCGTCGGGAGATCCGTTGACGCGCATGGGGATGGTGAATACACCCTCGTCCTGCAGACGGCCTGTCAAGAGCCCCGGCACGGGCAGCCAGGATGTCCCAGCGGGCAATGGGCCGACGGCGTCGAGCCGGTAAATCCGGTCGGAAACCAGCCCAAAACCTGCATCCACGGGAGATCCGGCATGCACGCGCATCACGGGCCCGTTTCGGAACATGGGCAGGTCTCCAGGTTCCTCCCACTCGGACGCCAGCACCCGGAACACGTGCCGGGACAAAGAGACCACCCTCCCATTCTGACGGCACGCAAAGGCCGCCTGGAATACCCCGGCCAGCCGGGGGATTCCGGTGATTGTCCCATCCGGCATCACTTGCAACCCCGCCGGCAAGCTGCTCCCGGACCATTCACCCTCAGCGATCTGCGTGGACAGCTTTTCATGAAACGGTTGTCCACGATAAGCGCGCAATTCACCCCCGCGGGCGTAGAACATTCCCGCCGCGGGTTCGGCAAAGGGATTTTCAGGAGCATCCTGCCCGGCAGGTCCGCTGAAAGCGATGGAACAAAGGAGAGCCGGCGCCAACAAGTGGAATGTCCTAACCCTCAGAAGCCCTTGCTTTCTCATCATCGAAGTCCTCCTGGATGCCGCTTACTCGTCCGCCTTCCGGAGCCGGTAAAGCCGAATCTCGCTTTCCCGGGGATGGGACGGCGTGTGCGGTGGCTCGCGGTCAATCCAAAATGTGCGGGTTCCTGATCCCTCCACGAGAAAGGGCAGACGCTGCCACGCAGAAGCTCCATCGTTAAACTCGACTTCATAGAAGGCGCCGGGCACAGAAGCAACCTCAATGAAAACGGCGCCGTCCTCCAAAAGGACGATCTGGTCGATTCCACGTTCCCACTCGACAAGCCCCATACGAGGAAATCGCTTTTCAAAGGCTGCCGGTCCCGCCTGGTCAGAGGGGCGGGTTGGAGGGGGTTGACCGGCACGCTGATGTAGTCGGCCTGCTCCTTCGTTAAGGTCGTCAGCTTGGCAGCGATCTTCGCGTGGGGTGCAAACCCTGCCGAAAAGATCCTTCGGGATTCAAAAGCAATGCCCGAGGCAAAGGCCGGTGATGACATATCTTGAGGGCTTGCCACGGGAAGAAACGGTGACTAGGGTCGCCTCCTCCCATGTTCGTCATTCGCGTTCTGCTCGCTCTGCTACTTTCGTTTGTTGGCGCCGCAGCGGCGGGCTGGACGGGATTCTTCATCGGCTTGGGCGTGGGCTGGGCGATTTCGTTCTGGTGGCGGGCGAACCTGCGCCGCCGGAAGGAGCGGACGCTTTCAATGCTCCCCGACAAATTACCAAAGCCTCCCCCCATCCCGAGGAACTTGAGAAGTTCGTTCCCGCCGGATGTCATTTCCGCGACCCGTCCGCCTGCACCAAAGGTGATCCAATGGCTTCCTCCCGGAAGCTCCATTACCATCGCCGGCCGGACGATTCCGGGGATGACTTACATCTCGGAGGTGGCTCTGGGCTGCGGCAGCGAATCTACGCCTTCACTTTGTTAGGCATCGGCTGGTCCTCCATCCAATGGCTCGTCGCCGCCCTCTCCCTCGGCCTCGGATTCGGCTTGCAGGAGATCTTCGCAAACTTCGTCTCAGGGAGCTCTAGACACTGCGGCTCAGTCTCACCTTCCTCTACTTTGCCGCCGGGAAACTCCCAGGATCCCGCCAAAGTTCCGCTTGCCCTGCGGGTGAGCAGAACTCGGTTGCCGGACACAATGACAGCGGCCGTCACCAGCACATGCTCCGCGTCGCTTGAGCGGAGGCTCACTTCCCTTCGGGCTCGCTCGACGACGTGCCGACCGGCGGCGGCACAACCGCTTCGATCCGGATCGCTGTCGGCCCTGACCAAAGATCGCCGTTGATCTGGAGATACAGCTCGAACTGTTCGGGGGTCAGCACTTCTGCCAGAGCCTCAGCCTTCTGCGCCTGATCCTGGGGCATGGCCTTGAGATTCCAGCCGTTTTCTTCTTCTACTGCAGCCCGGG
>JBGTBW010000164.1:0-27736 GCA_041749135.1 Verrucomicrobiales bacterium
CCGAAGGGTTGCGGCGATTTTGGCTTCTGGCTGCGTTGCTCGTCAGTCACAGATCCCCTTGGGATATGCTCCCTCCTCGCGCCTTGCCAGAAGCCAAACTTGCCGCAACAGAGTGTGTTCAATCCTACGGTCTGGTCAGTATTCGCCTGATGCCTATGGAACTCCGCCCGAGTCAACCAAGGGAACTTAGTGTATCATGGTGTTCCAGCCAATAACCCCGCCTCTCCGGTTGGTATTTCCCAAAATGATTCAATTCACGGAAGCCTCTGGCCGCGCCGGAATATGAAGACCCCGATCCTCTGCAGGCTCTGAGCTAGCGATTTCAAATCTCAAAATTGAAATCGGGAATCTGAAACCCGCTCCTCAGCGCAAGGAAAAAAACTTTCTCAGCGTCGGTTCAGACGGCGGCTTGGTCAATAAGGAGACCAGCACCAAACTCAGCGTCGCAAGGATGACCAGCACGACCACGGGCATCATCCCAAAAATCAAGAGTTCGTCCTCAGGCGCACGGGCCATTCCCTTCTTGGCCGCTATGTCGCGCCAAAACAAGACCGCCCAGGCCGCTGCCGTCGTGGCCATGGACGCGATGGCCCCCGCTTTGGTCGCCCGCCTCCAATAGATTGCCGCGACCACCAGGGGAAACAGCGCCGCGAATCCGCTGAAACACCAAACTCCTATGTCGAAAACCTGCACGCTGTCCTGCTGCCACAGCGCCAAGCCGTAGGTCGCCGCCACCACTCCCACAACAAAAGCCCGCGCCATCCACACCTTCTGCCGGTCGGAAAACCGCCCTTCGCCAAAGCGGTGCACCACGACGTCGTTGGTAAACATGGTTCCCAGACACATAAACTGCGAATCCAGACTCGACATGATCGCCGCCAACACTCCGGCTCCTACCAACCCCCCCAGAAGCGGAGACTGCACCAGTTCCTTGACCATCCGGCCCAGCACGGCGTTCGCGCTCTGCCCCGGTCCCAACTCCCCCAAGTAGGCGGAGGCCCAAACCCCGATAAGAATACAGGGTAGCCAAACGATCAAAATGCACAGCGGATGAGCCACGACCGTCAGCCGGAAGGATTTCGCGCTTTTTGCCGTCAACCAGTGCTGGAAGACATGCGGAAACATCCCCACCGACAGCGGCACCAAGCAATAGGAAAAGAACTGGAGCTGCCCCATAAGCCCCTCCCGGGCCAGGCGCGGGCCGGCAAAGGCGTCCTGCGCCGCCATCTGCGAAGCCTTCTCCAGACCTCCCAGTTTTCCGGAGATCATGAAGAAGGCGATCACCCCTGTGGAAATGAAGACGATGGTCTGAAAGGCGTTGGCCCAAACCGCTCCCCGGAGACCTCCAAAAAACACGTAACCAAGCACCACGGCGCAGATCACCAATCCTCCGAGCCAAGGTGGAATTCCTCCGCTGAGCGGATGAAGGTCTCCGCTGGGAAGCAGCTTCGGAAAGCTCTCTGGAAACATCCCCGCCGTCGTCGCCTGCAAGAACTTGCCGGCGGCGATGACTCCCACCAAGAGATAGGGAATCACCAGAAGAACCAATATGGGAAACAACAAGTAGCCAATCCCCGGCGACTCGAAGCGATCCCGGAAATAGGCGCACTGCGTGAGATAACCGTAGCGCTTGCCTGCGGCCCACAAGCGAATGCCGATGATGAAGAAAACGGCCGAGTGCACCAAGCCTGACCACGAAGCCATCGCCCCATAGACGCCAATGCCGACGCTGTAGGCCTTTCCTGTCGAACCGACCAAGGCGAAACCCGTCATGGTCGTCCCGAAGATCGACATCAACAGGAGAAACGATCCAACTGACCGGCTGACCACGAAGTAATCGGCGCTGGTCCCCTTGAACATTCGGCTGCTCACCACTCCGAGCAGGAGCAACAGGCCGAGGTAGGCGACAATGACGTAGAGCGCGGTCACGGATGAATCCTTTCGCTCATCGATCCTCTCTCCACCGCTTGCCGGCGAGGCCTTGCCCCCTCAGGGTCAAGGTCCCGGCATTCATCGCCGGTTCACTCCCCGGCTCCCGGACTCGAGCGCTTCACCCCGGTCAGACTCGGCCTCCCCGGCCCAGACTTCGAGGTGATCCGGCCAGGCATAACGGCAAGCCAGGGCCCACAAACCCGCCACAGCCAGGGAATAGGCCGCATGATAGCCCAATCCCGCGGGAAGAAACCCTAACCAAAGACTGCGGTCTGCCCACAACCAAAAATCGTGATGGAACAGGATGAACGCCGCCCCGGCGATGGCAAGCCACGGTTTCACCTGAGACGAAAGCGCTTCTAATCCCTCGAAACCCAGTTCCTCAATTCCTTCCAAACGCGTAAAGGTGCGTCTGAGTCGCCAAGTAGACTGTCCCATTCGCCACCACCGGACTCGAGTAAAGCGGGGCGCTGAACTCAATGCGGCCCAACTCCTTCTTCTCCCGCCCGTGCTCAAGCACGATCAACTCGCCTTCCTCGTTGCCGATCATCACCTTGCCATCCACCACCAGGGTGGAAGCCCAGATGTGCCCCAGAGTGTCGAACACCCACTGCTGTTCGCCGGTCTTGGCATCCACACAGTGCACGATGCCGGAATAGTCCGCAACGTAGACAAGCCCGTCGGCCACCGACGGCGTGGACATGGAACGGTGCACCTCCCGGTAAGTCCACAACGCTTTCCCGGAAAGATCTCCGGATTGCGTTGCGTCGAGGCAACTGAGCATCCCCACTCCCACACCGTGTTCCGGATCCTGGCCCACTAAAACAAAGACGCGGTCCTCGTGGATCACAGGCGTCGCCACTACCTCGCTCGGACCATTGTAAGTCGCATACTTGATCGGGTTGCCAGTCGCATCCTTGCGATACTCGGGCGGATTGCAATCGTAACGCCAATACTCCGGGAGAATATCGAAACCTTCTGCGTCCTTCTCGGTGGTGGGATTGTATCCATAGCACCAGCCGTCGCCTCCTCCGAAGACGATCGTGTCGCGCTCCGCGATCTTCCCAAAAGCGGGGGAAGCCCAAGAACAATGCAGCACCCGTTGACTCACTCCGGAGGTCTCCTCCCCGAGCAACTCGCCCGTCTGGGCGTTCAGGAGAATCAGACTGGGCGCCTGCGGGCTGGGAATGTTCGTGTGCGACCAGTCCACGCCGTTGGACGTGGTGGCCACCACCTTGTCCCCGATCACCGCCACTGAGCTGCTGGCGATGTTGTGCGGAAACACTCCAAGTTCCTCACGCATGTCGAACACCCAGATGATGTCTGCGTCCGTGGGAGAAAGCTCGACCTGCTGTTCCCCCTGCTCTGTCATGTACTCAGCCTCGCTCGTAAAGGGACCATCGTTCCCATTGGCCAGACCCTCCGTGTCGAGACAGACGATTTGACAGCGGTTGGTCACGATGTAAGCGCGGTTGCCCTCCACCGTCGCGCTGGAACAAATCCCCAGGAATTCCCAGTCCGACACTTTTCCCGCACCTAACTTGGGGACCGCCAGTTGCCACAGGAACTCGCCGCTGGACTCCTCGAAACACATGAGCACACCGCGATCGCCAACCCGGTTCGGGTTCCGCGGGTTCTCATTGTTCGTTCCCACAAAAATCTTCCCGCCGGATATGGTCGGCGTGCCGTAGCTCTGAGAACCCAGTTTCGCCACCCATTTGCAAAGCTTGGTCGTGGACATGTCCACTTCCTCGCTGCCCGCCTTGAACTTGCCCGGATCGAAATCGATGGGCAAATCTTTCGCAGGAGAAACCATGTTGCGGTCCAAACTGCCGCCCCATTGCGGCCAATCCTCGCCCCATGCCCCGGCCACTCCGGCAACGAGCGCGGCGATCACAATGCATCGTGCTTTTTTCTTCATGTCGTTCTGGTTTCGTCGAGTTCTTGAAATGAATTCTTCGGGCTCCGCGGCTTCCCCAACCTCCCTCCCCGGGCCCAACCTGTCATGCCTTTTTTCCCACAGGAATTCTCAGGACGCCCCTCTATTCGCCGGATCCCGCGACCAGTTTGATGTTGTCAATGTAGACCCGTTTTTGGCTTTGGGGGGAAAATCCGAACAGCCCGGGAGCCCCGTGCAGATGGGCAACACGGTGCTCCACCTCGATCGTCCATGGCTCAGGCTCGGCTTCACCCTTCGCCCATACTTTTCCCCGGACCACGCCCGAACCGTCCTCAGCCAACTCCACCTTGGTCTTCAACGTGTACCATGCAGCCGGTTCGATGGGAAAAGTCACGGCCTCCTTGATGCGCTCGTGGTTGCTGCTGACCTCCAACTGGTTCCAATTGCCCTTGAGCGAGAGCAGGTAACGCTGGTTGATCAGACCGACGTCCCCCTTGATCCGCCGGTTGCCGTCCGTCATCACATCAGCCTGCAATGTATATCCACTCAACTCCTCGGGTCCGATGAACGTCACCGCGCGCTGAAACAAGACGTTGTCCAAGGTCTTGGCGAAGACCTTGTTTCCCTCGAGATCCCGCACCTCCCATTTGAAACGGCCTCCAATCCACGGAAGCGGAGGGTAAGCAAACTTCACCCCAGGTTCCAATTCATGGTCCACCGCCAGGGAGAAGGACTCGAAATCCTCCTCCATCGGAAGCCGCGGAAAGGTGCGCCCGCGGAACGTCCCACTCAACGACCCCGCGCCGACCTTAAACATGCCCGCCGACGATCCAGCATCAGCCGGCGCCTGAATCGTTCCGCCCTCCACCTTCGCCTCCATCCGGGCCTGCACCCGGGCGGTAGGCGGAAGATACGGCTCCCACGAATCCGGTTCTGCTTTCCCAATCCGAAAACCCTTTGCATCCACCGTGTAGGTCTCCAAGCTCTCTGACCCTCCCGCCTCCAGAACCACTTCGCTCGGCGCCACCTGCAACGCGGCCGGCGCTCCCGCTTCCGGAATCTCCACTTCCGGAACCGGCAGATAATCGATCTTCCCCGTCTTCAACTGAAAACAATACAACTTTTCCGTAGTGTGAACGTAGAGGCGGCCCTTCCAGACCGCCGGACTCCCCAAACAGTTCCCTTCCAGCTTGACCTCATGCAACACTTCCACGCCGCTCTCCTGCGGCCGGATGACGAAAAGGCTGCCGCTCATGACGGGGACATACAAGATTCCGTCCACCCAAAGCGGCGAGGAGTGAAGATTCGAGGCATCCAGCTTATGCTTCCAATACACCTCTCCGGTGCCGGCATCGACCGCGCAGAGATTGCCGGTCTTGTCCATCAAATAGATCCGCCCCCCCACCGACACCGGGCTGCTCGAATCAGAGACCAGATCATTCCGCCACTCTTCCGCGCTCGCATCCAATTCCGCGGGTTGAGCCGGGTCCACGGTTTCCGGCAAATTCAACAGCGCCATCCTCCCTTCCTCCGTGGAATCGAGGTTCTCCCCGCCGTGCACAATCAAGAGGGCGTCGCCATGAAGGACCGGTGTGGCTCCCACCCCAGTCTGGGAATACTGATAACGCCACAATGTCGCTCCGGTCATCGCGTTGATACAGGCAATGTTTCCGCAACCCGTCCCGGCGTAAAAGACCCGCATCCCATAGCGCGTCTCGAAAATCGGCGTCGAATATGAACTGTCCTTCGGGGCCACACCCGGCGTGCTTGACCACAAAGGCGCTCCTGATCGCTTGTCGAAGGCCAAAAAACGGTCGCGCGCCGGCCCGTCCGCACCCCAAAAACTGGTGATGCCCCGCACGATCACCTGGTCTCCTTCGATGACCGGGCAGCCCGTCCGTCCGTTGGGAAAGGTCAACCGGCCGAAGGTCTCCATGAGACTGTGCTGCCAAAGCAACTTCCCGTCCCGGTCGAAACAACTGAACAATCCCGTCGACGTCATCAAATAGATGTTGCGCGTCTCCTGATCCACGGCCGGGCTCCCAATGCTGTAACGGCTGTAAATCGTGTCGCTCAGAAAATCGTTGAAGCGGTGTTCCCATTTCTGCTCGCCGGTCTCCGCGTCGAGACAGGCCAGCACGATCTGCTGGTCCGCTCCGGTCTGATCACCCAAATATCCGAACGAATACAGGTTGCCATCGACAATGACCGGGCAACCGCGCCCGGAGAGGGGGTAAGTCCAAGCCAGAGACTTCTCCCCTTCGAAGGCCCACTGCTCGTAAGTTTCCGCGCTCGTTCCGTTCTGGAATGGGCCTCGCCAGGAAAAGAGATTGGTCGCCCGCTCGTCGTCCTGAGCACTGAGCCAGGCCTGAGAAGCGAGGAACAACGCGCCGATGGCACAGCAATTGATCTTCATGGATTGGGTGAGGTCGATTGAGCGGCCACCCTTGTTGGCAGGGCGCCGCGCCGGGGGTAACGGCACTACTCCTACAGAAAATGGGCCCGCGCAAGCCCCACCCGGAAATCCTGCGTCCCCCGCCATACGGGTCGAGGTGGTCAAGCCTGTCCCAGAGAATCCGCAAGCCTCCTCTTGTGACGCCTCAAAACCGCCGTCATTCGCCCGCCCCGCCCCTCCGATAGTCCTCCTCGACAAACGCCGCGCCACCCGGAGCCTGGCCGGGATCCTCATACACCGTGATCAAGCGTCCCGCCCGCAACGGACCCCTCTCCTGCCGCAGCCCCGAGGGCCAAGTCACGGTCACCCGGTCCGCCTGCCCGGCCCCTCCCAGTCCCACCAACAACGTCCGGCTGTTCTGCGCCGCGAATCCCTCTCCACAGCGCCATTCCCGCACCAAAATCTTCCCGCCCGCCTCAATCCTGGCTACAGCCCCGTAGCCGTCGCGGCAAGCCAATCCCCCCGCCGCCTCCGCCATCCAGTTGCCTCCGACCACCCGAAGCGCCACCCAGCTCGCCCCAGCTTCCTCCTGGAGCCCATTGCGATAACAAACCAACTGCGGCGCGTTCGCGTTGACCGTGGCCACATCGGTCCAACCGTCGCGATCGTAGTCCCAAAGCGCCACGCTGCGTCCGTCCCCATGGTGATCCATTCCCGATAACCCTGACAAATCGAAAAAGCGACGCCCCAGGTCGTTGTAGAAAAACCGGTTGGCCTCATGCCCGCTCAAGGAATGCTCCCCCGCCGAAGATTGCTCCAGATGCTCCACCGCCTTCTGCGCTGACCCCTCCAGAGCCGGAGATTGCCGGATCTCCTCCCCCTTCACCGGATCGGTGCGCACGACCGCGCGCCAGAAAATACTTCACAAATCCTCCTCCGACTGCGTCGCCTCCGGAGCCGTGTAGTAGCCGCTCGCCGAATACAAATCGGGGTAGCCATCGTTGTCGGCGTCGAGAAAAACCCCGCCATAGGCCCAGCCCACCTTGGCCACCTGGACGGCGCCAGGCTCCACTCCCGCCAATTGATGCATGCGGCCCTCTTCGTTGTGAAACAAAAGGCTGCCCGATGCGGCGTAAGGAATCCGGCCGTCCAACCCGGGCAACTGCCGGGTGATGCGCTTCCCGGCCTTGCTGTACATGTTCGACACATACAAGTCGAGACGGCCGTCCAAGTCGTAGTCCCCCCAACTCGCCCCCATGCCGAAACCGTTCATGGTCTCCCCCGCCGCCTCCGCCGCAATCTCACGAAAAACGATGCCCTTCCCGCTCCCCTTCCCCTCATTGCGGTAAAAGGAATCCGGAGCGAAATCATTGCACACGTAGAGGTCAGGATCGCCGTCCCCGTCGTAATCCGCCCAGGTGCTTTGATAGGTATTGCGCCATTCCGCCAGCATTCCCGCTTCCGGAGCCACCTCAAAGCGCCCTCCCCGGTTGCGCAGGAGCAAATTCGGCGGTCCCAGCAGATCCAAATAACGATGGGAACTGGGAGCGCGCCGGATCAACTCCTCGGCCATCGGTCCCGAAAAGAATTCTAAGGCCCACTGCTCCACTTGAGTCCCGTGTTCGGTTGGGCCATACAGGGAAAAATAAATATCCAAAAGCCCGTCGCCGTCGTAGTCCGCCGCCGCCATGGATGAAACCAACGGCGGCAGCGGAACCGCCGATATCTCTGCCGACCGGTCCCGAAAGAATCCCCCCTCGTTCTCCAAATACACCGAACGCGCCAGTGTCCTCCCGATGAAGACATCGAGATCGCCGTCGTTGTCGAAGTCCCCGAACAATGCGCAGGAACAGAAGTCGGCAAGGTCGAGCCCCCATTCCGCGGCCCGGTCGGTGAAAGTCCCATCTCCCCGGTTCCACCAAAGCTGGTTGGGACCCCATCGGCCCATCACGTAGAGATCATCCCACCCGTCATTGTCGATATCCACTACCGCCAGACCGGGATGCTGATAGGAAGACTCCAGGTCCCGATAGCGCGAGTAGACCGGATAGGCTGTGGTGAACTTTCCAGTGGTGAAGAGCTTCACCAGGTTCTCTTCATGCAGGGAACTGCGCGCCCTCCGCAGGTCCTCGGGACGCGGCAGCATCGAGGGCAAACTTTCCTCGAAGAAACGCCGCGGCGCATCGCCGGTTTCCATCGTCTCCGGAATCCACGAAATCACTCGCCAGGCTGCCGCATCACTTCCCGGACCGCGTGCCCAGACAACACTCTGAAGCCCCGATATCATGCGCCACCCTCCGTCCAGCAGCCGGGCCACGCCCTCAAATCCGATTTGAGAGCGAAAAACCCCCTCGTCGCCCAACTCGAACGATCCAGAGATCAGATAGAACTTGGCGCTCTGAAAGGACTCAATCTCCCGCAGCAGCGGGGTCCATAGATCCACCCCAGCCACGTCCTCGCGCCGGGGACTCCCAGCGCCCTCAGTCTTCCAGCTCTGCCGCACCAGACGCGGCAACCCCGGCAGCGCTTCCAGCTCTGTCCCCGATTCCAGTAGCGGAACCCATTCCACGGCGTCCGCAAAGAGGTCAAGGCTCGACGCATCGGGTAGCCTCCGGTTTTCTACGCTTTCCTTCAACGCGCGCAGGCGCGGGGTTTGAGCCAGAATCCATTCCTCCGACGCCACCAGCAGCCGCATGGCCTCCTCACCCTGCGAGGACAGCGCCGCAGCCGGATCAGGGTTCACCCCCTGCGTCCGAGACTCCCTTCCCTTCTCGCACCCGGCCGCCGCCAGCCCGGCCGTTCCCAACACGGCCAAGCACCAGAGCCGGACCCGCTCAAAGCACCGCCCCGCCCGCTGCTGCTCGGGACCCGAACGAAGCCTTGCCTTGCCGGCCATGTCCGTTTCCCTGAGACCTGATTACTCGACCCGGATCCGGTAATGCCCGGCCGGTTCAGCCGTCCGCCCCGGATCCGTGTCGCGATAGGTCGTCACAGCTCCCGCAGAGGCAACTGATGCGATGCTTTGCCAGCTCGGCGTTTCCATGGTCGCCGAGTACTCCACGGAATAGCTTTTTCCGTCCACACTCGACCAACTCATCTCCAAGCCGTCGGTCATCCGTTCTATCCCAGAGACGCGAAACACCGAAGAGGCGTCGTTGGGATCAGTCCCGGCGAGTTCCTCTGCCGAGTTGCTTTGACCGTCCCCATCGTCGTCGGCCCCCGGATCCACCACCACCTCGCCGGGCAGCTCCTCCCCGGGATTCTCGTACAGATAGGCGACGTCCGCGGCTGAAAGGAGCGTCTCGTAAAGCTGCACATCGTCGAGCACACCCCGGAAACCGAACGAGCCGCCCAGGGCGCCGATCACCAGCGGCGATGACCCAGCGTCATCGAACCCATCGACATCCTCGACGGTTCCCACCAATTCGCCGTCCACGTAAAGGCTGCCGCTGCGCTCCTCGCTGCTATTGTCAAAAACGACCACCGCGTGATGCGGCTCTCCCGCGGAAATGCCGGCCGCCACCAGGTCGGTGGCTCCGCCATTGAACACAAAGAGGGACCCGGCGTTATAGGCCACGGCGAAGGGACTGCCTTGCTCGCCGGTCCGGTTCTTGGAAATTAAGGTCAATACCGAGTCGGCGCCCTCCAGCACCTCGAACCACATGGCGATGCTGAGATCGACAAAGGGCTCGAAGGAATCGGGGATTTCAGCGAATCCAGCCCCGACATCCCCGTGGTCCAAGCTGACCGCCGTTCCCGGCCCAGCCAGGGAGGGCGATCCCAAAGTAAACATACCCGCGTCCGTGCTTCTGTATTCGCCGTGCCTTCCCCGCCCCGAAGAATCCACCAGGAATGTCCCTTCCGTCTCGTCCAACCGGTAACGGGCCACCAGCCCGTTCGCGTTCGGAATGAGCGCCGAAAGGTCCACCCGGATCACCGGATCGCTGATGTCGTTGCTCGATAAGTCAAGGAAGGCGGTGAACCCTCCCACGCGCCCCATGGCATTGAAGGTCACCGGCAATAGGGCGCTGCCGCCCGGTTCGATCGAATCCGGAACCGCTCCCAAACTGTAATGGTCCGCATCCGGTCCGGACAATTCCGCCCCGCTCAGCATCAGTGTGTTGACCTCCCCGTTGTTCAGCAGCTCCAATTCCACGGTCCGGCTCACCGTTCCCGGAGGCAACTCTCCAAAGACCGCATTGCGCTGCACCCGCAGATTGGGATCGTCCGTCAGCACCTCGCGATACTCCGCCGAGAGATAATCAAACTGAATCCAACTGTTCGGACTCTGTCCGGTCCGTTCGATCTCGACCACGTTGGCGCCCGCAACGGCGTTCACGTCCGAAGCGAGAAAGGAGCGCCGTATAAATCGATCCGCATCGATTCCCGGCTCATTCAAAATCTCCGTCCCGTTCACCCGGAAGATCAAATCGTGGATGGACGGCCCTGCCTCCGCCGCCCCTAGCTGAACCAAATCAAAGGTCAGACGGATCTGCGAGGAAGGACTGGCCTGCTCGTCATTCAGATTGAAATGGATGCGACTAAAGAAATTCCCCGACGTCAGAGCTCTTTCAAAATTGATCCATTCCTCGTCTTCCGCCACCACCCCGATCGGGTCCGGGTATTCGCCCGCAAAGTAGTAATCGTCGTCAAGCATGTTTGGACTTCCGGGGGCCGGCGGCGACCCGCCCACCTCCTGCGTAAACTCGCTTTGGTTCCCGTTGTCCTCTCCCACCTGCCACAACAGCTCATAGGGCAATGGGACAGACCCCGCATCCAACGGATTCGTTCCATACAACACCTCCTCGTGATCGGTGTCCCCGTCCCCGTCCGTATCAGGATCGAGCGGATTGGTCCCCTCCGCCAACTCATCCCCATCCCACAAGCCGTCCCCGTCGCTGTCCACCGCCAGCGGATTGGTCCCGTGCGTGTTCACCTCAGGCCCGTCCAATAATCCATCGCCGTCCGTATCGGCCACCCGCGGATTGGTCCCGTGCGTTTTCACCTCGGCCCCGTCGGTCAACCCGTCTTCATCCGTGTCCGCCCGCGCCGGTTCCGTCCCGTTGAGGAACTCCTCCAGGTTGGTCAGGCCGTCTGAATCCTCGTCCTCCGCCGCATCCGCAGGATTGTTGGGATCCAGAAAGGCGTATTTCGCCTCATAACTGTTCGGCAACCCGTCCCTGTCATTGTCCTCAGCCCGGAACTCGGCCGTGATCCGGTCAAACTGAATCCAGGCCCCCTCCGATCCGCCAGTCCTCTCAATCTCGATCACGTTGGCTCCCACCACGGCTTCCACCTCGTTCCCCGCCGCTATCATCTGCAGCAACGCGTCGGCGGCAATGCCCTGCTGGGCGAAAATCTCGTGGCCGTTAAACCGGACCAACACATCGTGAACGCTCTCGCCTCCGCCGCTGCCGAGACAGCAGAGATCCAACCAGATCCGGTACTCCGCGCCCGCACTCGCCTCGATATCGTCCAGATTAAAGTGGATGCGCGAAAACGTGTTTCCCGATGTCAAGGCGCGCTCGAAGTTCACCAAATTCTCGTCCAAGGCCAACACCCCGATCGGATCTGGATAGGTCCCGGCAAAATAATAGTCGTCGTCCAACTGTTCGGCGCTTCCGGGAGCCGGAGGCGAGCCGCCCACCTCTTGGCTGAATGGAGCGGTGGCCCCATCGTCCGTTCCCAGTTGCCATAGAGCCGAAAAGATCACGGGCACATCCTCCGGGTCCGTCGGGTCCGTCCCCAACTCGATCTCGATCGGGTCGTCCACCCCGTCGGTGTCTGTGTCCGCCAAGAGCGGACTGGTTCCATACACATTCACCTCCTCAGCGTCCGTCAACGTGTCGCCGTCCGTGTCCGGATTCCTTGGATCGGTCATGTACACGTCCACTTCGTCGGCATCCGAAAGCGCATCTCCGTCCGTGTCCGCCAACAGCGGATTGGTCCCGGTCTCGTTGACCTCGCGCCCGTCCGACAAGGTGTCGCCGTCCGTGTCCGGGTTTTCCGGATCAGTCCCCGCCAAGAACTCCCCAAGATTGCTCAAGCCGTCGCCATCTTCATCATTGGCCGCGTCAGTAGGATCTGCCGGGTCGAGAAAACCATACAAGTCCTCATACCGGTCTGGGATCCCGTCTCCGTCGGTGTCCACAGCCAGATACTCGAGCCGAATGTAGTCGAACTGAATCCAACTGCTGTCGCTGCCCCCAGTGCGCTGGATCTCGATCGTGTTCGCCCCTTCCCGGGCTCCCAATTCCGCCGCCGTTGCCGTCTCTTCCACCAGCAAATCCGCCGTGATCTGGCTCTGTTCGAAAAACTCCTGCCCATTGAACCGGAACACCACATCGTGCGTGCTGACGATTCCGGCAGCCGCCCCAATGCAACACAATTGCGCCGTCACTCGCAACTGCGTCTCCGGATCAGCGTGGACGTTCGTAAGATTGAAATGCAGCCGGTTGAACGGGTCCCCGGGCACCAGGGCCCGGTCAAAATTGACCCACACTTCATCGACCAGCACGGACCCAATCGGAGGCGGATACTGGCCCGCGAAATAGTAGTCGTCGTCTTGCAACACCGGACTGCCCGGAGCGGTGTTCATCCCCATTTCCTGACTGAACTCTGTCTGCACGCCGTTGGCGTTGCCCAGTTGCCAGAGCTGGGCGAAGTCCTGTGCCGCCGCTTCGGGCCGCCCAGCGATCAAAAACAACACGAAGACGAAAACCGTCCCAGTAAAAGCAGCGGAGTTCCGCAGGAACATCTTCATGGGGATCATGGGGGATTGAATGAGAGTTCGGATGAATCCGATCCGGAACTTCACCCCTAAACCACAATCCGGCAAACGGAAGGAGATTCCTCCCAAAACTTCCTCATTCTCACCCGCTGGCCCCCCGTGCCGGTCCATCCGGCCTCCCCCATCTCCCTCTCAACCCCCGGCCACGTAATCGACCACCAATACCTTATCCAGATGCGGCTGGAGCAGGCTCACGAAGCGCTTGTGCTCGGGATGCGGCAGATACTTCTCCAAATCCTCCTTGGAATCGAAGGTCACGAAGAAGCAATGAGTGAAGCCCTGATTCAACCCTTCCGGACTGACGTTCTTACCCCATTCAAACTCCCGGACCAAATCCACCTTGTCCTTCAGCGCAATAAAGGCCTGCTCCACCTCCTTGACCGCCTCGGCCGGCGAATCATCCTTGAACTTGAACAGCACCACATGGCGATACTTCGCCTCATCGGCTGCCGCCAAATTGGCCGGACCCAACGCCATCGCCGCCATCATTACACTGAGAAGGAGAAGAAATCGTGCGTTCATCCGCCATCCATAGCCTCCACAGGCAACTTGAGAAAGCATTTCGTGCTCCCTTTTTCTCCAACCGGGGAAGTCTCCGCACAACACCGGGAGAAATCCGCAGTTCTCTTTGCGCAAAAATGCATCCGCCGGTTGCGAGACCCCGCGAGCCGAGCCTAGGTTGCGGATCCGCCGCTTCTCATGACTCGCGACCCACGCGTCCTAGATTTTCTCAAACGCTTCCCCCGTGACGCCCGCTCCACCGGCCGGCAGATTCAGGAAACCAACGGCGTCGAGGAAATCTTTGGCAATGATCGGGAGATCCACGCCAAGGTCCGCGCCGGCGAATCGCTTCTCCAAGTCGATCTCCGGCTCGAAAATGGCCGCTGGGATGGGAAAAGCAGCTCCGGCGACCCCACCTGTCCGGCCCTTTACGCCGCCATGCTCGAGCAACTCGATCGCGGAGCCGCCCTGCCCCCGCTGCCTCCCGCCGCCGATTCCGAGCCGCTCCGGATCTTGCTCACCAGGCGCCTCGGACGTCACCTCGCTCCCGACGAGGAACAGTATGTCGAGACTCTCGAAAAACGGTATCAGCGCTACCGGCAAAGCGGAGAACTCTATGACCACGACCTCGTCCGCTTGGCCCGAAAGTGGGAGGTTCGCGGCTACGAAGCCCTGGTTCTTTGGCCGGAACCGCCCAGCGGGATCGTCGCGTTTTGGAATTACATCGCCCACGCCTTCCGCCGCGCCCGCCTGCCGTATCCGGAGTTCATGGAGGCCGTCACCGACCCCGAATCCACCGTCGGCCGGCTCCAAGAATGGGAAGACCGCAACCTCCAGCAGGAATGGGAAGCCACCCTCAGCCAATCGCGATCCCTTCCCAAACTTGCTCCGCCGGAGCCCGTGCTGTTCCGGCTTCGCGTGACCTCCTCGGAGGCGCGTCTGCTCCTGCAGAGGCAGGATGGCCCTTGGGAAAAAATCGACCGCTCCACCCAGTTTGAAGAACTCGCCGAATCCTACCGGGCCGGCCGCCTTCTCGCCGACGCCTCCTCCGCCGTCTTGTGGCAGGCGCTCCTCGACCACTGGCAAAGCTGCGGAAATGTTCTGCTCGATCTCCACAGCTACGAAGCCGCCTCCGCCCTCAACCGCCTCTTCCATATTCCCGACCTCCAACCGCGCATCGTCACCCTCGACGACGAACCCTTTCTCCGGCCGGCCGAGCCCTTGCGCTGGTCCTGCCGCGATGCAGGCCCCGAAAACGCTTCCGGCAACGGCCGTGCCTCCCGGTGCATCCTGAGTCTCATTGACCCTGCTGGGGAGGAGATCCCCTACAGTCTTCGCCTCTTGCCCGGCAGTGAACCCCTCTACCTGACCGACGAAGCCGTCTTCCGCGGCCCGCCGTCCTGGCGCCGCCACACTGAACTCGAGCCGCGCTTCGAGATTCCCCAGTCCTCTTTGGCGACTCCTGCCGGTGTCGAGTTTCTACACTACCTCGGAGCCGCTCTGCCCCGCTCCCTCCGCAGCCGCCTCCAAGAACTGCACCTCGGCGTGACGCTCACCGCGAAGCTCCAACGCCTCGAACACGACCCGTCCACTGAGATCGTCCACCTTTCCGCCGAAGCGTCCGATCCCGAAGGGCTCCGTCTCGAACGCCTCGAACGCGACGTCTGGATCGTGGTCCGCGAACCCCCAGAGGAAACCGGACGAATTCTCCGCTTCGACCGCTCGGAACTCGAACCCGTCGCCGCCCTGGTGCGGTCCATCGCCACTGCCTGGGATCCCGCTTCCTCATGCTTCCGCATCCGAATCACGCGGAATTTTCCCGAACGGTTCACCGCCTGGGCCGAGTCCCTTCCGCCAACGGTGCGTTTGCTGCTCGATTCCTCGCTTTCTTCCCTCCTCGAAGATCCCATCGAGGCCTCGGTCCGCTTTTCCCTCAACACGGCCGATTCCGAGCCAAACTGGTTTGATCTCGAACTCGGCATCGACCCCCAGGAACCAGGGATCTCCCCAGCCGAACTCCGCCAGCTCGTGGCCGCCCGGGGCGAGTTCGTCCGCCTGCAAGACGGGCGTTGGCGACGCCTCCAACTGACCCTCAGCGACGCCGAGCGGCAGACCATCGAAGAACTCGGGCTCGACCCTTTCGAATCCGGCGACCGACGGCATCGCCTCCACACCCTCCAGTTGGCGGGGAGTTCCGCCCGCGAAATCTTTGACCCCAAAGTCTGGGAAAACTTGTCCCGGCTCGCCTCCGAACTGCGGCTCCAAGTCCGTCCCCGCCTGCCCGCAGGCCTCAGCGTCACCCTGCGCCCCTATCAAGTCGAAGGTTTCCAGTTTCTCGCCTACCTCACCACCAATGGTTTCGGCGGTATCCTCGCGGACGACATGGGCCTCGGCAAGACCGTCCAAAGCCTGGCCTGGCTCCTCTGGTTGCGCGGACGCACCGATAACCCGGGTCCCAGCCTCGTCGTCTGCCCCAAAACCGTGCTCGATGTCTGGGCCGCCGAAATCCAGAAATGTGCTCCGGACCTCCGCTCCCATATCCTCCGCTCACGCGAGGAACTGGATCCTCAGCGTGTCCGCAACGAGACCGCTCTCCTCGTCATCAACTACGCCGTTCTGCGCTCCTGCATGGAAACCCTGGCCGGCATCCCCTGGACCGCCGTGATCCTCGACGAAGCACAGCAAATTAAGAACCCCAGCTCGCAAAGCGCTCAGGCCGCCCGGCGCCTCCAATCCGAAAACCGCCTCGTGCTCACCGGCACGCCCCTTGAGAACCGGCTTCTCGATGTCTGGAGCCTCATGGCCTTCGCCATGCCCGGCGTCCTCGGCGACCGCGCCTATTTCCAGCGCCGTTTCGATCGGCGCCGGGACCCCGAAGCGCAGCGCCGCCTGTCCAACCGCCTCCGGCCTTTCCTTCTTCGCCGCACCAAAAAACAAGTCGCCCTCGATCTCCCTCCACGCTCCGAAGAGGACATCCTCTGCACCATGGAGCCCGCACAACTCGCTCTTTACGAAGCGGAGCGCGAGCGGATCCGCTCCCTCGTCCTCGCCTCCCGCACGAACCTGTTCCGGAAAGAACCCTTCGTCGTTCTCCAAGGGCTGCTCCGTCTCCGGCAGATCTGCTGCCATCCCGCCCTCATCGATCCCTCTCATTCCTCAACCGCCAGCGCCAAATTCAGCGCGCTCTTCTACCTCCTCGACCAGCTCCACAGCGAAGGACATAAAGTCCTCGTCTTCAGCCAATTCACCTCCATGCTCGACCTGATTCGGGCCCAACTCGAAGAACGCCGGCTACCCTACCTGCTCCTGACTGGGAAAACCGTCAACCGCGAGGAAGTCGTGCGCGATTTCCAAGAACGGCCCGATCCCGTTTGCTTCCTGCTCTCTCTGAAAGCCGGCGGCACCGGCCTCAACCTCACCGCTGCCTCCTACGTGATCCTTTACGATCCCTGGTGGAATCCCGCCGTGGAGAACCAAGCCATCGACCGGACCCACCGCATCGGACAAACCAGTCGCGTCATGGCCTACCGCCTCCTCATCCGCAACTCCGTGGAAGAAAGAATCCGTGTCCTACAGCGCAACAAGAGCGCCCTCGCCAGCGGTGTTCTCGGTGAAGAAGGTTTCACCCGCCTCCTCGAACGGGCCGATCTCGATTACCTGTTCTCGCCAGCCGCTTCCTGATCCCAGGGCGGGAAGGGGCGCCCGGCGGCGGCCCCCCATACACTGTCGCCCAAAGGGTCGCTTGGGGAGCCGGCAAGGCCTCAGAACTCCTGATCTGGAGAGCGGATACAAGGAGATGGAGGAATGAAGCTGCGCCGGAGGCCCTTGGACTGCGGCGAGCAGCGCCGCTCTCTCCCAGGGTGCGGAGCGCCGGGGTAGGCCATCGACAGCTTTCAGGGCCAAAACGGAGGGCGGGTTTTCCCACCCGCCTTCCCCCCTCGATCGGCGATCAAGAGTTTCCGCGTCTGGGGTCAAACGCCACGCCAAGCCGGAGGCCCTTGGACTGCGGCGAGAATCGCCGCTCTCTCTAAGGCGCGGAGCGCCGTGGTGGGCGAAGGCGGTTCGCGCGGGAAGCGAACACTCTGTCAGCCCAGCCAGGGAGGCGGGTTGAAACCCGCCCTCCGTTGCGACTCTCCGCAGTCCAAGGGCGGCGGACATGCCGCCGCTATGAGGCCACGTCGAGCCACGCCGTAGGCATTGGATGGGGACGCGGAGTCTCTGGGAGGCGGAGGCGGGGTTGGGTTTGGCGGGGTTCTGTGCGCGCCCGAAAGCGGCGATTCTCGCCGCAGTCCAAGGGCGGCGGACAAGCCGCCGCTAAAAAGGACCCGTCGAGCCACGCAGGAGGCTCTTGGATGGGGACGCGGAGTCTCTGGGAGGCCGAGGCGGGGTTGGGACTGGCGGGGTTCTGTGCGCGCCCGAAAGCGGCGATTCTCGCCGCAGTCCAAGGGCGGCGGACAAGCCGCCGCTAAGAGGCCCCGTCGAGCCACGCCGCTCTCTTTCGGCGCGGAGCGCCGTCCCCGTAGCTGCATTCGCAAGAATGCAGACTGGCCCGCTAGGACTTCGGAACTCTCACGAGTTCCGCTACACCAGTGACCCTCAACGCGAGTCTGGTCCCACCGTAAGATGCGATGGCGCAACTGCGGGTTGTGAAGGACCGGCCATCGCGGAAAGGCTCCCCCACGGCCCGTCAGGCCTGAATTCTCGTCCCAGGTGGGACGAGAATCCATAGAACGCGGGCTAGAAGCTCCAACTCAATTCTACGGCGGCGCTGCGGGGCGCCGCGAGGTAGACCAGTCCGTCTCCATCCTTGCGTGATTCCGTCTCGCTGTCGAGGACATTGAGGAGGCTCAGGCGAAGTGCGGCTCCGGGCCGGAAATTCCATTGGGCTTCGAGGTCGAAAGTGAGTGAAGCGGCCAGGCGGCGTTCCTCGAGGTCGTCTTCGTAGCGATGTCCTAACCAATTGGCGTAGAGCGCGGCGCGCCAGTGGGGAGAAGGGTTGTAGTGCAGCGCCAAGGAGGCAGCGTGATCGGGGACTTGGGGCGGTTGGTTGCCTTCCAGGGCGGGTTGAGCGTTGCTGGAATGGACGCGCGCGCGGGTCCAGACCCAGGCGGCTTCCCATTCGAAGTGGGGATGAGGCGACCAGCGGGAGCGCAATTCCAGTCCCGCGGAGTCGATGCGATCGAGGTTGAGGCGTTGGCGGCCGCTGCCGCCCGCGGGGATGAACCCCCAAGGAGGGAACACACCCGGCCCCTCGACCAGGGTCACATTGGCGACGGCGTCGTGCAGGAGATTTCCGAAACCCACCGCGGACAAGCTCCAACTTTCGCTGGGGAACCAGTGGAGACCTAGCTCAGCTCCGTCCAGGCGCTCGGAATCGAGGTTCGGATTGGCCAGAGTGATGTCGTCGCCGACGCGGAATGGCCGGTAAAGCTCGTTGAGGGTCGGCTGCCGGTTGCCGGTGAAAATGGCTCCATGCCAGCGGATATCCCAGGCGGGAACAGTGCGGGCGACAGCGAGCCGCCCGCTGCCCAACCAGTCTTTCCGGCTGGCAAAATCCGCATCGAGGACGGACTGACCCGTTTCCAGGTCTCGTTCGCGTTGACGGCCATCCCAGTGACGGACGTGCTCCAGGCGAACTCCGCATTCGATTTGCCAAAGGGAAGCCGGAGTCCAGGTGTCGTGGAGGAAAAGGCCGGATTCCGCAGAACTTCCTCCGGCGACGCGACGCCGGGTAAAACCGTCGCCTAGGTTTCGGAAAAGCTCGCGGGTTTCTCCCTCGGTAAAGCGGAGATCGCCTCCGAAGCGCAGGACGTGCCCGGTTCCCAGCTCGCTGCGAAACCGTCCGATGAATCCGGTGGCTTGGGCGGGCACGGAGTACTGGTCGAGAACAGGGGTTTCGGTGTCGCGCTCGGGGGAAACCGCGGAGAAGAGGCTCGAGAAGTCCCGGTGTTGTTGATAGGCGAGCCATTCGCTCTCGATGGCGGGTCCGGACCGGGGACTGCGCAACCGGGCAGACCAGTCGAAGCCCCGGGTGCGGTTCTTGGTGAGCCGCGTGCCGTTGTCCCGTTCCTCATCAAAAACGTCGAGGTCAGCGTTTAGGCGCCAACCGTTGGAAGTCTCCACGTCGAAGCCGGCGCCTCCCCAGAGCAGACCGAAGCCGGCGCGCCGGTCGACGGGTCCGCGATCCTCCGGGGCGAGTTGATGGAATCCCCGGTCTTCGGTCGATCGGAAGGCGGCGTGGAGGCGGAGCGGGACGTCGTCAGCGGGGAGGGCGGTGCGGAAGGAGAGATCGTGTTGGAGGGAGCTGCCGGAGGCGATGGAAGCCTGACCGGAACCCGGCTGCCGGGGGAAGCGCTCGAGGACCACAATCCCGCCGAGGGTCGAGAATCCTGAGGGATCGACGCCGCCTGCGCTGCGGGTGAGGGCGCGGTCCGGCTGGCGGGCGGTGAGAAGGCTCCAAGGAATCCACCCGCCGAAGGGATCGTTTTGGGGGATTCCATCGAGCAGCATGAGCCCGCGGCTGGCTCCGCTGGGTCCGGCGTTGCGCAGGCTGAAGCCTTGAGTGGTAGGATGTCCGGCGACGCTTCCGGTGGCGCGGAAGAGGCGGAACGCGGGATCGCGTCCGAGCACGGCATCGAGGGGCTGGCCGGGGGCTTGCAGATCCTCCGCGTCGAAAAAGGTGAGGGGCAAGAAGCCGTCGGGACCGGGGGCGGCTTGGATGATGGAAGCCGGGAGCAGATCAGGGGGATCTTCCTCGGCGGAGAGACTGGGCGCGAGGAGGGAAAGGGCGAAGAGCTGCGGGAAGAGGACGCTGGGGCGGGGGATCGGGTTTTTTCGTGGAGATTCCGATTGTGAAGAGCTGACGAGTTGCGGGCTGGAGATGGGTGTTTCAACCTGCGTTCCGGCGGGCGCGAAAGTTTTTGAACCACTCCAGAGTGTTTTCACGTTCCACGGCGTGATCGACGATGGGCTTTGGGTAAGCGGGTCCAGCGGATTGACCAGGAGCGGGCGGGGTCCAGAGGTCGTGGGAGGGGACATTTTTCAGTTCCGGAATCCATTGCCGGATGTAGAGGCCTTCGGGATCATGGCGTTTGGTTTGTGTCCAAGGGTTCTGGATGCGGAAGTAGGGGGCGGCGTCGGCTCCAACGCCTGCGCTCCACTGCCAGCCGCCGTTGTTGCTGGCTATTTCGCCATCGAGAAGATGGCGAATAAACCAGCGTTCTCCAAGCCGCCAATTGGCGCGGAGGTCTTTGGTGAGAAACATCGCCACGATCATCCGGACGCGATTGGGAAGGAAACCGGTTTCCCGGAGTTGGCGCATGCCGGCATCGACGATGGGAAAACCGGTGGTTCCTTCGGTCCAGCGTCGGAAGTGGCGGGGACGGACTTCCCAAGGGAGTCCGCGATACTCGGGATTGAACTCAGAGCGGAGCACCTCGGGGTGATGCCAGAGGATTTGC
Source organism: Verrucomicrobiales bacterium (assembly GCA_041749135.1). Taxonomy (GTDB): domain Bacteria; phylum Verrucomicrobiota; class Verrucomicrobiia; order Verrucomicrobiales; family DEV007; genus DATKCT01. The sequence goes on from JBGTBW010000164.1 coordinate 20,979, forward strand.
AGGTAAAACTCGCGCCAGGCTAGCTCCTGTTGAAAGACGCGACAGCCGCGCCGGATGGCGGCGGAGCCGCATTCGCGGGCGAGTTCTTCCACGCGGTGGAAGACTTCGCGGACGGAAAGGACGCCCCAACGCAGATCGGGACCAAGCCGGGAAGTGGTGTGGCCGGCGGGCTGGTCGCGACGTTCCGCGTAGAAAGGGATGACGTCGCGGAGGACGCGCCGGAGCCGTGCCCGGGCGGCGCGTTCTCCGGATTCGGGGAGAGACGAGGGCCCCTCGGAGGCCGGAAGTTTCCAGTGCGCCAGGGTGGGCAGCGGCAGACTGGCGATGTCTTGGGGAGTGGAGAGCCGGGATGGACGGCGGCGGGGCTTGGGTTTGGGCAGGGCGAACCAGGCTTTGCTGAAGGGTGTGTAGACGCGATAGGGCGAACCGCTGGCGGTGAGGACTTCGTCGCGTTCGTGCAGGGCGATGTCTTTGAAGGGGTGAAATCCGAGTCCGCGTTCTTTGCACCAAGCTTGAAGGCGCTTCTCGACACTGGCGCCGAAGGGGTCGGGGTCGCGATTGAAGAAGAGGGCTTCGGTCCGGGTTTCCTCGATGAGCTGCGCCAGGACAGAGAGGGCGTCGCCCTGGCGAACGATGAGACGGGCTCCGAGTTGGCTGAGATTAGAGGCAAGAGAAGCCAGACAGCCGCAGAGGTATGCCTGGCGTCCGGCGCCAGTCCAGGAATGAGTCCCTGACCATTCGCTCAAGATGTAAACTGGCGTGACTTCGACGCTGGCCGCGGCGGCAGCCAAGAGGGCGGTATTGTCGCTTACGCGGAGGTCTCGGCGAAACCAGTGAATGCTGCGGCGATAGTTCATGTTTGCGGCGAGAATGGGGCGGCAGGAGGGCGGCAGGAGGGCGGATAAGCCTCATAGTGAAGCAGTCACAGCGAGAGGGGAGCGGAAATGGAGTTGATAGAACGTCAATTGAGCGCTTCTGTGCGCCTTGTGCGGCCCGGGGCGAAGAAGCAAGATATGAAGAAGGCGACCGAGACCAAGGAATCCCTCGTATTGGTCGAGTCCTGCTTCTATCTTGCGCGCTCGTTGAGCATCAAAACGCTTTTGGTGCTGGCGGACGCGGTGGCCGATATCCGGGTGATCGACGAGAGACAGGAAGCGGAGGACATCATTTGGCTCACGCGAAATCTGGATGACTTGAAGGGGTCGTTGGGTTCCGGGAGCAAGGGCGGGAATTATTTCTTGGAGTTGCCGCACAGCAAGATGACGCCCTTGGGACAGGTGCACATCGGTTTGTTTTTGAGTGTGCTGAAGGGATACGTCGAACTCAACCAGACGGTTGTGTGTTTGACCGGGGTGGCGGGGTCTTCACGGCTGGACATGTTGCTTTTGGCCAATCCCCAACGCGATTTCCCTTGGTTCCGCAGGCGGCTGATGGAGGCCTCGGAGAATGCGCTGCAATTCATTCCCGCCGAGACCTTTGCCCGGATTCTTGAGATCGCCCTGCGTTTCGCCACGGAGGGGCGGGAAGGACGTCCCATCGGGACGATCTTCGTCATTGGAGAGCCCGACAAGATCAAGCCCCACGTTCGTCAGTTGATTCACAATCCCTGCCGCGGTCACGCCAAGCGGATCCGGTCGATCCACAATCCGGATTACTTCGAAACGCTGCGGGAGTTGGCGGCGATCGACGGGGCCTTTGTGGTGAGCCGGCGCGGGGTGGTGGAATCGGCGGGCGTTTATCTCGATGCGCAGGTCAAGCGGAGCCGGTTGACGTCGGGATTGGGGGCACGACACGCGGCCGCCTTGGCCATGAGCAAAGCCGTGGAGTGCGTGACGGTGGTGATTTCGGAATCCTCCGGGACGGTGACCATGTTTCACTCCGGACAGAAGCTTTTGGAGTTAGAGAGCCCGAAGACGGCGATGGCCATGGACGCGCAATTGAGCCTGCCAGAGGCGGGATCGGGAGAGGCGTCCAGCGCGGGTTAGCCCGGAGCGAGGGCGGACGGAGTGTCCCTCTCCCACCAGCACTCAATTGCAGCCAGGGCGTCAACGGAGGGCGGGTTTTCCAACCTGCCACAATTCTTTTGCGAAGGCGGGTTGGAAAACCCGCCCCTGGAGTTTTTACATTTGCAAGGGAGGCGGGTTGGAAAACCCGCCCTCCGGTGGCTTCCGCCGCCCTCAACAACTCTCAATACTCATCGCGCGGATAGCCGCGCTCGTCATTCATGCGGAGGTAAGTTTCCTCACGCTGCCGTTCGCGGTCCGGGTCGGTCAACCGGTCGCCAAAGGAGGAGGCAGCTCCGCCGCCCGCACCTTCTACGGGGTCGATGTAGGGATCTGAGGTATTTTCACAACCGCTTCCAAGCAGGATGAAGGCGGCGGCAGGCAGGACCGCGGAAGCGGCGAGGCGGCGAAGGGTGATGGAGGAACGGGCGAGTGCGGACATGGATTGCAAAGCTGCAGAAGAAAGGGGCGGTCAGTCAAGCGGAGAGGATTCTCCGGCGGCTCCCGCTCCGATGAGGGGCGGGTCGTCGGGCAAAATGGCGTCCACGAGGCGATGGATGCCGTCGCTGGCGTATTGGCTTCCTGGGAAGAGCTGTCGCGCTCTCAGATACCAAGCCAGGCTCGATCCGGTTTGACGGCGTTCTTCGAGCGATTTGGCGGTGCGGAGGGTGCGGACGAAATCGGCCACTTCGGTGGTGAGATCGGAGCGGCGGGCGCTGAGTTCTTTGTCGTCGGGGAATTCGTCGAAGAGACGTTCGAGGATTTCCCAGGCGGCTTCCCGGTTCCCGGTTTCGGCGAGACGATTGGCTTGTTGGATGCCCACGTCGATCTTCTGGAGATTGCCCAGGATTTCCCGCAATTGTTCTTGGCGGCGGGGATCGGAGACGGACGCGGCGATGAAGCGGGCTTGGTCCTTGTAAATGGTGCGGTAATTGCCTTCGGAGATGAGCCGGTCGAGATCGCTGAGGGCCTGACCTTGGATATCGTTGGCTCCGACGATGAGCGAAGAGATTTCCTGGAGCTTGGGATTGGTGGGATAGACTTCCATGGCCTTGCGGAGGTTCTCCTGGACGGAGGCGTCGTCGCTTTTCCGCGCTGCGAGGAGGGCTTGCTGGATGTGCATGTCGGAAACCGTTGTGGCGGCCTGGACGGCGGCGTTGGCCTTGGAGTAATCGAAATCGACGGCCTCCCGCCGCAGACGTTCCACGAGTTCACCGGCGAGCCCGTAGTCTTTGACTTCGAGAGCGGAAAGGAGTTGGTTGGCGTTGCGCACAAAACCCAGGACGCGGCGTTTTTGCTCACGGGGAAGGGTGCGGACGCGGGGGAGATATTCTCCGACAGCGAAGGCTTCCGCCAGGCGCTTGGAGGCGCTGTCGAGTTCATCGCGTTCGACCAGGTAGAGGAAACTCTGGACGCCCTCATCGACATCGCGGATGGCTTCGTTGGCGAAGCTGTCGAGAGTGTTGATAGTGGGGTTCACGCCGAGACTGGTTCGAAACATCTTCGCGGCGTCGGAACCTTTTTCCAACTGGAGCTGGCCCTCTCCGTCGTCAAAGAGCTTGCGATAGAGGCGACAGGCGATGACGACGTGTTCGAAGCGGCGCTGGAGGAAGAACTGAGCGATAAGGGATTGAAACTCTACCTTCTGCTGGAAGACGGCGACGGCCATTTCGGCCTTGTTCTTGGTGCGCAGAGCATGGATCTCGGCGACTTGAGAGAGGTAAGTTCCGAGCCGGGTGGCTTCCCGGATGGATTGGGACTCGTCCGATTCTGTCGAGGCATCTCCTCCCTCGGTCTGACGTCCCCTGCGTCCGCCCTCCTGCTCATTTCCTTCACCTCGTCTTCCTCCCCCGCTGTTTCGCGGCGGCGGACTGAGCTTTGATCTTTCGGAGGCGACCTCCACATTCCAGTTGGCTTGGCGGAGTTCCTTGGTCAATTCGCGGTTGGCTTCCTGAAGACTGAAGGCGTTGCGTTCGCTGAGCCAGACGCCGTAGACGGCGTTGAGGAGGGAATCGCAGAGGCGAGCGTCGATCTCGAAAGTGGCGGCACGTTCCATCAGAGCGGTGGCCCGGCTGAGGGAGGGCCCGCCCTCGCGGCGAGGCGAAAGGGCTGCGAGGATGGCGTCGAGGGCTTCACGGTAGGCGCGATCGACTTCGGAGTCGTCCTCCGGGGCATTGAGGTATTTTTCGAAGCGGGCTTGGAGAACCCTATTGTTGGCCACGTTCCAAGCTTTGCCGTCCCAATTGGCGACTTCGGATCCGGGATCGACAAAAGGGAGATCGAATCCGAGGGGGCCGCGATTGCCTGTGGCGGAGGGCAGGGAAGGTTGTGAGATGGGCGGAATGGGCGTCGCCGCGGGAGGAGCGGAGTCTTCGCCGGTGTAGACCTGGGCGGCGGCGGAGGACGCGGCGGCCAACAAGGCCGGGAGGGCGAGGGTCCTCAGAGGTGAGCGAAAGGCGTAGGCGGCAGGGGTCATCCTCGGCATGGGCGTGGAAGTTAGATTTTCTCGAGCGTCTTGGCCACCAGCAGGCCGTCCTGCTCCACTTGGACTTTGAAACGGTATTCCTCGCCCTTCTGGATGGACTCGTTGGCAATGTCCGCCGGGATTCTCACCGGCAGGGGGTTTCCTTGGATCTGCACACTGAGGATGCGGCCGCCTGTGGCGGTCCATTTGAGCTGGTTTTCGACGACGCCGGTGATCTGGTAGGTGTTGCCGCGCAAGCTGTTTCCATTTTCGAGATACTGATTCACGTCGAGCTGAGTCACGCCGTGGAAACTGGCGGGGTCGCGACGGTCCTTGGTGAGGATCCGCATTCCGAAGTAGCCGCCTCCCAAAAGGAGAAGCAAAACGGCGGCCACGGGCAAGAGCAGGCCAGCGGAGAGAGCGGAGCGGGCGCGGCGGGGCATGGGCGGAAGGGAGAATGCAGTTGATACCGAAGGCAATCGTCTCGTCCCGGGATTGCCGACAGTGGAATAATGTAGAGGGAAAGGAGGGTCTCTCAACTGGAAATGGATCGCGGTCCGGGGGGAGGGGGCGGCCGCTAGCCGGGTCGCGGATGCGGTGATGGATGAGGGGCGCCGGAGGGCTCCTTGGCATCGTCCAAGTTGCGGACAGAAACCCCCCATCGCGTTCTTGCTGAAAAGCGGTCCGCGATTATCCTCCGGCCATGATTGGATTGAGGCCCATTTGGGCGGTGATTTTTCTCGCGCTGGCAGGCGCAGCGCCCTCGCTGGCGCTGGTGTTCGAAGAGACGGACATTGCCTACACCGCCAAGCCGGAGGACGACGAATTCACGGTGGAGTTCCTTTTTCGGAACGATACGTCGAAGCCGGTGCGGATCCGGCAAGTGGACAGCAATTGCGGATGTCTGCGGGCCGATGCAGACCGGGAGGTCTACGAGCCTGGGGAGGAAGGGAAAATCACGGCCGTTTTCGCCATCGGGAGCTTTGAGGGGGTTCAAACCAAGTCGGTGCAGGTCTCGACCGATGAAGTGGGGGGCACAGCGCAGAAGCCCGAAGGCACGCGTGAATACAGTTTGAATGTGAAATTGACGGTTCCGGCGCTGGTGGAGATCGAGCCGAAGCTCGCGGTGTGGGAGCTGGGCGGGGAAGCGGAGCCGCGGGTATTGAAGGTGCGCATGCTCCACGAGGACCCGGTGCACATCACCGAGGTGAAATCCACCCGGCCGAACTTCAAAACCGAATGGAAAGCCGTGCGAGAGGGCCGCGAGTACGAGATCACGGTGACGCCCGACAGTGTGGACAAGGCCTTGCTGGGGATGCTGACCATCTTCACGGATTGTCCGGTAGCCAAGCATCAGCGGAAGATGGCGTTCTTTAGTGTGCAGAAGCACTCGGCGGATGCGGAGTGAGGCTGGGGCAGGCTCATCGGGCTGGTCCCGGAGGGTAGCGCTGGCTTTCGGTCAGGCTTTGGCGATCATGGTGGCTGCGGGTTTGGCGGGCCTGGTGACTTATCGCTGGCATCCGCGATCTCCGGCCTTGTTTTTGGCGGGCGCAGAGCCGGGTCCGGCGGAGGTCTCGCTGCAAGAGGTGCGGGGGTGGGAGGAACGGGAGTTTCTCTGGGTCGATGCCAGGGCCGAGGCGGACTATGGGGCGGATCACGTGTCCGGAGCGATTCGGTTAGGACCGGACAATTGGGACGCGGATTTGCTGGACGTGTTTGATCGCTTGCAGCAGGTGGGCCGGGTCGTGATCTACGAGGACGGACCGGCAGGAAATAGCGGCCGTGAAGTCGCGGAGCGTCTGCGTCGCATCGGGATTCCCGAGGTTTATGTGTTGCGAGGGGACTGGCGGGAGGTCGAGGCGGGAACTCGGATGGAATGATGGGTTGGGGGCGGAGCCGGAGGAGTTTGGGGTTACGCTTTGGGGTTGCGCGTTTACGCGGTTCTTGAGCTGGAGAAAGTTCTTCTCCGGGACCCCCGTGACGGCCTGGTCCTGGGATGGAGATCCATGGCATGACAGGGCGTGCGGGAGCCCGCCCCTCCAGGATACGGGATGCGGGATGCAGGATACGGGATGCAGGATGCGGGACTGCATCGGCGGCGCAGCCGCCTAATCCGCGCAATTCGTGGGTCAGAAATCAGGCCGTAGCCCGGCCGAAGAGGCTCGTTAAGCCAGCTTCGCTAACCACGGATAGACACCGATGGACACGGATAAGAAGGGGAAATCCAATGGGCGTAACCTGGAGGGCCGGCCTCCGTGACGGCCTGGTCCTGGGATGGAGACCCATCGCGC